>NZ_CAAAFO010000131.1:0-613 GCF_900634715.1 Candidatus Protofrankia californiensis | reverse complement strand
CGCCGTCCTGCGCCGCACCAGTCCGTGAGCTGCTGGAGCGCCGGTGGCGCAGTGCGGGTCCCGTCCGCAACACCCGTACAGGCCATGATCCAAACGAGTTTGTTGCCGCGTACGCTTTTCGGCCACATTGGCGTACACAGCGACAAACTCGCGCCGATCTTCTCCGGTGGCCAGTGCTCATCTGGCTGGTCGACGAACGTCCGTAGACGCGGCCTGGTCGGGTTGCTGGTCGGCCACGTCGGCGCGGCTGACGACGTGTACAGCGCAGCGGCCGGCCACAGGTTGTTCGGAGGCATGGTGCCGGTCGGCACCGATTAGAGCACCGCTCAGGTAGCGCAGATCCATTCCGGAGTCGACCAGAGATCCATGATCGAACATTGTTGAATCACGGGTTCGCCGAGTACGATCAGCCGGCCGGTCGGCACCCGGTCAAGCACCTTGATCAGATTGTGGCCGGCCCCGGCGAGCTCACCCGGGTCGGCCGCCGGATACGCCCGCGGCGTCCAGCCGGCGCCGTCCGTGACCAGGCGCTGCAGGTGGGACCACGGCTGGACCAGCGCCGGGTCGGCCGGCCGCCAGGACACCGTCAGCGGCGGCCGGTTGAGACCTCGTC
>NZ_CAAAFO010000130.1:46722-48081 GCF_900634715.1 Candidatus Protofrankia californiensis | reverse complement strand
TAACGCTCACCGCACCGCCAAAGACGCCTTTACCGCCGCCCGCGGATCCACCGGGCTACCAGCTATTCCACTAGGCTTCTCCAGCGAAGACGAGCTAGGGAGGTTTGCCGACCACTTACATGAGGGGCTGACGCAAGCTGGCTATCCTCACGCGCAGGGTATATTGATGGGAAGTTCGGTAACGGGTGTAAGCTTTCGGACTGGTCGCCCGTTCGATGTCGGTAGAATAAGCGACTTTGATATGGGAATCGCCGACCCATCGCTACTTGAGCAGGCACGACGCCTGGGCGTGAGCATCCGCGGCAAGGGGACTCGAACCGCACCCCTCGACAGCGACGAAGAAGAATACCTGCGTGCGCTAAATATATTTGGCCTACGACAAGAAATGTCCAGAATGGCCGGAAGGGAAGTAAACTTCATGATTTATAGAGATATTACGACAGCCCAGAACCGAGCCCTTTCGATTATTCTACCGAAGTCATGACTACATACTACCTCTACGGAACGCGAAAATTCGACATCGAAGAACTCGCCACTGAACTCGCCGATGCCCTCGAGATTGAACCTGAAGCACGTGAGAGCAGCTTTAAAGGCGACTACTATAAGTTCGATTCGGAATGTATCCGGGGCAGCCTCAAGCCAAACAAATATGCCGATTTTGAGGATGAAGAAGATGACGAAGGATACCATCGGCCCGACCGGAAGGATCTCTCGTTAATATTTCAGGTAGCCGTCGACGTACAGACGGAAAAGTTCGAGAGTGCCGTTCGCGGAATTAAAGGAATGGAACTTTTGAGAAAAAATATCGGCCAATAATAGTTATTCTGCATTCGCAACAATTTTACCATCGAACATTCTATGGGAACCTCGCGACTGCCACATCGAGAGGACCTTCGATTCCACTTCCGAGACCATGAAGACCTTCATCCTCTATGGCTCTGAGCGAACCGATATCGACGGATTGGCCAATGACCTCTGCATCGCTCTTGGAGTTACGCTCGATGCTCGTGACAGCTCGTATATCGGAGAATACTACTCCCTGGATTCCGCAAAATTCAGCTGCCGGATCGAGTCGAATCTAAACTCTCCGGATGAAGTCGAGGAAGAGGATCGTTATCAGGAGCCCGACCACCGCCAGTACGATCTCCTCGTTCGGCTCACGCTGGGCCCTGGTGCCGAGCCGGTGGAGAAAAAGATCGCTCAGGTCGAGGGTCTGGAACTGCTGACCAAGGATATGGCTTGATCTGACCGGAGAACACGGTTCGGTGGCTCGTGGCGGTCACGGGACATAAGTGTCGACGCTGTCGGCCGGAGGCTCGCTGGCGCCGGACGCCGGCCGAGGTCGTGCCTCTGTCGTTC
>NZ_CAAAFO010000130.1:44808-46144 GCF_900634715.1 Candidatus Protofrankia californiensis | reverse complement strand
GGCCCGGCCCTGCTGCGCCGGCTTTAGAGTTCCCGGCCCGGCCCGGCCCGGCCCCGCCCCCGGTGTCCGGGGGCGGGGCCGGTCGTGCGATGGTCAGGAGACCTGGCTCTTGACGCAACCGTTGGGGCCGCATGCGATGGCTCGCCAGTAGTGGGTGCCGTTCACATCCCAGCTCAGGGCCCCCCAGATGTAGCCGGTACCGGTGTCGGAGCACCAGCCACCGGAAGGCGCGTCGCCGATCGACGCCGTCCGTCCCAGATCATTGCCCTGCCTGGTGCTGCCGGCCTCCCCGAACACGTTGGTCTTGCCGTTGGTCTGCAGGTTGGCCAGGCGCACCAGCAGCGTGTTCTGCTGCTGCCAGACCTCGACGCGAGCCCCCGGACCGGCGTTCTGTTCCCGGAGGGTCCAGGGGGAGGACGGCTGGCCGCACAGATTCTGGGTCCGCGTGGGCGTGCTCTGGGTTGGCGTGGGCGTGCTCTGGGCCTGCGCGGGCGCGGCCACCGCTGACAGGCCGACCGTGAGCGTGGCGGTGGTCACCAGCGTCGTCAGGATCGTGGCCAGCCGGCGCCCTGACGCGGACAGGCCATGCGGGATGACATGCACCATTCGACGTCCTTTCTCGACCCGGGGACAGCGGACGTAGAGTAGTCACGTCCACACTGTGTACATCCGTTCCGGTGCGGAAACTTCCCGTGAGATGTCCATGGCAGACGTGCGACCAGCGCGTTCACCCCTTCCGGGTCCGTCCGGACCCGGAGGAATGCGCCCATGTTCCCGGCGTCATGGGCGTCCCACGGCGTGACGGCAGCCGCGCGGCCCTGGTCGTGACCTCGACCGACCGACCGAATCCCGGAAACCGGATCCGTTGCAGGTGGGGGCGAGTGGGTGCGGCGACCGGTGTCGGATGCCATGGCCGGACGTCTCGCCGGGCCGCCGAAGGTCCTCCCGCGGCTCGACGTCCACAGCGGGTCCGGCCTGGTCGATACGCTCGCAGGCGTGGCAACCGCGCAGATCTACCCGAGCCTGCTGGCCGCCGACTTCGGGCGGATCGCCGAAGCGGCACGTGCGGTCGAGGGGCACGCCGACTGGCTGCACGTCGACGTCATGGACTACCACTTCGTCCCCAACCTCGCGTTCGCGCCGGACACGGTGACCGCGTTGCGCAAGATCACCACCATCCCGCTCGACTGCCATCTGATGATCGACGATCCGGACCGGTGGGCCGCCGGCTACGCCGAGCGGGGTGCGGCGAACGTGACCATCCACGCCGAGGCCGTCACCGATCTGCCTCGCACGAGCGACGCCATCCGGGCCGCCGGCGCGCGCACCGGGCTCG
>NZ_CAAAFO010000130.1:26929-44726 GCF_900634715.1 Candidatus Protofrankia californiensis | reverse complement strand
CGAGCCCGGGTTCGGCGGCCAGAAGTTCATGGACGAGGTCCTGCCGAAGATCGCGGCGGCCCGGCGGCTGCTGGACGACCGCGGTCTGGATCTGTGGCTGCAGATCGACGGCGGGGTCAACGCCGACACCATCGAGCGGGCCGCGCAGGCCGGGGTGGACGTGTTCGTCGCCGGCACCGCCGTCTACGGTGCTGCCGATCCTGCCGCGGCGCTGGAGGCGCTGCGCGCGCAGGCGCTGGAAGCCTCCCCGCGGCTGGTGGCACCGGTCCTCGGGAAGAACTGAGTGGCCGTGGCGGCGGACGGCGGGGCGGATGCGGGACGCCGGGAACCGCCCGTCGGTACGCCAGACACCGAGACACCTGGTGTTGAGACACCTGGTGTTGAGACATCAGACGTCGACGTGCCAGACGGCGAGGACGTTCGGTGGCTGCGGATGGCGATCGAGATCTCGTGGCGCTGCCCGCCGTCACCGAGCGCGTTCTCGGTGGGCGCAGTCATCGTCGACCGATCAGTGGGCGCGACGGCGGACGCGTCCGCACGAGTGTTGGCGACCGGTTACTCCCGCGAGCTCGACCCGCATGACCACGCCGAGGAGGTCGCGTTGCGCAGGCTCGCGCAGCTCGCCTGGCCGGACCGGCCAGACCCGCCAGACCCGCTCGACCGGTCCGACGGACCGGACTCGCCCGACCGGGCCGACCGGGCGTTGCCGAGCGGCCCGCCGGCGTCCGGCAGCTCGCTGACGCTCTACAGCTCGCTGGAGCCGTGCAGCGCCCGGGCGTCGCGGCCCCGGACGTGCACCGAAATGATCATCGAGGCGGGGATCCGCCGGGTGGTCTTCGCCTGGCGTGAACCCGAGGTATTCGTCGACTGCGAAGGCGCGGAGATCATGCGGCGTGTCGGTCTCGACGTCGTCGAGGTTCCAGGTCTCGCCGCCGCGGTCCGGGCGGTCAACGCGCATCTGCTCACGTGAAGTGCTCACGTGAAGTGCTCGCATGAAATGATCATGTGAACTATCCGGCAAAGCGGCCATGTGAATCTGGACTAAGCGTGATTAGAACATTGCTTTCCGGTATCGAGTGAGCTTTCTTGCACCTGTGCCGTCTCCATGTGCAAGACTTGGTCAGGTAGTTAGCAGCATGCGCGCTCCGGGGTCGGTGAAACTCCGAGCCGGCGGTGACAGTCCGCGACCCGTCCGCAGCCAGCGGGCGGCTGACCCGGTGAAATTCCGGGACCGACGGTGAAAGTCCGGATGGGAGGACGCGCGCGGGCGTGTGCCGCCCGGCGGTTCCAGATCCGTCGACGGCCCGTGCCGGCGCCCATGTGCCGGACGTGTCCCGCGTGATCGCCTCTGTCTCGGACGTGATGCCGAGACGAGAGGGCACGCCAGGAATGTTCACCGGCATTGTCGAAGAACTCGGCGTAGTCGCGGCCGTCCAGCCGCGGCCGGCCGCGGCCCGACTGATCATTGATGCTACGAAGGTGCTCGAGGACGTCAGCGAGGGCGCGTCCATCGCGGTCAACGGGGTCTGTCTGACCGTCACCAGTTGGTTTCCTCGCGGCGACGGACAGGCGTTCGCCGCCGACGTCATGCAGGAGACGCTCGACCGTTCGGCCCTGGGCGGCCTGTCCGCTGGCGACCGGGTCAACCTGGAACGTCCCGTGCGCCTTGCCGACCGCCTCGGCGGGCATCTCGTGCAGGGGCATGTGGACGGCGTCGGCGCGGTCCTCGAACGCCGGTCCAGCACATCTGCTACATCTGCGACGGCCTCCGGTGACGCGACAGAGCATGATCGCGTCACCTTCGGCCCGGACACGCAGTGGGAGATCGTGCGCATCGGCCTGCCGCCGGGCCTGGAGCGCTATCTCGTCGAGAAGGGATCCGTGACCGTTGACGGCGTCAGCCTGACGGTCGTCGAGGTCGTCGCAGCGAGCGCGTCCACGCCTGCCTCGTTCACGGTGAGCCTGATCCCGACGACGTTGCAGGCAACGACCCTTGGCCGGCGGGCGGTGGGGGAGCGGGTCAACCTCGAGGTCGACGTCCTGGCGAAGTACGTCGAGAAGCTCGTCGCCGCGGCAGACACGACCGGCGCCGGTTCGTTCACCACGCCCATAATCCACAGCGGGAGCAGGCAACTGTCATGATCACATCTCTGTCAGTCGGTGACGCGCGTTTCGCCTCCGTCGATGACGCGGTCGCGCAGATCGCCGCCGGACGGCCGGTCGTCGTCGTCGACGACGCCGACCGGGAGAACGAAGGCGATCTGATCTTCGCAGCGGAGAAGGCCACGCCGGAGCTGTTGGCCTTCATGATCCGCTATACGTCCGGGGTGGTCTGCGTACCCATGGACGGCGCCGACCTCGACCGGCTCGAACTTGATCAGATGGTCCCGCACAACACCGAGCGGATGGGTACCGCGTTCACTGTCTCCGTCGACGCCCGGGCCGGGGTGACGACCGGTATCTCCGCGGCCGACCGGGCGCTGAGCATCAGGCTGCTCGCCGATCCGGCGACCACCGTCGCGCACATCACCAAACCCGGCCACGTGTTCCCGCTGCGCGCGAAGGCCGGTGGGGTGCTGCGGCGCCCCGGCCACACCGAGGCCGCGGTGGACCTGGCGAGGCTCGCGGGGCTGCGTCCCGCCGGGGCCATCTGCGAGATCGTCAACGACGACGGCACCATGGCCCGCCTGCCGGAACTGGCGAAGTTCGCCGAGGAGCACGGGCTGCTGCTGATCTCCATCGCCGACCTGGTGGCGTACCGGCGGCGCAGCGAACAGCACGTGGAGCAGGTCGCCAACACGAGGATCCCCACCCCCTACGGGGAGTTCCGTGCCCTCGGCTACCGCAGCGCCATCGAGGACGTGGAGCATGTGGCGCTGGTCAAGGGCGACATCGGGGACGGCCGTAACGTGCTGGTGCGGGTGCACAGCGAATGCCTCACCGGTGACGTCTTCGGTTCCCGCCGCTGCGACTGCGGGACGCAACTCGACGCCGCGCTGCGCATGATCGCCCAGGAGGGGCGGGGTGTGGTCCTCTACATGCGGGGGCACGAGGGTCGCGGCGTCGGCCTCATCCACAAGCTGCGCGCGTACCAGATGCAGGACGCCGGGCACGACACCGTGGACGCCAACCTCGCTCTCGGCCTACCGGCGGACGCGCGTGACTACGGCACGGGCGCCCAGATCCTGGTCGATCTCGGCGTCCGGACGATGCGGCTGCTGACGAACAACCCGACCAAGCGGGCCGGTCTGGAAGGCTACGGCCTGGAGATCGTCGAACGGGTCGGGCTGCCGGTGAACTTCACCCCGGAGAACCTGCGCTACCTCACCACCAAGCGGGACCGGATGGGGCACGACCTGCCGGGCCTGCCGAAACTGCCGGGCCTGCCGAAGGTCGGGGGAGTCCGCGCCGACGTCCCGCTTCACTGCGTCGGGAGCGCGACTACGAGCACGAGCGCGGGCGCGGGCGTGAGCCGCACGGATGCGGATCCGGTGGTGATGGACGAGGATCTGATGATGGCGGATGTATGTCAGGGCGAGTCGGCATGAGCGGTTATGGTTCGCCGGCGCCGTTGGTCCCGGACGGCGCCGGCCTGCGGCTGGCCGTTGTGGCGACCCGCTGGCACGGCGAGATCACCGATGCCCTCGTCGACGGCGCGCTGCGGGCGGCCAAGGACGCCGCTGTCACGTCACCGCTGCTGGTCCGGGTACCCGGCGCGGTCGAACTGCCTGTCGTGGCGGCGGCCCTGGCCGCCGATCATGACGCGGTGGTGGCGCTGGGCGTGGTGATCCGCGGTGGCACCCCGCACTTCGACTACGTCTGCCAGTCGGTGACCGAGGGGCTCACCCGGGTCGCCCTGGACACCGGGGTCCCGGTGGGTTTCGGTGTCCTGACCTGCGACACGCTCGAGCAGGCGCGGGATCGCGCGGGCCTGCCCTCCTCGACGGAGGACAAGGGCCGCGAAGCCACCTTCGCCGTGCTGGAGACCGCGAACGTCCTGCGGGAACTGCGCCACGGCTAGACCGTGGTCGAGCCGTCGGACCGTGGCTGGTCCGTGGTCGGATCGAAGGCGGCGCGATCGTGGTTCTGCGCGCCGGCGGAGAACGTCGTCGAACCGCAAAGACAGGCCGCCCGCGGGAACCTCCTCCATTCAGCGACCCGCTTCAAGAACCTCCCGTAACCAGCAAGATCGCTGACGGGATGAAGAAGGACAAGAAGAAACACTGGCGCTGAGCCGCCGGGCGAGCATGTGACGTGAACTTATCGGTTAGCTCCTTTGAAAGATCGAGATAAGCGGTTCGCGACCACATAGCGGATCTGTCGGACTCGATCGCTACGCTGTGCTGGTTGTCCGATCGGCCGCGCTATCGGGGCCGACGGCGAGGCGGCCAGCTGGCGCGTGCCGGCTCTTGCCGAGGCCATCGGGGGAGGTGACACCGTCGTCATGAGTACAGTGATCGAGAATCCGATCATCAACTCGCCGTACGCCGAGCCGAAACGGCACTGGCAGTTCGACGAGCAGGGTCTGATCACCGACGAGCTCGCGGCCACCCGACGGCCCAGTGAGTCGTGGATTCCGGTTCCCGCGCCCCGCAAGGGCCGGGGGAAGGCTATACAGACCGAGCTTGACATCCTCGACGTGGCGGAACGGCGCCGCCGTAACGAACAGGTCGACCAGATCCGAGAGCGGGTCGACATCTGGCGGCAACGGGGTTATCCGAATGTCACCCCGACGACCCGCCGGCTGCTGGAGTACTGGTCGGATGAGGAGCGGGAGAACCGCGTCCTGTTCTGCCAGCGGGAGGCCGCCGAGACTGCCATCTTCATCGCGGAGGCCGCGCCGAAGCAGGGTGACGAGTGGGTTCGCAATGCCCTGGCCGAGCAGAACCTCGACCACAACGACGGGCTCCCTCGGGTCGCGTTCAAGATGGCGACCGGCGCGGGCAAGACGGTCGTGATGGCGATGCTGATCGCCTGGCAGACCCTGAACAAGGTCGCGAGCCCGCAGGACGCCCGTTTCACCCGCCGTTTCCTGCTGGTGACGCCTGGTGTCACGATCCGGGACCGGTTGCGGGTGCTGCTCCCCGCGGACGAGGAGAACTACTACAAGCAGCGTGATCTCGTCCCCGCAGACTTGTGGGGGCCACTGCGCCAGGCTGAGATCGTCATCACGAACTTCCATTCCTTTCTTCTGCGCGTCTTCTGCGCGCCACGAAGGAAGGCAAGGGGATCTCGACCAGCACCAAGCTTCTGCTGACCGCGGGCGGGTCGGACGATCCGTTCGTCGAAACCCCGGACCAGATGGTCAACCGGGTGCTGCGGGAGTTCTCCGGCTCCCGCACGTCCGAGATCGTCGTGCTCAACGACGAGGCGCACCACTGCTACCGGGGCCGGGTAGCCGCGGTCGGTGAGAACGCCACGACCGAGGACGACCTGGCTGGTGAGGAGAAGAAGGAGGCGCACAGCCGGAACGCCGACGCCGGAGTGTGGTTCTCCGGGCTGCGCCACATCACCCGCAAGATCGGCATCAAGACGGTGTACGACCTGTCCGCAACCCCGTTCTTCCTCAAGGGATCCGGTTACCCGGAGGGCTACCTGTTCCCCTGGGTTGTCAGCGACTTCTCCCTGATGGACGCGATCGAAGCCGGCATCGTCAAGATCCCACGAGTTCCCGTGGACGACGACGCCACCGGTGACGAGGTGGCCTACCTGCACCTGTGGTCGAAGGTCGGCGCCGAGCTGCCGAAACGGCTCCCGAAGGGCACGACGTTGGCCGGCCAGGGTCTACCCGGCGCGTTGGAGGGGGCGTTGCGCAGCCTGTACGGCAACTACGCCAAGGCGTTCGCCCGCTGGGAGTCCTCGGATGCCGCCGCCCGGGGTGAGACACCCCCGGTGTTCATCGTGGTCTGCAACAACACGACCGTGTCCAAGCTGGTCTACGACTTCGTCTCCGGCTTCGAACAGGCCGCGGGTCGGGTGACCACTGTGGTGCCGGGGGCGCTGCCGTTGTTCTCGAACGTCGCCGACGGCCGCTGGCTCCCGCGTCCCCGCACGATCCTGGTCGACTCGATCCAGTTGGAGTCCGGCGAGGGTCTGAAGGAGGACTTCAAGAAGATCGCCGCCGCGGAGATCGAGGCGTTCAAGGCCGAGTACTCGGCCCGCACCGGCCGACCGACCGACCGAAGAACTCGATGACGCCACCATCCTGCGCGAGGTCATGAACACCGTCGGCAAGGCGGGCAAGCTCGGTGAAGGCGTGCGCTGCGTGGTGTCCGTGTCGATGCTCACCGAAGGGTGGGATGCGAACACGGTCACCCACATCCTGGGCGTGCGCGCGTTCGGGTCGCAGCTGCTCTGCGAGCAGGTGGTCGGGCGCGGGCTGCGCCGACGCTCCTACACGGTGAACGAGGACGGGATGTTCGAACCGGAGTACGCAGAGGTCTATGGCGTACCGTTCTCGTTCATCCGGATCTCACCGGAGAATGCCGACCCGAGACCGCGCCGGCCGCAGACACAGGTGAAGGCGGTCGAGGACCGGGCGGACGCGCGGATCGTCTTCCCGAAACTCGACGGCTACCGGGTCGAGATTCCTGACGGGCGGCTCACCGCCCAGTTCGGCAAGGAGCACCACTTCCAGGTGCCGTTCGACATCGCGAGCTGGACCGAGAGCCGTGGGGTCGTCGGCGAGAAGGAGATCCACGATCTGGCCGAGCTGGCCGGGAAACGGCCGCAGGAGGTCGCCTTCCAACTCGCGCATGCGCTGCTCAGCCGCTTCCTCACCGACGCCGGAGGGGAACCACGGCGATGGTTGTTCCCGGATCTCGTCCGGATCGCCCGACAGTGGCTGGACGAGTGCGTGACCTACGAGCCGGGGGCGTGCGTCGGTCATCTCACCCTCGCCGAGCTGCGGGAGATCGCGGTCGAGCGGATCTGGCATGCGGTTTCTCCGGAAACCGGCCCCGGGGAGGAACGGATCACGCCGATCTTCCGCCGGTACGACCCGCAGGGCTCGACCGATGTCATCGACTTCTTCACCACGAAGCGAACGATGGAGACCGACCCGAAGAAGTGCCACGTCAACTGTGTCGTGCTCGACGGCTTCGACGGCAACACCTGGGAACAGATCATGGCCCAGACGCTGGAGTCCCTGCCTCAGGTCGCCGCCTATGTGAAAAACGACCATCTGGAGTTCGACATCCCCTACGTACACGGTGCACGGACCCGCCGCTACCTGCCGGACTTCCTCGTACGGCTGGCCCAGCGGGACGACGACGTGCCCCGGCATCTGATCGTGGAGGTGTCCGGCTCGTTCAAGACTCAGAACCCGACGATGAGGGCGATGACGTCGAGCAAGGCGGACACCGCACGCAACCTGTGGTGCGCGGCCGTGAACAACCACGGCGGGTACGGCCGCTGGGGCTACATCGAGATCACCGATCCGGTGACCACCCGGGAGAAGCTCTGCGAGGCGATCGACCTTCTCTACGCGGACGCCCCTATCACCGGGCTGCCGACATGACGGGTTCCAACGGAGGGGAAGACAAGCATGCCGCCGCGTAAGAAGACCCCCGCGCCGGCTGGTTCGGTGCCGGTGACGTCGATCCGGCACGACGACAAGCGGGTCAACATCCCCACCGCGGACGCGCACGACTTCGTCCCGGACGAGGTCGAACAGCCGGTCACCGTCGTGTACGAGCGGGATCCGTCGCTTGATCCGCAGCTCGTGTGGAAGGGCAAGGACGCCCAGGACTCGGTCGACCTCGCGGTGACCGCCCCACCCGTCTACATCCAGGAGAAGATCGACCCGCTGGTGCTGGTCGAGGAGATCCGCAAAGCGTCGACCCGGGGCGCCCAGCAGGACGAACTCGACCTGTTCGCCGACTTCGACGGTCTGGACGACTTCGACGCGGTCGACTACTACCGGCACGCGGCGAACTGGTCCAACTGCATGATCCTCGGTGACTCCCTTGAGGTCATGGCATCGCTCGCCGAACGCGAGGACCTGCGCGGCAAAGTCCAGATGATCTATCTGGACCCGCCCTACGGCATCAAGTTCGGCTCGAACTGGCAGGTCTCCACCCGCAAGCGGGACGTCAAGGACGGCAAGCTCGAGGACGCCACCCGCGAGGTCGAGCAGATCAAGGCGTTCCGCGACACCTGGGAGTTGGGTATCCACTCCTATCTGTCGTACCTGCGCGACCGCCTGACGGTCGCCCGCGACCTGCTCACCGACTCCGGCAGCATCTTCGTCCAGATCGGCGACGAAAACGTCCACCTCGTTCGCTGCCTACTGGACGAAGTCTTCGGTTCAGAGAACTTTAGATCGTTAATTACTTATAAGAAGACCACAAGCTCTACCGGTGAGGGCCTGGCCGGCGTAAACGATTATCTATTGTGGTATGCACGCGTCTCCGAACAAACTAAATACCGCACACTCTACCGACTGCGAGAATTCGGTGGAACCGGTTCCGGGCAGTACACTTGGGTCGAAGATCGGCAAGGGGTGAGGCGGCAAGCCTCCATCGAAGAACTCGCAGGAAATCTCGAGGGACGGCTTTTTCGACGGGATCAGCTTACAAGTCAAGGACTTGGTCGAGCAAAGGGAGAGGGTGCCGCATCCTGGTTTGAGGTAGACATTAATGGTCGATCTTTCACGCCTGGACCGAAAGCGCGCTGGAAAACCAATGTCCTCGGAATGGAAAGACTGAAACTCGCGTCACGTCTTGTGGACGTTGGCAATACATTGACCTATATTCGCTATTTTGACGATTTTCCTGCATTCCCATTTTCTAATCTTTGGGATGATACTGTAACATCAGGATTTGGTGACCCAAAAACATATATCGTGCAGACTCATACGCGCGTTATCGAGCGTTGTATGTTGATGACGACGGATCCGGGGGATCTGGTGCTCGACCCGACGTGCGGGTCGGGGACTACCGCGCTGGTCGCCGAGCAGTGGGGGCGGCGGTGGATCACGATCGACACATCCCGGATGGCTATCGCGCTGGCGCGGCAGCGGCTGATGGGGGCGAAGCTGCCCTACTACCTGCTGGCGGACTCCCCGGAAGGACGGGCAAAGGAGGCCGCGCTCACGGAACACCCCGGCCCACCGGCGGCACGAAGGGCGACATCCGCAAGGGTTTCGTCTACGAGTGGGTCCCGCACGTCACGCTGAAGTCGATCGCGAACAACCCGGACATCGTCGAGGGCATGACCCGCGAGGAGATCGACGCGGCGATCAAACGGCATGCTGAGACCGAGCTGCTCTACGACCGTCCGTACGAGGACAAGCGGAAGATCCGAGTGTCCGGCCGGTTCACGGTGGAGAGCCTGTCGCCGCATCGGGCGCTCGGCCTCGAGGCGGATCTACCCCGCACCGAGCGGGAGGCGTCGGAGTCCGTGGAGGCGTCCTCGTACGAGTCGACGATCCTGGAGAACCTGCGGGCCGCGGGCGTCCAGAACGGACTCAAGCGGGAACGGCTCGTTTTCGACACGCTTGAACCGCACGCCGGCAGGTACGTGCAGGCCGTCGGTACCCGCCGGGACGCCGACGCGGGCACCCCGCAGCACGTCGCTGTCGCGATCGGCCCGGAGTACGGCACGGTCAGCCCGACGTTCATCAAGGACGCCGCCCGTGAGGCGCTGCGCGGCCAGGGTCACGACCTGCTGCTCGTTCTCGGGTTCGTCTTCGACGCCCAGGCCGGTGAGGTGGTCGGGGAGTTCCGCCCATCCGAGGGTGCGGACTTCGCCTCCGTCGCCGCGGAACGCCAACTCGGGCGGTTGCCAATCCTGCTGGTCCGGATGAACCCGGACCTGGCCATGGGCGACGAGCTGCTGAAGAAGACGGGCGCGGCGAACCTGTTCACCGTGTTCGGTGAGCCGGACATCGAGATCGAGCACACGCCCGACGGGCTCGTGGCCGACATCCGGGGCATCGACGTGACCCGACCACCGGCCAGATCCGCTCGGACGACCCGTCCAGCATCGCTCTGTGGATGGTGGACACGGCCTACAACGGGGAGTCGTTCTTCGTCCGGCACTGCTACTTCTCCGGGGCCGGCAACGACCCCTACACGCGGCTGAAGAAGGCGCTGAAGGCAGACATCGACGAGGCCGTCTGGTCAACCCTTTACACAACCCGGTCCCGGCCGTTCCCCAAACCCGACACCGGCAGGATCGCGGTCAAGGCCATCAACCACTACGGCGACGAAGTCCTCAAAATCTACGAGGTATGATCTGTGATCTTTCAGTGGTTGACGAACCATCCGGCGCGCCGGAAGACCACGATCAACCACTGATATGTCATGATCGGTCCATGAGTACGACAGCGGCCGACGACGTACGGCTGACCGTCCCGCTCTACACCGTGGCGGAGGCCGCTCGGTACCTGGCGCTCAAACGCACCACGTTCGCCACCTGGGCCAGAGGATACGTACGGCGGCGCGAGGGGCGTGGGGCGGTCGCCAAGGATGCGGTGGTCACCTCAGTGCCACCCACCTACCGAAACGGACCGTCCGTGCCGTTCGTGGGGCTGGCCGAGGGGATGGTTCTCGCTGCTTTCCGGCAGGCGCACGTGCCTCTACAACAGATCCGCCCGGCTCTTGACTTTCTGCGGGCCGAAGTAGGCATCGGGCACGCCCTGGCAAGCAAGCGGCTGTACCTCGTCGGGGCGGAGCTGCTGTGGGACTATGCCCATCACAATGACGCCGATCCGCTGGCTGCACGCCGAGCCCTCGAGCTGGTCAGTCTCCGCAGCGGTCAGCGTGTTTTCACCGAAGTTGTGCAGAGGTACCTGAGACTCATCAGCTATGCGGATGATGATCTAGTCGATCGGATTCAACTCCCCGGATACGATACGGCCTTGATCGCAGTTGATCCGCAGATGAACTTCGGGCGCCCTTACTTTCTCCACAGCGGAGTCCGTGTCGAGACCGTCCTACGCCGTCACCAAGCGGGTGAAAGTATTGGGGACCTGACCGATGACTACGGGATCCCAGCCGACGAGATCGCGGACGCTGTAGATGTCGCAGCCCGATACGCCGCCTGAACCGCCGATCTTCTTCGCCGACCGTGATCTCGGAGCAAAAATCGTTCCGAGCAGGTTACGTCACGCCGGATTCGTGGTCGTGGCTATGCAGGAGCACTACGGCACGGAGAAGTCGCAGGAGGCCAAGGATCACGAGTGGATACCCGAGGTCTCGGCTCTCAATATGGTGATTCTGACAAACGACACGGCAATGCGCTTCGACGGGTTGATACGAAAGGCGATAGTCGAGTCTCGGGCACGGTGCTTCGCTCTCGCCAGGCAGGACCTGACAGGCCCACAGATGGCCGATCGCTTCATCGCTAACATCGAAGCGATACATCACATCACGTCACAGCGTTCTGGCCCCTATTTTTTCCATGTGCACGCCGACCGCATAGTCGACATGCCGCTTCGACGCGAATGAATACAGCGGGTTCAACCCGCCGATCCATGAGGCGCTCGGCTACGGCAAGTCCGTGCATGACGTCATGGCAGAGATCCACAAGCGGGCCATTGACGGTGACCTGGCCTCACCGACGGAGGTCGCGGATCTGGTCGATCGGCATCTGAACGTCCCGTTCGCCTACCCGACGCTGCGGGAGCAGTTCCGCGACGCTGCCCGCAAGGCGGTCAGCCGCTATCTCCTTGAGAACCGGGGAACCCTCGGACAGACTCTGTACAGCGAGCAGCAGGTGCAGGTGCGGGTCGCCCCGGGCATCACCGTGGACGGTCGGATCGACCTCATCCGCCGGCTGGATACGAACGAGACCTCGATTGTGGACTTCAAGTCCACCGAACGGGCCCAGGCCGAGGACGTTACCCGCGACCAACTTCACGTGTACGCCCTCGGCTACCAGGACCTGACCAGCCAGCGGGCCGACCTTGTGGAGGTTCTCAACCTCGACGAGCGGTCCCGCAGTACCCGCGAGGTCGTCGACGAGTCTCTGCTCGGCGACATCCAGGGCAAAATCCGGGACGCCGGGGAGGCCCTGCGCGCCAATGACCTGCCGCGCCATCGGCATTGGTGCACAGCACGCGGCACCTGCGATCTCGCCGGCATCTGTCGCGACAAGCCCGCCTGACAGGGAGCAGACCGGGATTCATAGAATCGTCCGACGCGCCGGATATATCCACGGCGACGATACGGGGCAACGAGCCTGATGGACGGTGGGGGCGGGATGGCACTCTCCAGAGCGGCGGCACGGTTATATGCGGAGATCGGCTCTACGTCGTCCAACTGCGGTCCTCTGCAAGACCGTCTGAAGATGAGGGATGCACAGTTCGAGAGCGCCGTGGAGGAGCTCGTCTCGGCAGGGCTGGCGATCAGGGAAGGGCGGCGGATTCGCCGGGTGACGGCCGACAGCGCCCGGCTTTGGCCGGAGATGTCTGCCGATGCACGCCAGGTTTTTGATCGGCTTCCGCCTGATGGCAGCGCCATCGGCGGTCTGCGGCTCCGCAGCCTGGTCAGACTCACGAATGATCGCTATCGGGCGGCTGTGGATGAGCTCAAGGCCGCCGGTCTCGTCCGACCGGGGCGCGGTCGGGGTGGGACGCTCGCCCGTGTTGATGATGCGGTCCAAGCGCCGGATGCCGAGGCATCTGAAACGTTGGTAGATGACGTCGGGTTCACCTCTCCGGGCCCCGGACAGCTGGTCCGCCGGGAGTCCGAGATGTACCAGTCGTTCGTCGACTGGTACAGGAGCGATCTCGATACCAGAACGCTCACATTCGGTCATGTGCGCGAGACCGCGACCGCGCGCGGACGGGCACGTGCCAGCGGCCAGTGGTCGTGACCTGATGTGGTCGCGGTCGAGGTGTGGAGATCGCCTCTGCTACCCGATGTTGAGCTCACGATCTCATCCTTCGAAATCAAGAGGGTGTCGGAGGCCAACCGGTTGGAGTCGCTCTACGAGGCGGCGGCTCATGGCCGGTGGGCGCACTACCCAAGTCTCGTCGTCGAAACGGTCTCGGCCGAGGATGAGCTTCCGCTGCGCGATGACATCTTGTTGGAACTCGACAGACTGAAGCTGGGTCTGTACACGATGTACAACCTTGGCGACGGAACTTTCCGTGTGGAACAGCACGTTTTTCCGCCGCGGCAGACACCTGATCTAGGCGACCTGCGCAATCTTCTTGATCACTTCTTTTCGGAGGACGAGACGCTGCTGAAGAAGTACCGGCAGGCGATCGGACGCTAAAAGGGCGCCGGTCCGACGAGGACGCCGCGTCTGTCATGCAGCTGTCCGGAGTCAGCGGCGACAACGCAGCGACACACCCGGGTCGCTCTGGACACCGGGGTCTCGGTGGGCTTCGGTGTCCTGACCTGCGACACGGTCGAGCAGGCGCGGGATCGCGCGGGTCTGCCCTCCTCGACGGAGGACAAGGGCCGCGAAGCCACCTTCGCCGTGCTGGAGACCGCGAACGTCCTGCGGGAACTGCGCCACGGCTGAACCGAAGGACACAGCCGGACCGAAGACGGCGCGATCGTGGTCCTGCGCGCCGCCGGCGGTCCCGACCGTGGCCGAAGTTTAAGGTGTGGACATGGGGAAACACAGTGGGACTCCGCCGAAGTGTCCGCGGTGCAGCGGTAGAGGAACGATCGAGGTCACTCGGGACGGCAAGGAAGGCGGCAAGGCGCAAAGTGTGACCTGCCCGCTGTGCAACGGCTCCGGAAACGCATGAGAGGCATATGAAACGCGAGGACTTCGTCCCGGATGTGATCTGGGTCAGACGCGCGGACGGGTGGATGGTCCCGCTGAGCAGGGCAGAGAATCCCGAGGAATGGTTGAGAATCGTCAACGACGGCGATGCGGTCGTCACCCAGGCCGACGACGGGACGAACGAGTACGACGGCAGGGGGATCATTCCGACCAGTTCCAGCAGCGCACCGTCCGTCATGGCGGAGATGCTCGAGCTGCTCGACGTGACAGTGGGAACCGATGTCCTCGAAATCGGTACCGGCACCGGATACAACGCCGCTCTCCTCGCCGAACGAGCAGCTCCCGGACACGTCACCACGATGGAGATTGATCCCACGATCGCCGCGCACGCCCGGCAGGCCCTGGAGCGGACGGGGTATCCGGTCACGGTCATCACCGGTGACGGCACTCGCGGGTATCTCGAACGCGCCCCCTACGATCGGGTGATGGCCACGGCCAGCGCGTTATGGGTTCCCTATGCCTGGGTCGAGCAGACCCGACCCGGCGGACGGATCGTTCTTCCGCTGGTCGGTGGTTTCGGGCGCGGAGCATTCCTGCGCCTGACCGTCGACCGCAACGGCAGCGCCCAGGGCCGGTTTCATGGCGGGGCATCGTTCATGCGTCTGCGTAACCAGCGGGACGACGAGGCACTGTGGGAGATATCGGACACGGCTGACGCCGAGGCCACCACCACCGGACTGTTCCCGCGTGAACCGTTCACCGACTTCGAGGCGGCCTTCGCCCTCGGTGCCAGACTTCCCGGCTGGGTCACGGGAGAAAGGAACGACAGCGACGGCAGAACGATCCTCCTGATGTCGCATTTCGATTCCGGATCCTGGGCCACGGTGACGTCCGGGACCGACGGACACAAGGTGTACCACTACGGGCCACGTCGACTGTGGGAGGAACTGGAAGCGGCGTACGAATGGTGGACCGGCACCGGGCGGCCGGACCATTCCCGTTTCGGCCTGACCATCACCCCCGAAGCGCAGACGTTCTGGTTGGACACTCCCGAACAGCTCGTATCCTCCCAATAACGTCGGCACTGAGCATCGGATCCGCAGCCGGATCTCGCGGCCCTCACCATTAATGCTGGTCCGGCCGGTTTCCGGCGAAGCGTCCTCCTGTCAGTCGATCTTTATGATTCCAGTCCATGGTTGGTACCCGAGGCTGGAGAGCAGCCGGTGGAAACGGGGGCTCGACCTGACCCTGAGCGCCGTGACGTCTGTTTCCATGGGTGGCTGGGTGCACTTCCTGATCACGGCATATCATCCGAACGCCAGGCCACGGGGACGGTCACATGCCACGTCGATGAGGCGGGAGAGAGCCTGGAGAGGCTACTGTCGCGACATGGCCATGCGCGCCTCGCTTTCGATGTCCGTGATGAGCTCTCCGTCGAGAGCGACGGTCACGCTGTGCAGTACACCGGTGAATCGGAACGGGGCCGGGTAGTCCGGTACGACCGGCGAGCCCGGGTTGGCGCCACAGGTCAGCCCGCCCGGGTTGAAGGCGATGGGCGTGGTTATGGGTATGTCGCCCACTCCGACCGGCTGTCCGTCGATGTAAAGGCGGGCCCGCCCCGGGGTGCCTTCCCCGTTGGCGATGTCCGGCTTTCCAGTGGGTTCGAATTCGAAGCGCAGCTGGTGCCGGCCGGGGGACACGGTGTCGGTGGACTCCACGTGGTAGACGGCGCGTCCGACATAGTTGTGGGAGTAACGCAGCCTGCCGTCCTTGACGTAGAACGACCAGCCGCCGGTACCTGCGCCCTGGCAGAGCAGGACTCCCTCAGCGCCATCCGGCGGAATTTCCGTGTCGGCGGTGATGCTGTGGGTGCGGTTGAGCACCCTGGGGGCAACGGTGAACGGCAGCGTCTGGGTGCCGGGCCGGAAGGTGTAGGAGGTTCGCGCCTCGGTGATCTGTGGACGTTCCACCGTCAGCCGTACGGCGCCGCTGCTGTCGATGGGAAGCACGTTGTATCTGCCGGCCTCCACGTACCACAGCGAGATCATCTCGATGAGTTTGTCTCGGTTCTGTTCGGCGACATCGTGGTTTTCCGCAAAATCCTGCGCCACATGGTAGAGCTCCCAGTGGTGGGCATCCAGATCGGTCAGCTCCTCGGCGGAGATCGGTACACCGAACGGTTTGCCGGCTTCCGCGAAGGACGGTCCCGGCCATGGGCACACCGCACGCCATCCGTCGTGATCGATCGCACGGTGCCCGAGCATTTCGAAATACTGGGTGTGATGCCGGGTCGGTGCGGCCGGGTCTGCGAACGTATAGGCGAAACTGACGCCATGCAGCGGCGACTGGGCGACGCCCCTGATTTCGGCCGGCGGCTCGACACCGAGTACGTCGAGCACGGTCGGCACGATGTCGATGATGTGCGCGTACTGGGTCCGTACCTCGCCGCGGGCCGTGATGCCCGCGGGCCAGTGGACGACGAAGGGGTCGCTGGCCCCGCCGCGGTAGGTTTCCCGCTTCCACCGGCGGAACGGGGTGTTGCCGGCCCAGGTCCAACCCCAGGGATAGTGGTTGAACGTCGAGGGGCCACCGAGGTCGTCGATTTTTCTGAGGCTGTCCTCGAGAGGCTCCGGGGCGTTGTTGAAGAACTGCAGTTCGTTCGTGGTCCCGGTGACCCCGCCCTCGGCGCTGGCGCCGTTGTCGGACACGAGCATGATCAGTGTGTTGTCGAACTCGCCGGTCTCCCGGAGAAAGTCCAGCAGCCGGCCGATGTGGTGGTCGGTGTGGGACAGGAATCCGGCGTACACCTCCATCATGCGTACCGCGAGTCGGCGGGCCTCGGGCGTCAGGGAATCCCATGCGGGGACGTCGGGGTCGTGCCGGGACAGTTCAGCATCCGGTGGCGCCACACCCAGTTCCTTCTGCCGGGCGAAAACCCGCTCCCGGTAGGCGTCCCAGCCGTCGTCGAACCGGCCGGAGTAACGGTCCGCCCATTCCTTGGGCACGTGGTGCGGGGCGTGCGTGGCGCCGGTGCAGAAGTTCAGGAAGAACGGTTTGCTCGGGGCGATCTGCTTGGCGTCGGCGATGAAGTCGATGGCCTTGTCCACCAGGTCCGAGGTCAGATGGTAACCCGCTTCGGGGGTTTTTTCCGGTGTCACCTGGTGGTTGTCGTGGACCAGATCCGGATACCACTGGCTGGTGTCGCCGCCGAGGAATCCGTAGAAACGCTCGAAGCCGCGGCCCAGCGGCCAGCGGTCGTAGGGCCCGGCAGCCGACTCCTGTTCGGACGGCATAAGGTGCCATTTGCCCACCATGTAGGTGTTGTACCCGTGTCGGAGCAGCATCTCCGACAGGAAACCGTTCTCGAACGGGATGTTGCCGTCATAGCCCGGATAACCGGTGGCGAGCTCGGTGATCGCCGCCATACCGTTGGCATGATGGTTGCGCCCGGTGATGATGCACGAGCGCGACGGTGAGCACAGTGCGGTGGTGTGCATGTTGTTGTAGAGGAGCCCGCCCGCGGCCAGTGTGTCGATGTTCGGGGTCGCGATGGGGCTGCCGTAGCAGCCCAACTGCCCGAAACCGGTGTCGTCCAGGACGATCATCAGTACGTTCGGTGTGCCGGGCACCGCGCGGACCGGCTGGGGCCACGCCGGGCTCGACTCGTCCGTGGTACGCCCGATCACGCCGGGGAATGCGGTGCCGGATCTGTACTCGTTGAGCGGCATCTCAGCCGGTGCTCCTCTCCTTAAAGTGGCCTAAAACGGCCTGAAGTGACCCGGGGGTCTAAGCGTCCGGCAGTATGAAAGAAGCATGATCGCACTGTCTTCGGCTTGCGGGCGCCGGTCAGGCGGTCGAGCGTCCTGTTCTGATCGGAAAATTGAGTGCGAAAACGGTTGCCAGCACGACCGTATGTTCCCCCGTTTCATGATTAGGCGATATTCGATCATGAGTTCTTGGCCGCCTTTGGAACGGATCTTCACTGCCTGAACGGATCTGCGCTACCTGACCGACGCTCCGGTCGATCCGATCTCCTTAAAAGCCGATCGGATCCGGTTGGTGCGCTCACGTCATTCCCGGCAGGTGACCCGCAACCGGACCGCCAGGG
>NZ_CAAAFO010000130.1:24198-26535 GCF_900634715.1 Candidatus Protofrankia californiensis | reverse complement strand
CCCCGGCGGTCCGGGCCAACCTTGTAACTGTCCCTTGTTAAGGGGACTCTTGGTTGTAACGGCTGGCGCATACCGTGGTTGTGGTGGCCCGGACCAGGTGACCTGGTGGCCCCGCATCCCGTGAACGGCTTCGCGGTCGGTGCCGGCGCGGCCCACCACGGGAGGGGGAGGCTGTGGTGAGCGGTGATGACGGCGCGAAGGCGTGACGAGGACGGCTACGGGCCGGATGCCTCACGCCAGCCGCACGGGCAGCGGGAGACCAGCGGAACCCATGACGTCCGAGAGGGCTCCGACACCCCGCCCGGGATGCTTTCCGCCACGGATCTCGGAGACGCCAGGCCGGTTTCGCTGCTCGGTCTCCGCATGTCCGAGCTGGAGGGTGACCGCGATGTGGCCGTCAGCCGCCGCTCCGCTCGCCCGCGTCCTGGCGGCGGGCGGCCGGATGGCGTGACTACGCGGCCTGCCGGGGGCGGGGCGCGGATGTCGCCGCATCCTCCGGGCGGGGACGCCCGGCCGGAGGGAGGTGGCGGCGAGCCCGGCGACGCCGGTTCCCGCATCGCCGGCTCCGGCATCACCGGGGTCAGAGAAGCTGGGGCCAGAGGAGCTGGGCCTGGACGAGGCACGGGACAGCCCGAACCGCCGGCCGCTCCTGACCGGCCGGTCCCCCGTACGCCGGCCGCTCTTGGCCGCCCTCCGGCTCAGGCGTCGGCCGCATCGGGCTGGACTCCGGACGTGGGGGAGTTCCGCCCCCGCCCCGTCCCCGCAGGCTCTCCGGAGCCGGAGCCCGGGGGTGTTGTGGCGCAGCCCGGGGGCGCGGAGCCCGGGGGTACGCAGCCCGGGGGTACGCAGCCCGGGGGTGTTGTGGCGGATCGTGTGGTTGCCGACCGCGGGGGTCCCGGCGCGCTCGTGGCCAGGTGCCGGTGGGTGCATGTCGGCGGGCTCGAAGACGGTTGTGGACGTACGACGGTGACAGCCGGTCTCGCGATGGCGCTCGCGGCGTCCCGCCGTGACCGGATCATCGCGCTGGACGTGTGTCCCGACCAGCCTGGTGCGCTCGCCGCCCGGCTGGGTCCCTCGTCCGGCCATGCACCCGGCCATGCACCCGGCCGGGGGGAGCTCTCGCGCGCGGGAGGGTTACCGGCGCCGCTGCTGCCCGAGGTCCGCCGGTTCGTCCCCTCCGCCGGCCGGACGGGTCGGACGGGCCCGGCCGGCCAGGGTCCGGGGCCGGTAGGTCTCGACGTCCTCCTCGGAGCGCCGGGCGCGGACGTCTTCGGGCGCTCCGTCGAGGAGGTCGGCCGTGCCCTCGACGTTGTCGAGGACTGGTACGAGGTGGCGTTAGTCGACAGCCCGCCCGGGTGGGGCCGGCCGTTGCCCGCGGCACTGCTGGCTCGGGCCGACACCCTCGTGGTGGCTGCCCGAGCCGGTGTCGTGACGTTGTCGGCCGTGGACGACGCGCTGGCTGCACTTGCCGACAGCGGCCGGGGTGACCTGGCCGATTCGGTGGCGATCGCCGTGGTGGAGACCGTCCCGACGCGGTGGTCCGGCCGCGCGCGCCGCCGTCTGGCGCGGCTCGCCGAGCGCGCTCACAGCATCGTCGTCGTCGTCCCGTTCGATCCCATGCTGGCCGACGGCCGGCCGTTCACCTGGTCCGGTCTGCGCAGGCGTACCCGGGCCGCGTTCGGTGAGCTCGCCGCGGCCGTGGAGGCCGGGCCCGGCTGATCGG
Organism: Candidatus Protofrankia californiensis; assembly: GCF_900634715.1. Classification (GTDB taxonomy): domain Bacteria; phylum Actinomycetota; class Actinomycetes; order Frankiales; family Frankiaceae; genus Protofrankia; species Protofrankia californiensis. The sequence continues at coordinate 24,812 of NZ_CAAAFO010000130.1, read as the reverse complement.
CCGCCGGCAGATAGGCGCCGGGGGACGTATACGGAGGACGCATGAGGATGCGTAAGGTCGAGCGGTGAAGCGGGAGTTGCTGACCCCATCCGGCCAGGGTGATCGCGGCGGTGCCGATGAGGTGTTGCGGGCCGCCCTCGCGAGCCGGGACGAACGGGCGGTGGCGACCGCGCTGGCCGGTTCACGGGTCTTCGTCGCGGTCGAGGCGCGCCTCCTCGACACCGACGAGACCGGGGCGGACAAGGCGTCCGAGATGGTTCTGGTGACGTTGCGGGTGCCGTCGGGAGCAACCGCGATCCCGGCCTTCAGCAGTATCGACACGCTGGCCCGGTGGCGGCGGGCGGCCCGGCCGGTGCCCGTCCCCGGTCGTGCCCTGTGCGCGGAGGCGGTGCGGGCGGGTCACCGCGCCGTGGTGATCGACATCGCGGGCCCGGTCATGGCTACCATCGACGGCGACCTGCTGGACCAGTTTGCGGATGCAACGGCTTCGGGGGACGCAACGGCCTCGGGGAGGCAACGGCCTCGAACGTGACCGCCTCGACCACCTGATCGCAGTTGCCGGGAGTTGCCGGCTGACGGCCGGCAGCCGACCCCGGCAGCCGGACCCGGCAGCC
>NZ_CAAAFO010000130.1:22833-23839 GCF_900634715.1 Candidatus Protofrankia californiensis | reverse complement strand
CCGGCGGATGCCGGCCGATCCGGGCCCTCGGGGCGATGGGCTCGCCCGGCGGGGGCTTGATATCCCATGGTCAAGTGATCGTGGTATCCGGCTCGTTCTGCTACGCTGTCGGTCGACCGCTTGTTACCCGGACCCCCGTCCCGTAACAAGGCCAAGCGGAGGCTTGCCTCCCACCCGATGTCGTTGCCAGCACAACGGCCGGGTCGCCGGTCGGCCGAGCCGTTGTATGACGGCGTGTCGGTCGGGTGTCCGGGTTGACCGGGCGCAGGGCTCCGCAGCGGCAGGTCGTGTCCGCGCGTCGAGTCACGGAGGGGAACCACATCAGCGCAGAGTCCCGCATCAATGACCGGATCAGAGTACCCGAGGTGCGCCTGGTCGGCCCCGAAGGCGAGCAGATCGGCATTGTCGCCATCGCCGAGGCGATGCAGCTTGCCCAGGAAGCCGATCTCGACCTCGTCGAGGTCGCGCCGACGGCTCGTCCGCCGGTCTGCAAGCTCATGGACTACGGGAAGTTCAAGTATGAGTCCGACCAGAAGCGTCGCGAGGCTCGTAAGAACCAGGTCCAGACGGTCATCAAGGAAATGAAACTCCGACCGAAGATCGATCCGCACGACTACGAGACCAAAAAGGGCCACGTGGTGCGGTTTCTGCGGGCCGGCGACAAGGTCAAGATAACGATCATGTTTCGTGGTCGTGAGCAGTCCCGACCTGAACTGGGCATCCGGCTGTTGCAGCGGTTGTCCACGGACGTCGCGGACCTTGGCTATGTCGAAGCCCAGCCCAAGCAGGACGGCCGGAACATGACCATGGTGATGGCTCCGCACAAGGGTTCCCGACCCCAGCGCGTGCCGGAGCCGGCCGCCCGGGCCTGACCGAGAACCACCGACGACTCAATCATTCATAACGCTTATTACAGGACTTTCCAGATGCCCAAGATGAAGACCCACACCGGCGCAGCCAAGCGATTCCGGATCACCGCTTCCGGCAAGGTGATGCGCCGCCGGGC
>NZ_CAAAFO010000130.1:21489-22209 GCF_900634715.1 Candidatus Protofrankia californiensis | reverse complement strand
GCCCGGCGGACGAAGGACGTATCAAGCGGCTGCTGGTGCGCTGACCATCGCAGGCCCACTGGCGACCCAGGGGCAGCGACCCAGGGGCATGGGCCTCCGGCAGTACGAAGAGCATGATCGCGCCGCCTGTGGCCCTCCAGCCAGCCGCTCCCACCGGTTGGGAGCCGCGCGACGCGGTGTTGCGTGACGCGGTGTTGACAGCCACGACCGAAAGAGAGTTCTCCACCTCATGGCAAGGGTCAAGCGGGCGGTCAACGCCCAGAAGAAGCGCCGGACGGTCCTGGAGCAGGCCAGCGGGTACCGGGGTCAGCGGTCCCGGCTGTACCGCAAGGCCAAGGAGCAGGTCCTGCACTCGATGACCTACTCCTACCGCGACCGGCGGGCCCGCAAGGGCGACTTCCGCCAGCTGTGGATCACCCGGATCAACGCCGCGGCGCGGCAGAACGGGCTGACCTACAACCGGTTCGTCCAGGGGCTGCGCCTGGCGGGCGTGGAAGTGGATCGCAAGATCCTCTCCGATCTCGCGGTGACGGACCCGGCGGCGTTCACCGCACTGGTCGAAGTGGCGCGAGCCGCGCTGCCACCGGTGCCGCAGCAGCCCCAGGCAGCCTGAGGGAGTCGCCGGACGGCACTGTTTCGCATCCGTCGGTTCCGCGTCCATCGGTGGTTCCGGACCCGCCCGGCCCGCGTTCGGCGCGGGTGCTCGCCGCGCGGCGCCTG
>NZ_CAAAFO010000130.1:20300-21103 GCF_900634715.1 Candidatus Protofrankia californiensis | reverse complement strand
CGCGTCCGCGGGCAGCATCTTCCACCTGCCGGTCGTCACCGATATCGGCGTGGACGACGCGGTGCGACAGCTACGGGACCACGGTTGTCGTATCGTGGCGACCACGCCCCTCGCGCCGCGCGACATAGACACCGCACAGGACGCGGGGGAGCTGGACACACCCACCGGATGGCTGTTCGGTAACGAGGCACGAGGTTTGCCGCGCGCTACCGTAGTGTCCGCGGACGCGGTACTTCGGGTACCGGTGTACGGTCAGGCCGAGTCGCTGAATCTTGCGGTGGCCACGGCGATCTGCCTGTACGCGTCAGCGCGCGCACAGGCGAGGCTCGGATCCGGCGCGGCAGGCGTCGGGGGAGGTGAACGGCTGTGACGCACACGGTCACGTCGGCCCCCGACCAGGCTTGCAAGCCAGAGGTCGACGGGGATGCGATCCCCGCCCCCGGCCCGCGGGCGGATGGGATGCCCCACCTCGAGGCGCCCGCCGCCCAGACGCCGCCCGCGCTGCCGGTGAACTGGGACGATCTCCCGGACGGGATCGTGGTCGTGGACCGCGAGGGTCGGGTCGAGGTGTTCAACGCCGCCGCCGCCAAGATGACCGGTGTGGCCGCGGCGGCAGCGCCCGGGCGTCACCTCACCGACGTCCTGCCGCTGCTGGACGAGCGGGGCAATGACTGGTGGGAGTGCTCGCGGACGAGCCGCGACCTGCCGCGGGTGACCGGCCAGCCCGAGCGCCGCCTGACCCTGGCCCGCACCGGCGACGAGCGCGATCTCAATGTTACCGTCCGTTATATCCGTGTGGACGG
>NZ_CAAAFO010000130.1:16442-19885 GCF_900634715.1 Candidatus Protofrankia californiensis | reverse complement strand
AGCGCCTCGAACGCAACCGCGCCGACCTGGTCTCGACCGTCGCCCACGAGCTGCGCTCGCCGCTGACGAGCGTCAAGGGCTTCACCGCCACCCTGCTGGCGAAGTGGGACCGCTTCACCGAAGAACAGAAGAAGCTCATGCTCAACACCGTCAACACCGACGCCGACCGGGTGACCCGGCTGCTCGCGGAGGTGCTCGACGTCTCGCGCATCGACTCCGGCCGGATCCAGATGCGCAAGCAGATCGTGGACCTCGCGCAGACCCTGCGCCGGGTCGTCGACGGCAAGGTCGCGGCGGGCGAGGCCACCCACGACCGGTTTGTGATGCGTACCGAGGGTGAGCTACCCGAGATGTGGCTCGATTCCGACAAGATCGAGCAGGTGCTGCACAACCTGGTGGACAACGCCCTGCGGCACGGTGCCGGTACCGTCACCATCGTCATGCGTGGTACACCGATCGGAGCCGAGGTCAGCGTGGCCGACGAGGGTGAGGGCGTGCCCGAGGCGAGTGCCTCCCGGGTCTTCACGAAGTTCTGGCGCGGGGCGACCCGCGGGAACGGCACGGGCCTCGGGCTCTACATCGCCAGGGCGCTCATCGAGGCTCACGGCGGGACCATCACGGTCGGCCGGGTACCCGGTGGCGGCGCGGAGTTTCGATTTGTGGTGCCCGCCGGGGCACCGGTCTTCGCCTGAGCCTGGCCGTCCTGGCCGTCTGACCGTTCGACGGTCCGGTATGACGGTCCGGTCCGGACGCGAGGAGCGACAGTCACCCGGCGGGCGTCCCGACCTGAGCCCCGTCAGCACCATCGGCAAGCAACCACCATCGACGAGCAACACCATCAACGAGGATGACCAGCGTGCCCCCGTCCACACAGAACGCTGACCCGAACCGGTCGAACGCGCACGAACCCTCGGCGGCGACCGCCGGAGATGACCCCGGACGCGTCGACCCGAACCGTGCCGATCCGAACCGTGCCGACCCGGGACGTACCGACCCGGCTCCGGCGGACCACAATGCACTCGATCCCGACCGGCTCGACCAGGTGTGCGCTCAGGCGTCCGCCGCGATCGCGACCGCGGGGGACCTCGACGAACTCGCCGCACTGCGGACCCTGCACCTGGACGGCCGGGGTGCTCCGCTGGTGCTCGCCCGCCGCGAGCTCGGTGCCCTGCCACAGGCCGAGCGTGCCGCGGCCGGGCGCCGGCACAACGCCGCCGCCGCGTCCGTCCGCGCGGCCTACGAGGCACGGCTGGCCGAGCTGACCGCCGAGCGTGATGCGCGGGTGCTCGTCGAGGAGCGCGTCGACGTCACCCTTCCCGGCGCCCGCCGCCCGCGGGGGGCCCGCCACCCGCTCACGACCCTGTCCGACCACCTTGTGGACGTGTTCGTGGCAATGGGCTACGAGGTGGCCGAAGGACCGGAGGCCGAGCACGACTGGTTCAACTTCGAGGCGTTGAACCTCGGTCCGGACCATCCGGCCCGAAGCTCGCACGACACCCTGTACGTCGACCCGGTGGGCAGCGGGCTGCTGCTGCGCACGCACACCTCGCCGGTACAGATCCGCACGCTGCTGTCCCGGCCGCTGCCCGTGTACGTGGTGTGCCCTGGGCGGACGTACCGTAACGACGCGGTCGACGCCACGCATTCGCCGGTGTTCGGCCAGATCGAGGGCTTGGCAGTGGACGAGGGCATCACCATGGCCGACCTACGCGGGACTCTCGAGGTCTTCGCCCAGGCGCTGTTCGGTTCGGGCCTGGCGACGCGCCTGCGGCCGTCCTACTTCCCGTTCACCGAGCCGTCGGCCGAGCTCGACGTCGCCTGCTTCGCCTGCCGTGGTGAGTCCTCCCGCCAGCCGTGCCGGGTGTGCTCCGACGAGGGCTGGATCGAGGTCGGGGGCTGCGGGATGGTCGATCCGAACGTGCTGGTCGCCTGCGGGATCGATCCGGCCCGCTACAGCGGGTTCGCGTTCGGGATGGGCCTGGAACGCGCCGCGATGATCCGCCACGACGTCCACGAGATCCGTGACTTCGTCGACGGTGACGTCCGCTTCGGCCTTGCACTCGGGACGGGGAACTGACGATGAAGATCGTGATGTCATGGCTGCGCGAGGCCGTCCCGGCCCTGCCGCCGGCGAAGGCTGTCGCCGAGGCGCTCATCCGGGCCGGTTTCGAGGTGGAGGCCGTCGAGTCCGTCGGGCACGACCTCGCCGGCGTCGTCGTCGGCGAGGTCGTGTCGATCGAGCTTGTCCGGACCAAGAAAAAGGACGTGCGCTGGGTGCAGGTCCGGGTGGCCGAGACCGGCACCCGCGGTGTGATCTGCGGTGCGTTCAACTTCGAGGTCGGCAACCGGGTGGCCGTCGCGCTGCCCGGCGCGGTGCTGCCCGGCGGTTTCACCATCACCGCCCGCAAGACCTACGGACAGGTCAGCGAGGGGATGATCTGTTCGGCCAGCGAACTGGGTATCGGTGACGACCACAGCGGGATCCTCGTCCTGCCGCCCGGCACCCCGCTGGGGGCCGATGTCGCCGAGCTGCTGGAACTTGCCGACGACGTGCTGGACATAGCCGTCACCCCGGACCGGGGTTACGGCCTGTCCCTGCGCGGGATCGCCCGGGAGGCGGCGACCGCGTTCGGGCTGGCCTTCGACGACCCCGCCGTGGTCGCAGCCGTACCCGGCGGTCGCGACGGCGTCCGCGAGCAGGCGGCGCCGGGGCATCTCGAGCATGTGGTGCCCGAGCAGGCCGTGCCCGAGCGGGGCGCGGTGGGCTATCCGGTCGTGGTGGAGGACACCGCCGCCTGCAGCCGGTATGTCGCCCGGGTCGTCACCGGGGTCCGTCCGGGCGCGGTGACGCCGCTGCGGCTCGCCCGGCGTCTTGCGCTGTCGGGTATGCGGCCCATCTCGGTGCCGGTCGACGTCACAAATTTGATCATGTTGGGACTGGGTCAGCCGCTGCACGCCTTCGACCGGGCGAAACTGTCCGGTCCGATCGTGGTGCGCCGCGCCCGTGACGGGGAGCGGCTGGTCACCCTCGACGGCGTCAAGCGTGAGCTCGACCCGGAAGACCTCGTCATCGCCGACGACTCCGGGCCCGTGGCACTCGCCGGGGTCATGGGTGGCGCCTCCACCGAGATCTCCTCCGACACCACCGAGATCCTCATCGAGGCAGCCCACTTCGACCCGGTCGCGGTGGCCCGTACGGCCCGGCGCCACCAGCTCGGCTCCGAGGCGTCACGCCGGTTCGAGCGGGGCGTCGATCCCGCGCTTGCGCCGGCGGCGGCCCGCGCTGCCCTGCGCCTGCTCGCCGAGCTCGCCGGGGCCACGGCCGAGACGGGCGTGACCGACATCGATCACCGTCCGTCGCCGCGGACCATCACGTTCCCGCTGGCCGAGACAGCTCGCCTGGGTGGGCGTCCCTACCCGGAGGAGGTCGTCCGGCGCCGGCT
>NZ_CAAAFO010000130.1:15044-16072 GCF_900634715.1 Candidatus Protofrankia californiensis | reverse complement strand
GACCTCGTCGAGGAGGTCATGCGGCTGGAGGGGTACGACACGATCCCGGTGACCCTCCCGCGGCTACCCGCGGGCCGCGGCCTTACCCAGGGCCAGCGGATGCGCCGGGCAGTCGGTGCCGCGCTCGCCCACCAGGGCTACGTGGAGGTCCTGACCGTCCCGTTCGTCGGGGACGACACCCCGGACCGGCTCGGACTCACCGGTGACGACGCGCGGGCCGCGGTGGTCCGGATCGCCAACCCGATCGCCGAGGATGCCTCCAACCTGCGCACAACCCTGCTGCAGGGACTGTTCGCCGCGGCTGTTCGCAACATCGGCCGGGGTCAGGCCGATCTGGCCCTGTTCGAGACCGGTCTGGTCTTCCGGTCCGTCGTCACGGTTGCCACGCTACCGACCCCGCCGCTCACCCCGGCAGTCGACCACCGGCCCGGTGACGCCGAGATCGCCGCGCTGAACGCCGTCCTGCCCGAACAGCCCAGGCTGGTGGCCGTCGTCCTGACCGGCCGTCGCGAGCCGGCCGGCTGGTGGGGCCCAGGGCAGCCGGCAACCTGGCAGGATGCCGTCGACGCGGCGCACACCGTCGCGGAAGCCACCGGTGTGGAACTGGCAGTGGCCGCGGACGCGGTGATGCCATGGCACCCGGGTCGGTGCGCGCGCCTGTCAGCGGACGGCCGTGTGGTCGGGTACGCCGGGGAGCTGCACCCACGCGTGATCGCGGCGTACGGGCTGCCGGCCCGGACCTGCGCCATGGAACTCGACCTCGACACGGTGATCGAGATCGCGTCGTCGCGTCCGCCGGTCACCGCGCCGGCGGTGTCCACCTATCCGCCGGCCGACCGCGACATCGCGCTGGTCGTCGAGGCCGGTGTGCCGGTGGCACGCGTCACCGAGGCGTTGCGCCGTGGTGCCGGCGACCTGCTGGAAACCCTGACCCTGTTCGACGTCTACGAAGGGTCCCAGGTGGGTGACGGGCAGCGCTCGCTCGCGTTCGGCCTGCGGCTGCGGGCGGCGGACCGGACTCTCACCGC
>NZ_CAAAFO010000130.1:12264-14982 GCF_900634715.1 Candidatus Protofrankia californiensis | reverse complement strand
CCTGACCTGACCGGCCGACTCGACCTGGCCCGGCCCGATCCGCGTCGCGTTCGCCGCGCCGTGGCGGCAACACGGGTCGATGGTCGTGTCGGTCGTGTCAGTCGTCCTCGTGACCGAAGCCGAAGCCGAAGCCGAGGATGCGTGTGCCCACGAACGGCGCCCGTACCGCGATGAGCGGACGCCCGTCCGCCCGCCGGTCCGCGGCAATCGCCAGACGCCGCCGCGCCAGCGCGGCCACGAGCTGCTCGGCCCGCGCGTCGCGGTGGAGATCACCATGGACCGCGCGGGCGAAGGCCACTCCGTCGGCGTGCGCCCCGACGGGCGGGCGACCGGCTGCGAAGGCCGTGAACCTGGACCGGAAGGCGGGCAGGGACGACAGCGCCGGCCATGCTCGCGCGACCGCGTCCGCGCGTTTGTCGAGCAGCGCGACCCGGGTTGCCCCGACACGGTCGGGGTCGAATCCGGCGGGGAGCGGCCCGCCGGCTACCAGCGCACGGACGAGGTCGCCCTGCGCCTGCCGCAACTCGCTTCCGGCATCGCAGTCGCCTCCGGCATCGCAACCGTCCTGCCCGTCCTGCCTCCCGGCTCGCGATGTGGGGACGATCATGGGACGTGTCCGGCCGCGGCGGCGACGGCGTCCAGCTCATCGGTGAGCTCCCGGACGGACGGGTAGCGACCGTCGCGTTCGAGCATGATCGCTGGAGTCCTGCCGGAGTCTGCGGCAGCGGGACAGGAATGATCACGCTGCCGTTGGCCCGCCGGGTCCGGATACGGATACGGATAGCGGTCGGCCACCTCGCGCACCAGATCGAGGACCTCTCCGGTGACGGGATGGGTGTGGGTGTCGTGGTAGAGCCCGTCGCGTACGACCCCACCCGCCACATGGATGTAGGCGATGCGCTCCCACGGCAACGCCTCGAGGAAGCGGTGCGGGTCGACTCCGTGGTTGATCCGGTCGGCGTGCAGGTTGGCGAGGTCCAGCAGGAGCAGCGCGCCGGTGCGCTCGGCCAGTTCGGTGAGGAAGTCGGCCTCGCCGAAGTCCGCCTCGGGCCAGCGCAGCAGCGCGGCCGGGTGCTCCAGGGCGAGCGGTACCCCGAGCTCGGCGGACACTGCCCGCACGTTCGCGACCAGCACGTCGAGGGCTTCGCGGGTGCGCGGGACCGGCAGCAGGTGACCGGCTTCGAGGCCGTCGGCCCGCACGAACGCGACATGCTCGCTTACCAGCGGCGCCCGCAGCCGCTCGGCGACGGCGGCCAGATGCGCGACCCGCGCCGGCTGGAGCGGGTCGGCGCCGCCGAGCCCGAGGCCGACGCCGTGCGGCACCACCGTCACGCCGCGCTCGACCAGTTCGTCGAGACCGGCCGGCAGGGGGCCGTGGGTGTGCAGGGTCTCGGCTATCACCTCGACGAAACGCAGGTCCGTCCGATCGACGATGAAGGCGGCGAGCTCCGGTCGCCAGCCGATCCCCAGCCCGTGCAGTGGCGTACCGGCGCCCGGTCCGGACGTGGTGGTCATTCGCCACCGCCACCACAGCCGCCGCCACCGCCGCCACCGCCGCCGCAGGAGGACCCGCCGCCGCAGGAGGACCCGCCGCCGCAGGACGACCCGCCGCCGCAGGACGACCCGCCGCCCGAGGAGGAACTGTTCGAGTTGGGGGAGAAGGGGAAGCCGAGTTGCCGGGCGAGCACGGGATCGGTCCGCCACAGCACGATCGGGCTGAACAGGGCGACGGCCACACCGCGCTGACCGGGAATCCCGCCCAGGCCCAGGCTCCGCGCGAGCACACGGGCGTCCCGCAGGAGCCGGCGCCCGGCCCGCGTGGTCGTCGGGGTGATCGTCGCCATGATGGCGACCGTGGACATTATGAACGCGGCCGGCAGGTAGAAGAAGGCGCCGATGTCGCCGGCCACGAGGGCGAACGGGAAGCCGAGCAGACCCGCGGCCACCATGATTAGGAATACCCGGCGCAGTTGCCGGAGCCTGCGGATCTGTTCCGCGGGCGGCACGAGGCGTGCCGCCTGTAATCCGGCGCGGGTGGCATGTGCGGCCGGGCTGCCTGCAACGATCCGTTTGACGCGGGCGAGCCGGATTTCGCCTGCTGCGGCGATGGTGCTGTGCACCGCACGGGTGATGTCATGCCCCCCTGTCGGCGGGGGGCCGACCGCGATGAGCGAGGAGCGCCGGGTTCCCGGGGCGATACGGCCCTCGTCGTACAGGGAGACGACCGCCGCCTCGACCGCCCGCCTCGGTCCGCCGGCAAGGAAGCCGAGATCCTCCAGGGGGAGGCTGCGCGGATCCACGGGTGGTACGTCATGGGAGCGCGACAGGACGACCCGCGTACCGATTATGACGATCAGCAGGATCAACAGGAGCGTCAGATACGCACCGAAGAATGTCACCGTGGCCCCGTCCGGTGCGATGAACCGGTGGCGATCACCGGCCCGGCCGGAACTCGGACCACGTGTCCGGTCGTCACCTGCCCGGTCACCATGCGCCGTGCCATTACGTGTCGTGCCATTACCTGCCTGCCGGTCGGGGGTTCAGCGGTGAGGGGCTCGGTGGGCGTGGCGAATGCGGTGGTTGCTGCCGTCATGCCGCTCATCATGTTGCGTCCCCTCCGATTCTCGGCGTCCCGATCTCGTGTGTAGCCCGTGGCCGGGCCTGGACGGTTTGTTTCAGTGATATCTGTTTGTTCCGGCGGTATCTGACAGCGTCGAC
>NZ_CAAAFO010000130.1:10975-11850 GCF_900634715.1 Candidatus Protofrankia californiensis | reverse complement strand
GATCAAAGCCTTCTGTCTCGACCTAGATCACCTCGACCCGCATAGCGATGTGAATGCGGTTCGTTCCGGCAGCATCGGATTCACATCGTCAGCGGGGTCAGTGGAGCCATCGGGCTGCTTGCATGATCATGAAACTGTGTGTATAAGTTTTCATTCATGGGGACGCCATGGGGATGACAGCGGCGGTGGCCGGGGCGAGTGGGTACGCGGGCGGGGAGCTGTTGCGTCTGCTGCTCGGGCATCCGGAGATCGAGGTCGGTCCGCTGGCGGCGGGCTCGTCGGCCGGGCGGGACGTTATCGAGGTCCACCCGCACCTTCCCGATCTTGCGGGCCGGGTCTTCGTCGACACGCCGGCCCTTGTAGGCGTCGACGCCGACATCGTCTTTCTCGCGCTCCCGCACGGCGCGTCCGCCGGCGTCGCGGCGACGCTGCCGGACGGTGTCCGCGTCGTCGACCTGGGCGCCGACCACCGGCTCGCCGACGCCGACGCCTGGCGCCGGGCCTACGGTGGCGAGCACGCGGGCACGTGGACGTACGGGATGCCGGAGCTGCCTGCGGCACGGGAGGCGATCCGGGCCAGTAGCCGGGTGGCGGCCCCGGGCTGCTATCCGACCGCGGTCACCCTCGCCCTCGCCCCGCTGCTGGTCGCGGGGCTGGTTGCGGCCGAGGACATCGTCGTCGTGGCGGCCAGCGGTACGTCGGGTGCTGGCCGGTCGCCCAAGGTGAACCTGCTCGGCAGCGAGGTCATGAACGACCTGACCGCCTACAAGGTTGGTAACCACCAGCACCGCCCGGAGATCCTGCAAGCCCTTGGCGGGCTGGTCGACACGCCCGTGTCGATGTCGTTCACCACGGTCCTGGCGCCCATGCCGCGC
>NZ_CAAAFO010000130.1:7100-10419 GCF_900634715.1 Candidatus Protofrankia californiensis | reverse complement strand
CACCGCCCGTCTCGAACCGGCGGTGACCACGGACGCGCTGCGCGGCGCGCTGCTCACGGCCTATGCCGACGAGCCGTTCGTGCGGGTCCTGCCGCCGGGACGGTGGCCCCACACCGCGGCGATCTTCGGCGGCAACGCCGTCCACCTGCAGGTCACGGCGGACGAGCAGGCGGGACGGGCGGTGGTTGTCGCCGCCGTCGACAACCTGTGCAAGGGAGCCGCGGGCCAGGCGTTGCAGTGCGCGAACCTCATGCTCGGCCTGCCGGAAACCAGCGGCCTGACCGCGCAGGGGGTAGCCCCGTGACCTGTTCCACCGACAGTAGCCATACAGGCAGTAACCGTGCACAGGTAAGCCATGGCCGTCCGAAGGCATGCCATGATCATCCGAAGGCGGGAGGAGTAACCGTGGGGGTCGGATCATGAGCGTCACAGCGCCGGCCGGTTTCCGGGCCGCGGGAGTGGTGGCCGGGCTCAAGCCGTCCGGACGTCCGGACGTCGCCGTCGTCGTCAACGACGGCCCCCTCGACACGGCCGCCGGCGTGTTCACCCGCAACCGGGTGCAGGCCGCGCCGGTGCAGTGGTCCCGGCAGGTGCTCGCCGACGGTCGGCTGCGGGCGGTCGTGCTGAACTCCGGCGGCGCCAACGCCTGCACGGGCCCTGCCGGTTTCGCCGACACGCACCGCTGCGCCGAGCACACCGCGACCCTGCTCGGCATCGGGGCCGGTGAGCTCGCCGTGTGCTCGACCGGGCTGATCGGGGTGCGCCTGCCCATGGAACTGCTGCTGGCCGGCGTGGACAAGGCGGTCGCCGAGGCGTCGGTGACTGGCGGTGGCGCCGCCGCCGAGGCGATCTGCACCACCGACACCGTCAGCAAGCAGGCGGTGTGCGCGGCGGAGGGGGTCACGGTCGGTGGGATGGCCAAGGGCGCGGCCATGCTCGCGCCCGCGCTCGCCACGATGCTGGTGGTGGTGACCACGGACGCGGTCGTCGACCCGCCGACCGCCGACCGGCTGCTGCGGGACGCCTGCCGTACCACCTTCGAGCGGGTGGACTCCGACGGCTGCATGTCCACCAACGACACCGTGCTGCTGCTGGCCAGCGGCGCGTCCGGGGTGAGCATCGCGCCCGAGACGCTCGGCGGGCTGGTGACCGACACCTGTGCCGATCTCGCCGGGCAGCTGGTCGCCGACGCCGAGGGGTCGACCAAGACGATCGCCGTCACCGTCACCGGCGCGGCCGGCGAGGAGGACGCCCTCGAGGTCGGCCGGGCGGTGGCGCGGTGCAACCTGCTCAAGTGTGCGCTGTATGGCAATGACCCGAACTGGGGCCGGGTGCTCGCGGCGGTGGGAACCACCCGCGCCGCGTTCGAACCCGACGCCCTCGACGTCGCGATCAACGGGGTGTGGGTGTGTCGCGGTGGCGCTCCGGGGGAGCCGCGTGAACTCGTCGACCTGGCGGGCCGGGAGGTCAGCATCCGGATCGACCTGCATGCCGGCGCTACCGAACTGACGGTCTGGACGAACGACCTCACCGACGGCTACGTCTACGAGAACTCGGCGTACTCGACGTGAGCGCACTACCCGCCCCGGACCGGTCGGCGACGCTCGCGCGGGGTCATGCCGCCCTGGCCAAGACGCGGGTGCTCGTCGAGGCGCTGCCCTGGCTGTCGCGTTTCCACGGTTCCACCATCGTGATCAAATATGGCGGTCACGCGATGAGCGACCCGGCGCTGCGCGAGGCGTTCGCAGCCGACGTGGTGTTCCTGCGCTACGCGGGTCTGCGGGTGGTCGTCGTCCACGGCGGTGGGCCGCAGATCACCGCGCACCTGAACCGACTGGGCGTCGAGTCGGTGTTCGCCGGCGGGCTGCGGGTGACCACCCCGGAGACGATGGAGATCGTCCGGATGGTCCTGGTCGGTCAGGTCAACCGGGACGTCGTCGGGCTGGTCAACAACCACGGCCCGTTCGCGGTGGGCCTGTCCGGCGAGGACGCCAACCTGTTCACCGCGCAGCGGCGCCCGGCCGTCGTGGACGGCCGGGAGGTCGACATCGGCCTGGTCGGCGACGTCGTCGAGGTCGCCCCCGAGACCGTGACCGCCCTGCTCGACTCCGGCAAGGTGCCGGTGGTCGCCACCGTCGCCCGCGGGATCGACGGCGGGGTGTACAACGTCAACGCCGACACCGCCGCCGCCGCGCTCGCCGCCGCGCTCGGCGCGGCGAAGCTGGTCATCCTCACCGGCGTCGAGGGGCTGTACGCGGACTGGCCGCACAGCGACGAGGTGATCAGCGAGCTGACCGCCGGGGAGCTGGCGAACCTGCTGCCCACGCTGACCGCGGGAATGATCCCGAAGATGGAGGCATGCCTGCGGGCGGTACACGGTGGTGTCCCGCAGGCCCACGTCCTCGACGGCCGGGTGGCGCACGCCGTCCTGCTGGAGATCTTCACCGACGACGGCATCGGCACCCTGATCACACCGGACGGCGCCCGGAGGGCAACCGCCCCGGTGCCGGCCGGCCGGCCCGCCCCGGACGGCAGTATCCCGGACGGCAGTATCCGGGACAGCGGTATTCCGGACGGCACCGCCGCGGATCCGGCCACACCTGCCCCTGCTATAGGACCAGACCCCGCTACGGGAGGAGCCCCGTGAACGCCGAGCTGCTCAATCGCCGGGACGCCGTGATCATGGCGGCCTACGGCCGTCCGCCGATCGCGCTTGAGCGTGGTGCGGGGGCCAGGGTGTGGGACGCCGACGGGCGCGAGTACCTCGACCTGATCGCCGGGGTGGCCGTGAGCGTCCTCGGGCACTGCCACCCAGCCGTGCAGGAGGCCGTCGGTGACCAGATCGGGCGCCTGGGCCACGTGTCCAACCTGTACGTGAACGAACCGCAGATCGTCCTGGCCGAGCGCCTGCTGGGGCTGCTGGGCGGCGCCGACGGCCGGGTGTTCTTCTGCAACTCCGGGGCGGAGGCCAACGAGACCGCCATCAAGATCTCGCGGCGGACGGGCCGCGGTGAGATCGTCTCGGCCGAGGGATCGTTCCACGGGCGGACTCTGGGCGCTCTGTCGATCACCGGCCAGGCGTCCAAGCGGGCGCCGTTCGAGCCGTTGCTGCCCGGCGCGCGCTTCGTCCCCTACGGTGACACCGCCGCGCTGGAGGCGGCGGTCAGCGAGCGCACCGCCGCGGTGTTCCTGGAACCGACGCTGGGCGAGGGCGGTGTGATCGCGCCGCCGGAGGGCTACCTGCGGGCGGCCCGCGACATCTGCGACCGGGCCGGCGCGCTGCTTGTCATGGACGAGGTACAAAGCGGCATCGGCCGGG
>NZ_CAAAFO010000130.1:5656-6752 GCF_900634715.1 Candidatus Protofrankia californiensis | reverse complement strand
CCGGCCGGGCAGCTGTTGCGTCCTGGTGATCATGGCAGCACTTTCGGCGGGGGGCCGGTCGTCTGCGCCGCCGCGCTCGCCGTGCTGGACACCATCAAACGGGACGACCTGATCGCCAACGCGGTGCGGGTGGGGGGCGCGCTCGCCGGCGGGATCCGCGGCGCCGGCGCACCGGGCGTGGTCGGGGTCCGCGGCCGTGGGCTGTGGCTGGCGATCGAGCTCGACTCGCCGTTCGCCGCCGCCTTCGAAACTGCGGCCCGCCAGGCGGGCTTTCTGGTCAATGCGGTGAGCGCGGATGCGGTCCGGCTCGCCCCACCGCTGGTGCTCTCGGTCGCGGAGGCGGACGAGTTCGTCGCGGCGCTGCCGGGAATCGCCGGTCAGGCCGTGATCGCAGGCCAGGCCGCGGCTGCCGGTCAGGCCGCGGTCGCCGGGGAGGCACGACCTGCCACCGAACGTTCTAAGGTCGGCGCATGACGGTGCACCCCGACAGCGCCCTTCGCTGCGCTCCTCGTTCGCCGGCGCTCCCTACGATGCTTGCTTTGTTGCTTGCCCTGTTCGCTTTGGACGCCGTCTCATGACCCGACACTTCCTCCTCGACACCGACCTGACGCCGGAGGAACAGGCCGCCATCCTGGACGCGGCGGACAGGCTGAAGGCGACCCGCCGCGCGGGTACCGGCGAGCCCGGGCCGCTTGCCGGCCGTTCGGTGGTGCTGCTGTTCGAGAAGCCCTCCACCCGGACCCGGCTGTCCTTCGACGTCGCCGTGGCCGAGCTCGGCGGGCACCCGGTGGTGGTGGACGCGGCGACCACCCAGCTTGGCAGGGGCGAGTCCATCGAGGACACGGCCGCCGTCTTCAGCCGGTACGTCGATATGATCATCATACGGACGTTCGCGCAGGAGCGGTTGGAACGGCTGGCCGCGGCGGCTTCGGTGCCCGTGGTCAACGCGCTTTCCGACCACGCCCACCCGTGCCAGGCGCTTGCCGACCTGCAGACGATCCGGGAGAAAAAAGGTAATCTTTCCGGACTGGCACTGGCTTATCTCGGGGACGGTAACAACGTCGCGCATTCGCTGGTCCTCGCCGGCGCGCTGGCC
>NZ_CAAAFO010000130.1:4501-5339 GCF_900634715.1 Candidatus Protofrankia californiensis | reverse complement strand
GCCGGCGCGGACGTGCTCTATACCGACGTCTGGGCGTCGATGGGCCAGGACAATCAGACGGAAAGCCGGTCGCTGGTCTTCCAGCCGTACCGGCTGGACGAGAAGGCGGTCGAGGCAGCCGGCGACGATGTGATCGTCATGCACTGCCTGCCGGCGCACCGCGACCTGGAGATCGCCGGTTCCGTGCTCGACGGCCCCCAATCGGTCGTCTTCGACCAGGCCGAGAACCGGCTGCACGCGCAGAAGGCACTCCTGTCGTTCCTGCTGGAGTCGTTCCTGCTGGAAGATCACGATCGGGCTGCCGGCGACCGGCCGGGTGACGCGGCGCGCCACCCACTGCCCGCGGCGCTGACCGGCAAGGTCACGCCGTGACAGGCCGGCAGGGCCACGCCACCGTGACCACCCAGGCGCCTGGGGCTGCCGTGACCGCACAGGTGCCCGGGGCGGTGCGCCATGCGGCCGCACCGCTGACCAAGCACGCACGCCAGGTCAGGCTCGCCGCCCTGATCGCCCGGCAGCCGGTGCGTTCGCAGACGGAGCTGGCCCGGCTGCTCGCGGCCGAAGGCGTCCAGGTCACGCAGGCGACGCTGTCACGCGACCTGGAGGATCTCGGCGCGACCAAGGTGCGCAGCCCGCAGGGCGGGCTCGTCTATGCCGTCGACGTCAACCTGGCGCCGGCCGAGTCCGTGCGGTTGCCGCTGGGCAGGCTCTGCGAGGAGCTGCTGGTCTCGGCCGAGGCCAACGGCGACCTGGTGGTCCTGCGGACCCCGCCGGGTGCGGCGCAGCTGTTCGCCTCGGCCCTGGACCGCGCGTCGCTGCTGGAGGTCATGGGCACCAT
>NZ_CAAAFO010000130.1:0-4138 GCF_900634715.1 Candidatus Protofrankia californiensis | reverse complement strand
CCGACCGGGCCCGAACTGGCCGCCCGGCTGCTCGGCCTGGCCGAGGGCCGGACCCGTGACTCTCTTGCGGGCCTGGTCGACCCCAGTTCCTCCGCCCCCGCCGGCTAGTGGTTCGGGAACCTGGGCATGGGCGTGGGCCCCAGAAACAGACATTGCCGGGGCCGGAGGCAACGGCTGAAGGCAACGCCCGGGAACGAAGAGAAGAAAGGTTGATCAGCGGTGACTGACCGCGTGGTACTGGCATATTCGGGCGGCCTGGACACGTCCGTGGCCATTGGTTGGATCGGCGCCGAGACCGGCGCGGAGGTCGTGGCCCTGGCCGTCGATGTCGGTCAGGGTGGTGAGGATCTTGAGTTGATCCGGCAGCGCGCCCTGACCTGTGGGGCGGTGGAGTCGGTCGTGGTCGATGCGCGGGAGGAGTTCGCCCGGTCGTTCGTCGCCCCCGCCATCCGGGCGAACGCCCTGTACATGGACCGCTATCCGCTGATCTCGTCGCTGTCGCGGCCGATCATCGTCCGGCACCTCGTGGAGGCGGCTCACACCTTCGGTGCCGGGGCCATCGCCCATGGTTGTACCGGCAAGGGTAACGACCAGGTGCGTTTCGAGGTCGGCGTGATGGCGCTGGCACCGGATCTCAAGGTTCTGGCGCCGGTCCGTGACTCGGGGATGACCCGGGACAAGGCGATCGCCTTCGCGGACGAACGAGACCTTCCGATCGACGTGACAGCACGTTCTCCCTATTCCATCGACCAGAACCTGTGGGGCCGCACAGCCGAGTGCGGCGTGCTCGAGGACCCGTGGGCGCAGCCCCCGGAGGACGTCTTCGTCTATACCGCCGACCCGACGCTTGCGCGGGAGCCGGACGAGGTGACGATCGGCTTCGTCGACGGGCTCCCGGTCTCACTGGACGGCCGCGCGCTGCCGCTGGTGGCTCTGGTCGCGGAACTGAACACGCGGGCGGGCGCGCAGGGCGTCGGGCGGATCGACATGATCGAGGACCGACTGGTGGGGATCAAGAGCCGGGAGATATACGAGTGCCCGGCGGCGATAACCCTGCTGACCGCCCATCGTGACCTGGAGGACCTCACCCTGGAGCGGGAAGTCGCCCGGTTCAAGCGCGGGGTGGACCAGCGCTGGGCCGAGCTGGTCTACGACGGCCTGTGGTACTCGCCGCTGCGGACCGCGCTGGACGCGTTCGTCGACGCATCCAGCGTCCGGGTCAGCGGCGAGGTGCGGATCCGCCTGGCCGGCGGGGTGGCCCAGGTGGTGGGGCGGCGCAGCGAGGCGAGCCTGTACGACCACGCACTGGCGACCTATGACGCCGGCGACCAGTTCGACCAGCGCGACGCCCGCGGTTTCATCGACCTGTGGGGGCTGCCGAGCAAGGTGTGGGCCGCTCGGGAACAGCGGCTGTCACGGTGAGCGCACCGGGGTCCCAGCCACCGGTATCCCCGTCGTCGGCGGGGTCCCAGCCAGCGGCGTCCCCGTCGTCGGTGTCCCCGCCGCCGACCCGATTGTGGGGTGGCCGCTTTGCCGGCGGTCCGGCGCAGGCGCTGGCCCGCCTGTCGGTCAGCGTCCAGTTCGACTGGCGGCTGGCCCCCTACGACCTGCAGGCATCCGGTGCCCACGCCCGGGTGCTGCACCGTGCCGGTCTGCTCGACGACGGCGAGCTCACCGCCGTCCTCGCCGCTCTCGACGATCTGTCGGAGGCGGTGCGTACCGGGCGTTTCCGCCCGACCGTGGACGATGAGGACGTGCACACGGCGTTGGAGCGGGGGCTGCTCGAACGCCTCGGCACCCTGGGGGGCAAGCTGCGGGCCGGGCGCAGCCGCAACGACCAGGTTGCCACCGATCTGCGGATGTACCTGCGGGATCACGTCCGCCAGGTGGCTGCCCGTCTGATCGACCTGCAGCTGGCCATCGTCGACCAGGCGACGGCGCACGTGGACACGCCCGCGCCCGGGATGACCCACCTCCAGCACGCCCAGCCGATCTCGTTCGCCCACCAGCTGTTGGCGCACGTCCACGCGTTCGTCCGGGACGTCGCCCGGCTGCGGGACTGGGATCGCCGTGCCGCCGTGTGCAGTCTCGGAGCGGGGGCGTTGGCCGGCTCCTCGCTGCCGCTGGACCCCCAGGGTGTCGCCGTCGAACTCGGCTTCGACTCGGCTTTCGAGAACTCGATCGACGCCGTCTCCGACCGTGACTTCGCCGCGGAGTTCCTGTTCGTGGCCGCGCTGATCGGCGTGCACCTGTCCCGGCTCGGTGAGGAGATCGTCCTGTGGACCAGCCGCGAGTTCGGCTGGGTCGAGCTGGACGACGCCTTCGCCACCGGCAGCTCGCTCATGCCGCAGAAGAAGAACCCGGACGTCGCCGAGCTCGCCCGGGGCAAGTCCGGCCGCCTGATCGGGGCGCTCATCGGGTTGCTCACGGTGCTCAAGGGGCTTCCTCTGGCCTATGACCGCGACCTGCAGGAGGACAAGGAACCGGTGTTCGACGCGGTCGACACCCTCCTGCTGGTGCTGCCGGCAACCGCCGGGACGGTGGCCACGATGCGGGTGCGGCGCCAGCGCCTCGCCGAGGCCGCTCCGGACGGGTTTGCGCTGGCGACGGACGTGGCCGAGTACCTCGTCCGGGGCGGGGTGCCCTTCCGGGAGGCGCACGAGGCGGTCGGGCAGCTGGTGGCCTGGTGTGTGGCGCACGACGTCGGCCTCGACGGGGTCGGTGCCGAGGAGCTCGCGGCCATCAACCCCCGGCTAACCCCGGGTGTGCGTTCGGTGCTGTCCGTGCAGGGCGCGCTGGAGGCCCGTTCGGCTCCGGGTGGGACGGCGCCGGCACGGGTGCGCGAGCAGTTGGCCGCGCTCACCGAACGCCTGCGTCAGGACCGTGAGTGGGCGGGCGGCTCCTGAGCGTCCCGGACCGGCGGTTCTACGACCGGCCGCCGCTGGATGTCGCCCGTAACCTGCTGGGTGCCCGGCTGCGTCGGGGTGGGGTCGTCGTTCGGCTGACCGAGGTCGAGGCCTACGGCGGCGAGGACGATCCCGCCTCGCACGCGTTCCACGGCCTGACCCCACGGTGCACGGTGATGTTCGGACCACCCGGGCACCTGTACGTCTACTTCATATACGGCATGCACTGGTGCATGAACATCGTGTGCGGGCCGGTCGGCGAAGCCGCCGCTGTCCTCCTGCGCGCCGGTGAGGTGGTCGAGGGGGCGGACAGGGCGGCGCGCGGCCGTTCGCACCTGGCCAGGGCGGCGTTGGCCAGGGGGCCGGCCCGACTCACCAGGGCGCTGGCCGTCGACGGCTCTCTCAACGGTGCCGACCTCGTCCTCATCGGTGCCGGCCCCGTTGGTGCTGGCCCCATCGGTGCAGGACCCGATGGTGCCGACCTCGTCGGGAGGGGCGATTCCGGTGGGAGTGCCGCTCTGCCCGCTCTGCCCGCGGACGATGCCGCGCTCGTGCTCTGCGCGGGCCCTGGGATCGACGAAGCTCGGGTTGCCCATGGGCCCCGGGTCGGGGTCAGGGCCGCAGCGGATCGGGAATGGCGGTTGTGGATCACAGGGGAGCTGTCGGTCAGCGGCTCGCGGCGTGAGCGCCGGACGGTTCCAGCACCGGCAGCGGCGCCGGAACCCGGCCGAGACCTCGCCTGACGGACCTCGCCTGACGGGACCTCGCCTGGGGAGTCCGTATCAGGAGCCTGCCGGGCAGCTCCACTCCACGGTTTCCGGTGGCTCCGGCGGCGTGAAAACCATGATCGAACCGCCTTTGACCTGGGCCTCCGGGCATCTTCACGATCTCCAGCCCGGGCATCCGGGGCGGCCAGTAATAGTCCCATACCAGACGGGTGGGTCAAGGCGACATTCGAATGATGTGATGTACATCACAGATCAAAAAGTCTCTGGCGTTTGACGATCCCGTTGGCCACCCGTAATGTTCTCCTTGCCGGCGGAAAGCCGGGAGACATCCGAGCCAAGCTCATCGCTCGGATGGCCCCCATCCCCGGCCCGAGGCTCACTGTGAGTGTTCGGAGGAGTCGTTGAGGCGGTCGCCGGGTGATCCGGGGTGGTTTGACTCAACAAGATTCCAGCAGATTTGAGAGGTTGTCCCAGACGGGCATCGAGAGGTGCCCCATGGTGAAC
>NZ_CAAAFO010000129.1:53346-55846 GCF_900634715.1 Candidatus Protofrankia californiensis | reverse complement strand
AGTACTCCGGGATATAAACCAGGGCAACAAATGTCGAGCATACGACGATGCCGCCCGTTTTCATTTCGTGGAAGTCCCCGGCAGAGGAAAGGGCTGTAGGTGATGGCGCGTTCTGCTTCTTATCTAGAGAGGGGCGCGAAAATCGTTCCTATTGGGTCGTGCGTGGCAGCTGGTATAGATGAATAAAGGCGGGCCGCCTGAACGGGACCTCTTCTCTTAATAGGCGGCAAAGCGGAATAGGAAGAAAGGGGCCGAGCTGACTGATGAGTGCCTTTTTAGCCTTTTTCTAAAGGCTCTCATGTTAAGCTGGCTACATAAAAGTATAGCCAAATCCAGATGAGACGGGACGGACGGTCAGAGGCCGCAGCGGGACTACCATAGGAAAGCCCGCCCCCGCTAGCTAACATAGAAAGAGATTCACATAGAGACTGAAGCTCTCCGGTAATATCTTCCCGACCAGGCCAGTCGCCTCCTCGAAGTGGCTTGTCAACCACGCTTTCCCTCCCTCAAAACAATGCTCCTCACCAAATGCCCTTCCTTGGATTGGGGCAAGACAGCAATGAGTAGTTCGCTCCAGGACTCCACCCCCTCGAGAGCAGGATGCCGGCCGAGATGGAGCTGGAAGCCAACCTATACTTTCCTGGGGCTTGCCTTGCCCCAACATCTAAATTCAAAAAAGGCGGGCGCCGAAAAGGAAGCAGCCCAGCCTCTTCAAGAAAGCTTTGCGTGGTAGGCGCTGCCTATTCACTCGGACAATGCTCTGAACACGAAAGTGTGCAGTTCCGCCCCCTTCCCCTTCTCCCATGCTGAGTCACAGGCAGCGCCTCGGAAAGCACGGACGAGCCACATGCAGGGAAACTTGCACGTGTGGTTCTGGCCGGGGACCCCGGTATACTGTACTAATATGTGTAGGTCCCCGTAATTCGAGTGAGATTGTCATGGCGCAAAAGCAGATATGGTCCGGTATTCCCTTGTTCCCTGTATTGGTTATGTTCTTTATTTCTCGTCTAGCAGAAACTAATCGAGCTCCGTTTGATCTCCCAGAAGCGGAAGCTGAATCAGTTGCAGGCTATAATGTAGAATATGCGCGGGATGCGATCCTTAATAGTCCACTGTTGGCGGAAGCCAATGTCCCGGGGTCCCGGGGACTCATTCTGACTGAAACAAGGGGTGGGTCTTTACCAACTTTCAAAGATTCGATTTTAGGGAAGCCAAAAAACGTGAGCGCCTAGCGCGAGCCTTATTAAAAAAAAAGCCCCTTACTATAGAACAAAGCAAGGGATTGAGCTGCGCGAAAGCCGTTGCGCGTTAGCGCATCCGTTTTCTTGCTCGTGAGCGCTTTCGAAAGATTGCAGGGCGTTAGGCTTGACTAAGAACATAGAAAGAAAGGGATTTTATTGCTTGTTTAGTAAAATCACGCTTTTCATTTTGATAGGAGTAGATGCTTGCTGGGGCAGGGCACTCTTCATTCTTCATTCGAAACTCATGAATGTTGGGTCGGGGGTTTCCGCCTTGTTATCAAAAAGAGAGTTGGGTAAAGCAAACTCCCTCCTTGGACGAGCACGGGGCTTAGTCAAGTAGAACCGGGTTGCGCTGCTTGATGCTCCGATCGAAAACAAATCAGTGGGGCCATGCCGGTACGACTGAATATGCGTTAGAAAGGTCAATCCCTCCCCTACGACACCAAAAAAAACCGGGCCGAACTTGCCCGCCCGCTTCCATAGAACAATATCGTGGCAACGTAGACCTAAGTGGTCATATTGGATCCTTGGGAACCATCACAAGTACGGCCGGCCTATATTTGAACGAGAATGCCGTGTCGTCCAGCGGAGCCTAGAAGAAGGTGACTCGCGCAGACAGCTGACTCCTTTTCAATAGAAAGGAATAGCCAAACCAACCCAGCTGGCTGGTCAATCTCAAAGATCTTATCGGCCGGCAAACTGGAGACGGACGACCACGGTCCCGACCTTACCAGCACCGGAGGTTTACTAATCAATGAACCCCCGAAACCTACTTTCTTTTCTGACAAAATAAACCCCGGTCACGACATCTTGTTGATATTGATTGAGTTTTAGGGACTTTCGTTGACTGAATCCATCCATAAACCTAGACCCCGGCAACCTTCGTAACCAAAGCGTCACGACAACATCCAAAGGTGACCTTTGGATTCTTAAGTAGGGGAGCAAGGAGGAGCACGTAGGAATGCCGACCACTACATAAATAAGCCACTAGTGGCTGAGAGAAAGCGAGCAGCACCTTGTCTTGTATAGGTTGGGCTCCGCTTGAAGAAGCGAGCCCCTATCAGAGAAAGCCATTGCGCGCTAGCCTAGCTAGCTAGCGTTTTTCAGCTGGCTGTTATGTTAGTTGTAGCGCGCCTTCCCTCCTTCTCTCACTTCGGAAAGATTTAGCAGTCTTTTCTTATGATGACCTGGTCGAGAGAGTACGATACATCGGTGTAAAAGATTGAGTGGGATCTGTGAGGTTGGTTATAGTAAGGCCT
>NZ_CAAAFO010000129.1:47696-52807 GCF_900634715.1 Candidatus Protofrankia californiensis | reverse complement strand
TAGTCTTGCTACACTACACGAGACGAGTCTAGGGTTTGAAGCAGACACGGTCAGTATAAGGAATCTTTCTCGAGCTCAGGTACGGGCGACTCAGTCACATGTGCTCGACTGAATATGCAGCCATGGAACTGCTAAATCCCTCGTGAGACTCCAGTTCCGGTCAATCGTGCTTGTCAGCCTTCATCACCGCTGCTTTGGCGACCCGACTGAACAAATGCGGTGACGCGACTTGTGTAGCGAGGGGTTTTCCGCAGTGGAACCTGTCAAGTTCAGTCTATGAATCCAAAGTCAACTTTGGGGTCAAAGCCTAGACCAAAGGTGCCTAATTAGGTAGCAAATCCCATCCTCAGCTAAACCAGGTGGTAGCCTAATCGAAGAAGTTGAGCTTGTGCCCAAGCCCCACCTTTTCTAAAATCTCAACGTGGGATAGAAGAGGTTTGGAACCCTCATCGCGAATTTCATGTGGGATATCCACAAAGGATACCAAGGATGGTCGTGGATCAATACAGGATCGAGGAGAAGGGACTGAACTTGAATGAAGCTTGGGTTGACGGGGTCGCTATCAAGGTAGAGACATCATCCGTTCATGGGAAACTTGAGACTGATATGAGATGAGGATGCCACAACCAAGTTGGCGTGGATCCAAGGGCAAAATGGGATCTCTTTCTCGCTACATGGAATAGAGTTGACCGGGATCCCACTTGGAGATTAAGTCGAACTACTATACCTTGCGCGCTTCGAGTGGTCACGTCATATGCACAAGCAGCTGTAGTGAGGAGCAAACCAGGAAGGGTACAAATTCAACTGCCTGGCTGTACTCAATGTGCAAATATGAAATCCTGCACCAGTTTTTATCAAGATCCTCTTTCTTTGGTAGTGGTCTACAAAGGCATCTACATACAGGGGTCGAGTATGGGGATAGCGAATGTAAAGTCAAAATCCTTCTGAGTGAAGGTAATTTCTTGGGGAGAAAAGAGACTGCCGCTTGCAAACCGAATGGAATTAGGAGCGCTCGCTTGTGCTAGCCTTTGGCAGCCCGATGGACTTGTGAAGTGGACAGAAGTTCCATAATCGGCAGGAAGATTTGCTTCATGGGTATGTAGGAGATAGAAAAGGATGGATTCGAAAAAGCAGGCCATGGTTGAGACTGTAGCTGCGAATGAGAATTCTTTCCTGACTTTGTGGTATTGACTGATGCTGTCTGTAGCACAAGGTCAGGGTATTGATGCAAAGATCATCAAGCCTAAATGGAATGGGTCTAGCCAAGTATGGGATAGCAGTTCTGCTAGGCTTCCCCGCCATGTCGATGGGCGCCCCGACCGCTGCTTGGGGTGTGGTAGCATAAGTCGTTTCCAGTGAAGGGGTGAGCGGTTCTCGAGGATCTGCCACCTCGAGGCCTGAAATGTTTGGAGTAGTATAATATGGTTGAGGATTTTGTGCTAAAAAAATGGGCATAACCATAGGAAAAGGAATCGTCACTAGCGGTTGTTTAGGTGCCGTAGACTGCTTGTCAAAGTTTCCATAACAGGGTGGCACTGCACCATAAGGATGAGAAGTCTGATTAAGGCTAGCTTGTTGTTGTTTTGGCATGCTTGAAGACGTTTGGCTCTCCATGGGAGCCTTGCCCTCTCTTTTCACATGGTTCACGAACCCACTTCCTGACTATGTGAAGAGAGAGGTTCGATGGAGCAGCGGTGGATGTTGGGGGTTGGATAGAATTCCCATCAAGTTTGATCTTACCCTCCTCAACGAGGTATTGAAAAAAAAAATGCCTAATAGCTATGCATATGTTAGTGCTATACCCAGGATGGAATTAGCGAGATTTGTTGGGGTCATAGCCTAGAAGCTTAGGTTCTGGAGGCGGTCGATAGGTGGGCAAGCCCATCATGTTTAATGAACTTTACTTGTCAAAGATAACCATAACCCGGTCAGCAAAAGAAGTCAATTGTCGACGCCTACGCTAGCCATTGCTTTGACCTTTCCAATTTTACTGTTGAACAGGAGCACTCTGGACTGTCGAAGCGATGGGAGCTACCTGGTGTGGCTGGCTGATTTTGATGTTGTTGGGATGAAGGAGATAGATTTTGTTGCCCTAATTGGAGTGGAGCATCTGAACTTTAAATTGCTGGTAGGTTTGGGAGTTGTCACAGCTTGGACGTTGTTCCATCTCCCCTACCCTTTGGTTGCCTTGAAGTTGCTGGGGAACAGAGAGGGTGAGAACATAGAAGACTGATATCCATTTTCAATCTTTTTCGGTATAGCTCCGCTCCCGGGATGGATGCAAGGAAAATGGATAGCGATCAATACATACGAAGGGGAGGGCAGGGTATAGAATGGAACTAGATGGATGCTTGCATTAGCGGTTGAGGTGCCAGGAGAGAAAGTAGTAGCCACAATCTGGAACATGCATGAAGCGACCGACTTTTTCGCGTGAGCTAATTCAGTAAGAAACCCTATGGTTTCGGGATGAACAAAGAACTCTCTCTATCGTTCGACGGTAGGAATAGGTGGGAGTGAGACCCAGGAAGGAATTTACGCAAAAGCGGTGTAGCGTTGAACCGCTGCTTGCTTGCATAATGAGTGAGCCGGGAAAGGGGAAGAGCTAGCTGACAATTCAGCATTTTTTTGAATATGAAATCAATCAATTCGCCTTCACCTTAGGAATTGTGCTAGCCTCTATATCACGGGAAAGGGTGGAAGAGAGATGGGGCAACTACCTTTGGGGCCCTACCCAACCTAGATAGACCAACACCCCAGAACAGTGAATTTTGAATAGTAAGAGCTCTCCCGGGTTCTACTGAAATATGAATTCAGCCTGAGGAAGGCTTGCATCAGGCTCCGCAGCCAACCGCCCCGATTCCATCTTCCACCCCGATATATGGCAAACATACCCGGGGGGGCAAACTCTCTGTGTGGGGACATCCCTGGCTGGGTGCCCTTAACACCGGGGTAGAGCTTCTTCTCTTTCGAGTAATAAAAATCGGCATGCGAAGGTGAACTGATCCTATCCCTACCAGAAGCTGCCCTATCTCTAAAGGGGCTTACGAACGCACTTGGTATTGATGGCAAGTTGAGGTAATGTTCTGGAAAAGAGGGCGGCTTTGAGGAAATCGGCTCTGTGATAAAGGATCCCAAAGTTGGTTGAAGGCCTACTACCTACATTAGTTCAGTATTCGAAATCTCTCTTCGTGGGCGCTTAGGTTAGCAGGTCTTCTGGTCGAGTTTTCCCTCTGCTCTTTGGTTATATACCAACTCACCTACCTGGATCAGTAGATTCCCCTGATTAAGCGGATTCGGCTTCGTATGAAGCGTCTGCGGATTACTAAGCCGTGGATCGAGATCTTAGGATCTAGCTAGATAAGACTTATTACACCTTGGGGAAAGCCCATACGGCAGAACGAGACCCTTTCATAAGGAAAGAGTGCTTCTTGCTTCAAAAAAGATCTGGCGAAGAGCACCAGTGAGGTGAGGCACGAAACACTTTAAAGAGTTCACGCGGATTATGCCTACCTTGGCTACTGGTGAAGAGGGAGTCAATTTACTTAACCAAAGCCATACCTGAGTTACTTAGGAAGCGTCTTCGTGGACAGATGAGCGTTTGCGACCGTTTACAAGAGTGAATACCGAAAGAGACAATTCCAGATGCCCTCAGACAGATGTCACTAAACAAGTAAAGGACAACGGACAGTATTCGTGGATCGGGAAGACCAACTCTCATTCAAGGAAGCGGACCGTTGACGACAGCAGGCCGGGAAGGACAGATGCTACTAAAAAAGCCGATTATCGCATGTTTTTAGAGGCCGTACTTGACCCCTTAAACTCGCAATTTTGCAAATAAAATACACCATTCCGGACCTTTTCCTCATGTCGCTACCAGCTACAGATCAGATATGACCGGTTGAAGAAAGAAGAAAAGATCGATGAACGATTAAGCGAGACTTTGCCTTAGAGACCAATGAAATGCGACCGAGAAGTTTGATTATACAAAAGTTCTTTGAAGACCTCTTGCTTCTGCTTCCCTGCTTATTATTGCTATCACCTCAAATTCGACCTGCTCACTTAGAATGAAGATCCATAATGGGCAGAAAGGCTTTACACAAGACCACAGAGCGAGAGAGAGAGCCTTCGCTTACCTGCTTAACCGTGCCCTCCTATCGTATCTATATCCCCTTTCCTTCAGTTACATCCAGTCTCAGTTCTGCTTCCAACTACCGATGGGAGAAGGCTTGGACGTATAGCAAGATGAAATAAGAGGTATGGCATACGGGAATGGTATATGAAATGAAAGGCTGGAAACAGAGCTGGAGATGAGCGCTAGCCAATGGTTAATACTTCAGAAAGCACCTTAGCAATTACCAGTAATGTCCCTATCGACCTCAGTCTTGTTTTTTGCTAACTTGAGTCTAGAACTTGACTCTCTCATTAAAGGCCGAATACCCATATATATATGGAAGATAGTCGGCCCACTTCGAGCCGTTCCAGCGATTATGCCTCTTTTAGCCCTACCGTCCACCCCTATCATCATAATGGAAAGGGGTACTTTCGAGCTGATGTGTAACGGATCAAAGCGACCGTTAGTCGGGCTGATCTGTGATTGGTCAAGGCGACCGAGAGGACACATACCTCCTCCATCTTCCTTAAATGGGCAAGACTCGGATACTGCATGCGAGAAGTATAATAGTTTACTGAACAATAGATCTTGATTGATTTTGATGCAATGGAATTTGCTCATTACTCCCAAAAAAAAGCCATCCAATGAGTATACATGACCCCACTACATAAAGCGTGCATCTCTGCTCAGGGAGTAGGTCAAAGCCTTTTTTTTTTTATAAGAAAAGTAAAAAGCTGGAATCCGAGAAAACAAGACCCCCTAAGAGCGTCTTGTAAACAAATTATTCGATCTGGAGATCCCAGCAAGGCTGCCGGAGACATCACTAAACCCAGGGATGTCTCTTGCAAAGAATAATTTTTAGATATTTTCCCAGAACCCCAGTCCAGCCTACCCGACTGATATAATCTAGAATCCACTCTCCGCCTTTACTTAGTAGTAGGCGAATAGTGACCCTATTTGTATGCGCATTCATACGACGGGCACGTTCCAAGATCTCCCG
>NZ_CAAAFO010000129.1:30536-42234 GCF_900634715.1 Candidatus Protofrankia californiensis | reverse complement strand
ACTTGAAAAAAACCTTTAGAGGGAAGAGTGCATAAAGCTAACCAAGTAGTAGTTATATAAAGAGAAAGCTTCTTCAAGGCCTTTTGATGATCGGGCGTTTACTCTAGGATGAGCACCTCCTCCGTTTTTGCATAGCTTGCACTCCGCAAATGAAGATCTGTAAGGTGCATTTTTTTCTTGAGGCAGGAGATCTTGAAGTTGCGCATGAAGTAGTCTCGGTCGGGATGGATGTCGTAGGTCAACTCTCTCATTGCTTTCACTAAAGAAAGAGATGTTCAACTACTATCCTGGTGGTGCTCTTATGGAGGTCTACTAGTCATAGGTTGAGATGCTCTGAGCTCTACCGGAGATAGGTATGGAAGCCACTATGACTATCTATCTCAGTATGCTTCTAGATAAGGAACTCAACCTCACGACAGAAAATGGGTCGGAAATCTCTCTAGCTCTTGATATGGAAGGTATGCTACTACCACTTCTTGGATCAACAACTGACTCAACCCTATCTACTAGTTCACCTTTCTTTATTGTAAAAAAAAAGACTATGAAGGTACTGATGCTACCACTGCTGCTTTGCCTACTCGGAGGTAGACCGCTGAAGCCGCTACTCATGCCATAATGAAAGGACGAGGGCTAAAGAATGCTAGCTAGACTAATGATGCTATAGGTAGTACGAGATGCCGGTTAAAGATTGAGTACGCTGTAAGGACTTTGAAGTTCGAAAACGCCTGAGCTCAACTACAACTTCTTCACAAAAGCAAGGATGATTTCCAGCTCCTCAAAGGGCTTGATCATTCCTAGCTCTTTATCTTCTTCTTTCTTAGTTGCCTTTCATATCCTTCAGTTGCAACAAAACCAGGTACAGAACCGTGCTTGCACTCATTTACTTGGGTATTAGCTGGACGGCTGACCGGGCTAGAATTGATCGCGAGAGGGAAAGTAGCGGCTTATCTATAGTAGGGGAGTTTGGTTGCCGTGTGTAATTCCGAGACTGTTGGGCTATCACGAAAGCAAGTTGGAAGAGCAGCAGTTTACTCAGTTGATCGAGAGCAAGACCCAGCCGCAGAAGCACCCGCGGCATGGCGTGGTAGGAAACCAGAGGAAGAGGCTAAGGCGGCTAAAGCAAGGGCAAGGGCAAAAGCAGCATCGAAGGAAGAAGCAAATCACATTTTTCGATGCCAATGCCGAGCCTCGAACTACGATCATCATGTCGTTGATGCAATCGATGCGATTCACCCACCCATCCTGCCGATTCGACCATAATCATTATGTTTCGTATTGCCCCCTATGCCCACCCACCCCCAGTTTCCCAGCATGCTACACGTCGCTCGCTCATAGACAGAAATCCTGAGCAACTCAAGCAACGAGATCAACTAGCTCGGATGCTGGTGGTTGAGGATCAATGGCTTAAGCAGGAACTGTATCTACTGCATTTCATTCTGAATGGTCTACTGCACAAAGAAGAAAAGGTTTAGTTTTGAAGGGCTGGCTCTCGACCACGAAATGCAGGCTTTTCAGTGCTGCTTCCTTAGGCCGAGGATGATGCCGCTACCCCTCACTGACTCCAACCAAGAATCTGAAGGAAAAGGTGAAAAATCTAGAGAAAAAGCACAATACGAAATTCCTGCTTTAAATAAGCTGTAAGGACCAACAAAAAAGGCTGGAACAGCAACTACGGGCTAAACTCGATAAAATAGCTTAGGCCTTTGGAGTCTCTTTCCTTACTGCCGGGGACTCCCAGAAAAAGAGAGAGTGAAACCCCCAAAGAAAGCAAAATCGCAGGAGACAAGGCTGTAGTCACAGCAGAGGGTGGCAAAGTCGTCTCTCAAAAAGTCGAAACACGAGCTGCCAAGAGGACGAAGGAAGGATGGAATGTAGTCCCCTCGGATGAGAGACCGACGAAGAAAGCATTGCCACCAAAGATGGCTGAAGTGAGTGTGAAGCAGACCTCGGCGAATGTTCAAAAGACCCTGAGTTCGACGCCTTCGCCCTCGAGAAAAGGCCAGACAGGGCAAGTATAATTTCAAGGGAAGTTCGTCGCTCCACTTCTGACTTCGTATGGGGGAAGAACGGTATATTCTATTCTGTCTTTCGGCTCTATCTCCCCTTCTGTGAAACCTACTATGGAAGTTACTTGACTAATCCCGCAAGATACTATCTAGGTGATCTGACTTGAATGTGGAAGGTAGACTCTCTTTAATTAGAGATGTTATATGGTTCTCGCCTGAGTCTATGCTGCAAGCTGGACGGATGTAATTCACCCCTCTGGCGCAATCCCGGTGCGGCTAGATCGACTGGTTACGGTGGCCTAAGTCAATAGAGCCTTTGCGACCGTAAATGGGCGGCAACAAATCTTCCGCGTTATGCTTCCTAGCGCGTTATCTCAAATTCGGGCGGGCGTGAGAACCCGATGGAATGGCATTTTCTAGGAGTTCGAGAAGGGGCTCTGACAGTTATCTCGAAGTAATACGAATCTGTCAACTTGAAACGCGGGGCACTAGCCGCCAGAAACGGCTTGTCCGTAGATGCTAAGAACGCATTTAGAAATCCACTGAAGGCAACTTAGAAGGTTACTCGGGGAGTCCAGGTTGTCACCCTTCTCTATTCAATTCAACCGTAAGGTATAGTTTTTCTGATTGATCCCGGCACGACTAGTTGCTTATTGGCATCCGCAGATGAACAAGATTGGTTGACTTCCGAGTAATCGACCCTCATTCAGAATTGTTTCCCTGAGTGGGGCGGTGTACTGCTGTTGCTGTACGGTCTTCGTCCACCCGTTCACTCGACTACCACGCTTAGTCTGTCTGCCCTTCTTCGTAAGTAGCTGGACTTGGATCTTCGTAAGCAACTGGAACTATCAAAAGGAAATTTCAATTGGCCCTCTAAAGGCTATAGCCCTCTTTCTTTTGTCCAAACTAAAAAGTTTAGAGTTTCGAAGAAGACAGGCCTCCAAGAAAGCCACTCCGCCTAAAGAGTCCTCCGGTCTACATTCACTATTCTTCAAAGGCACTGCGCTGGGTCGGTAGGTTTCAGTTTTGACTTTCTTCTTCTCGCTTTAATCCAGTCGCTCGATAGGACTTCCCGTAACCCGAAAAGGTTGGTTCTTCCCCTACAACCCCTACCCCTCCAAGGCAGTACTCTTCATCGGCAAATCCGAATGTCTCGATCCGAGTTGAGACCCACCTACAGAAATTGATCCATCAACGGCTTTTTTCTACAGTGGCAGGAACTCCGTCTCCAACTCTTCGATATGCGCTAGCTAGGCAATCCCTTTACAACATCTGATAATTGATCTCTTGCTACCAGATCTGCCCTTACGGATCTGTTGAAGGGAGGAGGGAGGATTGAAAATCAGACAAGGCATATTTCATATATGGTGGTAGGGAGGTGTCTGCGGAAGGAGGGGATGGCCTCTCATCAGCGGTAGGAAGATCCAAGTTAGGACTTTGCACAGGGGAGAATCGGTCTTGAAGCTTAGTTGAAGGTTACGGAAAAGGGAAAGGAAGTCTTTGGCTAGGGGGTCACCTTGCACCCGGTGGATAGGAAACGAAGAGCCAACCGGCGGTGGGGGAAAGACCTTATTCATTGATCAGAGGGAGTTGATCAGGATAAAGCGCTCTCCATTCACTCCGCTGGGTAGTGGAGAGCGCGCTGGGGGAAGAGTGAGTTACCGAACACTACCTTCTTTCTTTGGAATGAACAAAGACCATACGCCTAGATTAGCGACTTCTGGTTTAGGGAGATGCCCCCTTCTCCGCATAGGGAAATTGGCCTAGATCCAGATACACCCATCCATCTCTTTGTCCTGCCACCCCACTCCCCGCCCCAGCTTCTTTTTTTCGCATGCCACACCCGTCACTTTGAAAGCAAGGAAGAAACGAGCTTTTCACTCGCGAAAGAAGTCACCACTCGGGCAAGAGCACGGCTGGCTTCCTGGTAAGATGAAGGGTCTTCCCCAGAAGAAGAGATTAGTACTGGAAGGTGAAGATGAAGGAAGGGCTGAAACAAAGTAAAAACCATTAATTGGGGTAAAGAAAGACGAGCAATCCGCGGGAATAGCCTTTCGCAAAAAGCCCCTCTCTCTAAAAAAGAAGAGGATAGATAGGTCCACGAGTTGAGACAGAGAAGTTCTGACTAATCAAGTAGGAGTTTACCCACGAGAGTCAGAGGCAGTATCAGCACCGAAGAAAGCAGGGATAGGTGCAGTCGCATTCGATCGAGAGCCGGATACCCATATATAAAGGTATATGGTGGAAAGACCTCGTGCCTAGAACAGACTGACCGAGACAAGAGCCTTCTTCAGTAATCAACCGAGCGAAAAGCCAGCCCTTTGATTAGATTATATAATCTATTATAAAGCTTTCACAGCTTTATGCTTTCATGTATGTGACAGGTTGGCATGTCGCAGTCAAGCAATGCGGTTCGTTCGGGATTGGATTACTTCCCTTCGTTAGGAGAGTTGAAAATGAACTATAGAGAGGAGGACTTCCTCTTGAAAGACAAGAAAGAGTTTTCGACTATGGTCTCGGATTCGGCTTAGTTACAATACCCATAGTTAGGAGAGGAAGGAGTGAACGATTGGAAAGACTAGGCTGCTCCTCGGGCAAGGTTGGTTGGTAGCGGGGATTGCCTCGGGCTTGCATTCATTAAGACAGCTTTCTCGCCTGTAGTTGACAAATATGTTCACCTCTCTTATCGCAGACAGCTTTGTAGTTTGATCCCTCCCCCCCGAGAGCTACGAGGGCCGCCAGAGCTCTCATCTTCACCACCGGGATACAGCATTCCTTGCACTTGAATCCTGCCTTCGGGTTTGGGCGCCCGAAGCGCTTTTTGCCCTAAAGAGTGCCCCTAGCAGCTAAGCTAGCCTATAGGTTAGGTATAGGCTAGGGCTTTTAGGGCCGCCAAAAAAAGGGCTGCTGCCCCTCCCGCAAGAAATGCTTTATTTTTGTCTATCCCGTATGGAGCCAGCATTCGAGTCCGTATGGCGTGAAAGCGACAAAAAAAGGTCAAGTTTGGTTGCTCATACCGGGTACCTGGGAACAGGAAACTTGGTACGAGCGATTTCCCCCTCGGACCTGAGCTGAGGAATTTGAGAGTACTATTCTACAATACGGAGAGAGGGTCGCCTGAGAGGAGCTGAGCTATAAAGCAAAGGCAGTGGGCTCTATCTTACGCTATGGTAGATCCTTGGATCTACAATGAAAACAAGCAGAATTCATGCCTGGACCCCCGGGCCTTCATTCGCGTTGCGAATGGTAGCGACCCTGCCCTTCAAAAAACCACCGCTAAGATTGATTCGGATAGATAATTGTGACCGACATTCCCATGGTTTATGAGGCTTCGCCGATTCAGACCAAGCCTACGGCGATTGAGGAGGCACCAAGGAATTCTCTCCCTCATATGGCGGTGAGATATTTTGTTTCCTAATCTCTCGTTAAACGAGTCCAGCACTGAACCTCCGTCCCGAGTCCTTCCTCCTGGAAAACCCCTCAGTATGGTGACTTCCGTTAGTAGAGCACAAGCTCCGAAGTCTGATCCTGAATCCAGAGGCGATCTTCCCTTTAAATGTGAGCTCTTTACTGTCATGGTAGCCCATCAACTCGCCCTGCCGATGATCAAATTATGCGTAAGGCAGTATTTAAGCTGTTAATGGCGCATCCCTCTTCCGGTTTTTGGTTTGGTTGGTATAGTCCCTTCGGCAATCTGACTTATAGCAAGACGGGCTGCTTCGATCGAGCTCGATCGGACCAGCTTTCCGGCAATTACCCAGCTCCATCATCCTAGATGGGGGATGAGACCCCAGAAGTTGGGGACCTCCCGTTCGAGCTTTTTTGATCGAATCTAACCCCCGAAAAAAGGAGTTCATTTTCTATATATATATTTTAACTCTGAAGCCTGTGAACAACTGGGCATACGCTCGTACTCGCCTCGCAGCATACAAACCGGGGAGTTTAGACAGTGTGATTATCCTTCTTGTTGTTAGTAACCCGCTCCACATTTCAGTCCCATCAATGGGAATGTTGAACACTGAACACTTGATTGATGGGACAGGGGACCGTTTATAAATAACAGGAAATCCCGAAAATGAGACCTTTTGTTATAGCTTTCGGACACTCAAAGGATAGCCAAGGAGTAATCCCATCAGTGCCGTCTTGTGGATGCGAGTCAGCAACCATGATTTTCTTGGTAAGAGTTTGAACCCCGATCAGAACTTAGGCTGTTACCTTACTGGTGCTTTTTATCCGAAGTCGCGAATGCAAAACCACGATTGGAATTGAACCAATGTTTTCCTGTCGTCTTTAGTAGACCGTGGTTGGGTGCTAGTGGTGCATAGTGTACCACATCGCTTTTCTTTCTTTTTCTGAACACTAGCAAACAAAATAGATCATATTTCGTCCCCTATGTTGGCAGGCTGGCGGCAATTCCCAGATAGAGATTTGCGCTTGAGTTCTCGGTTGGCCACTTCGTATTCGAGGATTATAGACGGTTGTGTAGCGGGAAACGAAGACTTGGGGCAGTAGGCAATCCGATCGGGAATGGTTCCTTCCCAGGTGGGGTATTTACATCTGGAAAGTCCATTATCTTTCTTTTTACTTAAAAACAATCCAATGAATGCTGCGAATCAAAGACTCCCTTGGCGAAATGGGAGGGTGAGATAGAATTCCTGACTATCGGTTCTGGTGCGAGTGGGTCATCGGGTAAAACATCTCTGGGATAGGCAAAAGATAAAAGGGGCTTGGTTCGGTCCCGGAATGGAGAAGCGTATACCGATAGGAGAGAACCCTCTCTCAACTTTAAGTGACTATATATCTATTTTCCTCACTTCCATTCATTTCCGTAACTGCAGCAGGGTAGGATGATTGATCCGATGGGATAGGTGGTGCCGGGTGTCCCTCTCGTTCAGTGATCCCCGGAGCGGGGCGTGGTCAAGGGATTCGGGGGTAGAGGAGGTCGGGCATCCACTCCAAACTTCGTGGGCACGTAACATGGTTCCGGATGTCCATTCCTTTATGACTTCCCTGGGCAATCCGCCAGAGATAGGGGGAATTCCACCATTGCGTCAACGATGGGCAACATACATAAGGAAGTCAGGTTCGGTTCCAGCTTTCCAGCAACTCCTTTTGGGTGGAAGGGACGGAGGCGGACTTCAAGATGCTCTACTATACTCTTATCAGCCATTTTTCGTGACATCATCTCACTATTCGGCAAGTCAATCCCGCTTATTGGCTCAATATATCTCTCAATAGATTCGCTTGCCACAACGACCGGACAGGATAGGAGATCGCCCAACCTTCCAATATCTCTTTCTGAAGCAACTATAACGGAGGGTTCCCTACCCACTGGGGATTTTTTCCCCGCTCCAACTTCGGATTGTTGGAAATCATCCCCGACCAAAGAGAGATGTAGTCGTGAGAACAAGTCTCATTGCTTCCCCTTTTGCGAGGGAGCCCGCCAAAGGGATATTGGAGTCGTAGCGCATATCTCTTCTCGGGAAGGATGGCTTATTCAGAAAGGGACCCATCTTTATCTTGCCGGACTTGAAAAGCAGGAGAAGCGGACGGCTGAGATGGTGGATTATTTCCCTCTCACTCCTTTCTTTTTTCTTTCTCACTGTCATCGCGATGAATGGGATGAAGGAAGGCCAGCCTGCCCAACAAGTAGACCGGAATAACTAGCTTCTAGTCCAACTAGCTTGAGCTCCAGCCCAAGCCTCAAAATCTAAGCTTCGGAGAGCCTTCTCCCATGCGATGAGATGAATTCTGTCTCTCCCTCCAACACCAGACCATGGACATCTCGTCCGAATTCCTTCAATCCTACCAGCCATTCCTTTCGGGACCCCGGACAAGGAGGGAATAAAGGCAAGCTTTGAAGAGTGGATTTCATTAAAAACAAGACCTTACCAGCTTGACCTAATAGGGCGGGCACCTTTCCAACCCGAAAGCTTCTTGCTTAATTTCTCTGTAACTGAATTCCAAAGTGCATCTCTTCATCTTCCCAGCATACCCAAATGAACCGAAAGGGAATTGGCTATTGAACAGCCAAACATATTCCGGCCGGCCCTCGTAATGGGGATGGAGGATGAAGGAAGAACACCTTACTTGTTTCAAAAGACGGAAACAGAGAGTGAAGGTAGGGCAGTAACGTTTTCTAATACTGACGGTAACAACCTGCATTCTTCTACTCTTATTTGCATGGATTGGTTTGGACCAAGAGCCAAGGCTGCCGCTAAACTTGCCAGCGCATCGGCATAATGATTCTGTGACCGTGGAACATGCTCGACATTTACTTCGAGGAATTTACTTAGGAGCTTGCGTGCCTTGATGAAATAAGGCTCGAGAGACCTCTTTCTTAATAGTGTAGATCCCTTTCAGTTGATTAACGATCAGTTGAGAATCGCCATACACTGTAAGAGGATCAATCTTCATCTCCAAAGCTATACCCAATCCTATGATTAGGGCTTCCTATTCTGCAGCGTTGTTTGAAGCTGCTGAAGTCAGTGTGAACGAGTAAGGGATCATTGACCTTTCTGGGGTCATGAAGACAATCCCTGCCCCCGCTCCTGGATGAACCATCGAAGTACATCTCCCATGGGAACTGCACTTTAGCATATAAAACTTCTTCATCAGGTAGACTGGTTAGAGCAAAGGACTGTCATCTGAGGCTGGATGAGCTGCCAAGAAATCAGCCAACGCTTGTCCTTTGCCTTACAACATTAGGGAAAGATCATGGACCTTTTTTAGAATCCATAACCTCTTGGTACTTATCCTTTAAGAAAGGCTCGAGAGCAAATACTTGAGCGGATCTGTTTTCGATATGAGCCGAACGGGATGTTCCAGGAGAGAGTGTCTGAGCTTTTGTACTGCAAACACAAATGTGAGGTATATCTTTTCGATGTTTGAGGCATTTGACTCTGCGTCCACCAGGGTACGACTTAGATAGTATAGAGCAACTTCCTTTCCTTCATCATTTTGTTGTGCAAGAAGAGCTCCTAGCGAACCAGGGCGAGCTGCTGTGTAAAGGATCAGAGGACGTCCTTTGACTAGAGCCCCTAAGACTAGGGGATTTAACAGAGACTCCTTGATGTCTTCAAAAGCGTTCTGACATACTTGATCCCATTCGAAGGGTAGTCCTGTCCCCTATTAGAGAAGGGCCGGCATCGTCCAGATAGATTAGAAAGAAATCGTCGGATATATGCAAGGGTTGAAACCCTTGCCTTACCCAGTGTCCCCCACATCGTCTCAAAGTTCGCAAAAAGCCAAGCTTGAGAAGGGGGAAGTTAAGGTTAGCCTTAACACATCCAAATCTTCCGAAGTCAATGCGGTAGCAGCCACTGTCCCGACCTTTTCTGTCACTAAACCCACTTCATATGCCCCCGTGCTTTCCCAACTCTCCCTCCTGCTACTCGGCAGCCAGCTGTTTCATCACCTGGGCGACCTCCTAGGAATTTGACGCCATTGGGATAACCTTGCAGGCAGGTTTTAAAAGTTTTGGTCGAAAGGGGGCTCTTAATAAGACTGTTAGCACCCAGACCACCACCAAATCCTCTTCCCAAGTTATATAACCCAAACGCTCATTGTGAATTCCATAAAGGTCCGGGCCATACAACTGATCCTTGCTTTTCTCTCATGCATGCGGTCCAAGATCTCATTGAACAAGGCAAAGTAGTGGTCTATTCATCCCCCAGCAGTTCCAACACAATTTTCCAAAACCCTCTCCCGCCGCATTCGGTAAGTGCACCGGTAGGGAGTAGCGCATCTGTGAATCTCATAGAGGATGCCCAGGGACAAGAAGACCTAGTGCACCTTCTTTCTTCAGCATCAGATGAGGTGAACGTGATTAGTCCCTTAGTGCTGCCAATCTATACGAAACCTTGCCCCCGAGGTCCCATCAGAGTTCTTTCCCAACTCCTATACCTGTGATCATTCCCGGCTATCCATCCTTCGCCAATTCGCCGTCACATCCGTTGTTTCGCAATCTATCCCCTCAACAAAATCCTTCCTCTTTACCTTTCTCTGGGCCCTGTAGTGAGTGATACTAGGAGCACCACCGTCTTCGGTTGTAGAGATCCCAACTCTCGTGCCCAGCTCTCGTGAATCCCTCCCTACCTCAAATAACCAGTCAATGCATAGAAATTGGACACATGCAGCCAAATGCACGATGTCTTAAGAAAGATCAGGCCCGGCCTCCCCTAACAATGGAAGCAAAGTCTGAAAAGGCGGATCAAAAGTCTTCCGTGTATGATGTGGCTACCCAGCTCAAAAGCATCCCAGCACAAATTTCCATTTGGGAGCTACTTTCTACATTGGAAGCACATCGGGAATCGTTTATAAGAGTGCTTCGAAAGGCGCACGTGCCTGAAAAAACTTCCCCCAAAACAATGAGTCAAATGATTGCCCAAATCCCGGCGCCAAAAATCATCCTAAAATAGGATGACGAACTATCCGTCGAAGGGCGCAATCATGTCCGACTTCTCAACATCCCTGTCCGACACAATGAATATAAGGTCCCTTTGGTCTTAATTGACAACGGATCAGGCCTAAACGTTTGCCCCTTGCGAACGTAATAGCTGAGTTGAGTCTTCTAGTCTAGTCATCTCTTCTCCTTCTTCTCCAAGAAGGAGAACTAAGAACATAAATACAATCGCGAAGAGATTGCCTACTTTTGAGCTCCCCTCAAAAAAAAGGAGCCGGAGTAGTCCTCAACATCTCGTAGCACATAAAAAACACTCCATAACGGAAGATCATTACCTTCTTCCGGGATCGAGCGATGGCTAGTAGCGACGAACGCTCATGCTCTATGGCTATTCTTTTGAATATGGTTACCTTCTAAAGCTAAGGAAACCCCATCTTTATATGTCTAAGGAACCGGAAGGCAACCAGTGGTGGTTACCTCAAGGGGGGGATGACTCTCAGTACTCAGATGGCACTTCAACACAGACGAACCCCCTTTTCTTAGTATAGCACTACCTTTTCTTAGACCCTTCGGACCTACACCCTTACATGAGAAGGGTCTCGAAGATGGTTCCACCGGTAGTCAGCCTCTTCGAGACCCTCGTTATTATATATATATAACCCCTCAGCTAACTTTCTTTATACTTGTGATGACGGTCCATTTTCGTTTTTAGTTTTGGTTTTGCTGCTACTTCCACTGAAACTACTTGCTATGTCCTCCTTCACACTCCCGGGCATTCATCCAAAGCTACCACCAGACTAGCGAAAAGCTTTCCGCCTCTCGATTCTCGGCGGAGGTTTTCCAACCTCAATCATTCCATATTTTGTTCTTTCTACAACGATCAACAAAGTGGAACGAAAGGCTAGTTTCCTTTGCGAAGCGCTTCACCATGCTCCCTCCTTGCTGCACGCGCTAGGGACTGTATAACCGTTCTGCTCTCGGCGGTTTGACACGCCACTTAGGCTCGGCTAGGGCGGGTAAGCTTGATGACTGAAAGCTTTAAATTCAAGGTAAGCAAAGAAGAGGTCGAGGGCAAAGGACATAGGAAAAGCAAGCAAAACAAAGGGAGAGACCAACCAAATGCAATAAAGTATAGTGTCTCAACCAACGCTAGGCAAGCTTCCTCAAATATAGCCAAGGTCGGTAGGTAAAGAATAACAACAAGCCTTTCAGGCTGGGGAATAAGAACATTTTATTGAAAGCAAGGGCTATGGGTGAGGGATAGTTCGACAACAGCCCAGAGTGCTCC
>NZ_CAAAFO010000129.1:28404-30511 GCF_900634715.1 Candidatus Protofrankia californiensis | reverse complement strand
GTTGATAAATCTCATGCCAAAGGTTACACCTATCCATGGCCGGACTTCTCTTCTCCGGCGTAGAAGCATAAGTTTGATCATCCAGTTCTGCACTTCTTGCTTTTTTTGCAGGGACTCTTCTTTTGCTCGTCTTCTTGAGATAGTTTGCTCTCGAGACTCCTCTCTTGTGTTGATTGTTCTGCTAGCTCCTCTTTGGACCGGCATCAGAAAGGAAGAAGGTAAGTAAGCAATACCTCCTGCTATATATCACCACTTCCTACTAAAAAGACCAGATGAAACCAGTTCAATAACAATTCCAGACTGCAAGAAAGCAAGATACGAGAACAATAAAATAAAAATAGGTTTGGGAGCGCCTGGGGGGAGGAAAGAAGGAAGGTGACCCATGACGCCGGGGATTTTAACATATATCCCACCCCAGCTTCGCGGATGAGAGGGTCTGATTCTGTGACTCTAGAAGATAGATCTCTCTGCTGCTTTGTATCGGCTCGACTCTTTAACAGGGTTTCGAGCTTTTTGATACGATCCTGAAGTAAGGATTTCATAAACCTCGCCGTGATGACTCAGCAATCTACAAGCCCATGGGTACTCTAAAAACAAGGAGGCCTACAAGCATCTATGAGCCATCCATACAAGAAGAGAATACTTAAAGAGGTGTCGCGCTCCCGGATAATAGTATCTAGGTCTCTCCTCAGCTTAGCAATCCGTGAAGCAGCCTGACCTCCTCTGATCGCCTACTTCGACCTTATCCTCATGTGTGGAGGAAGGATCGGTCCTGTGGACACTGACGCGGACCACTCAACATAGTCCTCGCGGTCGGTCAAATGCATCTCGAAGAAGTCTCCTCCCCCTAATCTGATCTCTGAAAGTGTCCAGTAAGCTATATCTAGCAGCTCCACCCGAATGGAAAGATTGGGGTGACAGATCAGGAACCGGCTGATCAATCCCAAACTGCCGTAACACTTTCTCACCCAGGTACCACTCGACGTGGTCCGGGTATATCAGCTCCACTCGGGCAAGGAAGTAAGGATCAGATATAACTACAGCTGGCCTA
Source organism: Candidatus Protofrankia californiensis (assembly GCF_900634715.1). Taxonomy (GTDB): domain Bacteria; phylum Actinomycetota; class Actinomycetes; order Frankiales; family Frankiaceae; genus Protofrankia; species Protofrankia californiensis. The sequence continues at coordinate 29,460 of NZ_CAAAFO010000129.1, read as the reverse complement.
GCAGCCTAAGGCCTATCTCCAAAGAGCCCCCAGGTGATCTACATCCACATAGCATCAATCGGTCATCCACGCAGGAAAGATCGCAGAAGAACAAGGAGATCTCTGAAAAGGGAAGTCAAGGTATCAAACTCCTGTAGGAAAAACAGCCCCTGGTGGCGCGTGGTCCCAGAAGCGGTACGATCACCTCATCCCTCTAGGGAAGCCCTAGAGCTTAAGGCGAAACTTACAAGCCCTCAATTGTAAGCTTAATTCGAAAGAGAAAAGTCAACAGGAAAGTAGGCTATAGGATGAAAACCCCTTCCTTCAGGCTGAGTCGCATCGGGGGGAAGAAATGAATAAGGTAAGGTGCTCATACTCTTCCTTTATGTGCTTCCCAGCGAATCAAACTATAGGAGCATTCAGTTGACTTCAAAAATCACTCTCTTCAAGCTCTTCTTTTATAGGGGATTATACCGAGAATCAGTCTCTCAAATAGGCCTTTTAGACCGGATCTCTCATAGGTAAACTGAAAAATGTACAAGTGGTAAGGCTCGCATAGGTATGGCTCTGAGCTCATCTGGATCTGATAACGCCAATCCGCTTACTCCGGCTCTGCTGGTGCAATTGGGAATATCTCTCTCACCTGGTCAGCAGTACCTCATTCATTCCTCTAATTTCTCCCATGTCTGGAAGCGAAGCGGCAGCAAAGGAAGAAAAAAGGGGATAGGCGGACAAGCGTCGGCGCTTTAGGTCAAATTTCTGCTGTTTAGCTCAATGCGCTATCCAGATCTCGAATCATTGGAATTCGCTTTGCTTGCTTTCCGTTCTATTATATATAAAGTCTTCCCCGGTCAAACTGGTCTGGAATCTTAAGAGAAGTGCGACCTCAGCACCGCATCTATCGACCGGGCTAACTGCCCCCCGTTGACTCCCGTTTTCCTATATACTTATTTTGCATGGGCCTTTTCCTATCTATAAGTGGAATTCCGCCTAAAAGAAGGTCTTTTATGGAGGGTTCATGCCCCTATAGTGACCTATTGCACTCCTTTTTCTTGGGTTTCACACTAAGATTAAGGA
>NZ_CAAAFO010000129.1:22500-27998 GCF_900634715.1 Candidatus Protofrankia californiensis | reverse complement strand
CCCCTATAGTGACCTATTGCACTCCTTTTTCTTGGGTTTCACACTAAGACTAATGAGCTCTAAAATGATGCTTGGGGATTGCTTCTGCCCGTACTGTGCTTCCAACTACCGCCCACTACATCAGTATAGTTTAAAAGCAGCAGCTAGCTTTATTGACTCAACCAGAGGAAGAAAGAAAGCGAGGTACGTGCCGATTTCCTATTAGCTTGTGTCACTCATGTCACCTAACGAATCAATTAGCTGTATTGATGAGCTAGTTTGCTATCTTTCTTCTGTCTACATGGTTGATTGCCCGGCTTCCCCACTACTTGTATTGATTTCGTCCCACTCTATGCTGTGTACCGCGTGCTGGCTTCCCCATGTTCTTATTCCATTATTGTCATTATTGGCTTACCGATGGATGTCCCTATCTCTATGTGCCTGGCTCCCCGACTACCATGTCTTTTTTATTAAAAAGAGGGAAGCGAAAGCGCCTCCCATGTGGCGCACCCGGAACAGCATCCATGAAAAGAAAGCGGAAGCCCCCATTCCCCAATTGATTAACTGATTGCGCCTATGAAACACTAAGAATTTACTACTGGCAGACTCTTTTTCTGTCTTATACGAAAGAAAGGCTAAGTCAGGAAGTCAGTAGAGTAGCGGAGCTATTTCAGGGAGAAATACATCACTGAAACAGTATGAGCACCTTACTTGATTCATTCCTTCCACCCGAAGCCCCTGCTGCCTGCCTGGGATGAGCGTCCTCTGATCTAAGTACGAGCTCCTCTTTGCTTTCTGGCAATGAGCTAGCTTCACCCTGATTGCTTAAGGCTTAATACAGTCATGTTGGATCTCCTATTCGTACTGCTACCAGGAAGAGAAAGACTGATTGCGACAACTCAACCGGATGAGACATCTCTTATTTACAGAACTGTGCCAACGTGTGCCTACATTGTTAGTATATTTGATTTACCAGTTCCGGGAAGAGCTCTTTTTTGAATAGAAAGAATTAAACCAGTACCAGCTTATCACCAACCGTGCTTCCTACCAACTCCGCCAACCCCAGACGGGGATCTTTATTTAGCCGCACCTGAACCCGCAACTGCTGCCTCTACTCCGCCTACTTCTTGTGCCGGCTTCGCCAGCCTCACGGGGTACCGATTTCCTCCTGCTTCGTGCGCCGGGCCGGGCCTGTACCTCCCAGATTGTCTATTCCTCTTTTCCAGATTTCCCATACTATTCTATTAGCCGGCCTGTATACCAACAAGAGCAAGAGCTTTTATTCAAAGAGCCACATGTACCGCGTGCGTCGCAAGAGCCCCAACAGCTGATTTGTGATTGACATACTGCATGTTACCATGTCCGCCTCTCACTCCTCATGAACCTAACGAAACAACTTAACCAAGCTACAAATTGAGCGCCTAGCGCAGATTCTTATTCCAAGCACCAACAAGCCGATGTACGTACAAGCGAAAAACCAGACCAATGAACCGAAAGACCGCCTTTCCTGCGTGTGCGTGCCGTTGACTCCTCTACTTAATGGGCTATTTAATTTCGAAACCTACTTAGTTATCATTTCTATTTCGTCTATACGCCCTAGGATATATAAAATGAAAAGAAAGATTTGTGTTTAGCGGGACAGGATCACCGGGAATGGAATACATAAATTATAAAAAGAGAAGTGTGTACCCTTGACCAACTAGAGAAAGGAGATATTGATTTGGTACCACACCGAACAAGCAACCGGATTTACGTGCAGCTCCTTCATCTGTCCCCCCCTGACCCCCCTCCTCCTTCAACTCGTTCCAGGCATGGGATGTATTTGTTGAATAAAAGAATGTGTACCCTTGACCAGATGAGAGATCTGAAAAAGAAAAATGGAAAGCCTTTTTCTTGCTTCGCTTACATGCTTGTTCTATGAGTTGACTACTCCATTGGGGAATACTCCTTAATGTCATATACTGGATGCTCGAGGCTCCCCCAATCGAAAGCTGCGGCAGTTGGGCAGTTTCAAGAAGACCAATGAGCACCCATTGATCGAGTTGGGGAGTTTACCTCTGCCTTCTTCTTTCCGATTGATCAAGTAAAAAAAAAATCCAGTTGATTACGAGACTTTCTGATAGAGGATAGTTTCCAGTAGAGCGGGAAGGCTTAGTGAAAAGGAAAGCAAAAGCACTTTCAAGAGATCCTAGGCCGAAAGCCATTTCTCGAGAGTTTAGTGAGCCCCTAGTACCTTAATCAGAGAGCTTGAACACGCTTTCTGCTTAAAGAAAGATTGCCATAGAGACGACTGATACAGACAGGGGACAACTCTTTTTAAAAGAAGGAACCAAGGGATTCGATCAAAGAAAGAGAGAGAAGGGTTCACGGGCAGGTATACAAGAAAGATCGACCTTTCTTTCGCCTGAATTATGACATTTGAGTTTCCGGTATAGGCTCTCCTACATGAGATTGATTGAATAAAAGAATGATTTGTAGGTGTGTCTATTTTGCTGGTTTACCTATTGTTGATTTACGAATTGCCGGACTTAACCTGCCGTACTGATTCGGCAGCTCGATTGGAATATTTAAAAGAAGGAGTTCGTCCCGCACCTCCTGGTGTGCTGCTTCCTGCCACTACTTTTTGAGTCTCCCACTCGGTTGAATTCATATTAAAGAGTGAAATTCAAGTTTTTCTAGTGGAATTAGAGTTTCTCTCTTCCTAAACTGGAAATACACGCTTTTATTGAGGGTTTTTTCCCTCGAGTACCCACCCCCCTTGCGTAACCCCCTAGTTTAGGCTCATTAATTGCGTGTATAATCGAACCAGGCCGAATCTAAGGCGAAAGCCCTTGCGCGGTATCCGTTTTCTTCTTTGTTGACAGGAGAAGTCTATTTACATGAAGGCAATGTAATTGAAGAAAGTAGAGGAATAAAAACCTCCGGGTGCCTTCCTATGTTGGAACTCCCGCCAAGCGTTCACTGCTTCTGCACCTCCTCATGGTTGACTTTCTTGCATATTGACTATCTTCGTATATTTGTTATTTCATATGTTAGATTCTTCTTCTCTAGAATAGTGGAATTTCACTTTCATTTCTATTCCTTCAAATCCAGCATGACATGTGTCAAGAAGCGTGAGTACCCCGACCCATCAAGAAAGGCTATAAACTCCTGTTTTGGCTAATTCAATGTAACCATATAAACGAAATTCCATATAGATCAGACAGATAACCTTCACTCCAGGCAGGAAATTCTCTATTGAATAGAGAGAACTCCACCTCTGGAGAGGATACAACATATTGAAATAAAGGAATTGGTGGATATCCCCCATCAGACAGATCAACGGCACCGGGCATGGGATACACAGGCAGGAGAGCTGATTTGACCGGGCAGACCAGATGAGCGAGATTGATTTAAAGCGAAAGCGCTGTGCCAACTTGCGTACAAGATTTATATATGGATTTGAGACTCTAGTCAAATCCTCTTCATAAGTCCTTTCGTACAGGCTATTCAAGGTCTATTGGCTTTCTTGCTTATGCGGTACTTCGACCGCTAAGCCTCGCTTATGCACCGAGAAAGATCGTCGATAGGAAAGCTCTGTTACGCACCAACGACGGCCCCTTCTCTTTACCTTTCTCGTCCCCTACCTTAGTCCTTTGCTGGCTTGAATGAATTCAATCTCTTTTTTTCTTTGTTTGCGAGAGTGACTCAGAGGACGACCCACCGGTAGACCTAGACTCGAACGGATAGAATCGTACTACCGCTGCCGATGCCCTTCCTTCACACCCGAGATGCTCACTTATAGAGTCAGTGCTTCTGCCGATGCCATAAGAAAGGCTACTGAGACTAATACTGCGAATACTACCGAGACCGCGAATGCTGCTTACCGACGGTCCTTCGCTGACTTCTCTGGAGTCAACGATGCCGCTTTTTCCGTCACGGAGACTGCTGGCCCTTGGGATGGACCGGCTTATTGGCTTAATGCTCTCGTTCGTTCTCTCACGCGCCCGATAAAGCTAAGGATAGGGATCGCCGCTCGTGTCTTACTGGAGATCTCGTTTCGTAGCCTACTTTTGTTAAGACAAAAGAGTGGTTTGCCGGGCTTGAATGAGAGAAAACGGATGGCTAGCGATGTATCATATGTCAGTAGCAGTGAACATGACGGCAAGGCCAGGTAGGCGAACATTCTTCTTGCTTGGTCTTTTATAGGTATGTTAAGTCTTTGGTGTAGTACGGTTGAGTGAGTTCGCTTGATCTTTGCTAATTGGCTAACATTGTTATTGCTGTATACTGGTATAGAGTATACCTTTCTCTTTCATTTCTTATAAGACTGATTTTAGTAAGATCTTCTATTATCTATTCCAAGAGCGATGGGCTCCCCTCTATCACCGGATCGAGGGGAGCCCGAGCGGCATTAAGAATAGCTTATAAAAGGAGAACTGGCTAACGAAGCCTAGCTCGTTTAGGTCCTGCCATTCCTACCTATCTATCATTGGTCAACTCGGGAATCAGCTAGACCCGACTTTCTCTTTCAAATGAATTGATTCGCCAGTTTATGAGCTCACTAAGCCGGAAGCCAACGCTATCTCTCTTGCTATGGCTCTTAGCTCATTATTGGTGGGGTATCTGGTCAGCACACTAAGAATGAAGTAGTACGATCGGCGGGCGTTGGAAAGAGAGCTTCAGTACAATTCTCGCTGCTTAGCGAAGTGAGGTACAAAGCACCTTTCCGCTCTTTGCTTTGCGTATGCTGGTTCGAAATCCACTTCTTTCGCTGTCTTCTTTGTACTTGTTTGGAATCTTTCTATTGGTATGAGGTTTGAAACCCCGCTTTTTCCCTTGAGCTTGAGCTTGCATGCTGCCGGCTCATCCATTGCTGATGATTTCCCGAAAGTAGGTTCGAATGACTTAATTGCAATTGGTTTGGTAAATGCCGTAATAGATGTCGTGAGATCCTCTCCTTCCCCCACTTCTCCTGAGGCTAGAATCGGGAGTCGGCGTCGAGAAGGGGGGCAGTCGGAAGTAGCGACGGGTTAATCGAAGGTAGCGAGTCTCGGGTCTTTGTCGCCAGTCTTTCTTCTCCGGGTTAAGTCTCAGTCTTTTTCTTCCTCTGGTCTTGCGAGTGAAAGGTCTTTGTTATTGCAGGGGTGATAGGTAGGGTTCTGAGATTTTATGGCCCAACGATAGGGTTGGGTTGGTGTGGCCAGACCACTGTGAAAATATAACGCTCGCGTCTGCGTGGAGATAGATCTCTTAAAGCCTAGGCCAAATCGGATCTGGTTAGGAACAGGAGGAAAATGGCAGAAAATCATCTACGAGAGAGTTCCTAAGTGTTGTTCCCACTGCATGCTTCGAGGCCACGACAATTAAAGTTGCAGACATCTTCTGCAACCTATGGAAAAAAGATAAAAAACCTAAAAAGGGTTCAGAAAGCCTTTCACAAAGACCCTGACACAATAGGGCAAGCCCTAAATGAGTAAAGCCAAACTCAAGGCCTCAGATTCTCACGAAAGCCATTGATAATCATCAGAACAACCAGA
>NZ_CAAAFO010000129.1:7500-17500 GCF_900634715.1 Candidatus Protofrankia californiensis | reverse complement strand
CAACGGTAATATGTCACCCTGCTTTAATGAGAGTACTCTTTCCATTAGGAGCTTCCCCCAGCTGAGCTAGGCTACTTCCCTAATGAAACTAATATAGCATAAACGTAAGAACCAATAATAAAGAATATAAAAAAAGTCTCAAATTCATATAGCAAGCATTTGCGAGAAACTCATTTCTTTATGAAATATTAGATCGATTCCAGAGGTCGGTCTTCTGTCTGATGAGAATAGGCTCAGGCTCTGTACGGCCATTTTAGTCTTTTTTTATGGCGCACATCCTGTTAAGCCTTAGATAAATTCCGGTCTTAAGCAGCCAATTCTTCCTGGTATAGTCGTCAATCAGTTGGATTACCATTCCATTATGAGTTCTGGGGTGAAGGACTTCGGCCTCTTTTAAGCAGAAAGCATTCCAAGCTCTCTTCTATAGGAAGGAATCACTATCGATGTAGGATCTCTTTCAAGTAAAGTACAATATCTACTTTCATTCCACTTTATCAAACTAGAGTAAGGTAGCGAAGTCAAATATGCATTAGAGAGTCGAATATGCAAGAAAGCCAATAGGCGCTCGTGATCTTCCTTGAAATCAAGGAATGAGTAGATACTATACCTGTCACAACTCTCTTCAAATAGGCTTTCTTTGAAGGCGTAGGTGTCTTTTAAAGTAGGATTTTCGATCTGAGTTCTAGAATGATTATTTATGCCCCTCCCCTCACGGAAGAACCAAGCAAGGGATGAGCGCGCTAGCGCGAAAGCCGTTGCGCGGTAGGCTAGAGAAGTAGGGCAGCCCTTTGATTGCTTCACGCGCATCCGTTTTCTTGGTTACCTCGAGTCTCTTTAGACTCGAAACTCACGTTTTCATTTAGCAAAATCGGCCATTCCGGACGATTCAATCATAACCAGAAAGATATATCCTAAAAGAAAGGCCTTTTTCGAGACAAAAGAGGCTTACGTATCTTCTTCCCTTATCAGAACGCTTTGACCCTTTGCCCATAGTTACAGAGATTCCAGATTCGGGGGAATCAATAGAAAGAATTTCTTTGTGGACAGAAAGGAAAGATTACGACTCTTTCCGATAGATAACCAAAGAGCGGACAGGAGCAAGCCAGAGACCTCTTCCATATGAACTAGCTAGCCAATGAGATTAGCTACCCGGAGCTTAAACCGATGTCCCTATGTGCCAGCCGTTACCTTCCTTTCAAATAGGTCCTTCCTTGCGTACTATACTTATAGAATTCAAGTTTCAATAAACGGCCCATCTTTTGCATTTGAAGGGACCTATCGTGACCCTAAAGACCCCCGTAAACTCGCGATTTAGCAAAGAAGAAAAAGGGCCATGAAGAACGTTTTCTATAAACCGAGATGAGAGCTAAGATAAACAGATGCGAGAGTTCACGGATGACCGATCGATACAGTACGAGAGATTCCCCGGGAAGTCTTTAAAAAAAGGAATGAGCGCTCTGCCCTAGCGAAGACGCACGGGACATATTCCGGATGACAGCTCGACCGATTAAAGCGATCGATGAGCTAAACAGAGGATCCCTACTTGATACGAAAGAGAACAGGAACTTCACTCATACTGAAATACTTCAATCGATGAACTCCTTGCTGCATCGATGCTCGAGGAAGCAAGAGCGGGATGAGTGCCAACTACAACTACTCATGCTAATGGATGCCCCTTTCTTGCTCCTGCAACTCTCGAACTAGAGGAAGGAAAGGGCTATACCCACCCACGGAAGAAGCGAGGACGGGAATCTTGTACTGATTAAGCGGGAAGACCGATCTATTTCATTAAAGGAAGAAGGGGATTCGCAGGCAGGAAAAGATCAATAAACAGAAGGCCAAAGAGCAAAAGCCACTCATCAATTGCTTGTGAAATGCGGATGAGCACAGGCAGGTTATACACTTTCCCGAAGCGGTAAATGAAAAATGAGATAAGAGATGTTAGCATTAGCGGAAGATTTTTCCTATAGTCTTACCCACTATCAAGCAAGCGGTTGAGGATCTACCACTCAAGAGATGATATGCTTACCCGTGAAGACGAAAGTTTACCGTGTTTGCAAATCCGGTCCCAAAAGCCGCCCAATTCTCGTATTTTCAGGCAGCCACTAGTTTTCCCCCAGAGGACCCAGGAAAGTCTAGTTTTTTCTTAAGAAAGATAGCGCCTCTAATCTAAAAGGATGTCTTCAATTTCATCAGCAGCCAAGGCCAAGACCAGAAGAGAGAGTCCTACCATCACGAGGGATTCGAGATAAAGAGATAGCAAGCCGGAAGGACGACGGGAGATGATCGTTCGGACAGGAGATGTGGACGAGTTTGAGCCTAGCTCCAAGAAGAAGGTACCGGGACCTCATTGAGCACAAGATTTGAGCGGTTAATGGGGAGCACCAAACTCATGCGTTGGCGTTGGGGCGAGGATCAAGGAGGCCGGATTTACCTTTATGAACCTCAGCGTGAAGTGGTCGGGTTCACTCCTCCTATTGCCTTTACCCAGCGACAAGACGCTTAGTTTTGTCGGAAAGGGAATGCTTCTTCCCCTCTACAGTGCGGGTGCTAAGACTAGGCGAAGAATGAAATGAATCAGTTCGCTTGACCAACACGAGCCTCTAGTTCTTCTTCTTTTGCTAACATCCTTCGATGACAGGCCGACCGAAGGAAGACGCACCGGAATCCTACTTCTATCTCATCAGAAGCAGGCGCATAGGCTATAGAATATAGAATCCCACCTTCTACTCTATCAGCTACTGTGCCTAATTTTTAGCTTTTTGGTCATAGGTTGCCAGTTTTCGGAGCTCACTTTGCAGGTCAGAACTCTCGGAAGACGAAAGAGAACTTATTTAGACGAAAAGTGTGCCGGTGCCATTTCCCCAAAAAACCCTACATTAGCAGTTCGGGTGGAATCAGACATAAACCAAGTCCAAGAAGACCGAGGAGGCCTTGGGGAGAAGGTAGCGCACTAATTCTATCCTCCTTTCCTGCTACTAGGGAAGCGCGTGCTACTGCTACTACTTTTGCACTTCTCCTATTATAGTTGAATGAACTCCTACGCCTGGAACTCCTCTTTACCGCATTTCTTCCTCTTCTGCAAGAGCTACTGCAAGAGTCATGTTCACTGCTCCTGCACCTCCAACTCCAACAGGAACTTCCGCATCTCTATTCGCATCTTCCTCATATGTAGTCTCTACGCTTGAAAAAAAAGGCTTTTTGATCGAATATGAAACGAGAAAAAGTGCGTGCATTTCCCTATCAATGCCCTTGAACTAACCTAAAAGGTTAGGCACGAAGGGCATTCTGAGGATGTATTTCATCAGCCAGGCACCCATATATTGATTTGTTGAAAACAGCTCCTTCGTCTACCGCACCTATTTGTATTGCTACAATCATGCTTACCGATATGCAACTGACTGTGAACAGGACATATGGCCGGGCAGGACGGCTTTGCTTAAGACCGGAATGCTACCCCCGCTCGAACTCAAGAACTAAAATTGCTCATTCCCGCTCATGCTTGCTATAACAATTCCCTTGCCTACTAGACTTGTCTAAAAGAAGAAAAGATGCACGAGCCACTCTTTCTCTTATATACGCTATTTTAAGATAGTGATTTGAATGCCTATGCGCTTGCCTTTACTACCTGCCTGCCTTGAACTACTGCACTTGCGCATACCTTTTTGGCTCTATCCAGAAGATAGCTTGAACTGGCATTGTGACTAAAGATATATAGCCAATAGAAAGAAGTATTTATTCCCAAGCTGGAGAGGAGAGAAATGGAATTTACAGGCTTTCTACCAATGACCGGAGACCAGAAAGGGGAATAGAGAGATAAGCCTTGAGCGGTCAGACCAATTACGATCGATTCGCTAAACATTCAAGATTCGAGATGAGCTGCTAAAAGAAGGAAGGGCGATAGAGAGAGGTGGAAGGAAGACAGCCTATAATGCATTACCAGAAGGAGACAGCGCTAATAGCTAGAAGACCTAGAACTCCAGAACGTCAGTCAGTGATTGCGCCATAACAGAGTGCTAGAGGGCCGGAGAGAGATTGATTAATGAAATTCATAGGGATTGCGATTGCACTTACGCTTGCTGCCAGCCTTGAACTTGAAGTGGATCTCCTATCTATATTCGACAGCTTGAAGAGGGCTGATGGCTGATTGCTAAAGAGAAATTGTCATTGAAAGCGATTCCTTCGCTCAAGAACTAGACTCAAGCGATTGTGCCTACCAGTCAAGACAGGAAGGTGGGACGCTAGCTAGCCTCTTGACCGAAGCGCCAACCCACCTCTAACTCCCCCCTTCTCTAATGCGCATATTGAGACTGAGCTTGCTTGCATCTGATCTAAGCCTATCGCCTGCCGTTAACTCCTGTTTACCTTCCTTTCGGAGAGTGCCTTACTCAGAAGTAATATACTGATTAGATTAAAGGGAGGAGATATCTTTCATAAAAGTCAATCGCAATTATTTATGGAATTCAAAGAAGATTGCGCCAATGAAAGAGATAGAAGAGCGGTATGACAGAGCTCAACAAAGGAAGGAGCTTGCAAAACTAAGCAAGGGATGCCATTAAGCAAGAAAGAAAAGGGCAGGGCCAGTTCTGGAAGCTTTGATTCCCAAGACCTTACCCACCTCAGTTTCCGCTTCCAGTTGTCGAGAAAGGGCCTCAGTACAGAGAATGAACAGATAGGGCGAAAGGGGATCCCCTTGTCTAAGTCCTCTGGACGGTTTAAAGAACTGAGTGGGTTGCCCGTTGACCAAGACCGCAAAGGAGGGGGTGGTTTCGCATTCTATAATGATTTTTTATCCATTTCTGACAAAAAAAACTCCATTCCACCCTATCGTAAGCCTTTTCCATGTCTAACTTGATGCTCATCCACCCCCCTTTTTTTTTTAAAGGAATTCATCAGCTCATGAGCTATCAGGATGTTGTCAGAAATCAGTCTCTTAGGCACAAAGGAGAGCACCCTGCCCCGGATAAATCTGCTTTTCCAGGAGGGGTCTCATCCTCTGTTGACTAGGATTTTTGAGAAGACCTTATAAGCCACATTACCGAGGCTGATGGGACGGAATTGATTGAGGGTTTCAGGACTTTTGGAGAATCAGGGTTATGCAGGTTCTGTTCAGCTCTTTGAGCAGGTGGCCAGAGTCAAAGAAAGCTTCAATCGCCTCCGTAACACTGGGCCCCACAATGTCCCAGAAGGATTTGAAGAAGATACCTTGGAGACCCTCAGGGCCAGGCGCTTTGAGGGGTTTGATCCGGTTAAGGACCGCTCTTCTTTCCTCCCTAGTCACCTTAGACAGGAGGAGAGCATTGTCCTCTTGGGAGATGGAAGGGTTTATGTGCTTCAATAAATTATTCATGTAAACAGTTCCACATGATTGATATCTATCTTGAAAGTGATCGAGGACAATGTCAGATATCTCATCATGATTCTCACATCACTGCCCTAACTGATTCTTGAGTCTATGAATACGGTTAGCCTCCCTTCTAACGAGAGTCGAAGTGTGAAAACGGTGTTTTTGTCCCCACAGGCCAGCAAGAGATTCCTATCTTTCTGGGCCCAGAACACAAACTCTCTTACCAACATTTGGTCGAGCTCAGAGAAAAGGGATTTTTCCATGGATTCTAAAAAGGGGTCTGAGGTAAAGGAGGTTCTGACAGACTGGACAGATTCCAGTTGGGCTTTTCACTTTCCCAAGAGTCTATGAATATCACCAAATTTTCTTTGATTCCATTGGCGGACAAAGTGTTTGAAGATCTCGCATTTTCTGGCCAATTGAAAAGCTCTTGAACCTGAGACATTGGTTTGCCAAGCATCAACCACCACCTCTCGTAGATCTTTCCTGGTGAGCCACATGGCTTCGAAACGGAAGGGTCTCCGCGAGTATTGGCTGCTGAACTGAGTAGATAGACAAATGTTCACATGGTCCGAACTAACACAAGGAAGGTGTTTAAGCTTTTCTTTTTTCCACGCATCTATTAAGAAAGGCAGAATCCACACTTTTATCAATTTGAAATGCCCAACAGGCCAGGTTCTGGTTCAGCATGAGGAGATAAGGATAGAAGTTATGCAATTGTTATCACACTTATCCATCTTATCAAGCCAACAGCATATAGCAGCAGTCCATCAAATATTTGAAAGAGTCCCCAGGGCACAAACAAAATTCTTAAATCTTGTAAGCTATCTATCAACAAACAACAGGGGGGCTGTTCATAGTCAAAAGCTAAGAGATTAGATGGATTCCAACTGAACTTTCACTTCTACTTGGTTGATTGATTCAGGGGCAGTGCTGGAACATAATGAAAGACGACCTCCATCTCCATATCATATGGTAATTGAAGTCGAAGAGGAGCAAACCAGGTGCAATTCAATCCTTCTTCCTGGCAATGATTCCCAAAAAAACAAAACCTCACTAGACCGAGGCCCATTGCTATGGGGACTACACTGTATAAGAGAATGACTAAGGTAATTGCCAATAGATTGAAAGACAGGCTGGCTCTTTAAAAAGGGCGCCCTCCTAATCTCATTTAGATAGGAAGAGATATTGATGATTATCCCAAGGGGGCTTACTACTCAGCTGATAGATCAGGTGAGCCAGCCATGATCACTAAACTCGCCAAACCAGCATATGATAATGTTAATCATAGGTTTCTATATGCTTAAGGAAAATTTGATTTGCAGAGTAGAGTACGAAAGTCTATTTATATACAATGGATAGAGTCATAGCCCCACAACTTGACTGAATCTAAAGCAGTGGAATTCCAGTCACGAGCAGGACTCGAACCTGCACTATCGGATCAATTACATCCAGCTTTTCCCATTATTCAGATCGTGACATGAGTTGCTCTTTACAATAGGCTTTGAACCAATAATAAAGGAGATCTGGTTGGGGGAGGGATAAGTGAGGAGACCTGTGCTTATTGGAGACTGGAACTACTATGCGATACTAAGGTCGAGTGGCCTGCCAACAAGAAGTAGAACCCCCTCATTCCGATCATCCATGAGGCCAACTAAGCGCTTTTTAGGGGGAATCAAGATCTTTCTTTATGTCTTTCATCATCCCCTCTGAAACAACCATGAAATGGCTGGGAGGAAGGCGGGAAATGCTTATGGAGTCAAGGGCAAGGGAACCAATTAGTAAGAGGGAGGAAAGACGAGACCAAGTACCACCATTAATGCTACTCACACTACAAAATCCCTTCCAAACACTAAAGTGGTATAGACCTCTTTTCCGGGTACAGCTTCTATTGCTGAACCGCTTGAGCTAGAGTTCCGGAACTAGAAGGATGAAAGACTTTTTCCGCTTTACCTGTACCCGGAAAGGAGTTGGATTCTATTCCCGAAGCTGATCTCAAAAGAAAAGCCAGAAGCGTCTCAACAAAAGGCTTTGACTTCTAAGAGCGAGTGTAGCTTGTGCTACGCAATTGAAAGCCTACACAAGCCACCCCGTAGTATAACGGGCCGGATTCTTAGATATAATTCCGTTCCGTCACCGTTCACTTCGTTCACTAGCTTCGGGAGAGACTCGAGCTACGGTCAAATACTCTCTACGTACGTTGTAGCGCGCTACGTTCGCATTTGACCTTCGGTCTCTATGGAATTTGAATGGAAGTGAGTTCGCATTAGTCACTTCGTTCGGTCTTGAGGACCTCACTCACTACGTTCCCAAAGCTCACTTCACTCTCTAGGGCCTGTTTGGCAACTTACTAAGATAAGATCGGTATCGCTCTGCCTTGAGGGCCCTTCCCTTGGTCGCTGGCTTGCTCTGGTTCTCTTGTGCCTTGATGGCACTCGGTAACTAGTTAGTGTCCTTGCTTCTCAATGCGTCGCTCCCATCTATCTCTAAAGCACCGAAAGCTAATACCACCTTTCCTTCTCCTACCTCGCCGTTCCGACACCGGTACGGAAGACATCCTTTGTTAGGCGTTCCTGTTCCTATCCATACAAGAATTCATGAGCTATTTCTTCACCTTGTCTTTATGAACGTAGGCAAACAAACCTCTTTTCCTCCGGAACCTCCTTTCTACTCTACCATTTTTCAAGAAACCAGCCCTCATCCACGCACGGAATCGCTCATTCTCTTTCCCTCAGACCCTGTCCCTGTCTTTAAGCTAGTCTCGCCCCTACTCTCTAAAGCTTCCCTCGTGGTTGATTCGTCGAGCTTGTCTCAGCACTCCAGCTAGAAAAAGGCCTTCCATGATAATGAAGAATAGAAAGACTATAAAAAAGCTTCATCCTAAGCGGTGTTTGCTGTTTTTTCTCCCAACTATCTTGCATTTCTTACGCTCTACTTCATTTGAGCAGGGATCCCCGAAACCATCTCCCATCTACGCGCTACAGTTTATACCCTATCCACCAGCCCAAGAAGAGGTTCCGCTTGACTAAGACTAAAAAAAGCTTTCCCGATCGATTTCTTCCTCTTATGCCTGCGATCCTACTCTTGATTGGAATCTCGAATGAAAGATCCACTTTACCAGTCATCCAGAGCTTGGACAGTTAGTTGGGTAAGCATGGTCAGACCTCTTCTCGACCGCTTCTCCTCTTTAAGTTACAGTAGTTCAGGGGGTGTTTGGAGAAAACGACCTAAAAGACCATAAAAACGGTTTTTAAGCCACTTTTTAGGTGGGATAACATCCAGAGGCTGAAAGAGAAGTTCACGATCTCTCTCCCGCGGATCGCTTGAGAAAGGTTACTATAAACTCTCGGGGTATCCTTTCTTTCCTTTGAGCATTGACTAAGCTTTAAGCCCAAAAGCACCTTGCTACTAGGTCAGTCCCTGGTTGGTTGGCTAATGTAGTCTCGGTGAAAAATAAAAATGGAGACGATTGAACGACTGGATAGGCAGCGTGCCTGACTTTGCCCAACTATGAAGCAGAAGTTGAACCCACGGATGCTCCCTTTATCTGGGCTGCTTTCCCTACCGACAAAAGAAAGAGGGACTGTGCCTTTCAGTTTCGACATTCTTCCTATGGATTCCGCTCTGGACCGTAAATGGGACCTTTTCCTGAAGACCGTTTTTCTTCATGTTGACAGGTACCGTATAAGGCCAATAAAGAAGATAAAATAACAAAAGAAAGAAGAAAAAAAAAAAATGGTATAGTTTTCCTTTCCTCATTATTGTTTGTATTGTTTGTAACTGGCCACTTTCTTTGGTTCATCATTAATTGTCTTATCTTTGTAGATGAATTACATATGAATTTTCCTCTTTTCCCATCGAAAATAAAAGAATTAGTCATACTTATTCTCTTTGGTATACCTACCAATTCTCTTAAGGGAGTCAAAATCATGACATGAAACCGGTTAAAAACTCCAAAAAAGTCCAATCCAAATCGAATGCACTAGTCAGTCACATGGATATAGGAACGACTTACTGGATTTTATTTGTGGACAAGCCAGAGTTTGAGAAACGAAGATCTTTGGTAAGTTTCATTGTAAACATTGTAAAATAGGCTTTTTTCTTGGCCTAGTAAAGCACAAAACAAAGTAGTCTTCTCTTTCCTTATTCAATCAATAAAAGTTCCTTATGGAATGGGCTCCTCCTATATATATCCATAAAATATATATAATGAAATAGGATTCTAGTGGATGAATCTTGAAACGAGACATGTACCGCAGCAAACAAACGAAACTAGGTGGTTCGGTCAAAATGAATTGTTGTTTGGAGGATGACTTGACAATGAATTTCGAATCGACTAATCCGGTATATTTTCCACATTCATAGGAGTACGTTTATGTTTCTGCTTTACGAATATGAGATTTTCTGGGTATTTCTAATAATATCAAGTGTTATTCCTATTTTGGCATTTCGAATTTCTGGAGTTTTAGCCCCGATTAGCAAAGAGCCAGAGAAAATAGTTATGAATCGGGAATAGAACCAATGGGCGATGCTTGGTTACAATTTTGAATCCGTTATTATATGTTTGCTCTAGTTTTTGTTGTTTTTGATGTTGAAAGGGTTTTTCTTTATCCATGGGCAATGAGTTTTGATGTATTGGGGGTCTCCGTATTT
>NZ_CAAAFO010000128.1:52362-56745 GCF_900634715.1 Candidatus Protofrankia californiensis | reverse complement strand
ACCACCCCCACCCGACGACGCCCCACCTCCGCACCCTCGGCGACCCGTGCCGGTGGTGCGCCCGGACGGCGGGATCGTCCGGGCGAACGGGCAGATCTACCGCCCCCGCCAGCTCGCGGACCTGCCCGACGTGGACGCGCTGCGCCGGCTGCGGGCGGCGGGTATCCCGGCGTTGCTCTACGGCCCACCGGGCACCGGGAAAACCTCGCTGATCGAGGCGGCGTTCCCCGACCTGATCACCGTGGCCGGGGACGGGAGACCACCGTGGCCGATCTCGTCGGGGAGTACACCCAAAACCCCCGAGGCGGCTACACGTTCGTCTACGGCCCGCTGGTCCAGGCGATGCGTGACGGCCGCGCACTGCTCCTCGACGACGCCACGCTGATCTCCCCGATGGTGCTCGCCGTGGTCTATCCGGCGATGGACGGCCGGCGACAGATCGTCGTCAAGGCCCACACCGGCGAGACGATCACCGCCGCGCCCGGCTTCTACGTGATCGCCGGGCACAACCCGGGCGTCCACGGCGCGGTCCTCACCGAGGCGCTCGCCTCCCGGTTCTCCGCCCAGATCCACGTCTCCACCGACTACGACCTCGCCCGCACCCTCGGGATCGACCCGCGGGCGGTGAAAGTCGCCCGCCACCTGGCGGCCCGCGTCCACAAGGGCGACATCGGCTGGGCCCCGCAACTACGCGAACTGATCGCCTACCAGAAGCTCGCGGACGTCCTCGGTGAGCAGGCCGCCGTCGCCAACCTCGTGGGCATCGCCCCGGCCGACGACCGCGACGTGGTCGCCGAGGCCATCGCCACCGTCTACGGCCGCCGCGTCGCCCCCCTCGCCGTCGGTCGGCAGATCTAACCCCCCATCCCGCCGCCGGAATCCCCGTGTCCTGCGGAAACGGAAAGGAGCGTGCCGCCGTGAGCCGCGCCCACCAGCACACCGACCCCACCATCCCCGCCCCGGATCCGACCGGGGACTGGCTGGCCCTGTCCGCCGCGCTCACCGCCGCGGTTCCCCGGCTCGCCGGCCGGGACGACCTGCTCGTGACCTGCGCGCCCGGCGCGGGCCGGGGCGCGCCGGGATGCTTCATCCCGTCCCTGGCCACGATCGAACTCGACGGCACCCACCTGCACCCGGCCGACCCCGCCAGCGCCAACCCGGCCCGCCCGTCCGACCGGGAGCGCTACCCGGCCCTGTGGGGCGTGCTCTGCCACGAGGCCGCACACGCCCGCCACAGCCGATGGACCCCGCCGCCGGACGCGCCAACCGCCGCCACCAACGCGGCGATCATGCTGGACGAATCGCGGATCGAAGCGGCCCACCTCGCCCGCCGGCCCGGTGACCGGCACTGGCTCCGCGCCGCCGCCTCCACGCTCATCCTGCCCGCGTTCACCCCCACCGGCCCGCCCCCGGCCACCGCGCCCACCCCGGCGACACCGGCCAGTGCCACCCCGCCGGCCAGCGCCACCCCGGCGACACCGGCCAGTGCCACCCCGCCGGCCAGTGCCACCCCGCCGGCCAGCGCCACCCCGGCGACACCGGCCAGTGCCACCCCGCCGGCCAGCGCGACCCCGGCGGCCAGCCCGCCGGGCGCCTCCCCGGAGCCGGGCGCGGTGGGGGCGGGCATGAGCGTGTGGGAGGCCGGGGAAGCCGCCGGGCTGCTGCTCGCCCGGGCCGACGCCGGGATCCTCGACCCCGACGAAACCCGCACCCTGGCCGCGACGGTCACCGGCATTCTCGGCGCGGACCGGCTGGACCGGCTCCGGCGGGTGTGGCGGGCCGCGCACACCACCGCCGACGACGACAGCGAGGGGATGCTCACCCTGGGTCGGCGCTGGTGCGCCATCCTCGACGTCCCCGCCGACCAGCCACCCCCGCCCCCCGCGGCCCCGTCCCCGGCGGGCAGCCCGACCGGTCCGGCCGGCCCGTCGCCGCTGGCCGAAGCGATCACGGCCGCCCTGGACGCGGTCACCGCCACCCTGGCCGACCCGGCCGGACCGGCGGAGCCGACCGGGCCGGGCGGGCCGGCCGGGCGGACCGGCGAACGCCACGCCCGCGCCCACTCCCGCCAGATCGCGGCGAAGGTGTTCGACCCGGCCGCGGAGCGCCGGCCGTCCCGCCAACAGGTGGTGACCGGCCAGCGGCCCCCGACCCCGGACGAGCAGGCCGCCGCCCGCCGGCTGGCCCGGGCGCTGCGCCACGCCGGCACCCGGGACCGGGTCACCACCACCAGCACCTCCCCGACCCCACCCGGCCGGCTGATCATGCGGGCGGCGCTCGCCCGGGACGCGCAACACGCCGCGGGCGCCCAGCCCACCGCCGAGCCGTTCCGGCGGACCCGCCGCCGGCACAGCCCGACCCCACCGCTGCGGATCGGGATCGCCTGCGACACCTCCGGGTCCATGGCCGCGTTCGCCGGCCCGGCCGCCTCCATCGCCTGGATCTGCGCCCGCGCCGCCAGCCTCGTCCCCACCGACACGACCACCGCCACCGTGCTCTTCGGCCAGTACGTCCACCCGCTGACCTGGCCCGGCCACGCCCCGACGACGGTCACCGACTACCAGGCCACCGACTCCCACGAGGCGATCACCCGGGCCGTCGACGCCCTCGACGCCGCCGTCGAGCTCACCCGCCCCGGCGCCGCCCGCCTCCTCGTCGTCCTCTCCGACGGCGTGTTCTCCAGGGAGGAACGCCACACCGGCCAGCAACGGATCGACCGGCTGACCGGCGCCGGCTGCCGTGTGCTGTGGATCGCCCCGGCCGGCGTCGCACGCCCCATGGACAACACCTGGCCGATCACCCTCGCCGACCCGACCGCCACCACCGAGATCATCTCCCGGGCCGTCACCCGCACCCTGGCCACCACCGTCTGAACCATCCGGTCCGGCCGGCCGCCCCCACCTGCTGGCCGGGCCGGACGCGGGCACCCGGACCCGCACGCACTACCCACCCGCCACCCCGGGGAACCTGCCGGGATCGGCTCCCGGGGCACCCGCCGGCCGGCCGGTCGTATATCCCGCAACCGGCCGCCTCACCACCGGCTTCGGAAACGACACACGGCCGGCCAAGAATATACCCGGCCCGCGGATGGAAAATTGCCCGTCCGGGCCGGTCGAGTTACAGTGCCAGCGGCATCACGCCATTCATGTTCCGCGATGACCGACACCTTACTCTTCCAGTCGAGTCACCCTGCGGAAAAGAAATCCTCTCAGGATGAAAAGGAGAACGCGCAGCATGACGAACCCTGCTCTGCCCGCCGCGACGGCCACCCTCATCAAGCTTTTGGAAGACGCGGATTTTCGCGTCCGAGACGCACACACCTATGTACAGGGAAAGACAGCGGTGACCATCGACGGCAGCGTCACCGTCGCCCGGTATACCGACCCGGCCGGCCGGCTGCTGGACTGGTCGGCCCGCTTCGCCCCGGGCACCCCCCTGCCCCTGATCAGCGCCACGATCCGCTACACCGGCACCTCCGTGCCGTGCCTCGACGCGGACCTCGCCGTCTGGCGGATATGGGACGGCCAGCGGCTGACCGCCACCGGACTGCACCGCCACGAGGCCCAGCAGATCCTCGACCGGACCGCCGGCAGGTATCCGAACGCATACGCCGAGCACCCCATCACCGGCGAGGAACTGGTCCCCACACCGGCAGCGCCACCTGCCCCCGGTCTCTGACCGGATACCCAGCCACTCGTCGGCGGGCGTCCGTCCACTCGGACCGCTGCGTCACCCACCCGCGACCGTGGATGGCCGCGAGGCGGCAACGGCCGTCGGCGTGCCGGCCGTGCCGACCGGCACGCTCCACCGAGCGTCCCGACGGCTCGCCGGTGACTCCCTCCGACCGCAATGCCGGGCCAAAGACGCACCTCGGCCGGCGCAGAGCCCCCGTGCCGGACCGCGGCGACGAACACACGCACGCGGACGCCGCTGAAACCACGAAGCCGCACGAAAAAAATCCGCGGAAAAGAATCATAGAAAGACGCTGTTGGCGCGGTTGTAGAAATTCCGACTATCGAGCTAGCGTTTGATCGCGCCGACAAAAATCCGTACGGAAGGATATTTCCCATGAACATTTCCACTGTCGATCATCGTGTGATTGTCTGGCTGCGGGACGCCGCCGACTATCCGGATAACCCCGTGCTGAACGCGTGGGACGTCGTCCCGTATTTCCCGGGCGGATGCCCGGAGGCGACTCCCACCGGATGGCCCGATGGGCAGCAGTCCTACGACGGCCCGCACAGCACGACCGTGTGCCCGACGTGCCTCGGCTCCTGGCGGGCCGATCATTTCGTGTCCGACCCGGTCCAGGCACCAGCCGGCACACCCCTGACACTCATGTTCACCTGGACCGCCGAATACGCGTCCACCACGGCGTCACCC
>NZ_CAAAFO010000128.1:51261-51755 GCF_900634715.1 Candidatus Protofrankia californiensis | reverse complement strand
ACGTGACGGGGTGGTTCGCCCGCCCGGGCGGGCCACCCCGTCGCTGCGTACCCACCGCCACCCCAGCCGGACCCGTTGCGCCGGCCCGGTCCCGGCCGGTGCGGCTGCCGCGGATGCCCCGAGCCTCCGCGCCCACCCGAGGGGAATCATCCCCGCCGGGTGGGCTGCTGCCATGCCATACGACGTCCTGGCCGTGGGCTGCTTTTAGGGCCGGCGCAACAGCGTGGCCAACGCGCGCAGGTCAGTGACCGGCTCGAGCGCCAGCCCGGCCGGGATGCTGCCCGGGTCACAGCCGGCGGGGACGACCACCCGCCGCAGGCCGCCGTCGCGCAGTGCCCGCAGAAGGGTCGACAGGTTGCGGGCCGGTCGGACGGTCCCGTCGAGGCCGATCTCGCCGACGAACCCGCGGCCGAGCAGGCCGGTGACGGGTACCTGCCGGGCGGCGGCGAGCACGGCCGCGGCCAGCGGGAGATCGCATGCCGCGCCGGGCGCGG
>NZ_CAAAFO010000128.1:45676-51170 GCF_900634715.1 Candidatus Protofrankia californiensis | reverse complement strand
AAGGGCAGGCCCGCGTTGAGGAGTCCGGCGCGGATCCGGTCGCGGGTGGACATGCCGTCCGCGGGGATGACGAGCCTGACCTCCCCACGGGTCACCGTCAGCCGCAGCCGTACCGGTCGGGGCGACCCCGGGTCGTCTGCGACCCCGAGGGCGTCCACGGCGGTGATGAACCAGCGCAGTTCGGGCAGGCAGCCGGGGAGGGTCCACACCGCGCGGGCGCCAAGCGCCTTCGCCCGGCGGCGCAGGTCCCCTCGGTCGGCGCCCGCGGGCAGGTCGGTGGTGACGAGGAAGACCGGCACGCCGGGCAGGTCGATCCGGCCTATCCGGCGGATCCTGTCGGCGGTGGCGAGGTCGGCGCCGACGAACAGGCTGTCCCCGGGTGCGAGGTTCTCCCGTGCGTGGAACAGGGGGATGTCCGCCGCCGCGAACGCGTCCAGGATGGTGGGGTCCGCGGTGGCACCGATGCGCTTCATGCCGTCGCTCCGCCCGCTGCGATGGTGGGTGGTGCAAGTTATTGAGAATCTGGAGATGAGAGTTGCCCGCGCCGGCGGGTAGGCGAGAGAGCGCGAGCCGGAAGATCGCGGCGTTCGCCTGGCGGTCGTCGCCGCAGTTGAGTGGTCTGATCGCGGCGGCGGGGTCACTGGTGGTCACGCCGCCACGGTCGCGACTGCTGAACCTCAATCCACGCGTTTGATCAGCGATGAGGATCCGTCTGCGTTGGAGGTGCGTCGTTGATCAGGAGGAGCCAAGTGAACGGCTGTATCCGGCCGTTCGGCGTGTGGTGTTCTTCCCGGGTGGCACGGATGAGGCGCAGGTCCGGGAACTGCTCGGCGAGCTCGCTGGGGTCGTAGCGGGCGGTAGGCAGTCCCGAGCAGGCCGTGGGGCCGTCGGCGGCGAACGTCCCGATGACGACGTGCCCGCCGGGCGCGAGAGCCTGGCGAAGAACCGCGCGGTAACGGTCTCGGTCGTCCGCGTCGGTGAGGAAGTGGAACACCGCCCGGTCGTGCCAGAGCTGGTAGCGTCGCCGCGGCTGCCAGGCCAGCAGGTCACCGATGATCCACTGCACATCACCTGCCCGTGACCCGAGGCGGGACCGAGTGACCGCCAGCGCCTCCGCGGCGAGGTCGAGGACGGTGACGTCCCGGTGGCCGGCGTCCAGAAGCCGGTCCACCAGGACCGAGGCGCCACCGCCGACATCGACGATGGCATCGCTGGGCTCAAGGCCCGCGACATTGACCATTTTCAGCGAACAGGCCGGGTCGCGCTGGAACCAGCTGACGTCGGTAACCGCGGACCGGCCGTAGACGTCGTCCCAGTGCGTGCTCAGCGCCATCGGGCCAGCATGCCCGCACCGAGCGGTCCCGAGCGGCCGTGCTGCTCTGACCAAGCCAAGGATCCTTGATCGCGACCTGAATTCAACGAGGTTGCGGGAGACGAGTGGTGTTCAGGCGCTGTGCAGGCTGTCGCGGAGGTCGGTGAGGGCGATGAAGGCGTTCGCGGTGCCGAGTTCGGTTGGTGTGGGTCCGGCTGGGGTGGGGACGTCGGTCAGCTTGCTGGCGAGGGTGGCGATGGCGTTGCGGTCGCCTTCGAGGGCGGCGCGTTCGTCGTCGGTCAGGTTGAGTTGCTCAAGCATTTGGTCGATGCCGTCTTTGACGGCGAGGAGCTGGCCGCGATGCGAGTTCTTCGGGAGGTAGAACGGGCAGCGGGCGCAGGCGAGCCGGTGGGGGCATTTCGCGAAGAAGTCGTAGGTGCAGTAGCCCTCGCCGAGGTCGTAGTACTTCCAGGGTGTGTTCCCGTCGGCGGCGGCGCCGGTGAGGACGGCGTCGCGGTCGATGAGCACCTGGATGGTGCGGACGTTGCGGGCGAAGTAGTCGGCCTTGGTGTAGGCGGCGGCGAGGGTGCGTTGCAGGATCGCCGCGTAGTGGCGGGTGCTGGCCGGGCGCTTGTGGCCGAGCCACTGCTGAAGGTCGGCGAGGGAGAGCGGTTCGCGGGCGTTGAGGAGCTGAGTCGCGATCGTGGCGCGAGCCCGGTGGCTGGTCAGCGCGCCGCGTGAGTCCGTTTCGGGGATACCGGCTTTGCGGCAGAGGATGGGGATGATCTGGTCATTCAGGTAGCTGGTGCCGACGGGCCGGCCGCGGAGGGAGAACAGGTGCGGCCGGCGGCGGCCTGTCTTGCGGTCGGGCAGGTCGGGTTGCGGCGGGCGGACCTGTTTCCAGGCGTCGATGAGGTGCCCGACGAGGGGATCGACGGGCTTGCTGAACTCGCCGGAGGTCTTGTTCGCTGGCACGTGGAGCAGGCAGATCGGGTAGGTGGTGCCGGTGGTCTCGTCGGTGCCTTGGTCCCAGCGGATGCAGTTGAGATCGAGTCGGCGGATCTCGTCGAGGCGGCAGCCCGCGAGCAGCCAGACGCCGACCAAGGCGCGGACCATCTCGATGGGATAGAAGGTCCAAGGCTGCCCGCCCGCGCGGGCCTGGGGGCCGCAGTAGGCGTTGAGATCGGAGGCGTCGAGGGTGAGCCCGGCCGCCATGAGCTTGGCCCAGGCAGCGTCGTCGATGATCCGTGGGTTGGGGCCGAGGCCGGCGCGCACCGCTCGGGGAAGACCAAGGACCTTTCCGGGATCGAACCGGGCAGTGATCCACTCCCACTCCGTCAGGTCGGTGAAGAACCCGCGGACGCCTTCGAGCCTGCGCGCTTTGCCGGCTGGGCTGAGTTCGCGTCCGACATCGTTGCGGGTGGTAGGGCCCGCCCAGTCACCGATGCGCGCGGTCATCGTGTCGGCGACGTATTCGGCCGCGATGTCGCGGGTCCACCCCTCGGGCGTCACCGCCTCGGGATGTTTGTCCGCCGCCCATCGCCCGGCGACGAGCACCGCGGCGAACATGCCGCGCACGGTACTGGGTTCGTGGGTACTGAGCCGGCTCCAGCGTTGGGCCCACTCCAGCCATGCGGCGGGAACCGTCGCGAGCGTGGTCGCACGGGCGCCGGTGAGCCGCTCGTTGCCGGAGATCGCCCTATGGATGATGTGGCGGTCGGCGAGCACTCGGGACAGCTTCACCAGGCCGTTGCGCCGGGAGGTGCTCCGGGCGTGGTCGTCCGCGAGCATGCGTAGCCGCTGCTCGCTGATGTCACGTAGGTGCGGGCTGCCGCAGGTCAGCAGCGCGTCGATCGTGGCGTTCGGCACCTCGAAAGGTAGTCGGTGGTCGGAGATGCCCCACGCTCGTAAGGTCCGCGTGACGTCATCGAGGGCAGGAGCGACCGCGCCGGGTCCGAACACGAGATCGGCGAACATCGCCAGCCGGACGAGACCGGCTGCCTGGTGCAGCCGGTGATGACCGCCGAACAGGTAGCCCAGCGCCGCTACCTGGAAGCGGGCTTGTTGGCCGTAGGAGCGGCGGGCGGGCACAACTCGCATCCAGACGTGTTCAGGCCAGGTCCAGTAGGCGCACCGGCGGCACAGCGTCTCGATCAGCACCCGATTACGCGCAAGCGCGGTCGGCTCGGGCAGCCAGCCGGCGGTGACGTGGTCGATTGGGTCGACCAGTCGGGCCAGGGCGGTCCGGCTGGTCCTGGGAATGTCCGCGCTGCCGCGGGACGTCACCTGTGCCAGCACGGCCACCTCGGAGGGGGTCAGGGTTGGTGACAGGTGCGCGACGGACGCGCGGACCTCGGCCGGTACCGACCGGCCGATTGTCTGCTGCGCGTCGGTCATCGAGCGTCGCTGAGGGTCGCCAACAGCCGTTCGCGGTCGGCGTGCAGGCCGATGGTGGCGCGGTGGAGTCTCGCGGCGAGTTCCCGGCCGGACAGGTGGATGTATCGCATGGTCGTGGTGACATCGCGGTGTCCGGCGTACTGGGCGATCTGGTCGATGGTCCACTCCGCTCGGGCCAGGTCCGTCAGCCGCAGATGCCGGAAGGTGTGCGTCGATAGCTGGGGCGTGTCCGCCCGCTCGGCGAGCCTTTCCACGATCTTCGACCAGCTGGACAGGCCCAGCGGCTGGCCGTGGTTACGCCGCGACTCGCTCAGAAACAACGACCCGTCGGCCCGGCCGAACATCGCCCGGCGCTGCCGGAGATAGGCGACGAACAACGCCGACGCCGCCGTGCCGAACGCGACCTCCCTCGACCGCCGCGATTTCGTGGTGACCGCCCGTAGCCGGATCAACGAATACGCCGGTTCGACGTCGCCGATCTCCAGCGACACGAGTTCCTCGCGGCGCAGCGCACCGTCGTAGGCGAACGCCACCATGAGGCGGTTGCGCGGCGACTCCTGCCGCGCGGCGGCCAGAATCCGCGGCCACTGCGCTTCGGAGGGAATCCACGGCGCCTGCTCCACACGCCGCACGAGCCCGTGCCGGGGGCGGCCACCACCGCGCCGGCTGGACTGGCCACGGCGGACCGGGTTGCGCTCCCGGAGGCCGTCTTCGACCAGGAAGTCGTAGAACGATCGTGCCGCGACCAGCCGCTGCTGCATCGTCGCCGACGAAAGACCCACCGCCGTGTCTGCCGTTCCGGTCGGGCGTGGCCGCGTGTGCATGTCCCCGATCCAGGCCGCGACCGCGTCCGCGCGTATGGCAAGCGGATCGAGCCCGTGGGAGTCGCAGAATCGAAGATGATCTTCTACGGCGCGGCCATAGGCATCAACGGTGTTCGGCGCCCGCCCGATGTTCGCCGTGAACTGCAACCAGCGACGAGCATGCTCACTGCCGCTGATCAGGGGAAACCGATCCCACGCCGCTGTCGCCACGGCAAGACCGTAGAGCCCGCCGGCCACGAGCGACCAAACGACACCCGCATCCATGAGAAGGCCCACGGCCGGACCGTGCTCTCGGTAAACCGAGCGGACGATAGTCCGGCCGTGGGGCCTGGCGGAACAGGCGCCCGCGCCACCTGCTGTTCTATCGGGCGTCCTGGTCCCACAGGTCGGTGCGGTGGGCCTCGACGAGAGCGAGGATGCGGGTGAGGACGTCGTCGGCGGGCCGCGGATCGAGGCGGCGTCCGTCGCGCAGACGCAGGGCAATGTGGCCGTCGGCGGCTTCCTTGGCGCCGATGACTCCCTCGTATGGGACTAGGCGAGCCTCGCGGATGCGAGCGCCCAGACTGCCGCGTTCTGGCCCGCAACCTCGGTGCGTAGCCCCAGGTCGAGGCAGCGCCCTGCGAGGGCTGAGCGTTCGGCATCTCGGCGTCGGAGATCGGGAGGATCACTAGCTGGGTGGGGGCCAGCCAGGCGGGGAAGGCCCCGCCGTGCTGCTCGACGAGGTGTGCCACGGCCCGCTCCACGCTGCCGATGATGCTGCGGCGAACCATGACCGGGCGGTGCTTGGCGCCGTCCGCGCCGATGTAGTGCAGGTCGAACTGCTGCGGCTCGTGGAAGTCGACCTGAACGGTGGACAGGGTCGACTCCCGGCCGGCGCCGTCGACGACCTGGACGTCGATCTTTGGCCCGTAGAAAGCCGCCTCTCCTTCGGCCGCTTCGTACGGCAGACCGCAGCGGTCCA
>NZ_CAAAFO010000128.1:43488-45305 GCF_900634715.1 Candidatus Protofrankia californiensis | reverse complement strand
CGAGCGGGCGCAGCCCGAGGCTCTCGATGAACGCCTCCACACTTGCCTTGGCCTGCGCATTATCGCCAGCGATGAAGACGTCGGGCCGACCCTTCTCCAGGACATGACGGAAGATGGTGTTGAACGCCTTCACCACGCTGGCGCTGGCCGGGGCCGCCTTGGCGACTTCCTGCGCGATCGAGGTCTCCTCGCGGTGGGCTAGCCCGTCGAACGTGGAATTGAAGGGATTGCTGATGTCGACGATAACCTTGCCTGCGAGAGCGTCTCCGTACTGGGCGACGACCGGCATGACGCCGTCGTACAACAGGGCCACGATGACGATGTCCCCGGCCGGGGCGGTGCCCCATTCTCCCGTCGTGGCGCCGCCGCCGAGAGCCTTGGCCAGGTCAGCGGCCTTGGACTGATCGCGGCCCATGACCTCGACGGTGTTGCCGCCCGCTACCGCCCGCGCGCCGATGGTGCGGGCCATGTTCCCGGTGCCGATGATGCTGATGCTGCTCATCTGGTGTCCTGCCACGGTTGTGTGTTGTTCGGTTTAGATGGCGGTGGTGCCGCCGTCGGCGACGAGTTCCATGCCGTTGACGTAGCTGGAGTCGTCGGAGGCGAGGAAGAGGGCGGCGGTGGCGATTTCGCCGGGGCGGCCCATCTGGCCGCGGGGGATGAGGGACTCGAACTGGCGCTTGGTGGCCTCGTCGAAGAGTTCTTCCTGCTTGGCGGTGGCGACCTGGCCGGGGGTCAGGACGTTGACGCGGATGCGGCGGTCCTTGAGCTCGTTGAGCCAGACGCGGGCCCAGGCCTGCTGGACGGCCTTGCTGCCGGCGTAGACGCTCCAGCCGGGGAAGGCGCCGAGGGAGGCGTTGGAGCCGGTCATGAGGATGGAGCCGCCGTCGTTGAAGAGCGGGAGGGCCTTCTGGACGGTGAACAGGGTGCCGCGGGCGTTGAGCCCGAACCAGGTGTCGAAGTGGGCCTCGGTGATCTCGCCGAGCGGGGCGGGCTCGCCGCCGCCGGCGCTGGCCCACAGCACGTCGAGGCTGCCCTTCTCCCGCTTGACGGTGTCGTACAGGCGGTCCAGGTCGTCCAGGTCGGCGGCGTCGCCCTGGATGCCGGTGACGTTGCGGCCGATCTGCTTCACGGCCTCGTCCAGGGCTCCCTGGCGGCGGCCGGTGATGAAGACGTGCGCTCCCTCGTCGACGAACAGCTTCGCGCCGGCCAGCGCCATGCCGGTGGTGCCGCCGGTGATGACCGCCACCTTGCCGTCAAGCTTTCCCATAGTCGCTCCTTGGGTCGGTGGTGCCGTATGCACATGGAGTGACGGTGTTATGTAAACCGCTCGGTGTGCTTACCGTACCGGGAGGGCGGGCGGGACGCAAACTATGTACACCGGTCGTTACCCGACCGGGGTATCGTGGACCCATGACGGAGTTGGAGAAGGGCCCCAACGGCCGCCGCCGGGGCCGGGGCGCCCGCGAGCGCATCCTGGGCGCGTCCCAGCAGCTGTTCCGCGAGCAGGGCATCAACCGCACCGGGATGGACCAGCTGTGCGCGGCGGCCCAGGTGTCCAAGCGCACGGCCTACCAGCACTTCACCGGCAAGGACGAACTCGTCGCCGAGTACCTGCGCCGGTTCGACCCCACCGTTCTGTCCGGCGTGTTCGACCGCACCGACCTCACGCCCCGCGAACGGCTCCTCGCCGCCTTCGACATCCCCCCCACCACCCCCCTGTGCCCCTACATCGCCGCCGCCGTCGAACTCCACGACCCCCAGCACCCCGCATCCCAGTACGCACGCGACTACAAGAAAGCCGTCGCCGCGCGGCT
>NZ_CAAAFO010000128.1:40962-42839 GCF_900634715.1 Candidatus Protofrankia californiensis | reverse complement strand
CCACCCCCCTGTGCCCCTACATCGCCGCCGCCGTCGAACTCCACGACCCCCAGCACCCCGCATCCCAGTACGCACGCGACTACAAGAAAGCCGTCGCCGCGCGGCTCGCCGACACCGCCCGCGAAGCCGGCGCCGCCGACCCTGAACAGCTCGGCGAGCAGCTCGCGCTGCTCATCGACGGCGCCGCGGCCCGCACCCGGGTCCTCAACGCCGACACCTTCCCCACCGCCGCCGCCATCGCCGCCGTCCTCATCGACAACGCCATCCCCGCCACAGCCAGCGATGACCGGCGACGGGAGGAAGTGTCAAGCTGACTGGGCACTCCGCGGCCGGGCCGGACGCGCTGCCGGTCGCGCGGCTGCACCCGCTGGTACGCGACAACAAACGCCCGGCACCTGGCCCGGACCTGCTGGCTTTTACGGAACTGGCCGCCCGCCTGCTGAAGGCCGCAGCAGAAACCGCCGGGAGACCGGCGACCCCCCGAGGACCCGCCGACGTGGTCGGCCTGGCAGCTGCTGGCCCCGCGCGCCGCCGTAGTGCTCAACAGCCTCAGCGCTCTCTGCCGGACACCTCAGACAACACGATCAGGGCGGCAGCAGACGCCGCGTACATGACGACCCGGTACCGGGCAAGCCAAGGATCTTACGCGGCGGCGAGCCTGCGGGAGATCGCCGAGCGGCTCGTCATCCCCACCGGGAAGAAGAAAGGCCAGCACCCGTCAGCGGCCACCGTCATGCGGATGCTCCGCGACCACGACGAGAAGGCACTGGAAGCTTCTGATTATGGATAGCTACTTTGCCCCTGGCCGTGGCTTCAGGAGTTCGAGGCCACCACGCGAGCAAGCGCTTAGCGTCAAGAACAGACGCTCTTCGTCGAGGTCGCACGTACCGGCGCATGCCGCCGTCCGTTTGGGTCGAAATCGACCAGAATACGAATTCTACATAACGGTGTCGGGGCGGGTGGGTTCAGCACGCCGAGGATGTCCTGGCCGGTGGTGACCAGCCGGGTGTGCGGCTGGGCGCGCAGGAGCAGGTGGCAGCCGGCGCTGGTCGCGGCCGTGACCGGGCTGGGTACGGCCATCACCGGCCGGCCCAGCAGCCTGGCGGTGCGCGCGGCCAGCAGCGCTTCGGAGCCCGTCCCCGCTTCGACGATGACGACTGCGCGGGCGAGGGCGGCCAGCAGCTGCTGCCGGTCGAGGAACCGCCGCCGGCTGGACGGGCCGGCGGGTGGGCCGGCGCAGACCACCACGCCGCGGCAGGCGACGTCGGCGAACAGGAGCCGGTGGTTGCGCAGGTCGCCGGTGAAGGCGGTCACGGCGATGGCGGGGGTGGTGGTGGGGGCCGCCGCGGTGAGCGCGGCCGTGCCGATGCCGTACCCGCCGGCGGCGACGACGCTCCAGCCTCGACCGGCCAGGTCGTCGGCGAACTGCCCGGCGACGTGGTCGCCGTAGCGGGTGGAGCCATAGCTACCGGCGATCGTCACGGCATGGCTGGTCAGGGCCGCGAGATGAC
This sequence comes from Candidatus Protofrankia californiensis, assembly GCF_900634715.1. Classification (GTDB taxonomy): domain Bacteria; phylum Actinomycetota; class Actinomycetes; order Frankiales; family Frankiaceae; genus Protofrankia; species Protofrankia californiensis. The sequence goes on along the minus strand of NZ_CAAAFO010000128.1, from coordinate 41,328 downwards.
CCTGGCCGCGGACCCACAGCGCCACCGGGGCGTGGGTGGTCTCGTCGGCGCCAACGGTGTCCAGCGCGTCCAGACCAGGTGGCCATTCGTCGTCCCCGGGGCAGACCAGCCGCCAGCCCGCACGGGTGTAGCCGGCCAGAACCGCGCCGGGGTCGACCGTGGGGAAACGGGCCGTCAGGTCGGCCTACATCGCGACCGGCCCACGGTCACGGACCGTGCGGCATACCCGCGTGTCCGGTTCGACCACGGACAAGGCGGCCCGGGCGAGACGTTCATAATCATCAGGCATCGGGAGGATCCCTTCGACGAAAGAGCCACACAGGTCGACGGAAGAGCGGCACAGGAGGCTGGCGGATACCCCGGACA
>NZ_CAAAFO010000128.1:40107-40568 GCF_900634715.1 Candidatus Protofrankia californiensis | reverse complement strand
ACCGGGCGGAGCTCACCCGACGTGATGTCGCGGCGGCGTGGGGCTGCGCGGGTGTGCTACACCCTGGGCGGGCAGCGGCCGATGATGCAGCGGCGGTGTGGGGCCGTCACTGGCCGACGGGCGGGCGGCAGCCGGCCCCGAGGGGCGCGGGGCCGGCGGGTTTTACGCGGCCTGGTAGCGGCGGGGCTTGTCGGCCACGAGCCTGGCCTCACCGGCCGTCACCAGGATGCCCAGGGCGTTATTGACAGCACCGGAGGATCGGGTCAGTTCACGGGCGATCTCGGGGGCGGTGAACGTCTCCTCCGAGTTGTCGCGCAGGAACCCGATCACGCTCTGGGTGAGCTCGCCGGGGCGCATCCGCGGCTGCCCGCCGCTGTTCGTCCGCGGTTCGGTGACCCGCCGGCCGCGGTCCCGCACCACCCGACCCGGCCGCAACGGGCACCGCGTACTCGGGCACACCT
>NZ_CAAAFO010000128.1:36573-39676 GCF_900634715.1 Candidatus Protofrankia californiensis | reverse complement strand
GCCTCGTCGTCTCCTCATCCGACGGCGCCCCGGCGGCCGGTGTCGTCTCCTGACCGCCGGCGGGAGCCTCGGCCGGCGGCACCTCGCCGTCCGGGTTGCCCTCGCTGTCCGGGTCGCCGGGCGGCAGGTCGGCGGCAGCCGGCTGCCCGGCCGCGGCGGTGTCCTCCCCGCCGTCCGCATCCATGGCTGCCACCGGCTCCCCGTCCTCCTGCGGGGACGTGGCGGCGGAGACGGCCGTGTCCCCGTCCGTGGCTGTCTCCGCGCCCTCCTCTGCGGCTGCCGACGGTGTGGCGGCCTCCACGGGTGGCGGGCTGCCGGCGTCCGCTGCGCTGGGCGTCGTGTCCCGGGCCGGCGTCGGGTCGGCGGCGGCCGGCAGCTCCTCGCTGGCGTCGTTGCCTGGGCCGGCGGGGTTGTCGTCGCTATCCGACGTGGACGTCGGGTCGTCCGCGGCCGGCAGGTCCGTGTCGGCATCGTCGCCGTCGCTGCCGGTGGCGTTCACGGGGGCCGCCGTGTCGGGGACGACGGCCGCCACGGGGACGGGTGCGGGCATGTCGGGGTCGTCAGCGGATGCCGCGGGCGGGTGGACGGCGGCCCACCGGTCGGGGGTGGCCCCGCCGGTGCGGGTGTCCCGCTCGCGGCGTGCCCGGCCGGCGGTCTCCAACGCGGTCAACGCCGCGGCGGCGCTGGACCGGGAAACCCCGGCCGCCCTGGCCACATCGGTGACGGTGACCGGCCCGTCCGCGGCGGCGAGCACCGCCCACACACTGTCCTTCGCGGACCTTTTCCGTTCCACCGTGGGAATACCGTCGGGTGCCGTCATGGCGAATTCTCCTCTCGGCCGGCGCGCGGATTGTTTCCGCGTCGGCGCTTCAAGAAGTACCTCTGAACGACCGGATTCAGCCAGCCCCTACCGAATGTGACGTAGGTCTCTTCGCCGGTTTCATGACTCTTTCCGGGAACGGGTTGTCACGCCCAAAACGATCAAGTTATCGTCCACGCGTCAGACCCACATTTTGCGCACCCGTTCTATCGCGACCCGGAAGCGCCGGTGCGCGTCCTATTCAGCGGCCGGGAGAAGGATGGGAAACACCCGGAAGGGAGGTGTCGAAGATATGGCCGACGGGCTGCTGGAATCCGCCGTGCAGCTACGCCCCGAGCAGGTGTTCGGGCTGTTGACCGACAGTCTCACCCAGGTGCGTGCGTTCCTGACCCGGGTGGGATTCGCACCGGCCCAGCCGGCCTGGCCACCCGGCCCGCTGGCCGGCCCGGCGGCGCACCACACCGCCCGCGCGCAGGTCGCCGCGGGCGCCCGTTGGCTTGAAGGCGGCGGGAGCGGTGTCCACCGGATGGAGGACGGCCTGCACGCCTTCTGCGCGCGGGCGTGGCTGGACCTGTCCACCCACGCCCTCTACCACCTCGACGGACACCCCTATGTTGGCCCGGCCGTGCTGGCCCGCGATATCCGCCGCATCACCGGGTTCATCCACTTCTGGTCCACACCCCGCCGCCTGCCCGGCGGGCTGACCGTCGACTATCGCCACCCCCGCCGCTTGTCCACCCTGTCCCGACAGGAAGGTGATCCCGCTATGTCCCTCTCCCCGACGCCGGCGTCCGACGACGCGCAGAGCACGTACGGCGATCTTGTTGATGTTCTCCTCCACGCCGGGTTCACCCGCGCCGACCCGCCGGTCACGTTCACCTATGGGCAGGTCACGGTCACCATCGACCACACCCGCTGTGCCACCGTCACCTGCCGACCTCCGACACGGGCCGTGTGGGAGGCGCGGTTCTCCCCGGACACTCCGCCGGTCCTCCTCATCTCCGCGCTGCGGGTCGCCGGTGTCACCCTTCCCTGATCTGCACCAGCCCGCGCATTCCGCGTATCCGGATTACCGTCCCGCTTGAGAGGGGTCATGAACGCCGCCGAAGACTGGCTCAAAGCAGCCATCGAAAAGGATCTCATGCGGATCGTCGAGGAGGTGCCCGCCGACGCCGTCTATTCCGAACTGGACGATCTGCGGAACGTCTGCCGGCGCTACGACCTTGACTTTTCCGTCCTGCTCCAGCAATACATCGAGCCATCAAAGCTCGCGCATATCATCATCACGATAATGGACCGCCTGGCCTTATCCGACGGGCATACGTCTGCGACGCAGGCGACCGCGTCGCCAAGGAGCGAGTTCCGGCGCCCTTGAGCGGACAATGTGCGCTGCCGGGCCGGCAGACGCCAGGGGGTGCGGCGGGCAGATGTGCAGAACCAGAGGACCCATCGGCGGGTCGTTGTGGTCATCGGGATGGCCGACACGAGAACATGACCATTGTAGGGGCAGCGGTCCAAGACGTAGGAGTTGGTTGCTGGGCGCACCGCCTACTGGAAGGAGATCCTGTGCCTATCAGGTCCGTGTTCTTCGACGTCGGTGAGACGATCGTGGACGAGTCCCGGGAGTACGGGACGTGGGCGGATTGGTTGGGGGTTCCGCGGCACACGTTCTCCGCGGTGTTCGGTGCGGTCATCGCCCGTGGGCTGGACTATCGGGAGACGTTCCAGGTCTTCCGGCCGGGTTTCGTCCTGGGTGTGGAGCGGGAGCGTCGGGCTGCGGCCGGGCGGCCGGAGCCGTTCGGGGAGGAGAACCTGTACCCGGACGCCCGCTTGTGTCTGGCCGCGCTGCGGAAGCAGGGTCTGCGGGTCGGGCTGGCGGGTAACCAGACCGCCCGCGCCGAGGTCATCCTGCGCGCGTTGGATCTTCCCGTGGACGTGCTCGGTACGTCCGACGGGTGGGGTATGGAGAAGCCGTCGGTGGCCTTTTTCGATCGGGTGCTGGCTGGCCGCGGCGGGCTGTCCTGCCGGGCAGGTGCTCTACGTTGGGTACCGGCTCGACAACGACATCCGGCCGGCGCAGGCCGCTGGTCTGGCGACCGCGCTGGTACGCCGCGGGCCGTGGGGACACATCCTCGAAGATCCGTCCGTGTCCGGCCGCTGCCTGTTCCATGTCGACTCCCTGGCTGAGCTGCCCGACCTGGTGCGCACACACAACCAGGCGGCTTCATGAGCCCGCATGGGGATCTCTGTCTTGTCTACGACCAACCGCTGGCTCCCGGCCCC
>NZ_CAAAFO010000128.1:31445-36249 GCF_900634715.1 Candidatus Protofrankia californiensis | reverse complement strand
GGGGCCGGACGGCACGCATGCTCGGCCAGGTTCTGCACCGATGTGGGAGCTCCCGCTTGCCGGGTCAGAGCGAACACCTGCGTCAGCAGCGTGTTGGTGCGTCCGGAGACGATCTGGGTGGCTGCCGGGAGAACGTGGCGTTCCAGCACCTGGGCGGTGTCGGTCCAGGCGCGTAGTCGCGTCAGGGCGTGGGCCAGGTGAGCGGCGTCGTTGAGGGCTCCGCGCCGATAGCCGGTCGGGCGTGCCTCGAGCGCCTCGGCTAGCAGAGGGGCAGCGGTTCCCCAGTCACCGACATCGGTGTGGATCATGGATTCGTGCCAGGTGATTTCGGCGTCGGTGAGCCACCATGCCCATGCCGGGTCCGTGGTCGACGGCCCGTCCTGGAAAGCGGATCGTGCTTGGCTGATCAGGTCCACGGCCCGTTGCCGTTCGCCGGCCTGTCCCAGGGCACGTGCCAGACGCACGGTGAACAGCACCCGTACCCGGCGGGGGAGGTTGCCGGCGAGGACGTGTTCGCACAGGTGCCGGGTTTCCCCGGGAATGCCGAGATGAGCATTCTGCATGGCCAGTTGGGACAGGGCGAACAGTTCCGCGTCGTGGGCGTGTGCCGTACGGGCGGTCAGTGTCGATTCCACGGTCAGTGTCCGGGACAGGTCCTGCTGGTCGGCGTCGTAGGCCAGCCAGCCGGCGATCTGGAGTGCCTCGGCTGCCGCGGCGGCCACCTCCCGGTCGCCGTGTGTACGGGCGAGGGCCTGAGCTGACCGTGCCGCGCGGACGGCTGTCATCACCAGTTCGGTGCCTCCGGTCAGCTCGTCCAAGGCAACCAGGTGGGCGCTCACCGTACGGATGCGCCGGGCCTGATCGACGCTCCGGGCCGGCTCCCTCATGGAGGTGTCAGGAAGATCGGGAACGGGTGGAATGCCCGGCGACGTGAGCTGTTCGGGGTCCAGATCGAGGATGGCGGCGAGCAGGAGACGGTATCGCTCGCGGATGCCGTGACGGCCTGCCTCCCAGTCCCGGATGCGGCGCACGAGGCTGTCGGTGGCGGCGGTGGCGTCCTCGCCTGCCACGCGGCGGAGTTCGACAGCCAGCCGGTGGGAGTCCCACCCGCGGGCCTGCCGGGCGTCGCGGAGCACGCGAGCCCATGCCGGGCGCGGTCGGTCGGGCATGTCGTTCACTGTGCCCGCCTCGGCGCCGATCGTCGCCTGGAGTGTCCGTGCTTAGCCGGATGTAGCACTGTCGTCGCTCCTTGTCCGGCGCGGACGATGAGACCGCTCCTTGTTGTCACCACGAAGGTAGGACCATGACCGCTGCCGTGAGTACCACCATTCCCGCGAGCATCTCCGCCGACTTGGACGAGCTGTCCCTCGACATCACGGTCGTCGAGACGGGCGACGCGGTGGACGCGCTGCTGTGCAGCACCGACAACGGATGCGACACCAAGAAGACGGGGGACTGCTGACGCACCTGGCGACCCAGGCCGTCCCGGCCGGTGCCTCGGCCGGGCCAACTACAGCAACAGCCGGTATCGGGACGAGCAGCAGGTGGGAGAGCATGGGATCGCCGGATAGTGGGAGCTTCTTCCGCATCATCGATGCGGTGGCTACGTCGACGACAACGAGCACCATCTGTCGGTGCCGATGGGCGCCAGTCTCGGACCCGGCGACGTGGTGTCGGCGGGATCGAGGACCACGCCATCGAGCGCGCGGGTGGCCTCCACGCAGCCGCGTCGGCTGACGGTCGACCATCGGGGTATGAGGCGCATGGAGTCCGGGGGTGGCGTTGAGGAGTGCGACGCGCGGGTGTGGCTGCCGGGGAGGTTGCTGGCCGAGCTGACCGCGCTCGAGGACGGCTTCGAGGAGGTGGCCAACCCGTACGAGTGCCTGCTGCCGGCCGGGCACCTGGGGGAGCACTGGTGTCTGGGGATGGAGGTCCCCGGTGACATGGGCTACTGGGTGGTGTGGTCGGACGTGCCGCCGCCGCGGCTGGTGGTCGCCGGCTTCTGCCTGGCGACATTGCCGACGTTCGACCCGGAGGAGGAGGTCAGCTGCCAACTGGCGGACGGGCACGAGGTGCGGCACTTGGGCTACGGCCCTGCCGGTCCTGACCGGCCCAGGAGCGAGACCGTGATCGTGTGCTGGTAGGCGAGTCCCTCCCCATGCTGGCCGACGCGGAGCCGCGCACCTGCCAGAACAAGGCCAGCAGGCTCGCGTGGCGTATCGCCGGGCCGCTCGCCGCTGCGACCAGCGCGGCAGGGTGGTGCCCGATCTCGTCGACATCGGCGCGGCCGGACCACGGCGGAGTGGTGCTCAAAGCGGCCGACAAGTGGTACCCGTTCCCGCCTACGTAGCCATGAAGATCTATCGGTGACCGTGGGCCGCAGCATAGACAGTGATCGTTTACGGTGGGAGTTCGAGTCCCTGCTCGACCGGATGGCACCCAGGTTTGGCCGGGTCGAGGCCCACCGTCGGATCCACTCGTTCCTGCTCGGCCTGATGGCCGGTCTTCTCCGGGCGAACTGCCGGACGCTCGCTGTCTATGCTGTGACCCACGGTCACTAGTCGATCTTCGATGGTCCGCACAACCCGGAGGATCACCGGTGGCCATTCCGCGTCCGTGACCGCCATGCCACCCGGCCATCTGAAGATCGTCAAGAAACACAAGACGATCACAAAAGTACGGCTGCCGTAGTATTAGACCGCGCCTATGGCTTCTTCGGAAGCTGGAAGACTGTCGACACCGACATGGACATCATCGAAGCAATCGGTTCGCTTGCAGGCGCGCTCCCACAGATCCCGCAGCCGGACGCTTCCTTCCTCCTATCAGTCAAAGCAACGGCGACGTACATCGGGTGCCCACCGGCATTGCCCGCATAATGATCAATAATGGCGACATCGCGCACATCGAGATCGGCTGCCGTCACTACATCAGCCGCGACCAACCGACCGCTTTCCTCGACGCCCACACCCACCCGGGGTACCACTGCACCAGATGAGAGCAACGGGCGTCAGGCCGACACATCAGCCCGACAACGACTTCACAAGCACCCACTATCCCGATAGTTAAGACTTATTGTCATCAGATGCAACATTTGGCGGACGCGGAAACGTGCGACCGGCTTGGATTGCTCATGGTCCGGTTTGCTGTTCTGCACATCGCCTTAATCATGATGCATCCATCATCCGGAGCGTGCCGGTAAGTCGCATGTCTGCTTAAAGGTCTTCCGCCCCCGCTGTCTTGAACGCGGCCGGAGTACGCCATCCCGGCGCGGGCAGCCTTGGCCCACGCCGTCTCACACCTCGGAGAGGAGGTCGAACATGTTCTACGACCACTGATTTCGATCACCGGGCTGGGTCCGGGATGTATCGGACCCAGCCTGACTCCAAGAACCGCCCTGGACCCGCGAGGAGAGTTGATGTCGTCCCTGACCACGTACGACCCACTAGATCCGACGACGCTGGAAAACCCCTACCCGGTCCTCACTGCTCTGCGGGAGACCACGCCGGTATTCTGGCACGAGGGCATGCAGTCCTGGGCTCTGACGCGATATGCGGACTGCATCGCCGTGTTGCGCGATCACGAGCGCTTCGCCCGCGATCGGCGGCGCACAGGCGCTGTGGTACCGGAGCCGAGCCTGAGCGTGCAGTCTCTGGACCCGCCGGACCAAGCGCCGGTACGAAGTCTGTTCATGAACGCGCTCCAGGACCAAGACCTCGACACCATCGAACGGCGGGCTCGGCAGATGCTGGCCGCCCGCTTCGGTCAGCTCACCGAGCGTGCGGAATTCGACGTAATGACGGAAGTCGCGGCACCGCTGTCAGTGATGGTCATCTCGGATCTACTCGGTGTCGACGAACCCGACCTCGACTCCTTCGCTGCGATCTCAGATGCGATCATGCGGAGCATGGACGCCGGCCTCGATCCGACCGTTATCGAGCCGGGTCGGATCGCCCGACAGGAGCTGAACGCGCTGGTGGAGTCGTGGTTTTGCATCAGCGGCAGACCGGGCCTTCTCGCGCACGTCAAGGAGCATGCTCGCCTACGAGACGACGCTGGCCTTGACCTGTTCGTCCGCAACACCACCCGAGTAATGTTCCAAGGCGGCTACAGCACGATGGTCGCCGCCATCGGCAACGCCATACACACCCTGCTGCGATACCCGCAGGCCCTTCAGCGGATGCGTAATGCGGCCCTGCTGCGCACCGGCATCGACGAGTTGGTCCGCTACGACGGGCCGGTGCAGGGCACGAGCCGGATCGCGACCGAGGTCTGCGAGATCGGCGGTGTCACGGTGCAGGCGGGCGCGACCGTGCTCATCCTGTTCGCCGCCGCCAACCATGATCCGAACCAGTTCCCGGATCCGGACCGGCTGATACTGGACCGCTCGCAGGGCCGGCACCTCGGATACGGGTGGGGCACCCACACGTGTATCGGCACGGTACCCGCCCAGATGGCCCTACGCGCCCTGGTCATGAGCCTGCTCGATCATCCGACGCCGCTGCGCGCGGCCGAAGAGCCGCGTCGACGCCGCACCGCGACCATGCGCACCTTCGAGGTGCTGCCCGCTGCCTTCCACCTCTGATCCACTTGTTGCCCGTGCCTCTGCTGGGCGGTCACCGTGACCAGCGCCTGCGTGATCTTGGAGTGCATCTGTGCGGATTCTTATCGGCAACCACATCGACCCCGTCATCCGCGACCGGGGCGATCTGCGGGCCTGGACGCAGCGTGTGCTGTGGTTTGCCCGCGAGGGCGACCTGGTCGTGCTGTGCGACGAGCCCGACCGGCAGTTCCTCACCTATGCAAC
>NZ_CAAAFO010000128.1:29590-31005 GCF_900634715.1 Candidatus Protofrankia californiensis | reverse complement strand
CAGGCCCACAACGGGGCCGGGGTGGGCAATCAGCTCGTAGTCCGCGACGCCTCCCTCGCGTCCGACCACGTCGGAGCACGCCACATCCACCACCTCGACAACGACACTCGGGGGGCGATCGTGGCGTACTGGAAGGAGCGTTGGGCCTGGGCCTCCGTGCACGGCCGCTTCTCGGTCGTCGTCGAGGAATTCGCACCAGACGCGGTGTCTGTTTACTCCGAGCACTACGCCGCCGACGACGGGACGCGACCGACGGAAATGGGGACGCTGCTTTACGTCGGGCGGCGCCTGAGTCACCAAATCGTCCCCCTACGCGGAGTGGACGAGGAGGCCCGCGCGCAGCTCCTTCAGGGCGGGGCGCGGCTGGCGGAGATCTACCGAGCGCTCGGGTATCGCGGATACTTGAGCGCGGACGCGATCATCACCGCCGATGGCCACGTGGTGTTCACCGAGGTCAATGCCCAAGTATCAGGGTCACTGCATATCTACCAGGTCATCGCCCACAACATCGTCGACACCGCTGCCGCCCCGGAGCGGTCGGTCGTGGAATACCACGTCTCCCCAACATGGGCCGTCCCCGACTTCGACGCCGTCCTCACGGCCGTCAACGAGATCGGCTGCGCCTACGACCCCGCCACCCGCACCGGCGTCATCGTCTCCATGCCAGTTATCCCCCTGGAACCCGGGCGCGCCCAGTTCGTGTTCTGCATCGCCTACGCCACTGACGCCGACCGCCAGGCGGTGTGGGAGGCACTCGACAAACGGTTCGCGACCGTCCCCGCGGACACCTACGCCGCGAGTGACCACGTCGGTGTGCCGGTCCACCCCACATCCTGACACCGGATTTGGAGAGGGGATCTGTGATGACCACGCCCGACGAGCCGCAACCCGCACCGCTCGCCGAGGCCGCCCAGCTCGCCTGGTCGTTCGACGCCGGGCGCCTCGCCCGAGAATTGACCGAGGTCACCAGCCACCACTGGCAGCCCCAGCGCATCCACGCCCCCGGCGGCGGCATCGGCGCAGCCACCGCCATCGACTGGAGGGTACTGCCGCTACGCAGCCCCGGCGGCGACCCGGGACGTACCGAGCCCGGCGGCCCTGGCCCGACCGACTTCGTGCCCACCGTCTGGTTGGAGCGGCTGCCGTATCTTCGCAAGATCATCGAGACTATTCCAGCGCCGCTGAACGCCGTCCGGTTGATGGCGCTCGGCCCCGGCGCGGTTTCTCATCCCCATCGCGACCCGAAGTACGCCCTTCACCGCGGCTTTGTACGCCTGCACATCCCGATCGTTACCCACCCCGGCGCGCTCCTTGTCCTTGACGGCGTGGAGCACTGCTGGCAGGCCGGGCAGTTCTGGTACGGGGACTTCTCCCGGGAGCACCTGGTGCGCAACGGCGGACCATCGACCCGGGTT
>NZ_CAAAFO010000128.1:23608-29429 GCF_900634715.1 Candidatus Protofrankia californiensis | reverse complement strand
AACGCACCCTCCAACTCGCCGATGACGGCATGGTGCTGCGCGTACGCCACGGGCGCGCGCTTAAGGAGCGGTATCTGCCCGCCAAAACCGCTGTCCAGTAACCCCTCGCGGCCCGACATCTCCGCCAGAAGACAAGGACCCTCATGCAACTGAACAGCTACGACGACTTCACACCCTTACGCGAGATCATCGTCGGCTCCGCTGAGAACTACCTCAGTCACGACCGCGACGTCACCTTCGAACTGTTCCACCACGACAACATGCGCGGCTTCCGCTCCGACTGGGCCTACCCGCGCCTGGCCACAGCCGACGACCGGACAACACAGAACTGGATCATCAAGCAGCGCTATACCAAAGAACTCCACGAGGATGTCGAAAATCTGGCCGCTACCCTCGCAGCCCTCGGCGTTACGGTGCACCGTCCACTGCCGCTACCGCCGAACGCCACCCCCATCGCTGGTCTGGGCTGGCAGGCAGCGCCCACGCCCGCGCTGAACATCCGTGACAACGCTCTCATCCTCGGCAACGAGATCATCGAGACCCCGCCTGCGATCCGCTCCCGCTACCTGGAGACCCGTCTGCTGAGTCCCGTCTTCCGCCGCTACTACGAGGCCGGGGCACGGTGGACGACAATGCCGCGCCCCACCCTCACCGACCACAGCTTCGACCTGTCCTACGCGCGGGACGCCACAACCACGCTCGGTGGGCCCACCGAGCCGATCGTTGACCCACAGCCTTCCCCGTACGACGTCGGCTTCGAGATGATGCTCGACGCCGCGCAGGTACTACGCCTGGGCCGTGATCTGGTCGTCAACATCGCCCAGGACAACCACCGGATGGCGGTCGACTGGCTGCAACGGCATGTCGGCGACCGCTACCGCATCCACCGGGTGTACCGGATGGCCGATAATCACATCGACAGCATGCTCTTGGCGCTGCGGCCCGGGGTGTTTCTCGCCCGCCACGACGGCATCCGCGACATGTTGCCGGAGCCGCTGCGGTCGTGGAAGTTCGTCGTTCCTCCTGAGCCCGATCCCGGCGCGTTCCCCATCTATGACGACAACGACTTGGTCCTCAGCAGCCCTTACATCGACCTCAATGTGTTGTCGGTCGATGAGAACACCGTGCTCGTTAACGAGGACTGCGTTGGCTTGCTCAAGATCCTCGACGCTGTCGGCTTCACCACCATTCCCATACGGCACCGGCACCGGCGCCTGTTCGGCGGCGGCTTCCACTGTTTCACCCTCGACACCCGTCGTACCGGCGCCTGTGAGGATTATCTGTCGTGACAACGCCCCGTGTGCTACTGCTGGAGGCGGCTGGACCCGAGTCCGGCGCGCTCGCCGCGACCGCGGTCGCCTCCGGCTATCAGGTCTACGCCGCCACCCAGTCCGAGGCTCACACTACCTACAGCGCCAATCTCCGGAATCTGCTGGCTGGCTGCTTGCTGACCGATTTCTCCCAACCCGAACAGGCATTTCACGACGTCGTCGCCTACGCTCACCGCATCGGCGCCGACGTGGTGCTTACCACTAATGAATACCTCACGCCCTTGCTCGCCAAGGTGTGCGCAGCCCTTGGTCTGCCTGGCAACGACCCGGCCCACGCCGCCGCAGCCCGAAACAAGGCCGCCATGAGCGAGGCCTTCGCCCGCAATGGCATCACCGCGCCGCGCACCCTCGTCGTTGATGACGAGAACGAGCTGCGCCGCCTGTTCGCTACCGAAAAGATCACTTTTCCGTGCGTCATCAAGCCCGCTGAGGGGGCGGGCTCCGCTGGTGTCACTGTCGTTCATGACCCGGCCGGCTTGGCTGCGGCCTGGCGTGCGGCCCACACCCCACGAGGCATGTACGGCATGCCGCTCGACCCGCGCGTCATAGTCCAGGACTACGTCGAAGGCACCGAGTACAGCGTCGAGTCCCTAACCCAGAACGGATCCACGACGCACCTGTGCGCCACCCGCAAGGCGGTCACCATCGGCGCTCACCGCGTCGAGGTCGGCCACAGCCTGCCCGCCATCTTGCCGCCCCACATCGAGCGAGCCGTGCACCAGGAGGTGGAGCGGGCGATCACCGCAGTGGGAATCCGCAACAGCGCCTCGCACACCGAGGTGATGCTTACCCCCGATGGCGGCTGCACCGTTATCGAGATCGGCGCCCGCCTCGGCGCCGGCCAGATCGGCTTCCTCATCCGGCATGCCCTCGGCATCGACCCGTGGACGGCGCTCCTCGACACCGCCCTCGGGCATCCCGCCGACCTCACCCCGACCCGCTACGAGTACGCCACCGTGCGGTTCCTCACCAGTCCGTGCACCGGCCGCCTGGCCTCGGTGGCCGGCCTGCCCCCGACGGGCCCCGGGGTGCCCGCCGTACATCTGCGCACGGCCATCGGCGATGCCGTTCAAGACGTCTGGGCCAACCGCGGACGTCTTGGCCACTTCGTCGTGACGGGACCAGACGCCGACACGGTCGACCGCCGCGCCGAACTCCTGCTTGCCCAGATCACCATCGAGGTCGTCCCCGAGCCTGCGACACCGAACGGCGTGGGCCGCCCCCGCCCCGAGCTGCGACCAAACCGGGCCGGAGCCCAGGAAGGCACATGAGACCGTGCACCACAACCCGAGCGCTCCGTCCGCAACACCAGAGCCTCCGCTGACCGCGGCGGACGAGTTCGACGCACTGTTCCACAGCGAGTCCCGCTCCGGCGGCTTCAGCCGGGTGTCCAGGATCGTTGATCCCACGCTGCCGCCGGAGATCGAGCCGTTCTCCTTCCTCTCTGCCGACCTGCTGCGCCACATCGCCGATGCCCTGATGCTGGAGGAGGGAGATACCCTGGCTGACCTCGGATGCGGGCGCGGCGGCCCCGGCCTGTGGCTGGCCCGCGCAGCGCGCACCGGCCTGATCGGCGTCGATTTCTCCCCGGTTGCCGTGGCCCAGGCCCAGCAACGGGCCACCGCGTTCGGGCTGACCGACGACGCGTGCTTCAGGGTGAATGACCTGATCTCCACCGGGCTCCCCGATGCAAGTGTGTCGGCGGCCATCTCCATCGACGCACTGCAGTACGCCCAGGACCATGACACGGCTGCTACAGAGGCCCACCGGATCCTCCGCCCAGGCGGACGTCTCGTCCTCACCGGCTGGCACCCGCGCCGGTTCGGCGACCCACGGCTGCCCCAGCGGCACCGCCACACTGACTGGCCCACAGTGCTGCGTACCGCAGGGTTCATCGCCGTGGAATGCCACACCCGGCCCGGCTGGACCGACACCTACCTGCGCATCTACCGCGCCGCGCTCCAGTTGGGCGGCCCGGGCCAGGACACCGCACTCGCCGGCCTACAAGACGAAGCCAGGCGGCGGCTGCCTACGGCCCGCCACCTGTACCGGGTCGTCGTTACCGGAGTCGCCCGCTGAGCTCTCCGCTCATGTCCCGGCAGAGGCGTCAGTCGTTAGGTCAGAGCGGCCAGCACGGCGACCATGGCACTGTAGGTGTCTCGTACACCATCGGGGTTGCCGAGGCGGTGGCGCTCCAAGCGGACGGCGCCGAGGTGCCGGGCCTCGTAGATCCGCGCACGCCTCGTCGCGGTGGGAGAGCGGTCCGGGGTTCCATAGCTTTCCCAGAACGTCCCCCGCTCGTCCGCCTTCGCCGCGGCCATGCGGATCGTCCAGTCCGCGGCCGGGTCGCCCCACCAGGTGCGGTCCATGTCGAGGACTCCGGTGATCGTCGGCTCCGGTGCGGTGGCGTCGAGCATCACGTTGACGGTCCATAGGTCACCGGCCAGCATCCGCGGCTCGGTGATCTCATCGAGAACATCGTGGTGTTGGTCGGCGACGGCGGCAATCTTGCGCACATCGGCGGCGTCCAGACCGGCACTGTCGAGGTCGGCGGCGATGTCCTCCAGAGACGCGGTCACGGCCGCGCTCCACGTCGCATACGCTGGGCCGGCGACGGGACCGAAGGACGGGCCACGTACTGCATGGACATCCCGGGCGATCGCGCCCATCTGTCGGAAGAAGCCAGGCCAGGTCGAGCGTGGGTAGTCACCGAGGCGGTCCGGGGCGGGGACACCATCGAGGAGAGTCTGGACCATGTAGTCCCGGCCGATCACCTCATGGGACCAGTCCGCGGCGAGGACCCGCGGCATCAGCGGCGCGATCGCCGTGAGCCACGGAACGCTCGCGTACTCGTTGCGCATCAGCTGCCGTTCGGAGCGGAACTGCCGGACCGGCTCGGGCGCGACCCGCAGAATCACCGGCCGCTCCTGCCCGGTCACGCTCACGCGATATGTGTTGTTGTACATACCCGCGCCCAGCTCGACGGCGGAGAGGGCCTCGGCGCCGAAGACGCGGCGGCAGATCGCCTGGATCTCGCCGGCAGCCACCGATTGCTGGAACGCCTCCGCAGCACGTTCGATCGGTCGGAAATCCATACGGCTCCCTTGTTCTCGTGACAGGCGCAGCCGGGCAGGCATCAACGCCGACTGCGAAGGTTGCGTTCGTTATTCTCGGCGGTGATGCAGGCGGAGATCTCCTCGCCGTGACAGCGTCTGCCTCGATCGTAGTGTCGATGACGCGCCGTACACTCCCCGACGTCAGGATCTCTCGGTAGGCCGCAGCGTACAGAGCGTCGAGGTTGGCGGTGGGCCGCGACGGCGCGTTGAGCTGGGCAGACAGACGCTGGGCACGGACGATGTCCAGCAGGCTGACGGCGGATGCCGACACGATCCTGACCGGTAAGAACTGGCCGGTGTCGCGGGGGTCGGGGTATCAGGGGTTTTCCTTCCGGCGTGGGCTGGAGGAACGGGCGGGGTCGTCTGCCGGTGGTGGGTGGGTCGGCGGGCCAGGGGCGGCGGTGCGGATGATCCGTGCTGGTCCCGTGTGTCCGGGACCGGGGCGGATCATGGCCGGCTGGGTGCGGGTGAGGCGGGCGAGGAGCGCCTGGGTGTCGGGGGTGGGGTCGACGTCGAGGCCGAGGTGGTCCAGGGCGTCGGCGAGCCGCTGGTAGGTCCGGCGTACGGCGTCGGTGCGTCCGCGGGCGGCGTGGATGCGCATTATGTGGGCGTAGAGGTCTTCGACGTGTGGGGTGAGCGTGATGGCCTGTTCGAGGTAGGCCAGTGCGCGGTCGGGGTTGTCGTCGGCGTAGATGTCGGCGAGGTCGGCGAGTACGCCGGTGATGCGGTGTTCGAGGTCGGTGACATAGCCGGCGGCCCAGAGGTAGCCGAGGTCGGTGAGCGGCCGGTGGCGGGCCAGGTCGGCGGCGGTGGTGAGTGCGGTGATGCGGGTGGGGTCGTCGCGGGCGTGGCCGGCGGCGCGTTCCGCCGCGGTGAACTCCCACAGGTCGACGGTGACGTGGTCGGGGTTGAGCCGGTAGCCGGTTTTGCCGCCGGCCACGAAGGCGGTGTCCCGGTCGCCGGTGGACTGGCGGATTTCGCCGCGGAGCGCGGCGACGGCCCGGTAGATCTGGTTGGCGGCCTTGGCGGGTTCCCGGTCGGGGAGCAGGTCGCCGGCGAGCTGGTCGCCGGTGACGCCGCCCTGGTGGAATGCCAGATAGGCCGCGATCTCCAACGACTTGGTCAGGATGCCTTTGGTGCGGGGCTGGCCGTCGATGATCAGGGTGGGTCGGCTGAACAGCACCAGCCGTACCCGCCGGTTCGCCGCCGGCCGGGTGGGTGTGGGCGTTGCGGCTGCGGGTTCCCCCTCGCCGCGGATCCGCGGATCCGGAACGATGCGCTGCTCGGGTGGGGCCGCGGGCGGTGGGGTCGGCGTGCCCTGGGAGGGGGCGGTGCCGATGTCCGCCGCTGCGGGCTGCGGTGTGGCGGGGTCGC
>NZ_CAAAFO010000128.1:20467-23209 GCF_900634715.1 Candidatus Protofrankia californiensis | reverse complement strand
CTCCCAGGGCACGCCGACCCCACCGCCCGCGGCCCCACCCGAGCAGCGCATCGTTCCGGATCCGCGGATCCGGAACGATGCGCTGCTCGGGTGGGGCCGCGGGCGGTGGGGTCGGCGTGCCCTGGGAGGGGGCGGTGCCGATGTCCGCCGCTGCGGGCTGCGGTGTGGCGGGGTCGCCGTCGGCTGCTGGAGCACGGTCCGCCGCTTCTGCTGTGGGTGCTGGCGGTATGGGCGTGAAGGCGGCTGTCGGTGCGGCGGGTGGGGTGGTCTCGTCGGGCAGGTGGATGTCCTGGGCGGCGGTGGCCAGCCGGAGCAGGTCGGCGGCGCTGGCGGCGGTCAGGTGCCACCAGGGCTGTCCGCGTCCGCCGGCCGGGGCGGTTTGCGTGCCGTCGGGGTCGAGGGTGACGGTGGGCTGTCCGGGCCAGGGGCCGAGGGCGAGGGTGAACAGGTCGAGTGGTCCGCCGTGGCTGTCCGTTATCCCCATCCTGCCGGCGAGCGTCTCCTCCGCGCTGGTGGCGAGCAGGATGGTGGGGAACATTTCGTCGGGCATCGCGTGGCGGAGTGCGTCGATGGTGTCGGTGCCGGAGATGGCCATCATCCGCCGCCGGTACAGCGCCTCGGCTTCCAGCCGGTCGGCCGCGGCGTCCGCGCTGTCGGTGATCGTGATCTGGGGCAGGGCGGCGAGCAGGTCGGTGGGCAGGCCGAGCCGGTCGATGTCGGCGGCCGGGATGAGGAGCCGGCCGGGCCAGGGCCGGTCCGGCCGGCGCCGGTGGCGGTAGTGGTCGGTGAGCAGGCTGGTCAGGATCGCCCGTGCGGCGGCCGGCGCGCCCGGCCCGTCGAGGCCGAGCCAACCGGCGCGCAGCAGCGGGCCGGGTAGCAGGCCGGCGTGCGATGGCATCGGCTCTGTCGTGCTGGTGGGGTCGGGAGGCAGGGGCGCCGGCCGGACGGTGGGAATGGCCGGCTCCTGTCCGCCAGATACGGGGATGCCGGCGGGTAGACGGGGTGGGATGACCGCGGAATCCGGCGGTGATGCGGCGGCGGGGGGATCGGACGGCTGCGGGTGGCCGGCTGGGCTGTCGCGGTCGGCCCGCTGTGGGTGGTCCGGCGACGGGTCGGCGTCCTCATCCTCATCATCGATGGGCGGTCGCCGGCCGGCGACCAGGATCTCCCGCACGATCACCGGTAGTGGCGGGTCCGCCGGTGCCGGTTGGCCGGGCCGGGTCGGTGCGCGGCGGCGGGTGCGCAGCAGCCGGGCGATCGTGACAGCGGCGATGATCGCGGCGATGAGGCTGGCGGGCAGGACTGCGCCGGACGGCAGCCGGATGGGGTGGCGGTCTGCGGGAACGTGCGGCACGGCCGGTGTGGGATGGCTGGTCGGAGCGGGTGCCGTGGGCGCCGTGGGTGCGGATGACGGGGACACGCCAGCCGGTGAGGAGGGCGCGAACGGGGAGGCCGGTGGGACCCAGGGTGTGACAGCCGGTGTGCCCGTCGGCGGGGCGGTGCCCGTCGGGGAGGCGATGGTCGTGGGCGGGGTGGACGGTGCTGGAGCCGGGGTGTCGGGGGTGGCCGGGCCGGCTGGCGCTGCCGCGGTGCCCGCGATGGCACCGTCGGGCGGGTGGGCGGTGGCCGGTCCGGCCGGGTCTCGTGGGAAGACGGCGTCGGTGGGCAGCCGCAGGATCCAGCCAGGGCGGATGAGGCCAGGGCTGGCAAGCGTCCCGCCGTCGGGTTGTGGACGGCCTTCGTTGAGCTGGTAGATCTGCTGCCAGCGCAGTCCGTCACCGAGATGCTTGCGAGCCAGCCCCCACAGCGAGTCGTAACGGGCAACGCGCGTGGTCGGCAGATCCTCCAGGCCCGGGTCGGCCGGCTGCGGGGAACCGGCCGACCCGGCGACGCCGGGCGTGCTGGGACCGGCCACGGCGGGTACGGGCGGTGCGGGAGGTGAGGGGTCGGCGGGGGCCGCTGTCACGATCGGGGCGCGGTAGGCGGCGGGCGTCTGGTGCAGCGCGCCCGTGGCGGTGGTGGCGGGGAGGGGTTTGGTCCGGGCGGTGGCGGTGAGCAGCCCGGCGATGATGGTGCCGAGTAACGCGGCGGCCAGCATCTGCCCACGGCGGCGGCTGCGCGGACGGGGATAGCGCCGGTCGGCGACGAGCGCCGCTGCCTCGCTGGCGAAGGACAGCACCAGGACGAGGTAGAGATACCAGAACAGGCAGGCCAGCACGTCGAGCAGGAAGTCCGAGGTGAGCGGCGCGCCCAGGAAGACTTTGATCTCGTCCCCGGTGGGGATGTGGTGGGGCAGCGGCCAGCCGACGCCCTGCCACATCCCCACCGGTGCGGCGATCAGGAACGCCGCGGTGACGGTGAGCGCGCCGAACGCGGCCAGCAGGGCGGCGAGCCGCCGCCAGAAACCGACCGGGCCGGGTGGGGTGAGGCCGGGCAGCGGGGTGTAGAGGTAGGGGTGGTGGCTCACGGCACGCCACCTGCCTGCGGGCCAGCGGCCGGGGCGTTCACGCCGTGGACCGGGGCGGCGCTGGCGCTGCCGGTGACGGTGATCTGCTCGACGCCGAGGACGGTGAGCAGGTGCGTGCCGGTGACCGCGGTGACGGTCACGGTGACCAGCGCAGGGGTGGCGGTGACCGTCCCCTGCGCACCGGCCGCGGTCAGGTAGTCCTGCGCGAGCCGGTGTGCCTGGGCGGGGTCGAGCTGGGGCACGCCGCTGGTCCGGTAGGTGAACAGGTCGAGGGC
>NZ_CAAAFO010000128.1:17898-20263 GCF_900634715.1 Candidatus Protofrankia californiensis | reverse complement strand
AGCGAAGAACGCGGTGATCTGACCGCCGTCCCGACCCCGGCGCTGGCCAGCGGGTGTGGAGGTCATGGGGTGTCCCCGGTGGCGTCGACGCCGCGGTACCGGTCGATGACGGCGGTGGAGGTGCTGGCAAGCGTGCGGCTGGCCGGCAGCCGCAGGCCGGTGAGATCAGCCAGGTCGACGGTGCAGGCCACGGTCACCCGGACGACGCCGCCGGGACGGAAGTCGGAGGCGTCCACGGTGACGGTGACGGCGCGGCAGGACGGCGTGCCGCCGGGCAGACCGGCCGTGACCGCTGCCCGGGCGGCGGCCTGGGCCTGGGCGGGGCTGCGGGCGGTGGACGCGGCGCGGGCCGCGGTCGCGGCGGCGTCGTCGACCTGCATCCGGGTCTGGATCTGCCGGCCGACCGCGACGATCAGTAACAGCAGCAGAATGACGACCGGGGCGAGCAGGGTGAGCTCGACCGCCGCCGACCCGTCCTCGCCGAATCCGGCCCGGCGGGCACGATCCCACCGGCCGACCCGACGACTCCCACGGTAGATCATGGTGTGGTGCCGTCCGGCCGGAACTTCTCGATCACCCCGGAGGTCTGCGCCTCTACCCGGGGCGAGAACCCGGGGATCAGGCTGACCGCGTGCCCGGTGACACGGACGGTGACCGTGTCGGGCCCGGTGCGGACCTCGACCTGAGGGGCGACGAGGACGGAGCCGGCGAGCTGGTCGAGCACGACCCGCGCGCGGCGTTCTCCGGCATCGGCAGTGCCGGGGACGCGGGCGGCTTCGGTGGCTTGGCGGGCGGCGGAGGAGGCGACGTGCCCGGCGTGCTGCCACAGCGCGAACTGCACGACGGCCAGCAGCAGAAGCATCAGCAGCGGCAGGGCGATCGCCAACTCCGCGGTCCCGGCGCCGCTGTCCCGGCCCGTCCCGCGAGACCGTAAGCCCCGGACGGGTTGCCGGCCGGCGTCGGGTCGGGCCACAGGCGGTTGCGGTGGCCGCGCGGACCGCCGGCGGCTCATGGCCGGTGGTTCTCCCTGGCAGGCAGGCTTGATCGTCAGCATCGTGGGCTCACAGCTCGATGCTGTTGACCTTGTCGATGATCTTTGGGCCCAGGATTGCGAACGCGGCGAGAGCGATCGCGACGAGCAGCGCGGTGATGAGGATCGCCTCGGTGGAATAGCCGCCGTCCCGGCCGTCGGCCCGGGCCCGCTCCTCCCACTCCTGCCAGCGGGTGCGGGTGGCGACGGTGAGAACGAGCAGGACCGTGGCCAGTCCTGCCAGGCGCAGGCGGACGTTCCGGCCGGCTCGGGTGGCGGGATGACGCACAGCGGTTTCCCCTTTGCGGTGGTTAGAGGCTGTCAAGGACACGCATGACCGCCGGGAATCCGATCAGGAGGAGGAAGCCGGCGAACAGCAGTACGACGGGCAGGGCCATGCGTTCGGTGGCGGCGGTGGCGTCCGCGTCCGCGTCGGTGAGCTGGCGCAGCCGGATGCCCGCGGCCCGGGCGGCGAGAGACGCGCGGATTTTGGCGCCTTCGCCGCCGGCAAGCTGGACGGAGGCGGCGGTCTCGACGATGTCGGGCACACCCTGGCGGGTGCCGAAGGCGGCCAGGGTGTCCCAGGGCGGCCGGCCGGTGAGGGTCGCGTCGTCGATCGTGCGGCGCAGGTGGGTGTAGGCGGGGCCGGTACCGACCGAGGCCGCGTCGTCCAACGCCTGTTCCAGGCCGGCGCCGCCGGCCAGGCCGATGACGACCAGGTCGAGAAAGGACCCGAACGCGTGCCGCAGGCCCGCCCGGGCGCGGTTCGCCTCGCCCCGCGCCCCCAGGTCCGGGGCGAGATATCCGGCCACGGCGAGGATCACGGCGAATGCGACCGGGACCGGTCCGGGTAGCGGCCGGCCCGCCGCCGCCAGCACGAACGCGAAGACGGGCGGCAGCAGCAGCCCGGCCAGCCCGGCGGTGACCTTCTCCGCGAGGTGGTGGGCCGGATCCCGCTCCAGGACGGTCAGGTCGGCGCGGACCGAGGCGGGGATGAGCCGGTCGGGGCTGAGCCGCCGGGTGAGCGGCGCCCCCAGCCGTGCCGCCCACCCGGCCTGGGCCACCGGCGCGGCCGGCGGCGCCGGCGGGAGGGGTGGGGTGGGCCGCAGGGCGGCGATCAGTTCGGCCAGGTCCGGTTGCGCGGGCCGCAGCCCGCTCCAGGCCAGCCACACGCCGAGACCGGTGCCGGCGCCACACAGCACTGCGACGATCATGTCGGGTTCCTGGTGGTGGGAAGCCGAGTGAGGATCCGGTCCGGGGCGGGGAGGCGGGACATGCGGGTAAGCCAGGCGAACGCCACCGCGAACACGGCACCGACCGCGAGCAGGACCACCT
>NZ_CAAAFO010000128.1:2504-17432 GCF_900634715.1 Candidatus Protofrankia californiensis | reverse complement strand
TGACGGGCCTGGCGGGTCGCGGCCAGCACGAGGGCGGCGACGACCAGATCAGCGGTCGGATCGTCCAGCGCGTCGGCGAACGCGGCGAGCGCGTCGGGCAGCCGTTCGCCCGCCTGGATGGCGGTAGCGAGCTGCAGCACCTCGGCGCGGATCGGCAGCGGCGCGATCGGTGCGGTGGCCAGGATCGCCTGTTCCAGACCCGCGGCCCCGGCCAACGTGTCGCGGATCATCTCCGTCCAGCCGGCGATCGCCTCGATCCGGGCCGTCAGCGCCTTGTCCTTCCGGCCGGCGGCGAGCAGGCCGGGCAGGACCGCGGCGGCGAACGCGGCCAGCACGGCGGCGGCCGGCCAGCCGGTGACCACCCCCACCGCCAGCCCCGCCGCGACGATGCCACCGACCCGCAGGGCCCGGGCCTGCCCGGACAGCCCGGTCAGCCGCCGGGCGACCGCGGCCCGCAGCCCGGCCCGGATGGGAGCGGTGCCCGCCCCGGCCAGCCACAGGCCCACACCCACCCCCGAGCCGCACACGACGGCGAGGATCAAACCGCTCCGGTCAACACCCACGACACCTCCCCCTTTACCCGGCCCAGCCGTTCAGGCCGTACGCGTCATGGCGACGGACAGCGGCCCGCAGCGCGGCGGCGGTCGCTGGTTGTGGTGGCGCGCCGGGCACCGCCCGGCCGTCCGCGCCGGGCCGCCAGACCTCGTTGGAGGAGATCAGCAGCCCGTCGGCGCCGGTCACTTCCCGAACCGAGGAGACGACCCGTCTGCCATCGGTGGCGAAGCCCAGGTGGATGACCAGGTGCACCGCGGAGGCGATGAGCAGGTTCGTCGCCTCCACCGACAGCCGTTCCGGTGCCTGCGCCGCATAGGTAGCGACCTTCACAAACGCCCCCGCGGACGAGCTGGCGTGCAGGGTGGTCATCGACCCGTCGTTGCCCTGGCTCATGGCGTTGAGCATGGGGATGACCTCGGCGCCGCGGGACTCGCCAACGATCACCCGGTCGGGAGACATCCGCAGCGCCCAGCGGACGAGCTCGGCGAGACTGATCTCGCCTTCGCCTTCCACGTTGGCCTCACGGGACTGCATGGCGACCACATCGTCATGGATGCCGAGACGGTGCAGATCGAGTTCGAGACTGTCCTCGATCGTGATGATCCGCTCCGACGGGGGGATCTCCGCGGCCAACGCGCGCAGGAACGTGGTTTTACCGATGTTCGTCGCCCCACAGATCAGCATGTTGAGACGGGCACGGACCGCCGCGGACAGGAATCCGCGCAGCTCATGGCTGATCGTGCCCATACCGACCAGGTCGGCCAGGCTGACCTGCTGGTAGCGATGCCGGCGGATCGACACCGACGGCCGGCCGACGACCGCCATGACAGCGAACATCCGCGACCCGTCCGGCAGTTGGATCGACAGCCGGGGCGCCGCCCGGTCGAACCGGCGCTCCTCGATCCCGGCCCGGGCGGCCACCGTGCGGATCAGCTCGACCAGCTCGGCGTCCGACGCGGCGACCGGGCCTCGGCGTTCACGACGGCCGTCGGCGTAACGGACGAACACCCGGTCCGCCCCGTTGATGCTGATGTTCTCGACGCCCGAGTCGTCGAGCAAAGGCTGGAGACCGGCCAGCCCGAACAGGCCGTCCACCACCGCCTGCTGGACCTGCGCCTCCACCTCCGCCGGCGGCAACGGCCGGCCCGCGGCGAGCAACTCCTGGGCGTAGCCGCGCAACGCCACCGCCACCAGCTCCTGCGCCAACGCCCGCCGATCCTCGACGGTCATCGGCGGCCCGCCCCGCTGCTCCCGGGCATGCGCGTGCGCGGCCAGCGACGCGGCGACCTGCCCCCGGACGACCGCGGTCAGCGCGTCCACCGTCCCCGGCCCGACCGCCTCCCAGCCGCCGCCCCCCGGCGCACTTGGTGTCGCCACCTACCGCTCGCCTCCCCACCCGGCCAGCCACGCCGGATCGGCCGTATCCATTCGGAACAGCGGCGGCGGGCCTGGTGGGTGCGACGCGATCGCCCGCCGCTCGTCCCCGCCGATCAGCGGCGTCGCCGTACCGAGCGCCGCCACTGCGCCCTGCGGCCCCCGGCCGGTATCCGGCGTGATCGGTGGCACCCAGCCGTCCGACCCGGGCGCCGCCGGCCCTGCCTGGTCGGCGGGCAGCCAATGCGGTCTGACCGGCCCATCCGACGGTGCAGCAGCCGGTCCCTGCCCGGGTGGCCGCGCGGCGGCTACGGCCGCGCCGGGCACCGGCAGCGCACCGTCCGGCGCGGATCCGGCCGGCGGCGGGGAAGGCAACTCGGGCCGGGCCGGGCGTACGCGGGCGAGCCGGCCGGCGAGCGTGTCGGCGACCTCGGCGGCGGCGCGGGCCAGCACGGTGCGGCCCGGACCACCGCGCACCTTGCCGCCGGCCAGGGCGGCGGCACCACGAGGATCATGCGGGAGCAGCCCGGCCACCGGCAGGCCCAGCGCCTCCTCGACCTGCCCCAACGGCCACGCCGAGGGGCCGACGAGCACGATCATCACGTTCCGTTGCCCGCCACCGGTCAGCTCCTCCACGCGGCCGGCCAACCGAGCCAGCTCATACTCGTCCGGGCGGACGAGCAGCACCAGCAGCCCGGCAGCAGCGGCCACCGACAGGGACGGGGAGCCGATGTCCAGCCGGCCACAGTCGGCCACCACCAGCTCACCGCCGGCCGCGACCCGCAGCCCCTCGGCCTGCGCCACCACGTCCAGCGCGCCACGAGCCTGCAAGGGGCCAAGAGGCGCGGGCACCACCGCCAGCCCGCCCGGCAGGGTCTGGGTATGGCCGGCCAGCGGTGCCGGCCCGGCCCGGGCTGCCGCTGCCCACGACAGCAGCCCGGGATACTCACGCAGCCGATACCAACCGCCGATGCTGCCGCCGGCCGGGTCGGCTTCCACCAGCACCACCGCCGGCTCACCGGACCGGTGCGACGGCCAGGCGGCGGCGAACGCCAAGGCGGCGGTGGTCACCCCCGGGGAGCCTTTGATGCTGGCCACCGCCAGCAGCCCGCCGCTCACCGGCCGCCCGCCGCCTGCTGGATCAGCGCGATCCGGCCGGCCGCCGCTGCCCGCGCCACCTCCTGCGCGTCCGCGTCCGCGACCTGCAGAGACAGCACCGCACCCGTGACCCCCTGCTCGGCCGGGGCCACCCCGACCACCAGGCCCGCCACCGCCTGCCCAACCGTGGCGGGCTGCTCGGCCGCCGTCCCGGTGACGGTGCTGCCCGCCTGGATAAGGATGATCAGGATGTGGTCGCCGCGGGCCAGCTCCACCGGATACTGACCGGCTCGTACCGCGGCGCCCACGATGGACTGGCCAGCGGGCGGCACCCGGGACTGCCCGACCTGCCTGGCCGCGAGCAGACTGCCCGCGGTCAGCGGCACCGCCGCAACCCGGCCCACCACTCCGTTCTGACCGTCCGCCGCCACCAGGTCCACCCCGGCGTCCGCGGCGACCGACACCGCCCGCAGGTCCCCGGCAGTCAGAGCCTGGCCGGCGGGCACGTCCCGCACGACCACGAGCACCTGCCGGCGCTCACCGCGGGACGCGGAGACCAATACGAATGCGGCGATGCTCACGATGACGAGCAGCACCCCGACGATGGCCCGGCGGCCCATCCGCCTACGCCGTCGGTTCTCTACCCGGAACGGCGTCCGCGCGTCTGCCCGGCCCGCCGCCGTCCCCAGACTCATCGGCTCACCCCCGCCCCACCGGGACGACCAGCGCCTGCGCCTCACCCACCGCGATCTCGGTCACCAGTTGAGAGGTGAGGCCGGGGAACACCCCGGCCTGCCCGGCCCCGGCCCAGGCCACCGACCAGGACACCGTCACCGTCGCCCGGAACCGGCCGTCCGGCTCACCCGCCGATGACCGGGTGAAAGTGATCCCGCAGTCCGATGACGGCTTCGCCGGATCGTCCAGCCCGGCCCGGAACACCGTCCCCGGCCCCTGACAGACCACCCGGCCACCCGACCCGAAATCCCACGCCACCGACTCCGGCCGCGCGGTCGCGGTCACCGCCACGGCAGGCACCGCCGCGGTCGCCGTCACCGGAACCCACAGCGCCGGCTCAAGCCACAGCCACACCGGAACCCCCGCCGTCTGCACCACATCAGCGGACGGAGAAACACCGATACGAGGCTCCGGCAGCCTCAACCGATTCGCCGCCCGCTGCGCCAGCATCGGCGGTGACGGCGGCACCACCGCCGCCATGTCCGCATCCGGCCGCCACACCACACCACCGCCGGTACCACCAATACCCAGACAACTCTGGTCGTACCACGACCCGGCAACTCCCAGCGTGGCCTCCGCAGCCTGCACCACAGGCGTCGGAGTGAAATCCCGAGCGGGCCGGTAGTAACAGCCATCGCTCCCCAGCCAACCGTATTCCGGATCCACACAGGGAACGGTTTTAGTCCCGCCCGGCAGGGTGCAGGTGTTGGATTTTCTTTCCGGTGTTGCCACGCGCAGAGAAGGTGCTTCCTGGGCTCGAGCCCGACCGGTCACGTCCACTCCGGCCCAGACATCACAGCCTACGGTTTGCCGTGAGCAGACAGCATTCCCATAGACCTCGCTGGCTTCCGCCGTTCCTGCGAGAGCAAGTACGATCAGAACCGCAGAACTGAGGACGGCGACGCGGCCGGCTGTTCTCAGCATGTGCCGATCGCCTGAATGACAAGGACATCGACCTTCCAGTCGCCGGCCTTCTTCACGACGAGAGCCTGAACGAAATGTCGGCCACCGGGCTCGGTGTCATGAAGTTTTCCATCGAGTGTATAATTCAACCAGCGGCTGCCATCGGAACAGTCTTTGATAGTGATGCGGCCAGGATTGTCGGCCGGCTCTGCGGCGGAGATACTCCCGGAGAACGTCGGTCTCCCACGGGCCACGAGACCATCACGCTTATTTGCATAGACAGATCTGTATATCAGAGAAAGAGCCTCGCCGCTCGCGTGCTGGGTGAGCCGGGGATTCTGGTAGTCGCCGGTCGCGGCCATGGCGATCCAGTCTTCCCACATGCCGTGATAGGCCGTGAGCGCGTCCCGTGCGGCAGCCTGGGCAGGGGGCAGTGACACGACGGTGTTCGGTGCCGCTACAGGGGTCGCGGCGCTCGTTATCGTCCTGGGCTGAGCCGGGCCAGCCGCCCCGCCGCCGCCGCAACCCGCGAGCAGGATCGCCGCGCAGAGCATGCAAGCCGTGCAGGCCGCGACCCGGCGGCTTGCACGGCTTACTGACCTGTCATTCATCGGGATCGACCCGTCATCTCGGCGCGTATCAGACAAGAGTTAGCGTCGTGACAGGGGCGACATCAAGCGTGATGAAAATCATAAACACGACTCAAAAGATCGATGCGATCGATGCAGCGACCACGAGGAGATCCGTGATCTGTTACTCTCCGTATTGAATAGACGCTCTTGGGGTCGGACAGTAGCCGATATCGGCATTCGGGGTGCTCTGCGCCCGAAGCGCCCATCGGAGTAGATTGCCGGCCCGGTCGGCGTCGACCGCCACGATGCCGACCGGGCAGCACCTTAGCCCGATCTACCTTGATTCCAATGACATGAGCAGCGGTTTTCGGACGTGCGGGGCACGCGGTACGTCATTGACGATCACACTCTCGCCATCTCGGCAGCCTGGGTGTTCGCCGACCCCGATGCTGAAGAGCATGATCGACCATCGGGCCAGGACTGCCGTCACACCCGATGGCCGCGGCGCCCTACAGGCCATCCCACACGTAGAATGGATACGGAGAGTAATCAGACTTCCATATGAAGGCACTTACGCTGGCATGCCAGCCACGCCAGTTGTCGCGAGAAAATTGTTCATCTGTTGCTCTACGGCTTCCGTGGTGATGCGTTCGAAGTTGGGAAAAGCAGAAGATCATATTTTGTGTCAGGCTGGGTCAGCCGCAGCTACAGGTGCTTGCTCGCTTCCGCTGTCGATCTCGGCCGGACCGGAGCGGGAAGTAGTTCGTGGGCATCCGTGGGTGCGGCTTACCGCTGGAGGCTCTCACGATCTGGATGGCGGAGTCTCGGGGTAGCCGGTCCACAGCCTGGTCGTCACGCGCGGCCTTGTCGCGGGATAGGTGGGGACGGCCAACCATTACCGCAGATCACATCGAGCGCCGGTGGGGGTTCACGACGGCGGGGGTGCACCGCACCGGGGGCGACGTAGCGGACGTTCAAAGCGATCCGGGGGCCGGTGCTACGGTTCGCTGCGGAGCGGTGGACGGTACGGACATCGAGGGCTATCGCCATCCCCGCCGTGACAGGAAACTTGGTGAAGACGAGGTGCGCGGGATCTTTCACAGCGAGGTGCGTGCTACCGCCTACCGTCTCACGTCGGTAGGACTTGTAGCCGGCCCGGTGTGAACCTGCCGCGACCTGCAGGCAGCCGGCAGCCTCGTCGGCGTCGCTGAGCGCCAGCCACACCGCTACGGACCGGGCCGGGTCGAGAACCACCTGGTCGTTGATGCCATCCTGATGTGCTGGCACCACGTACGAAATCTCGGGCCGCTTGACAAGCATCAAGCTACTCTCGACCGCAACATCCGGCCCGATCATCTTTGTGACCACCTGCAGCAGAGCTGGTGTGGTCACCCAGGCCCGCGCCCAGCTATACATCCGGTGAGGATTAGGCAGCGCGTCACGGCCATTGCGGCGGCAGAACGCGGCAGCGGCTTGACCGAGGGCGGCAGCGTTTCCCGCTGCCGCCCACCGCAGACTGGTGACCCCGTCCGGTTCGCAGGGGCCGTCCGTCATGACGGCGGTGAGACGAGTCACCGCGAGAAAACCACTTCTACGACGTCGGCGGATGCGGGGCTGCGTCGCGCGATGGCCGCGAACGCGCTAACCCCTCGCTGCCGTTCTGGTTGGCGGAAGGACGCGTTGGAAGGCTGGCCTGCTTTTCTGACATCGAAACCGTTCATCTTCTCTGGCAAGGCCATGGACAGAGATCCATCTGGTAGGGGTGGGCGTCAACAGCCGGGCTGGCGACACATGTGGACGGGAAGCGGCAACAAATGGCGATCGATCTTATGCGACCTGGATAGTTTGGGAGGAATAAAAATAATGGAATTATATTCTCTTACCCACTCCACCATAAATCCAGATGTTACGGTATCCTTTCGGACGTTTACCGTCCGGCTGCCATGTCGGCACCTGTACGAGACCCGGGTCCACCAGGTCGCAGCCGTTGAAGAACACGGCGATGGCGGAATGGCTGCGTACGGTGAGGGGTGAGGTAGCGGCGTCGTAGGCTTCGGTGACCTGGGCCGCTGTTATGGGCCGCAGGTCGCCCGTGGCGTGTGACAGCGCCAGATAGCTGCCCACAGGCAGCGCGTCGAGCAGTGTCCGCACGATGCCGGCGGGGTCCTCCTCATCGCGGATGAAGTGCACAACGGCCACGAGGAGCAGGGCCACGGGCTCGGTGAAGTCGATCAGATGCCGGACGCGAGGATGGTCCAGGATCTTGTGTGGTTCCCGCAGGTCCGCCAGCACAGCCGCGGTCCGGCCGGTGCCGGTCAGCAGCGCGTTGGCGTGCGCGTGGACGAGGGGATCGTTGTCGACGTAGACGACCCGGACGTCCGGTGTGACTTTCTGGGCGGTCTGGTGGACGTTGTCCGCGGCCGGGATGCCGGTGCCGATGTCGATGATCTGCCGGATGCCGGCCTCCGCGACGAGGAACCGGACGGCACGGTGGAGGAAGCGTCGGTTCTCCCGGGCCATCAGCCGGGCTTCGGGAGCGGCCCGCAACACCTGTTCCGCCACGATGCGGTCTGCTGGATAGTTGTCCTTACCACCCAGGAGATAATCGTACATCCGCGCCGGGTGCGCGGTGGCCATGGTGATTTCATCGGCGGCGCAGCCGCTTGTTCTCACGAACGTTGCCATCCCGCCCTCCGTCACTGTCTTCCTCGTGCTGTATTGAACGTCTCGATCGTTTCCATGTATGCGAGACCGGATGTGTCAAGCCGCTTGCGCATCCCCGTGATTTCATAGCCGACGCGGGTGGGGCCGAGGAAGGGGTTGGATGTGGCCGGCCGGACGTGGCCACATCCAACGTGGCACCAGGTGGGCCGGCACGCTCTCCGGCCCGCAGTCTCGATGCCGTAGTCGAGCGCCTGATCCGGCGTCTTCGTCCTCTTACGGCGCTTCCCCGATGTGGACGGTGCCTGAAGTCGGGCGCGCTGGACACGCGGGCGTGTTCTGGGGTGCACGAAGTGCAGAGTGCCGCTGAGGGCAGGACGTGGACACCACTCGACGGGGACGTGTGTGGACGTTTGAGCTATCCTGATAACGTCCCAAAACGTCCTGGCGTCCGAGGAGGCTTTGCTGTGCCGAACGAGCGGTTGCGGGCCTGCATCGCGAACGCGGGTTTGTCGATCGAGCGCATCGCGGAGATCGTCGAGGTCGACCCCAAAACTGTTGATCGCTGGATCGCGAAGGATAGAATGCCACATCGAGCCCATAGGTATGCTACGGCAAATCTGCTCGGAGTCGACGAGCTCTACCTGTGGCCCGCGCTCCTCGATGACTCGCGTAGCAGGTCGGCGAGCCTGGCCGAGTTCGTAGCACTCTACCCGCACAGGGGAGCGGTTCCGTCGAGCCTGTGGTCCTCGCTGCTGGACGAGGTGAAGGATTCCATTGATATTCTTGTGTATGCCGGATTGTTCCTGACTGACGGCACCCCGGATATCGCCAGAAAACTCGCCGAGAAGGCAGGTGAGGGGGTGCGTGTACGTTTACTCCTCGGCGATCCAGACGCAGATGCCATCGCGAGACGGGGTATGGAGGAAGGCGTGTTCGACGGTGTCTCTGCGCGAATACGACTCAGCCTCACGCATCTTCAGATGGCAATCAGCCGGCCCGGGGTCCACATAAACCTGCATGACACCACTCTGTATACCTCTATATTTCGATTCGATGACACGATTATGGCTAATACCCATGTCTATGGATCACCTGCGGCGCAGTCCCCGGTCCTCCACATCCGACGGGTTCCCGGCGGTCGCCTGTTCGATCACTACATGACCAGTCTTGACAAGGTATGGCAGCAATCCAGACCGGTACAGGCGCCGTGAGCCCATCCCAAGAAGGTGAAGATAGTGGCCAGGACGGACTACTATAGCGACCCTCGCGCACCGAAGCCGAACTCGATAGTGCCGGCTGCGACAGCGATCGTCCCCGATGGCGAAGGTCGCGTACTGCTCATTCGCCGGTCGGACAACGGCAGGTGGGCCTTGCCCGGCGGCCAGATGGATATTGGTGAGCACTTGGCCGGGTCGGCCGTACGGGAAGTGAAGGAGGAGACCGGTCTGGACGTCGAGGTCGTGAAGATCATCGGAATCTACACGGACCCTCGGCACGTTATCGCATACGACGACGGCGAAGTACGCCAGCAGTTCGCCGTGTGTTTCGAGACGCGGGTCACCGGGGGGTCGCTTCTCGCGGACGGCAGCGAGGCGCGGGATGCTCGATTTGTAGCGGCCGAGGAGCTCGACGGCCTGAATATCCATTCTTCCATACGCTTGAGGATCGCCCATTATTTCCAGAACAAGCCCACAGCACATATCGGCTGACCTGCGCGGTCTCGCCCGCCGGGAATGTTCGGTGGAGTGTTGAAGGACGTTTTGCCTTATGGCGCGCTGGCACGGATTCTGTCCGGACGGCCGCAAGCCCTGGCCCGAACGGCGCGGGGGTGCGTGCTGAGACCGCCAAGGGTATGGCTGGCCGACGTACTACGCTGCCAGAAAAGATGGCAGAGAGTGACATAGCGGTACGCTGCCTGACAGGTCGGGCTGTCCGATCCCCCGGAGGTTCCCGCCGACCGCGGGAGGCCGTGTGCAAGGAACTGGTCGGTGCCGGATTCAAGATGATGTGGCGAAGGGGGCGTTGGGTGGGTCAGGAGCCGCGGGAGCTGACGCCGAACGCCTCGGCCGCGCATCTGTTCGGCGCGGAGTTGCGGCGCTGGCGGGAGCGTCAGGGGCTGTCGCTGGCGCGGCTGTGCGAATGCTTCGAGCGGGCTGGGCGGCGGGTGGACGTCGGCTATCTCGCCCGGGTGGAGCGCGGTGAGCGGCTTCCCGAGGACCGTCAGTTCGCTGAGACCGCTGATGCCCTCGGGACCACCGACGGGCTGTTCGGCCGCCTGTGGGACTTCGCCGACGCCGAGCGGCGCGATGCCCGGCGGGAGGCCAAGCGGGAACGGGAAGCCCTGCTGGAGCTGGCCGCGGGCACGTTCGCCCCCGTCCTGGCGGGTGATGTCGTGTTCGTGCCGTACGTGACCGGCACGGGTACCGTCGCGTATGTGAGGGTGACCCGGCGGGTGTTCCTGGCCACCGGTGGCATGACGCCGGTGGCGCTTGCCGCTGGCGTGTTCGACCCCGACGACCTTGATCGGCTGGCGCGGGCTCTGGAGCGGCCGCAGGCCAGTGACACGCGGGTTGCGGCCTATTTCGGAAAGGCGTTGGAGCTGCACAAAACCCACGATTTCGTGCTGGACCCGGCGCCTCGTGTCGGCTCCGTGGTGCAACAGATCGGGGTACTTGACCGGTTCGCCCGTGACGCCCGGGGGTCGGTCCGTCGTGCTCTTCGCTCGGTGCAGGCCGAGTACGCCGAATACGCCGGTTGGCTGCATCAGGAGCTTGGAAACAGCAGAACTTCGGTGCTGTGGACGGAGAAGGCCAGCGCGTTGGCGCAGGAGGGCGGCAGCTACCAGATCGTCACTTTTACAATGATCCGCCGGTCCAGCATCGCCTTCTGGAACGGTCAGCACGCAGAGGCGGCTGATCTGGCCGCAACTGCCCAGGACGGTCCGTGGCCACTACCGCCCGGCCTCGCGTCGCTGGCCGCGCAGTATGAGGCCGAAGCCCACGCCGCGTTGGGGAATGCGTCAGCCTGCGAGGCGCGTCTGGACCGTGCTGTCGATCTGCTGGGTACGCGGGACGCTGCCGGTGACGACCAGATCTACTGGGCACGTACCCACAATTATGATCATTACCGTGGGCAGCGAGCTGCCTGCCTGGTAGATCTCGGGCAGGCAGTCCAGGCCATTGCGCTCCTGGAACCGCTGCTGACAACGACTACTGCGAACCGCCGTGGTGTCGGTGGCTACGGTCACGGCGCAGGTATGGCCCTGCTCGGCTTGGCATACGCCCAGACCGGACAGATTGATGCCGCCGTCCATTTCGGCAGCCAGTCTCTGAACAGCACACTTACCACGCCACATCGCCGCATTATCGACCGGCTTGAGCAGGCTTTGACCGAGTGGGCGACCGAGGAATCGGTACGGCAGTTCCGTAGAAGGCTCGATGAAAAACGCCACGCGTATGAATACGGCAAGCGTGTTTGAGGCCATCTTCCGGATACGTCCTTACGAAGGCCGCGCCGCATGACATCCCGATCTGATCACGGTTCTGCGACCCGTGTTCTGATCACTGGAGCGGCTGGAAACATTGGGCATCGCCTCCGTTCACGGCTCGCTCGTCCAGGCCGGACACTACGGCTGCTCGATATCGCCGAGCTACCCCCCGCCGCCACGGGAGAAGAAGTCGAACTCATCCAGGGTTCGATCGCGGATATGGATGTCATGGAACGGGCATGCCGGGACGTCGACGCCGTCATCCATCTCGCTGGTAACAGTCGGGAAGCGTCCTGGCAGGAGATTATGGAGGTGAACATCGGCGGCACGTACACCGTGTTCGAGGCCGCCCGTCGGAGCAATGTGCCGCGGATCGTCTTCGCCAGCAGTGCCCATGCCGCCGGCTACGCACCGGTTCCGCGGGACGCTGAGGTTCCGGACTTCCAGTATCCTCGGCCCGACAGCAACTACGGCGTTGGGAAAGTCGCCGGTGAAGCGATCGGTAGCCTCTACGCCGACCGATACGGCATGGACGTCATCTGTGTACGTATCGGTGTCTGTTTCAGCAGACCTTGGCGCCGCACCTTCCCCCGCTGGTTGTCGCCCGATGATTGTGGCCGGCTGTTCGAGGCGTGTTTGACTGTTCCGTCGCCCGGGTTTCGGTTGGCGTGGGGGGTGTCGGGGAATACCCGTGGTCAGCTTAGTCTGGTGGAGGCTCGCAGGCTGGGTTATGAGCCGCGGGACGATGCCGAGGTGTTCGCCGACGAGATGTTCGGTGAGCATGGTGTCGTGGACGCGGATGATCCGGCGTTGCGTTATGTCGGTGGTGACTGGTACGGCCCGGATTTCGATACCGCCCGCCGTGAGTATGAAGGCGGCCGGTCAGACGACATCTGACCGGCCCTCGAGCGGTGTCAGCGGGGTAGACGCCAGCCGGTCGGGATCCACAGCGGGTCGGGCAGGCCGGGGGCCGGGGTGAGGCGGGCGGTGTGGTCGGGCAGGGCTGGTTGTCCGGTGTCGAGCCAGGCGCTGACCAGAGTCGTGAGGTGCTTGCCGGGGTCGGGGTGGGTTGCGATGATCCGGCCGGTGTTCTGGGCCCAGGCGGTGCCGTGGTCGGGGTCGTGGAGGGCGAGTTGTCCGGCGGTGAAGTCAAAGTCGTCGTCGTCCATCCACGCCCGGGTGATCCGGGTGTCCCGGGTGGCGAGGTGGAACCACAGGTCGTGGTAGGCGGTCTGGTCGAGGGCGCCGGTGAGGTCGGTGCTCCATACCGTCGGCTTGGTGGGGACCGGCTGGGCGGGGTTGCGGCCGACCAGGGCGGGATGGCGTAGGGGCCCGGCAGCGGGCATGAAGTCGCCGCCGATGCGGGCGGCTGCCGTGCCATCGGGAGAGACGGCCAGGATGGGGTGCAGCCCGCCGTGGGCGACCGGGGCGAGGATCAGCCCGGTGCCGGTGAGCTGGTCCAGCCAGCGGGGAGGGATGCCGGCGATGCCGCAGGTCACGATGATCCGGTCGTAGGGGGCGTGGCCGGCGGCGCCGTGGTAGCCGTCGTGGGTCAGGACGGTGATCTGGTCGTCGAGAGCGAGCCGGCGGATCGACGCGGTCGCTTCGGCGGCGGTGGGGGGATGAGCTTCGACGGTGACCACCGGTGCGCGGGTGAGGTGCGCGATGAGGGCGGCGTTGTAGCCGGTGCCAGCGCCGATCTCGAGAACCCGGTGCCCGAGGTGCGGGTCGAGTGCTTCGAGCATCCTGGCCATGATCGTCGGTGCGGAGGAGGACGACGGCACGGCGCCGGTACGGGTGAGCAGCGGCTGGCCGCTGTAGACGATGTCGAGCACGTCCGCTGTGGGGATGGTGTCCTGCGGGACGGAGATGTGCTGGTCACCGAGGCGGAAGTGGGTCAGGCAGCGGTCCCTGCGCACGGCGGCGAACGCCTCCTGGACCCGGTCGGTGCGGATCGCGCCGGTGGCACGTAACGCCGCGGCGTAGGCGGTGAGGCGGGCGGCCAGCGGGTCGGGGGCCGTCTCCGATGTGCTCACGCGGGCTCCTGACGGTGACGGGGACTGACGGTGACGGGTGTCAGATGGTGAGGGTGGAGGTGTAGAGCAGGTGCGGGTTGACCGGGTTGGCGACGGGCTGTCCGGCGGCTTCGACCCACGCGTGGGCGGCCAGCGGGCCGGTGGCCGCCCCGAGGATCCAGGTGGCGTGGTGGCCGGTGGCTCGGCACCACAGCACGACCGCCAGGGAGCGGGGCAGGCAGCCGTGGCCGCTGGCGCAGCGGGGGCTGACAGCGGTGATGGCGCGGTGCGCGCGGGCGGTGTCGGCCGGGCTGGCGGGGCGGGTCGCGGTCCGGGCGAGCAGGCGCAGCAGCCGGTGGCGGAGACCGAGCCGGCGGCGGGTGCTGATCAATAGCAGGTCCGCGGCGGCGATGGTGAGCCGGGCGGCGCAGCGTTCCCAGGCGCGGGTCGGTGCCGGTTCGGGGAGCGCGATCGAGATGCTCATCGCAGGCGTATCAGATCCGCGGCGTCGAGTTGACCCAGGAGATGGTCAAGGTCGTGTGCGGCGTCGTCCTGGCTGAGCCCGTAGCGGGTGCGGAGCGCGGCCACGGCGGCGGGTACGCCGTCGGCGAGCGCGTGCACGGCGAGCCGGCCGCTGGCGTTGAGGTGGAACATCTGCCCGGCGGTGTTGACCAGCGTCATGCCCTCGCCGACGGCGGCGGTGATGACGTCACGGCGCAGTCGGACCCGGCCGGGTAGCCGCACGCCGGGTGTAGCGGGTAGGTCAGGCATTCTCTCCACCTCCGGTGTGGGCTGGTGGTTGGGCCTGGAGCCACAGTTCCAGCGCGAGGGTGTCGGTCAGTAGCGCCGGCGGCAGACCCGAGTCGAGGAATGTACGGGCGGCGGTGCGCAGCTGGCCGGGGTCGATAAGGCCGAGGTCGGCCAGGACGGGGGCGTCGAGCAGGTCGGTGAGGTGCCGGCGGTGCCGACGCCAGCCGGTGTACAGCTCGGCGGTGTAGTGGCCTTTGTCCCGCCGGGTCATCAGGCCCGGTGAGGTCAGGGGTGCCAGCGCGGCCAGGAGCAGCGGTTTGGGATGGTGCGGGTCGGTGGCCTCCCAAGGCCGGCAGGCCAGGCATGCCTCGACCACCGCCCGGTCGAGATAGGGGAACGCCGGGGTGAGACCGTGCGCGGTCTGGGCCTGCCCGTACAGGCTGGCGCCGCAGGCGGCGGCGCGGATCCGGGCCAGGGCGGCATGCGTCGTCCGGTGATGCGGACTGCCGGCCGTGGCGTGAACGGAGCGTAGCTCGTCGGCCACGGCGGCTGCGGCCTTGTTAGGGCGCGTATCTGGTTGTGATCAAATTGGGGTCCGGCTGATGCCTTTGATCCAGATCATCGAGGCGCGCAGGTGTAGGCCGGCAAGGTAGCTGTCCGGGGTTTTGTCGTAGCGGGTGGCGATGCCCCGCCAGTCCTCGATCTTGTTGATCAGGCGCTCGACGGTGTTCCTCTCCTGGTAGAGGCCGGTGTCGTGGCTGACGGGCCGGCCGCC
>NZ_CAAAFO010000128.1:0-1870 GCF_900634715.1 Candidatus Protofrankia californiensis | reverse complement strand
GCGGCCGGCACTTCCGGTCGGCGGCGAGGTGGACCTTGCTGGTCTGCCCGCCCCGCGACCGTCCGAGCAGGGCGGCTGTCAGGCGGAGTTTTCGCCGACGCCGGATACGTCGTCGCTCCTCCCGCGCGGGATCGGCTTCGGCGCCGTGCCCGTTGTGTTCTTCGACGCTGCCCCCTTTGACCTGGTCTTCTCCTCCTCGACGGCAGCCTTCTCCAGGGCGGCGATGACGTCGCGGTCCAGGTGCATCCCGGCAGCGTCGTGGTGAGCACGCGCGGTGGTGGAGTCGATGCTGACCAGGGACAGGTCCACCGCACCCCGCTGCACGGCCTCCGCGATCAGACCCTCCAGCAGGGCCTCGAACACGCCTGCGTCGCGCCACTGCCGGAAGCGGTTGTGGACGGTCGACCAGGCGCCGAACTCTCGCGGCATCTCCCGCCACTGCCCGCCGGTCTTGAACCGCCAGATCACACCCTCGAACTGCCACCGCAGCCGCTGCGGGTACGGGCCGAACCCGCCGATCGGCAGGTAGGGCTCGATGAACGCCCACTCCTCGTCTGTCAGTTGCGCCCGCGTCATGCACGACGGTCTACCCGATCAGACCCGCCACACGAACGAACCCCACAGATCGATCACAACCCGATACACGCCCTAGTACTGCAACGGCACTTGGGTGTGTCCGCGCTGTTTGTAGTGGCAGCGTCGGGCTTGGTGTTGGCGGCGCCGACGCCAGTCCGACCAGGCCCAGACGAAGTCGGTGGGGTGGACGCGGTGAAGCAGGGTGGCGATCAGTCTGCGGATCTCGGGTAGGGTCAGTCCGATCATGCCCATGCCGGCGGGCAGGGGTCCCCTTTTACCTGCTCGGCACGGGCGGCGGCCAGCGCGGCGTAGGCGAGCATCGACAGGGTGATGTGGGCGTACCAGGCCCGGTAGTCGCGAACCTGGTAGTCGTCCAGCCCGCAGGTCTGCTTCGCCTGCTGGAAGCATTCCTCGATCGGCCAGCGGGCCCCGGCCACCACCGCCAGCTGCGCAAGGGTCGTGCGTCGCGGCCCGTAGCAGACGTAGAACGCCAGCTCACCGCTGTCCCGGTGGCGCCGGGCGAGCAGCCAGTGCCCCCACCCCGGCTCCCACCATGCCCGGACCCGGATCTCCACCCGGGCCCAGTCGTAGTCGCGTAACCCGTGCGCGCCCGCACCCGCCGAGATCCGGCACCACGCCCGCGCGGGCAGGTCGGCGATCAGCTGGTCGGCGCGTTCCTGCCCACCCGTGACGGTGATCAGCGTGTCGTTGCGTTTGGTGGCCAGCACATGCGCCCGCTTCTGTTCTTCGAGCCAGACCCGCAGGTACTTCGCCTGGCCGTAGGCCTCGTCCGCGGTGACCCAGCCGAACGGCACTCCGGCTGTGATCGCGCGTTCCAGCATGGCGATCGCGTGGCGCGGTTTGGTCGCGAACTCCACCTCGTCGGGCACACCGGCCGCCCGGCAACGGTCTCGATCGTCGGTCCAGGACTCCGGCAGGTAGAGCTCCCGGTCGATCAGCGCATGCCCCCACCGGGAACGGTAGGCCAGAAACGTCCCGACCTGGCAGTTCTCCCGCCGACCCGCCGTCCCCGAGTACTGACGCTGTACCCCCGCCGACCGGTTGCCCTTCTTCAGGAAGCCCGTGTCATCGACGATCAGCACCCCGCCGGGGTCACCGAGCCGGTCGACCACATAGCCGCGGACATCATCACGGACCCCGTCGACGTCCCAGTCCGCCCGGCGCAGCAGCCGCTGCATCCCGTCCGGCGACCGCTCACCCGCACGCTCTGCCAGCGTCCATCCGTTCTTACGATCCAGCCCCGCGACCAGCCCGGACGCATACTCCGCCACCC
>NZ_CAAAFO010000127.1:7352-10516 GCF_900634715.1 Candidatus Protofrankia californiensis | reverse complement strand
GGGGCTGCTTGCCGGGGCCGGTACCGATGTGATCGCGGATGGCATAGGTCAGTGGCGCGGGTCAAGGAGGCAGCCTCGTGGACGAGAGCAGCAGTGACGAGGGTCGGCCTGGGCGCCGCTATCTGAACGGCCGGCAGTACCCGAGCAGCAGAGCCGGAGCCGGAACCGCAGGGGCCAGGGCTTCGGTCACGCGAACGTCAGCCCGCCGTTCGGCAGGAAACCGAGGCAGGACTTCGACAACCGCAGCCCCGTCGGCTACGGAAAATTTTGCGGAGAAGCGGTGGCGTACGGCCCGTGACTCTCGGGGTGTTGCCGGTGAACGTCAGCAGCCCCGTCACGACCAGCAAACCCGCGGTCAGGGGACGACGGACATCCGCGGAGACAGGCGTACAGGCGGGTATGGCAGGCCGGCCCGAGGCTTCGACGGAGATCGCCGTCCGGGCCAGCACAGCTCGAGCGAACGCGTCTCGGGCGCGCGATCGACTGACAGCCCTCGAGGCGGGTCGGGGATCCGGTCGAGCCGCCCCCATGATGATTCCGACCGCCGGTCGCCTCGCCCCGCGGGTACGCGCAGCGAATCACGACAGTCAGCAGGCAATCGCCACGCGGATCGCAGGGCGGATAGCGACAACCGGACCAGTGGATTTCAGCGGAACCAACCGCCGACGGGCAGGTCGCAACCGGCAGAGGCGCAGTCGATAGGGCCCCGCTCCGACAGGCAGCGGTCCGCGGAAAAGCAGTGGTCCGCGGGAAAGAAGCCCGAGGGAAGGGGTTCCGCGCAGGGTTCCCCACAGCGGCGGGGTTCCGCGCAGCCGGCACGACCCTCCGGCGACCCGGCGGTTCGACGTGGGCCGGGCGCGGCCGAGCGGACGCCCGGAGCCGGTCGTACCGGCAGGCCGCCACGTGCTGATGCCGGGCAGCGAGGTTACGGCCCGACCGAGCGTAGGCCGGTCACAGGACCCGATGGCGAGCGTTTCGGACCGCCTTCGCCTGCGGCCTCCCGCGACGACCGGCATGGGCGGGCCGACCGGCGCACCGACGATCGTTTCTCTGCCCGGGGCCGCGGAGGCGGCCGCGACTTCGACGGCCCGGGTGCTGACAGGCCGGGTGCTGACAGGCCGCGCCGGACACCACCGCAGGACACCCCCCGTACGTCCGGCCGCCGTGACGACGCCCGGGTATCCCACGAATCCGGCAACGGTGACCGGCTGGTGACCGACCCGCGCAGCAGAGTCGATGCTGCACGGCGAGCGCCCGCGGCTGGCTCGCCGCGCGCTACCGGCTCCACCCGGGACTTTCGGGACATCCGGGATGTTCGGGCTCGTGACCACCAGGATCGTGATCGTGCCGGCCAAGGCTCCGCTGGCCGGAGCTCCGGCGCAGGCAAGCCGGACCGGCCTGCTTCAGGCTGGCAAGGTCCGAGCGAGCGGGGCACGGGACGGGCCTGGGGTGGCGGCCAGGGCGCGGGCAGGCAGGATCGCTCCGCCGAGAAGGCCTCGGGGCCGGACCGGCGGGCATCAGGTGCTTCACGGGCATCAGGTGCTCCAACGGGGCGGAGGAGTAGCCCGAGGCCGTCGGCATCCGGACCGGAACGCGGCGGCACAGCCACTGCGGACCACCGCGGCAGAGGCGTCCAGCGGCCCGGTCGACCGTCCGCACCGGTGCTTCCCGATGAGGCCCGCGCCGAGCTCCTCGACTTCGAGGTCACCCGTGAGCTGCGAGGGCTCGGCCCGTCCCTTGCCGAATCGGTGGCCCGGCATCTCGTGGCCGCGGGCATGTACCTCGACGAGGACCCCGCGCTTGCGCTTGCGCACGCTCGCGCAGCCGCGGCACTGGCGTCCCGGATCGCCGCCGTCCGCGAAGCGGTCGGGCTCGCCGCCTACCATGCGGGGGAGTTCACCACGGCGCTCGCGGAACTGCGTGCGGCGCGCCGCATCGACGGTTCCCCACGGCACTTGGCCGTGATGGCCGATGCCGAGCGGGGGCTCGGACGCCCCGAGCGTGCCTTGTTGCTCGCCCGTGATCCGGGCGCGGCCGAACTCGGCGAGGAGTCCCGGATCGAGCTGCTGATCGTCCTGTCGGGCGCGCGGCGCGACCTGGGTGAGCCGGAGGCCGCGGTCCTGCTGTTGCAGGACGAGGTGGCTGCCTCCGGCGTGCAGCCGTGGAGCCTGAGGCTGTGGTATGCCTACGCGGAGGCGCTGCTGGCCGCCGGCCGTCCCGCCGATGCAGCACGCTGGTTCGCCTCCGTGGCAACCGTCGATGACGCCCAGGAGACCGATGCCGCGGACCGGGCCGCCTCGCTGGAGGATGCCGAGCCGGGGTCACCGACGGGGTCATCGACCGAGGCGGGGCCGTCGGGGGAGGATCCTGCTTCCTGAGCGGCACCGGATGAACAGGGCCGGATGACCGTGGGTAACGGATACGGATGGTTACTACTACCCGTCCAGCGGACGGATCAGCAGGCCGCTTCGTGGCTTGGGTGTGAAAAGCGTCGACTTGCGTGGCATCCGTTCGCCGGCTGCGGCGACGGCGGTGACGTCCGCGGCCGGGGTGGGGTTCAACAGCAGCGCGATCGCACCGCCCGGTGCTGTCCTACCGGCATCAGACAGTGATGTCGCTGTGGTGCCGCCGGGCGGAGTCGTCGCTGTACCGGCACCGGGGGGCGATGCCGCGGCGATTGCGGCGGCCGCGTCATGGCGATAGCCGACCACGTCCTCGGTGTCCGGCAGCCCCCAGACCTTTGTGATCAGTGCAAGATGCGCGACGGTGACGTCGAGCTGGCGGAAGGCGGTGGAGCGGTCCGCCGGCAGCGCGTCGGTGAGCAGCGCCGGGTCCGGATGCGTCAGCAGGAACGCCGCCCGGCCATCAGTGATCACGAACGCGTGGCCGTCCTGGCCGGCCTTGGCCAGTTCACCGAGCAGATGCACCCCGGAGGGGTCACCGACGGTGTCCAGCGGCGTCACCTGGAACGCCGTCCCGGCACGGCGGACGGCCTCGGCGAGGGCGAGCCCCCGCACAACCCGGTGGATTGCATGGACCTGTGGCCCTGATACCCGGGCGTCCACCAGGAAGGCCAGGCCGAAGTCCCAGGGGCCGGCGCCATCCCCGGCCGCGTGGCGGTCAGCCTGGTAGCAGCGGTAGGTGGCGTACCGGTGGTGGCCGTC
>NZ_CAAAFO010000127.1:5759-6779 GCF_900634715.1 Candidatus Protofrankia californiensis | reverse complement strand
GGCGAGCCGGTCCTGGTCGGTCAGCGCCCAGATGCGGTGGGTGACACCATCGTCGGTCGTCGAGGTCAGTATCGGCGAGGTCGCCACAGTGTCGGAGGCGATCTGGCTGGCGACCCCGCCACCTTCGTACAGCAGGAAGATCGGCTCAAGGTTCGCCCCGGTGGTCACGGTCAGGGCGAGCCGGTCGGTGACCGGTCCGGTCATGGTGTTCTCGTGCGGCAGGATGATCCCCGCGTCGGGGTCGGCCAGAGCCACCGCACCGACCAGACCCCGCTGGACGTGCCCGTCGTGGGTCTGCTCGTACACGTACAGCGCCGGGCTGTCGTCGCGGCGCAGGACCGCACCGGCGGTCCATTCGCGCAGGGCGTTCGCGGCCCGGCGGTAGCGGCTTCCCGGGGACTGCTCGTCGCTGTCCCGAGGAAGGATGAGCCGGACGACGTTGTGCGGATGCCTCGCCTCCAGCGTGATGACGCCCGCTGCGTCGATCACGTCGTAGGGCGGGGCGGTCCGCGATGCCAGCTCCCGGCCGTCGTCCACTGCGTACCGCAGGGCCCGGAACGGGGCCAGAACCAGTCCGCCGGGTGTGGGCGGTGCCGGGACGGGAGCAGCCATGCGGCGATCGTATGGGTCCGCCCGCCACGACGCCGCCGGTGCCGCCACGCCGCCGGTGCCGCAGGTGCCGCCGGGAGGTGTGTCGGTGCCAAGGGGATGACGGATGGTACGCACCTCCACCGATCAGCGCGATCGGTGGGAGCGTGGACCGGTTTCCGGCGACACTGGAAGCTGGACCTCGGCTACCGGCGTCCGGCCGCCGTGGGCGCTGGCGTGTGTGCATCGGAGGTCGGCCGTGCACTGGGCGCGAGTTCCACCGGATCGCGGCAGGGCAGGGACACTCGGCAGAGGCAACGAGGGAGGCGCGGATGTCCGGCGGGCACGACGGACCGGTTGCCGGCGAGGGGGGTGGGCCCTGCGGTGAGTGGCTGCCCGCGGGCCCGGGGCGCAGCCCCGACAGCGCCAGTT
>NZ_CAAAFO010000127.1:4759-5721 GCF_900634715.1 Candidatus Protofrankia californiensis | reverse complement strand
CCGATGGTGGCAGCGCCGACGCTGCCGGCGCCGGTCGGGGTGGTACCGGTGCTGCTGGTACCGGTGGTATCGGTTCGGGCGGCAGCCCTGGCGGTGAGGTCTACGACTGGTACACCCGGGGTGTCGCCCTGCTCGACCGGGGCAACGCCAACGCCGCGGTTCAGCTGCTGGCCCACGCCGTGGCCGCCGAACCGGGCTCGCGTAGCCTCCGGGAGGCGCTGGCCCGGGCCCAGTTCGACGCCGGCCAGTACGGCGCGGCACGGGAGAGTTTCGCCTGGATCGTCGACCACGACCCGACCGACGACTACGCGCAGTTCGGGCTCGGGATGGCGGCTCGCCGGACGGGCGACCTGCGCGCCGCGGTGGAACATCTGGCGCTCGCCGTCGCGATGCGTCCGGACCTCGGGCACTACGGCCAGGCGCTACGCGGTGTGCGGGCCGCGCTCAACCGGCCCGTGCGGGGACGGCCGTGACCCACGGCCTGCGCCTTCCCGCACAACCGGTCAGCCCGCGTAAGCCGCTGTCGGCGTCGACGGCCCCGCTCGTCGACGTCCACGACGTCGCCCTGATAGATCTTGACGGGGTGGTGTACCGCGGGTCCGAGGCCGTACCTCATGCGGCGTGGGCCATCGGGGCCGCCCGCGAACGTGGCATGCGGATGGTGTTCGTCACCAACAACGCGCTGCGTCCGCCGGCCCGGGTCGCTGAGCGGCTCATCGCCTTCGGCGTGCCCGCGGTCTCGGCCGACGTGGTCACTTCCGCGCAGGCGGCAGCGCGGCTGCTCGCCGAACGCCTGCCCAGCGGGGCGGCTGTTCTGGTCGCCGGCGGGGAGGGTCTGCGTGAAGCGGTGCGGGACGTGGGCCTGCGGCCGGTGGCGACCGCGCGGGAGGAACCGGCCGCGGTGGTGCAGGGTTTTGATCCCGGCCTCGACTACGCCCGGCTCGCCGAGGCCGCGCTCGCGA
>NZ_CAAAFO010000127.1:2889-4414 GCF_900634715.1 Candidatus Protofrankia californiensis | reverse complement strand
TCGCGAGCAACACCGACGCTTCGGTGCCGACCGAGCGTGGCCTGCTGCCCGGCAACGGTTCCCTGGTGGCGATGCTGAGCACCGCGACAGGAGCTGCTCCCATAGTGGCCGGCAAGCCGGAGCGGGCGTTGCACGAGGAGTCGGTTCGCCGCGGCGGTGCCCGGTTCCCGCTGATCGTCGGTGACCGGCTTGACACCGACATCGCATCCGCCGTCCGCTCGGGCACGCCGTCCCTGCTGGTGCTCACCGGGGTGACGTCCGGAGGTGAGCTCCTGCGCGCCGGGGCGCCGTACCGGCCGACCTATCTTGCGGTCGATCTGCGGGGCTTGCTCGTGGGCCATCCGGGTACGCGGGTGCATGCGCCGGCTGGTGGGAGCGATGGTGCCGCGCGGCCGGACGGGGTGGAGGTGGAGGCGGTCTGCGGTCACTGGGCGGCCCACGTGCGGGAGGGGACGCTGAGCTGGCGGAAGGTGCGACCGGCGGGACGACCCGCCCACCGGGTGGAGGCAGCGAACGCCATCGGGGGCGACGGGCCGGGGGACGGCCCGTGGGGTAACGGGCCGGGAAACGGCTCGCCGGGGGAGGGTTCGCCGGGGGAGGGTTCGCGGGAGGACGACGGTTTGGACGCGCTGCGAGCGGCGTGTGCGGCCGCGTGGGCAGCCGCGGACGGGGACGACCCCGTGCGGGAACTGGCCG
This sequence comes from Candidatus Protofrankia californiensis, assembly GCF_900634715.1. GTDB lineage: Bacteria > Actinomycetota > Actinomycetes > Frankiales > Frankiaceae > Protofrankia > Protofrankia californiensis. Next base: position 3,718 of record NZ_CAAAFO010000127.1, on the reverse strand, counting down.
GTGAACGTCCGCCCGGTTGCGCCGATCTCGACTGAACCGATTCCAGCTGAAATCAATCCCGTGTGATGCCGCAGGTCCTGTGACGGGCCGCGGGCCTACAACAGTGAACGCATCCGCAACAGGTCCCGCATGCTGGCGTCCACTTTCAGGCGGCCGCTGGCCCATGCCGAGGTGAACTCCAAGCTACCGTCGGTGACAGCGATCAGGTCGTCGCTGTTCACCGTGACGGTCACCTGCGCTGCCGTGCGATCCCCTTCGTTGATGTCGAGGACACTGCCGTCACGCAGTTCCGCGGAGAAGCTTGCTCCGAGATCGGGAATCCTGCATACGATCGTGCGGTCGGGGGTCAGGCTACGCAGGCGGTCGTCGGTGAGTTCGTTGAGTCGCTCCGCCAACGTGCGCAACGCCGTCGCGCACTGCTGCATGGTCGCCATACCGGTCGATTCCTCCCTTCGGTCGTGCCGTGCCTTCCGCCGCCGGCAGGCTGCGCCGTGCCATGGCCGGGACCAGCAGCCTGCCAGGACTGCCGCGATGCACCCGGCTGCAACAGTCAATACCGTGGAAGGGATCCGGCATGCTGGATGGGACGATAGCGGCGTGCCGCGGGGTGACGGCCCTGCCGCCGTTGCCGCGGAAGAGGACACCTTATGACCGTTGACGTCCCGGACGATGTTCGGGCCGCGCTCGCGCAGGTGGACCGGCTGCCGGCGTTGCCGGTGTCGGTTCACGTCGCTGTCTTCGAGGAGGTCCACCGTCTGCTGGACGGCGTGCTGGCGGATCTGGACGGGCTCGCCGCCGCCTCGCCGCGACCGGATGCCGCGCCGCCCGG
>NZ_CAAAFO010000127.1:0-2315 GCF_900634715.1 Candidatus Protofrankia californiensis | reverse complement strand
GGCGCGGTCTGGTGCGCTCCCGTGAGCAGGCCAGCGAAGCGATCACGGGGGGTCGGGTCCGGGTGTCCGGGTGTCCGGCGACCAAGCCCGCCACGGTCGTGGACGACACGACACCGATTGTGATCGTTGCCGGTGACGACCCCGGCTACGCCTCCCGGGGCGCCCACAAGCTGCTCGCGGCCCTGTCCACCTTCGGCGGAAGTGCCGCTGGAAGTGCCACGGAAGGCGCTGGGGGAAGCCGGCTGCGGCTTCGGGTGGCCGGGCGGCGCTGCCTGGACGCCGGGGCGTCCACCGGCGGCTTCACCGACGTGCTGCTGCGCCACGACGCCGCCGAGGTCGTGGCGGTCGACGTCGGATACGGCCAGCTGGCCTGGCAGCTGCGTACCGACCCCAGGGTTGCTGTCCTCGAGCGCACCAACGTCCGTTTTCTCACCGCCGAGGCGATCGGCGGGCCCGTCGACGTGGTTGTGGCGGATCTGTCGTTCATCTCGTTGCGGCTGGTGTTGCCGGCGCTTCGGGCGTGTGCCCGGCCGGACGCCGACTTCGTCGTCCTGGTCAAACCGCAGTTCGAGGTCGGGCGTGCGGACCTCGGGCCGGGCGGGGTGGTGCGCGACGTGGCACTGCACGCCCGCGCGGTGCGGGAGGTGGCCGATGCCGGGGCCCGGCTGTCACTCGGCGTGCGTGGAGTCGTCGCGAGCCCGCTGCCGGGGCCCGCGGGCAACGTCGAGTACCTGCTGTGGCTCGCCGGGGACGCCCCGCCGATGCCGCCGCCGCGGCTGACCGAGGCGATCACCTCCGCGATCGCGGCCGGTCCGGCCGGTGGGTCCGCGGGTGCGCCGGCAGCCGTGCCCGCGGACGGAGAATCAGGATCCGTCCGGTCGGAGGCTTCCGCACCCTGCGCCGATCCTGCCTTTCCCGCTGAGCCTGATCCTGATTCCGAGCCGTCCACCGAGTGCGACGAGGGCCGCCGATGAGTCGGGAAATCCAGTGAGCCGGGAAGTCCTGGTGGTGACCCACCCACGCCGGTCGGTCGTACGGGAGATCGCCCAGCGGGTGCTGGACCAGTTCGTCGCCGCCGGGGTTGCTCCGCGAGTCCTGCGGGACGAGGCCGAACTGCTCGACCTGCGCTGCGAGAACGTGGTCCCACCGGACGACGCCGCCGCGCTCGGGGTCGAACTGGTCCTCGTGCTCGGTGGGGACGGCAGCCTGCTGCGGGGGGCGGAGCTCGCGCGTACCGCCGACGCGCCCCTGCTCGGGGTCAACCTCGGCCATGTCGGTTTTCTCGCCGAGGCCGAACCGGACGCGCTGGAGTCCACGGTCGATCATGTCGTCCGCAAGGACTACCGGGTCGAGGAGCGGATGACCGTCGACGTGACAGTCCGCCACCGCGGCGAGCTGACCTACCAGGGCTGGGCGCTCAACGAAATGTCGCTGGAGAAGGTCGACCGCTCCCGGATGCTCGAGTGCGTCCTCGAGGTCGACAACCGCCCGCTGTCCCGGTGGGGGTGTGACGGCATGATCTGTTCGACCCCCACCGGGTCGACGGCGTATGCGTTCTCGGTCGGCGGCCCGGTCATGTGGCCGGGTGTCGAGGCTCTGCTGGTCGCGCCGATCAGCGCCCATGCCCTGTTCGCCCGCCCCCTGGTGCTGGCCCCGACGTCGTCGGTCGCGATCGAGGTGCTCCCCTCGACGCCGGCCGTCCTGGCCTGCGACGGCCGGCGATCGGTGAACGTCGAGGCGTTCTCCCGGGTCGAGGTTGTGCGGGGACGCCGTCCGGTGCGGCTCGCCGTGGTGCGCCCGCGGCCCTTCACCGACCGGCTGGTGGCGAAGTTCGACCTTCCGGTGGCGGGCTGGCGGGGGCGGATCGGCCGATGAGCGCGGCTGGGCTGGTAGGCCAGTGCAGGCCGCTGGGCGCGGCGGGCCCGGTCGGCCCGGGCAAGCCGGTGGGCCCGGCAAGGCCGGTGAGCGCGGCGGGGCCGCTGCTGCCGGCGGCGCGTTGCCCGGGCGGCCGGCGCCGCGGACGCCGCACCCCATAGAGTCACATCTGTGCTCGAGGAGGTTCGCATCCGCGGTCTCGGGGTCATCGACGACGCTGTGCTCGAGCTGGCGCCCGGCCTGACCGTGGTCAGCGGTGAGACCGGAGCCGGCAAGACCATGATTGTCCAGGGGCTCGGGCTGCTCACCGGCGGGCGCGCGGACGCCGGCCTGGTCCGGCCCGGGGTGGCGCGGGCCTTCGTCGACGGGCGGATGGCCGTCCCGCCGGACGGTCCGGTGGCCGAACGGGTCCGCGACGCCGGTGGCGAGTGCGACGAGGA
>NZ_CAAAFO010000126.1:41790-46274 GCF_900634715.1 Candidatus Protofrankia californiensis | reverse complement strand
CCGGTGTCGAGGAGAGCACGCTGGCCCGCGGCCACGCCGAGGAACTGCTGGCCAGCGCCGCCGCCGACAAGGCCGGGAGTTCCTGACCACGGACCTTTGCCGGTGGGTGTGGCAACACATCGCCAAACGCGCCGCGGCACTTCTCGACCGGACCGGACTCGACGGGCACCGGTACGCCATCGATACCGTCGTCGCCGCGACAGCGCTGGAGCAGCCGCGGACCCGTGCTGGTCCTGACCTCCGATCCCGAGGATCCCGCGGTGCTCACCGCCAAGACGGGTGTGCCGCCACAGCGGCGGTAAGCCGGTCAAGGTCTGAGCCCGGCCGGCTTACCGCCGCCGCAACACACAGTCGGGTAGCGCATGGTGTGGAGTCCAGGATGTGGTCGTCTGTCAGGTCGCGGAACCTTGATCGTCGCCCACAACCTCCGACACGCCGATAATCGAGGGAGGTTGTGGGAAACATCAACATCTCGCTGACCTGCACCAACGTTATCGATCATGGATTTTGGCGCCGTTGTCCACAGGCCCCCGGCAGAGGTTGTGGGACGATCTTGCATCGTCGCAGGTCAGCGGTGGTGGAAACTGTGGTGCGGTCCCCGCGCAGCCAAAATCCGAGTCGGATCGAGTCGGATTGAAACGAACAGCACGTAGGGTCCGGGGTTGGTGACGTCCCCGTACGGGCAAAATCCGAGTCGGATTGAAACCAGAAGTACTGCTGCACCGCAGCCGTCAGGGGGTCTCCGTGCGGGCAAAATTCTGAAATCAGTGCTTTACGGAGTTGTGTCGCCCCGGAACGCCCCGAACTGGATTGTCGGCGGCTTCGGCTCGGCTGCATATTGACGTCATGGCGGTGAAATCTAACCACCGATACGGAAGCTGTAGGTGAAAACCGTTGCTATAACAACGGAAACCACCTGTGCGGTCCATCGGGACTCGCGCCGTCATCGGTGGCGATCGGTATACGTTCGCAGGTTCCGCCGTCCCGTCGACCGGGAAGTGGGCCGGCTGCGAAGCTCACACCGGCATGGGGACGCCGGAGGTGTGGTTGTGTGTTCAAGTAGTGGTCCCGTGAGGCCGCCGGGCGCCCGGCACGAGCGATGATCGTGTGCCCTTCGGCCTGGACTGCCGGATCCGTGACGACACCCGACCATCAGGAGTCCCACTTTCATGACCGTCACCGACACCTCCACCAGCAGTGCCCTGGCACTGGATGCCGCCGCCGCGGATCTGCTGTTCCACTCGGCCCGGACCGCGAACACCTTCAGCGAAGAAGCGGTGTCCGACGAGCAGATCCGTGCCGTCTACGACCTGGTCAAATGGGCGCCGACCAGCATGAACGCCCAGCCGTTGCGGATCATCCTGGTTCGCTCGCCCGAGGCGCGGGAGCGGCTGGTCGCGCACCTCAGCTCGGGTAACCAGGCAAAGACGCGGTCCGCGCCGCTCGTGGCCATCGTCGCCGCGGATGTCGACTTCCACGAGAACCTCCCGCAGGTCTTCCCGCACCTGCCGACCGCCAGGGACTTCTTCACCGAACCGGCCGCCCGCGAGCAGGCCGCGCGTTTCAACGCCGGCCTGCAGATCGGCTATTTCATCCTGGGTATCCGCGCCGCGGGGCTTGCGGCCGGCCCGATGACGGGGCTTGACGCCAGCGCCGTCGACAGGGAGTTCTTCGCCGATCAGCCACTGCGCACACTCGCTGTGATCAACATTGGCAGGCCGGGTGAGAACGCGTGGTTCGACCGGAACCCGCGGCTGGACTACGAACAGGTCGTCTCCGTTCTCTGACATCGGATGGGGCTGCTGATGTCGATCGGTGTCTGACCGGCTACCCGTGGTCCGGGTTGGGTGCGGCATCCTAGCCGTGCCGGCAGCCGCAGCCGCCATCGCCAGAGTGGTCCGCGTCAGGGCGGCCCGCATCGCGCCGCCATCAGCGGTGACCGCGTTCTGGTTCCGTTCTGGTATCTGTGGCCCGGGCGTGTCCCGACCCGGGGCGGGGGTGTTACCGTGAAATCCCGTGGACCGGCCGGGTACGGGTCCGGCCGGCGAAACCCACGGAAGGGTCCCAGCGTGGCGCAGGCGCACGTGACCAGGCACATCTTCGTGACCGGAGGCGTGGCCTCCAGTCTCGGCAAGGGGCTCACCGCCTCCAGCCTCGGTCGTCTCCTCAAGGCTCGTGGCCTCCGGGTCACCATGCAGAAGCTTGATCCCTATCTCAACGTCGACCCCGGCACGATGAACCCGTTCCAGCACGGGGAGGTCTTCGTCACCGACGACGGCGCCGAGACCGACCTCGACATCGGCCACTACGAGCGGTTCCTGGACGTCGACCTCGACGGCAGCGCCAACGTCACCACCGGCCAAGTCTACTCGGAGGTGATCGCCCGCGAGCGCCGGGGCGGCTACCTCGGCCAGACGGTGCAGGTCGTCCCGCACATCACCGACGAGATCAAGGATCGGATCCGCAGGCTCGCCACAGACGCCTGGGACGTGGTCATCACCGAGGTGGGCGGTACCGTCGGTGACATCGAGTCACTGCCCTACCTTGAGGCGATCCGCCAGGTCCGCCACGAGGTCGGGCGGGACAACGTCCTGACCGTCCACGTGAGCCTGGTGCCCTATCTCGCCCCCTCCGGGGAGCTCAAGACCAAGCCCACGCAGCACTCGGTGGCGGCGTTGCGCAGCATCGGCCTCCAGCCGGACGCGGTGGTCTGCCGGTCCGACCGCCCGTTGCCGGACGCGCTCAAAAGCAAGATCGCCCTGATGTGCGACGTGGACGACGAGGCCGTCGTCGGCGCGCCGGACGCGGCCTCGATCTACGACATCCCCAAGGTGCTGCACCGGGAGGGCCTGGACGCGTATGCGGTCCGCCGCCTCGGCCTGCCCTTCCGCGACGTCGACTGGACCGAGTGGGACACCCTGCTGCGCCGCGTCCACCGCCCGGCCAAGCTGGTCACCGTGGCGATCGTCGGCAAGTACGTCGACCTGCCCGACGCCTACCTGTCGGTCACCGAGGCGCTGCGGGCGGGTGGGTTCGCGGTGGACGCCCGGGTGGAGATCCGCTGGGTGCCGGCGGACTCCTGCTCGTCCCCGCAGGCCACCGCGGTCGCGCTGGACGGCGTCGACGGCGTGCTCGTGCCGGGCGGCTTCGGTATCCGCGGGATCGAAGGGAAGATCGAGGCGCTTCGGCACGCACGGACGAACGCGATCCCGGCCCTGGGCCTGTGCCTGGGTCTGCAGTGCATGGTCATCGAGGCCGCCCGCAACATGGCCGGGCTCACCGGCGCGAACTCGACCGAGTTCGATCCGCAGACGCCGGATCCGGTGATCTCCACGATGGCCGACCAGCGCGCCGTGGTCGCCGGGGAGCGGGACATGGGCGGCACGATGCGCCTCGGGCTGTATGCGTGCACGCTCGCGCCCGGTACGGTCGCCAGGCGCGTGTACGGGGTCGCGGAGATTGATGAACGCCACCGGCACCGCTACGAGGTCAACAACGACTACCGTGATCGGCTCACCGCGGCCGGGCTGGTGATTTCCGGGACGTCGCCGGACGGCCGGCTCGTCGAGGTCGTCGAACTGCCGGTGGAGGTCAATCCCTTCTACGTCGGTACCCAGGCGCATCCGGAGTTCCGGTCCCGGCCGACCCGGGCTCACCCGCTGTTCCGCGCGTTGGCCGCGGCGGCGGTCACGCATGCCGAGCAGCGCACCGGGGTGCTGCCGGTCGAGCTTCCCAGCGGAATCGGGGACGTGGACGGCCAGGGGTTGTCGGCCGAGGTGAACTGCGAGGAGCTGGTGCCGTCATGGCCGCCGACAACGTGACGGCCGGCAAGGTGGGGGAGACCGGCGCGCAGGAGCCGGACGGGACACAGCCGGACACAGCGCCGGACGGGGTGCCCGCAGACGAGACGCCCGTGGCAGCGGGCTACCGTTCCGGCACCGGACACCACTACGAGGTGGCGGAGTCCGACGTCGTCTTCACCGGGCGGATCATCCGGCTCCGCCGGGACATCGTGCGGATGCCGGACGGCGTAGTGTCCCAGCGTGACGTCGTCATGCACCCCGGTGCCGTCGGCGTGGTCGCGCTGGACGAGACCGGGCGGGTGGTGATGGTCAACCAGTACCGTCATCCGGTCCGCCGGGCATTGTGGGAGCTGCCCGCCGGCATCCTGGACGTCCCCGGAGAGCCGCTGGTGACCGCGGCTGCCCGCGAGCTCGCCGAGGAGGCCCACCTCACGGCCGCGCGGTGGGACCTGCTGGTCGACGTCCTGGCCTCACCCGGCATGACCGACGAGGCCTACCGTGTCTTCCTCGCTCGTGATCTTGCAGTGATCCCGCCGTCACAGCGGCACGTCGGCGTCCACGAGGAGGCCGACATGCGGACGCAACGGGTGGATCTCGACAAGGCGGTGACCGGCGTGCTGTCCGGGTCGATCACCAACGCCATGGCTGTGATCGGCATCCTGGCGGCGGCGACGGCCCGCG
>NZ_CAAAFO010000126.1:40100-41443 GCF_900634715.1 Candidatus Protofrankia californiensis | reverse complement strand
GGTCAGCCGTTGCCTGTGAGGACGCCGCCGGCCTCGTCCACGACGACGGCGGCGTTCGCCGCGAGGACCACCGGTTCCAGCGGGAACGCCTGCCCGACACCGGGTACGGCGAATGTTCCCTGCCAGGTCACCGTCAACGTGATCGTGTAGGTGCCGGGCTGGCGGTAGGGATGCGACACATAGGCGTCGGGATGCTCCCTGGGTGAGATCGCCGGGTCGAAGGGGCGGCCGGGGGAGTCCGGGCCGGCCGTGCCGTCCCCGAAGTCCCACCGGTAGTGGGGGACCGCGGTGATCGTGGCGAGTACCGGTTGGTCGACGTTGAAGACGAAGCTCGGCGGGACCGGCGTGTACACCACTGTGGGCAGGTTGGCGAAGCTTCGCCCGCTCGGCGCGACGACGAGCGTGGGTCGGGGCAGGGCCTGTTCTCGCAGATAGTTGGTGAGCGCGGCCTGAACCTGGACGAGGGTCGGGGCGGCGGCAGCGGCTTGGGGGTCGCACAGGGCGTTCGTGTCGGCGGCCGCCTCCGGGAAGGCCGCCCACAGCAGCTGCTCGAACTCGGTGGTTTCGTCGCCGATGTTGCAGAAGTTCAGGCGGACGGGGCAGTCCGCACACCCGGCAGCCGTCCGCGCGCCCCTGCCGGTCGCGGGCGTCCGGTGGAGCTGTCCGCCGACGAAGGTGTAGACGTAACCGTAGTCGGTGGCGCGCGTGTCGCAGTATCCCCACAAGGCCGCGCAGGGTGAGCCGGTCGGCGAACCCGGCGCCGCGGCGGCGGGCGACACGGCCGGCAGGAGCACCCCGAGCAGATTCGTTGTGACGAGAAGTGACACGACCGCTATCAGTTTCACAACGCCGGCCGCACTACCGCCTCGGCCGATGCGGTGGCTGCCGTGGCGGCTCCCGCGACCGGGCCGAGGTGCGCCGAGGCGCGGGCGCAGGTGCAGCCGTGACCGCGTCACGACGACCCCGTGGAGTACAGGAAGTTCTCGATACGCCAGCCCCCGGCGCCCAGCACCAGCATCGCGGTGGCGGCGCGGGCCGGCTGGGCGGGATAGGTCCTGACGGTGTTGCCGGCAGCGTCCAGGAGCCGGACGGTCCTGATCGCCACGGTCGTCTGCGCGGTGATGGTCTTCTCCCCGCGCGGGCCCATGGTGACCGGGCTGACGTCGAGTGGGTCCACGTCGGCGTGTCCGCCCTGGTCGTGGAAATCGCGGGTGACGCCGATGTCGAGCATGCACGTCTGGCATCCCGGCATGGCTGTCAGGCTCACCTCTGCCACCCGTCCCTCCCGACTGGCCTTGTTGATCTCTGTGAAGTACGCCTGGACCGTTGCCAGCGCCGTCCGG
>NZ_CAAAFO010000126.1:38707-39533 GCF_900634715.1 Candidatus Protofrankia californiensis | reverse complement strand
GGTCGAGCGCTTTCTCGATCATCTGGAGGGCGAGCGCGGGCTTGCGCACAATTCGGTCCTCGCCTACCGGCGCGACCTTCGTCGCTACCTGGAGCACCTGAGCGTTCGCGGGGTACGGTCCCTGGCCGACGTGGACGAATCCGAGGTCGCCGAGTTCGCGGCCGCCCTGCGGGAAGGTGCTGGCGAGCACCGGCCGCTCGCGGCGTCGTCGGTGGCGCGGATGCTCGTCGCGGTCCGGTCGCTGCACCGCTTCGCCGCGCAGGAGGGCGAGGTCACCTCCGATGTCTCCCGGCCCGTACGCCCGCCGACCCCGCCGCGCCGGTTGCCCAAGGCGCTCACGGTGGATCAGGTGGTGGCCGTCATCAGCGCTGCCTCTGCTCCCCTCAGTGGCGCTCCCCACGGCGGCGATCCCGCCGAGGGGAGCCGGCAGCTGCGGGCGGTCGCGCTGCTGGAGTTGCTCTACGGCACGGGCGCGCGCATCTCCGAGGCCGTCGGCCTCGACGTCGACGACCTGGATCTGGACGTGGCGTCGGTGCGGCTGCGCGGCAAGGGCGGCCGCACCCGGGTCGTCCCGCTCGGGCGGTACGCCGGGGAGGCGCTGGCCGCCTACCTGGTCCGGGCCCGCCCGGTACTGGCGAGCCGGCGGGCGTCCCCGGCGGTCTTCCTGTCCCGGCGGGGGACCCGGCTGTCGCGGCAGAGTGCCTGGACGGTGCTGCGGACCGCGGCGGTGGCAGCCGGCGTGGAGGGCGTGTCACCGCACGTGCTGCGGCACTCCTTTGCGACCCATCTGCTCGACGGTGGGGCGGACGTCCGAGTCGTGCAGGAG
>NZ_CAAAFO010000126.1:35846-38543 GCF_900634715.1 Candidatus Protofrankia californiensis | reverse complement strand
AGATCTACACGCTGGTCACGGTGGACCGCCTGCGCGAGGTGTACGCGACATCGCATCCTCGGGCGTTGGGCAGCACACGTCCGGTCCGTCGCTGACCGGTCCTGAGTCCCCGACCGCGGGAGGCGGCCAGTCGGCCGCCAGGGTGACACGTCCGGTGCATGACACATCGGGCACGCACCGCCTCCGGTCATCGGGTCGACGACGCCTGCGGTGGCCGCTGCGCATCCCCTGGCCGTCGCCTGTTGACGACGGCCGCCCGGGTAGCCGGGCAAGCCCCGGGTAGCCGGTGGGGATCGCGCTGCCGTCAGCCTGTGAGCAGGCTCAGGACGGGGTGTACGGCCCCAGGCTCGGCATGCCGTTGGACGGAGCGGGTGCGGGAACGCCCCCGACGCCTCCCACGCTCTGCGTGCTGCGTTCGGCGAGTGTCTCACCGACCTTGCGCGCGATCGCCTCCATCAGGCGCAGTGCCTGCGGCAGCGACAGGTTGAGCACCACTTCGCTGTCGTTCGTCATCGCGAAGCGAACCGATACGTCCGCCATTGCTCGACCTCTTCCGCCTGATTCTGTGGATCTCTCCGCTGTTCGTGGAATGGAACGGTACGACCCGTCCTCGAACGACGTGTGGCCGGGGTTGTCCAACGCTCCGTGGATGTCACGCAAAGCCATATTTTGCTCACGAAGTGTTGCAATCATGGAGTTGCTTCCGTCGTTCACCTTCCGCCGCTCCTCTGCCCGATCGGTACGGCCGCATCTTTCGAAAAGACTCCGCCCCCGGCGTCTGCCAGCCTCTTGCGGAATGATCAACGCTCGTAGCTGTCATGTTGTGAAGGCATAGTCCCGCATTCGCTCCCGGGTCGGGTGACCGGGGGTACCTGCAGGTGAATCCGGTCGTATGGATAAACTCCAAATTGATCATGAGGGTGGTTGTCCGGCACCGGCGCGGGAGAAACACGGCGGGAGAAGCATGATCGCTTTGTCTTCGGCCCTCCGGGTCGACCACGCCATAGCCGGCGGACCATGTTTGCCAGGCTCCGGCGCCGGCAGGCCCGGAGGGGTTTGAAGATCACTATTTCTCCTCCCCGAGGGACCTGCGGAAGGCGTCCGGGGCAGGCTTGCCTGATCGATACGGTGACGATCAGAATGCCCTGCAAGCACGTCATGCGGCAGGATGTGACCCATGGGTTCAGCTGGTGATCTACCTGACGTCTCATTGTTGACGATCTCCATCCTCGGTGGGACCGGGCCGCAGGGCCGCGGGCTCGGTCGCCGTCTCGCCATCGCCGGCAACCGGGTTGTGCTGGGCTCGCGTTCCGCCGAACGCGCCGGGGATGCGGCCGCGAAACTGAGTGCGGCCGGATGGGTCGTCACCGGCGCGGACAATTCCGCCGCCGCTGCCGCCGGCGACATCGTGATCGTCGCCGTGCCCTGGGACGGCCACGGTGAACTGCTCGCCAGCCTGCGGTCCGAACTCGCTGGTAAAATCGTTGTGGATTGCGTCAACCCGCTTGGCTTCGACAAGGGCGGCGCGTTCGTGCTTCCGGTGCCCGAGGGAAGCGCGGCGCAGCAGGCCGCGGCGCTGCTGCCGGACAGCACCGTGGTGGCCGCGTTCCACCATGTCAGCGCGGTGCTGCTGGAGGACGAGACGGTCAGTGAGATCGACACCGACGTTCTCGTCCTGGGCGACGACCGGCACGCCACCGACACCGTCGCGGCCCTGGCAGGCAGGATCGCCGGTATACGCGGGGTCTACGCGGGCAGACTGCGTAACGCCGCGTCCGTCGAGGGGTTGACCGCGAACCTGATCTCGGTGAACAGGCGCTACAAGGCCCACGCGGGTCTGCGCGTGACGGACGTTTCGTGACGGACGTCTGGTCCGGCTGAGGTGGGTGAGAACGGTGACGGCGAGCGGTCGTGACGATCTTGGTATCGACGTGGAGGTACCCCGGCGGGTAACCCGCGTGGTGTCGCTCGTCCCGAGCCTCACCGAAGCCATCGCCCGCACTGCGCCCGGCCTGCTGGTGGGGGTGACGGCCTGGTGCTCCCGTCCGGTCGGGCTCGACGTGACGCGCGTGCGCGGGACGAAGAACCCGGACATAGCTATGATCATTTCGCTCGCCCCGGACGTGGTCTGCGCCAATGCCGAGGAGAACCGGGCCGTTGATCTCGACCGGCTGCGAGCGGCCGGCATCCCGGTGTGGGTGACGGCGCCGACCAGCGTGGACACCGCGCTGGTGAGCCTCAACCGGATGCTGCGTGACGCCTGTGGGCTCGACCGGCCGGATTGGCTGACCACCGCACGCGCGACGTGGGCGGCGCCGTACTCGGGACCGCGGCGCAGCGCCCTCATCCCGGTGTGGCGACGGCCCTGGATGGCCGTGGGCCGCGACACGTTCACCGGTGACGTCCTGCATCGACTCGGGATCGACAACGTGCTCGCCGACCATCCCGAACGCTATCCCCGGATCGGCCTGGACGAGGTGCCGCCCGTCGACCTGGTGGTGCTGCCCGACGAGCCCTATGCGTTCAGCCCGACCGACGGTCCGGAGATGTTCGCGGGTACTCCGGTGGTGTGCGTCTCCGGCCGTCACCTGACCTGGTACGGGCCGTCGCTGGTGTCGGCGCGCGCGGTGCTCGACGCCCAGCTGTCCCGGCCGGTCACCACACCCGCACGGACCTGACGACCCGTCCCGACCGAGG
>NZ_CAAAFO010000126.1:34340-35540 GCF_900634715.1 Candidatus Protofrankia californiensis | reverse complement strand
GCGCGATCATGTTTTTCGCGCACCCGGGGGACCGGATCGCCGGCTTGATCAGTGGTAGCTGTGTTCGATTGTGGGGAAGGTGCCGCCGCGGACCTCTTCGGTGAACCGCAGCGCCGCGTCGGTGAGGGCGGAGCGCAGGTCGGCGTAGTGCTTGACGAACCGGGTGTGCGAGTCGGAAAGGCCGGCCATGTCCTGCCAGACCAGGACCTGCGCGTCGCAGTCCGGGCCGGCCCCGATGCCGACGACCGGAATGGTCAGCTCCTTGCTCACCCGGGCGGCCAGATCGGACGGGACCACCTCGAGCACGACGGCGAACGCGCCGGCCGCTTCCAGCGCGAGCGCGTCGGCGAGCAGGGCGTCTCCGGCGTCACCGCGACCCTGCACCCGATAGCCGCCGAGGACGTTCACGCTCTGCGGGGTCAGCCCGAGGTGGGCCATGACCGGGATGCCGGCCGCCACCAGCGCGGCGACCTGCGGGACCACCCGAGCGCCCCCTTCGAGCTTGACCGCCTGGGCACCGCCGTCCTTCATGAAACGTGCCGCGTTGTCGATCGCCTGCTCCACCGACTTCTGGTAGGAGCCGAAAGGCAGGTCCGCGATAACCATCGCATGGGTGGTCCCGCGTACGACCGCCCGCACCAGCGGCAGCATCTCCTCCACCGTCACCGGAACGGTGGTGTCGTAGCCGTAGACGACGTTGGCCGCCGAGTCGCCGACGAGCAGCACCGGCACGCCCACATCGTCGAAGATCCGGGCCGTGGTCGCGTCGTAGGCGGTGAGCATCGCCCACTTCTCTCCGCGGTCCTTGGCCGCCTGGATGTCCCTGACCGTCGTCCTCCCGCGACGAGTCGCGGTGCCCCTCGTCGCAGCCGCTGACCCTGACGTGCCCGATGCTGTCGACGCGCCATACAGCGTCGTCGCTTCCCCGATCGTGGAGGTGGGCGGGGAGGAACACGCTCCTGCTGTCATGTTCATGCGATCTCCTGTGGGTCCGTCCGGGCGCTGGCGCGTCCCGGCGTCACCACCATGCTGCCACCGTAGGGGAAACAGATGCGTCGTGGCGCAGCTCACCGTAGACTTCGATCTTGGATATCGAGGCGCTACCTGATGGTCGGGACACAACTTCGGCGGACGGGATCTATGGGGCACAGCAGGCACCGCAGTGGTGGACGAAAGCGGCTCCGGGTAGACGGGCTCACC
>NZ_CAAAFO010000126.1:33267-33967 GCF_900634715.1 Candidatus Protofrankia californiensis | reverse complement strand
GGTGTATCCGGGTCGGTTGTCCTCGGGTCAGGTTCCTGGCGGAGTGTCCGTCGTGACGATGTCGAGCGAACGCGCGCCCGGATCGGCGCGATCGGCGCAGCCGCCGTTGCGTGCGCCGGGACGTCCACGAGACACCCGCCGTGACGAAGCAATCATCAGCGCGACCCTGCATGCGCTCGCCGACTGCGGGTTCGCCGGGCTGTCGATGGAAGCGGTCGCGGCGCGGGCCGGGGTCGGCAAGGCAACGGTCTACCGGCGATGGCCGACCAAGGACGCGCTGGTCTCCGACGCTTTGGGCACCCTCGCGGACGTCTCGGGTGGGGTGCAGACCGGATCGCTACGCGACGATCTTGTTGCCTGGCTGAACACCGTGCGCAGGCACAGCATCCAGACGTTGTCCGGTCGCATCATGCCCAGGTTGCTGGCCGAGAAGGAGGATCATCCCGACCTCTTCGAGACCTACCGCAGGCAGGTCATGGTCCCGGCGAGGGACCGGGTTGGCATGCTGCTGCGTGACGGCATCGTGTCGGGCGAGCTGTGCCCCGACATCGACATCGAGATGATCATCGATATGTTGATCGGATCCGTCGCGTACTGGCAGTACACCGGCCATTCACGTGATGTCAGCGGTTCCCGGGTCACCGGTGTGGTCGACACAGTCCTGCGGGGGATCCGGCGGCGCTCCGGACCCGGTGCGGCC
>NZ_CAAAFO010000126.1:24483-32589 GCF_900634715.1 Candidatus Protofrankia californiensis | reverse complement strand
GCCGCACCGCTGCCGGCGGGCGGCGGCTCGGCGCTGCCGTCCAGGGGTGGCGGCTCGGCGGCGGGCGGATGGCTCGTCCGCTCGCGCCAGCGGGAGGTGATCGGCAGCCGGCGGTCGCGGCCGAACGCCTTCGAGGTCACCTTGGGTCCCGGGGGGTTCTGCCGCCGCTTGTACTCGGCGAGGTCCACCAGGCGGATGACCCGCTCCACGGTGTCGGGGTCGTGGCCTGCCATGATCAGTTCGGTTCGGCCCTGGTCCCGTTCGACGTAGTCATCGAGTACCGCGTCCAATGTGGAGTAGTCGGGCAGCCGATCGGAGTCGAGCTGACCGGGGGCGAGCTCGGCCGACGGAGGCTTGACGATGATCTCTTCGGGGATGGGCGGGGTCTCGCCCCGGCGGAGCGCCTCCGCGTTGCGCCACCGGGCGAGTTCCCAGACCAGGGTCTTGGGCACGTCCTTGATCGGGGCGAAGCCGCCCGCGCTGTCGCCGTAGAGCGTGGAGAACCCGGTGGCAAGCTCGCTCTTGTTGCCCGTGGTGAGAACCAGATGACCATGGGCGTTCGACAGCGCCATCAACAGCGTCCCGCGGACCCGGGCCTGCAGGTTCTCCGCGGCAAGGCCGGCGAGGCCGCCGGCGCCGGCCAGCGCGCCGTGAAAGGCGTCCACCACCGGTTGGATCGGGACCACGGTGTGCACGACGCCGGTGCGCCGGGCCAGCTCCGCGGCGTCGTCCAC
Source organism: Candidatus Protofrankia californiensis (assembly GCF_900634715.1). GTDB lineage: Bacteria > Actinomycetota > Actinomycetes > Frankiales > Frankiaceae > Protofrankia > Protofrankia californiensis. The sequence continues at coordinate 31,855 of NZ_CAAAFO010000126.1, read as the reverse complement.
GGAACCGGCCGAGGAGTGCACCGACGGCATCGCGACCGTGTGCACCCGGCCGGCGCCGAGGGCGTCCACGGCGATCGCGGCGACCAGCGCCGAGTCGATACCGCCGGACAGCCCCAGCACGACCGAGGCGAACCCGTTCTTGCGGACGTAGTCGCGGGTGCCGGTGACCACCGCGGCGTAGAGCTCAGCGGCGGAGTCCAGCCGGTGAGCTACCGCGGGCGCGCGGGCGACGAAGGCGGGGACGGGTTCGCCCGCCAGCACGATGCGGGTCACCGCCATCGTGGTGCCGTCGCCCGCGTCCACCGGCCCGGCCGGGTTGCCCGTTGCACCGGCCGGCAGGTCGAGGTCGACGGTCAGCAGCGTCTCGGTGAACTGCTCGGCGCGGGCGAGTGTGCGACCGCGGGCGTCCACCACCAGCGACCCGCCGTCGAAGACGAGCTCGTCCTGGCCGCCGACCAGGTTGACGTACGCGAGCGCGGCAGCGGCCTCCCGCGCCCGGGCCGCGGACAGTTCGTCGCGCTGGAACGCCTTTCCACGCTCGTACGGTGATCCGTTGATGCACACCAGCAGGTCCACCCCGGCGGCACGCGCGACCGCGACGGGCCCGCCGTCCTGCCAGAGGTCCTCGCAGATCGTGAGGCCGACATCAACTCCGTGCAGGCGCAGGACCGGGAACTCGTAGCCGGGAACGAAGTAGCGGAACTCGTCGAACACGCCGTAGTTGGGCAGGTGGTGCTTGGCGTAGCGGGCCACGACCTCGCCCCGCCACAGCACGGCGGCCGCGTTCTGCGGCTCGCCGGCGGGACGGCCCAGGCGTGGCGTGGGATTGCGGGAACTGTCGAGATAGCCGACGACAACGGCCAGTTCTCCGGCGCCCTCGTCGGCCAGGCGCCGGGCAAGACGATTGACGGCCGCGCGGGAGGACTGCGCGAACGAGCGACGCAGGACGAGGTCCTCGGCCGGATAGCCGGTGAGCGTCATCTCCGGAAACGCCACCAGATGCGCGCCGGAGCGCAGAGCCTGCTTCGCCCAGGCGCTCACCAGGTCCGCATTTGCTCCGAGATCGCCGACGGTGGTGTTGACCTGGGCGAGCGCGACGCGCAACTGGGCCATGGATGAAGCCTAGAGCGTCCGGTCCGGTCCGGATCCGGTTGTGACGATGCGTCACCGATTCGGCTGCCGCGATGCCGCGCCGCGGCGTTTGGGCAGGCCAGTCGCTATGGTCGGCTGGGAGCTATCCGACCGGCGCTCTTGAACCACTTGCCCGCCCGCGACGGCGAGCCGAACCCTCAGCGCGGAGGCTGCCATGGACAAGCAGCAGGAGTTCGTTCTGCGGACCCTTGAGGAACGTGACATCCGGTTCGTCCGGTTGTGGTTCACCGACGTCCTCGGCGTGCTGAAGTCCGTCGAGATCGCGCCGGCCGAGCTTGAGGGAGCGCTTGCCGAGGGCATCGGATTCGACGGTTCCTCCATCGAGGGTTTTGCCAGGGTCCACGAGGCGGACATGCTCGCGAAGCCGGATCCGTCGACATTCCAGGTGTTGCCATGGCGCGGGGAAAATCCGGTCACCGCGCGTATGTTCTGCGACCTCGTCATGCCCGGCGGCGCGCCGTCCCCGGCGGATTCACGATGGGTGCTGCGGCGGACGCTGGCCAGCGCCGCGGACGCCGGTTTCACCTTCTACACCCATCCCGAGATCGAGTTCTTCCTGCTGCGGCAACCGCCGAAGCGCGGTGCGCCGGTTCCGCCGCCGGTTGATGACTCCGGGTATTTCGACCTCACTCCGAACGACATCAGCCATGATTTCCGGCAGCAGGCCATCGGGGTGCTGGAACGGTTGGGGATCTCGGTCGAGTTCAGCCACCACGAGGTGGCGCCCGGTCAGCAGGAGATCGACCTGCGGTACGCCGACGCCCTGACCATCGCTGACAACATCATGACATTTCGTCAGGTGGTGAAGGAGGTCGCATTGCGGCAGGGTATCTACGCGACCTTCATGCCGAAGCCCTACAGCGACCAGGCCGGGTCCGGCATGCACACCCATCTCAGCCTCTTCGAAGGCGACCGGAATGCCTTCTACGATCCGACCGACCTCTATCATCTTTCCAAGGTCGCGCAGGCGTTCATCGCCGGTCTCCTCGTCCACGCGGCCGAGATCACCGCGGTGACCAACCAGTGGGTGAACTCCTACAAGCGGATTGTCGGCGACCAGCGCGCCGGCGAGCTGCTGGAGGCGCCCGCCTATGTGTGCTGGGGGCACAACAACCGCTCCGCCCTGGTGCGGGTGCCGTTGCACAAGCCGAACAAGCCGAACGCGACCCGGATCGAGTTCCGCTCGCCGGACAGCGCCTGCAATCCCTACCTGGCATTCGCGTTGATGCTCGCCGCGGGGCTGCGGGGCATCCAGGAGGGTTACGAACTCCCGCCGCCGGCAGCCGACGACGTGTGGACCCTGACCGAGTCGCAGCGCAGCGAGCGGGGTATCACGGCGCTGCCCGGCACACTGGAGGAGGCGATCGCGACCATGGAGAGGTCGACCATGGTACGCGACACGCTCGGCGCCGATCTCTTCGAGTTCTTCCTGCGGAACAAGCGAGCCGAGTGGGCCGAGTACCGGCGCCAGGTCACGCCTTTCGAGATCGACCGGTACCTGCCCATACTGTGATCCGGCCGTGATCCGGCCGTGCTCGTGACGAGCGGATCCGACCTCGCCCGGCGCGGGGAGCTTCGGCGGGGTTTCGGCAGGGCGACCGGGGATCCGGGAAGGGGCCCCGAGTGCGGGCAAAGCATGATCGCGCTTTCTTTGGCCTGCTGAAACGGGCGATACCGGGCGGATGGCGGCAGGTCCGTAAGAAAGACCGTAAAACGGTCCACGCGGGTTCGGGCTCGACCTCATGGCGACTAGAAGTAGTCGGTTGCTTGCGCTCCGCCGCTTAGGCCTCTACAGTCCAGTCTCGATGGACCGCAAAAGCGGCCGATGGCGGCACGATCGGTGGCATTTGGCGAACGCTGCCGTTCATGCGGGTCGTGCTTCCGTGCCCGTCGTCCACCGGGTGCGGTCGCCTGCGGTTCATCACGTACGAAATAAGTACAAAATAACTATGCAATAAGTACGAACATTTCTGGCTGCTCGTTGGACAGTGCTATCCGGAGAGGGAAGCAAAATATGACGACTACGAATGGTCTTGACGCTGCCGAGCTGGCGGCGGAACACGCCGAGCTGCTTCCGGAGCGTTCGGCTATGGCCGTCTGGGACTACACCGACATCGGCTGGAGCGGCGGGTGGTTCGGTGGCCTCTTCGCCGCGGCAGCCGACTTCGTCGGCGGAGCCTTCTTCATCCATTTCTAAACGGGTTCTGAACGGGCCGGTTTTCGCCGGCCGGTTTCCGCGGTGCCGGTGGTGGCGGTGGTGCGTGACCGTCGCGCTGTTCCCGCCGGCACCGACTCACCACCACCAATCCGTCCCGGCCCCACGCTCCTGTTGCCGGATGCTCTACAACTCCTCGCGAACACGATTTCTTCGCGAACACGATTTCTTCACGGGGGTTCGCCGGTGGTTCGTCCGACGTCCGTCCCGATTTCCGCCGCCGGTTCCGCCGGCCCGGCGACGGCCGTCCTCGCCAGCGGCGAGCCACCGGTGGCCGTTCCTCGACGTCCGGTTCCCGCGGGTGGTCTTCAGATGCTCGGCGAGTTCACCGGGTCGGGTCTGCGAAACCGGGCCTTCCTGGTCCGCCGCTGTGACGGCCAGGTCATCACACTCACCGATCTGTTGGTGAACATCGTCGACGCCGCGGACGGCAGCCGGGACATCCCCGCGATCGCGGACCGTGTACGTGCGGTCAGCGGGCGTACGGTCAGCGCGGACAACGTCGAGTATCTGCTGACGACGAAGCTGATCCCCCTCGGAGTGATCGCGGGCGGTCGCGGGGCCACCGCGACGCCGCGGGTGACCCCGCTGCTGGGGCTTGCCGGTCGTCGCACGCTCATGCCGGCACCGGCCGTGGGCGTGCTCGCGCGTGTCCTCGCGCCGCTGTTTCGTCCGACGGTCGTGACCGGCGTCCTGACCGCTGTGGTCATGTTGGACGTCTGGCTGCTCACCTCATCCAGTGTCACCGCGCAGATACATCACGTTCTGGCCAGTCCGGCGCTCATCCTTGCGGTTCTCGGCGGCACGTTCGTGTCCATGATCTTTCATGAATGCGGCCATGCCGCTGCCTGCCACTACGGAGGCGGCCGACCAGGGGTGATCGGATGCGGCATGTACCTGCTGTGGCCGGCCTTCTACACCGACGTCACCGACGCCTACCGGTTGAACCGCACCGCCCGGCTGCGAACCGATCTCGGCGGGGTGTACTTCAACGCGATCTTTATCGTCGGCCTCGGGATCGCCTTTGCGGTCAGTCGTGCGGACGCACTCGTCGTCATCGTCCTGCTCGTCCATCTGGAGGCGTTCCAGCAGCTCGTACCGGTGCTCCGGCTGGACGGTTACTACATTCTCAGTGATCTTGCTGGGGTTCCGGACCTGTTCGCCCGGATCGGGCCGGTGCTGTCCGCCTGGCTGCACCACGGGCGTGAGCGCTGTCAGCGGTGGACCAGCACCGGGGGACGGCACCGACGTCGCAACCGTGGCCGCAACCGGAACCGGAATCGGATCCCTGATCCACGGGTCACCGCCCTCACCCGCCGGGCGCAACGAACGATCACAGCATGGGTGCTGGTCATGGCACCATTGCTGGCCACCAACCTCGTCCTCATCATCATGATCGCTCCGAGTGTGGTCACGCGGGCTGTGACCTCGGTGCGGGCCCAGGCCGCGCTCGCCGCGCGCTCCGCCGGAGCGGGGGAGCCGGCAGCCATGATCGCGGAAGCGGCGGACGCCGCGGTCCTCGCGCTCCCGGCGGTCGGCATCGCCTTCCTGCTGCTGCGGCTTGCCGGCGCCGGTGTCCGGGCGGCGGTCGTCGCCGGGCGAGGGGGCCCGGGACGCGCGGCAGCCGCTCTTCTCGGCGTGATCATCGTGGTCGGGGTTGTCCTCGTGTCCTGGCTGCGCTGAGGGCCCCGCCTGCCGGGTCTACTGGCTGCCGCTGACCGGATCCCGGCTGCGCCGGGAGAAAGCCGCGGGAAGCCGGGGAAAACCGACGCATCCGACCCGGGCCGCCGGCACGGCTGCCCGGGGACGAGGATGGACGTGTGGGCGAAGTTTCCCAGGTCGGGCCGGTGCGGATGCATGGTGATCCCGGCGCTACGCATCCGCGTGGGAGCTCCGTGCAGGCGCAGCTGGCCCGGATGGGCTTCAGCAACGTGGACAGGTTCGCCGTCACGATCCGGCGACTCGGCCTGGTCGACCACGACGACGAGCATCCGGCCGGCGCCGCGGGCGCCGGCATGTGCGTTGCCGCGCCGTCCGGTGTCACTGATCTTTACGACAACGCCCTGCTGGCGGAACTCGCCCAGGCCGCCAATCCCGACCTCGCGCTCGCGGCGATCGAGCGGATCGCGGAGACCGCACCGGAGGCCGTCGGGCGCGAGCTGCTCGCCGTCCTGGATGCGCAGCCCGGCCTGCGTGCCCGGCTCGTGGCGGTGCTCGGGGCAAGCACCGCCCTCGGCGACCATCTCGTACGCCATCCCGGCGACTGGCGGGTGCTTGCCGACGACAGCCTGATGCGGGTGCCACCGAACGCCCGTCTGACCCGTGGGCAGCTGCTGCGCGCTGTCGGTGCGGATCCGGACGCGCCCCTGCCGCGGGCCGCGGGCGACGGCACCGACGTCCTCGACGCGTTACGCGTCGCCTACCGCCGTGCCCTCATGGTCCTGGCGGCACGCGATCTGACCGGCGCGGTGGCCTTCGACGACGCCACGGTGGAGCTGGCCGACCTGGCGGCGGCCGCTTTGGACGCCGCGCTCGCGGTCGCGCGGTCGGCGATATCGCCGTCGGCTCCGCCGGTGCGCCTCGCGGTCATCGGTATGGGCAAGTGCGGCGGCCGGGAACTGAACTACGTCAGTGACGTCGACGTGCTCTTCGTGGCCGAACCCGGCTGCGACGACGATCATCCAGCCATGACCCGCAGTGAGGAGACTGCGGCGCTGGGCACGGCGACCAGCCTCGCCGTGGGCATGGTCAGGGCCTGCGGGACGGTCACGAGCGAGGGAGCGCTGTTCCAGGTCGACGTGGGGCTGCGGCCCGAAGGGCGGGACGGCCCGCTGGTGCGGACCCTGGCCAGCCACGACGCCTACTACCGGCGCTGGGCCAGGACCTGGGAGTTCCAGGCGCTGCTCAAGGCACGCCCGGTCGCCGGCGACCGTGAGGTGGGGGAGCGGCTGTGCGCCGCGGTGCGGCCGCTGGTCTGGTCGGCGGCATCCCGGCCCGGTTTCGTCACCGACGTGCGGTCGATGCGCCGGCGGGTGGAACGGTCACTACCCAGGGCGGACGCCGACCGTGACCTCAAGCTCGGCCCCGGCGGGCTGCGCGATGTGGAGTTCGCCGTCCAGCTGCTCCAGCTGGTGCACGGCCGGACCGACCCGAAGCTGCGTACCGCCGCGACCCTGTCCGCGCTCGACGCACTTGCCCGCGGCGGCTATGTGGGACGCCGGGACGCCGCCGGCCTTGCCGACGCCTACCGCTTCCTGCGTGGCACCGAGCACCGTCTCCAGCTCCAGCGCCTGCGCCGGGTGCACACCCTGCCCCGTGACCCTGCCGAGATGCGCTGGTTGGCCCGTTCCCTCGGTTTTGCCACCGCCGAGCGGATGGAGGCCGAGCACGCCCGTGTCGCCCGGTTCGTGCGCCGTCTGCACGAACGGCTGTTCTATCAGCCGTTGCTGGAGGCGGTGGCCAGGCTGTCCGTCGAGGAGGTCCGCCTGACACCGGCGGAGGCCCGCGACCGCCTGGCCGCACTGGGCTTCGCCGACACGGCGCGTGCGCTTCGCCACATCGAGGCGCTGACCAACGGAGTCAGCCGGACCGCGACGATCCAGCGTCGCCTGCTTCCGGCGATGTTGCACTGGTTCGCCGACGCCGCCGATCCCGACGCCGGTCTGCTCGCCTACCGCCAGGTCAGCGAGGCACTCGGGCACACCCCCTGGTACCTGCGGCTGCTGCGCGACGAAAGCGGCGCGGCCGAACGGCTGTCCCGCCTGCTGGCGGCGAGCACCTACGTCGCGGACCTGATGCAGCGCGCCCCGGAGTCCGTGCGGCTGCTGCGCACCACCGGTGATCTGCAGCCCAGCGGCCGTGAGCAGCTCGTCCGGGCGCTGATCGCGATCGCCCGCCGCAACCCGGTCCGGGAGCAGGCGGTCGTCCGGGCGCGTGCGGTACGCAGGGTCGAGCTGATCCGGGTGGCCTGCGCGGACCTACTCGGGCTGCTGGACGTCGCCGCGG
>NZ_CAAAFO010000126.1:16465-24169 GCF_900634715.1 Candidatus Protofrankia californiensis | reverse complement strand
CCGCGGCGACGATCGAAGCGGCCCTGTTCATCGCGCAACGCCGCTTCGAACAGGAGGCCGGCCGGCCCGTCCCGGCGAGGATCGCGGTGATCGCGATGGGACGTCTCGGCGGCGGGGAGCTGTCCTACGGCAGCGACGCCGATGTCGTGTTCGTCCACGAGCCGGCAGAGGAGAGCACCAACAGCGCTGTCACGGACAGTGAAGTTGCTGATGCGGCACGGATGGTTGTGGCCGAACTGCTGCGGCTGTTGGCCCTGCCCGCCGGCGGTGATCCACCCCTGATACTGGATGCGCAGCTTCGCCCGGAAGGCCGTACCGGTCCGATGACCCGCACCCTTGCCAGCTACGCCGCCTACTTCAACCGGTGGTCGCAGGGCTGGGAGGCGCAGGCGCTGCTGCGGGCGCGCCCGGTCGCGGGGGACGCCGCCCTCGGCGAACGGTTCTGCTCGTGGGTGGACAAGATCCGCTATCCGTCGAACCTGAGGCCCGGCGTGGTCGCCGAGGTCGTCCGGTTGCGCGGCCGGATGGAAGCGGAGCGCATCCCCGCGGGCGTGGACCACACCCTGCACCTCAAGCTCGGTCCGGGCGGTCTTGCCGACGTGGAATGGGCCGTGCAGGTGCTGCAGCTGCGGCATGCCCACCGTGTACCCGCCCTGCGCACGACCTCCACACTCGCGGGGCTGCGCGCGGCGGCCGCGACCGGTCTGCTCGATCCGGGCGAGGCGGCGACGCTCACACAGGCGTGGACCATGGCGTCCCGTATCCGCAATGCGATCATGTTGACCCGGGGACGTCCCGGTGACGTGCTGCCACGTCAGCCGCGGGCGCTGGCCCAGGTCGCCGGCGCGGTCGGCTACCCGGCGGATCGGACCGACGCGCTGGTGAGTGACTACCGGCGCGTCGGCGCACATGCACGTGCGGTGGTGGAGGCCGTGTTCGCCCGCGAACTGGACAGACGCGAGCTGGACGGACTGGACGGGTAGATGCCGCCGGGCAGGTGCTGGTCAGTGCACCTGCCCTGGTCGGCGCACCTGCCGGAGCGCCGTGGTGCCGGAGCGCCGTGGTGCCGGACGCACCCTGCCTGCGGTGGGTCCGGCGGCCTACGGCGGTACAGGTGGTACAGCGGTTACCCGGGCGGGTCAGACCGTGACGATCGCGTCCGTCGCTTCCTTCTGACCGGGGATGACCAGGGTGGGTTTCGTGCCCGCGAGCGCGCTGCAGCAGGTGTCGACGATCAGGCCGGTGACCAGGTAGGGGTCCATGTTGGCGTTGGGACGACGGTCCTCGATCCAGCCCTTCTTGGCCTTCTCCACAGCCCACGGGATGCGGATGGACGCGCCGCGGTCGGAGGCGCCCCAGGAGAACTTGTCGTACGGAGCGGTCTCGTGCTCACCGGTCAGGCGCTGCTCGATCCCGTGCCCGTAGTTCTTGACGTGCTCCAGGACGCGGGTGCCGAGTGCCTCGCACACGGTCACGATGGCGTCCCAGCTCTCCATGGTGGCCTTGGTGGAGAAGTTGGTGTGCGCGCCCGCGCCGTTCCAGTCACCGGGAATCGGTTTCGCCGCGAAGGAGACGGTGACGTCGAACTCCTCGGCGACCCGGTGGAGCAGCCAGCGTCCGACCCAGATCTGGTCGCCGATGGCGGGGGGCGGGAGCACGCCGATCTGGAACTCCCACTGGGCCATCATGACCTCTGCGTTGGTGCCCTCGATGGCGAGGCCCGCGTCGAGGCATGCCTGCGTGTGCTTCTCGACGATCGCACGGCCGACCATCTTCTCGCCGCCGGCACCGCAGTAGTAGGGACCCTGGGGGGCCGGATAGCCCACCTCGGGCCAGCCCAGTGGCCGGCCCTTCTGGAAGAAGGTGTATTCCTGTTCGATACCGAACATGGGTGACTGGTCGGCGTACTTCTCGAAAGCCTGGCGGCAGAACGCGCGGGTGTTGGTCGGGTGCGGGGTGAAGTCGGTCAGTTCGACCTCGCACAGCACCAGGATGTTGTCACCGCCGCGCAGGGGGTCCGGACAGGTGAACACGGGCCGCAGGACGCAGTCCGAGTTGGATCCCGGCGCCTGGTTCGTGCTTGAGCCGTCGAAGCCCCAGATGTCCGGTTCCTTGCCGTCGGCAACGATACGGGTTTTACTCCGCATCAGGGGCTCCGGCTTGGTCCCGTCGATCCAGATGTACTCGGCCTGGTAACTCACTCATACTCCCCGTGGTTGACATGACACGTAGCGGAGTTTCTCATCGCGCACCTGCGGATTGTTCGACCCGGGCCGCGGGTGCCAAGAGGGTCCGTCCGGATCTTCGTCGCGTCCGGTTTCCGCACAGTTTCACCGCGGTAAATTTCCGGTCAATCACGCGTTTCCGGTCGGTTCGGCTTTCCGGGTGCTCCGAAACAACTCGGTCCGCCCGACAGGCCAAAGGCGGTGCGACCATGTTCTTTTCGTGCCGCCGGAGGCCCGAGTCTCCCGAGGGTTACGTCCCCGGAATGCTGGGAAGAAATGTTCCACGGAGGGGACGGGCCGGGCAGCCCGCCACCTCGTTCGCGGTTTCAGTGATATCGCGGTTCACCCGGCCGGACCGTTCCGCCGGTGGTCCGGCCGAAGCGTCCGACCGGACCACCGGCCGAATTACCGGCCGAACGAGGCGCGTGGCTTTCGGCCGCCGTCCCGCCCGTCAGATGTCGTAGTAGAGCTGGAATTCGTACGGATGCGGCCGGAGCCGAATTGCGTCGACCTCGTTGACGCGTTTGTAGTCGATCCAGGTCTCGATCAGGTCGGGGGTGAAGACGCTCCCCTCGGTCAGGAACTCGTGGTCGTCCTCGAGAGCCTCCAGCACCTTCTCCAGCGATCCGGGCACCTGCGGCACGGCCGCCAGCTCATCCGGTGGCAGATCGTAGAGATCCTTGTCGATCGGGTCCGGCGGTTCGATCTTGTTGCGGATCCCGTCCACGCCGGCCATCAACATCGCGGCGAAGGCCAGATACGGGTTGCAGCTCGGGTCGGGGACCCGGAACTCGATCCGCTTCGCCTTGGGCGAGACGCCGCTGAGCGGTATGCGACAGCAGGCCGAGCGGTTACGAGCCGAGTAGACCAGGTTGACCGGTGCCTCGTAGCCCGGCACGAGACGCCGGTAGGAGTTCGTGGTCGGGTTGGTGAACGCCAGCAGCGCCGGCGCGTGGTGCAACAGCCCGCCGATGTAGTAGCGGGCGAGCTCCGACAGGCCGCCGTAGCCGCTCTCGCTGTAGAACAGCGGGTCGTCGCCCTGCCACAGGCTCTGGTGGACGTGCATCCCCGAGCCGTTGTCCTGGAAGAGCGGCTTCGGCATGAAGGTCACGGTTTTGCCGCGGGAGAGCGCGACATTGCGGATTATGTATTTGTAGAGCATCAGGTTGTCGGCGGTCCGCAGCAGGGTGTCGTAGCGAATGTCAATCTCCGCCTGCCCGGCGGTCCCCACCTCGTGATGCTGCATCTCGACGGTGATACCGGCCCTGATCAGCGCCCGGGTCATCTCCGACCGCAGGTCGGTGAAATGGTCGGTCGGGGGGACCGGGAAATAACCCCCCTTGAACCTGGGCTTGTAGCCGAGGTTTCCGCCCTCCTCCTTGCGGGCGGTGTTCCAGGCTGCCTCGATGGAGTCCACGGCGTGCAGGGAACCGTATGGATTGTAGTCGTAGCGGACGTCGTCGAATATGTAGAATTCGGCCTCCGGGCCGAAGTAGGCGGTGTCCGCGAAACCTGTACCCCGCAGGTAGGCCTCGGCCTTCTTCGCGGTGTTGCGCGGGTCGCGAGAGTATTCCTCTCGGGTGATCGGGTCATGGATGAAGAAGGTCATCGCGAGCGTCCGGTGCTCACGGAACGGATCGACGAAGGCCGTGGTCGGATCCGGCAGCAGCAGCATGTCGGACTCGTGGATCGCCTGGAACCCGCGTATCGAGGACCCGTCGAACATCAGGCCGTCGGTGAACACCGAGCCGGAGAAAACCTCGGTCGGGATCGTAAAGTGCTGCATAATCCCAGGAAGGTCGCAGAAGCGGACGTCGACGAACTCGACGCCCTCGTCCGCGATGTAGCGAAGTACGTCATCGGCGTTTGTGAACATCCACCCTCCAAGGGAGCTTCATGGCCGTGTGGATAGGAAGGATACGCCATGCCCCGATGCGGACCGTAACTCCATATGGTTCCGTAAACATGACGAAGTCGTTTCGTGACTGTAACACGGCAGGGAATTGTTACTCCGGGTGACTGGATTTTCGAGGCGGTTGCCAGGCATAGGCTTGCCCCGTGGGACGCGCACTCGGAAACTGGCTGGAAGGTCCACAACTTCCCCGGGACACCCCGCCCGGTGTCCGGCTCGGCCTGCCGGCCGACGGTCCCGGCGCGGTGGTCGGCGTCGGTCACCGGCTGGCGGCGTTCGCGGTGGACGCCGTTATCGCCAACCTGCTGGCCGGCGTCCCGGTGCTGTTCGGGCTCCGTTACTCGGTCGACGCCCGCGGGCTCGCCGTCTACCTTGCCTTCCTGCTGGAGGAGCTCGTCCTGATCGCGGTCAACGGGCAGACCATCGGGATGCGCATGGTCGGTATCCGCGTCATCAGGGTGAGCGACCACCGCCGGGCGGGATGGTTCTGGAGCGCGGTCCGCACCGTGTTGCTGGGCCTGGCCATCCCGGCCTTCATCTGGGACCGGGACCTGCGCGGCACCCACGACCGCGCGGCCGGCACGGTGGTCGTCCGCGATCCCGGCCGGGGCTTGGCCCGCCCTTCCCCGACCCGGGGCGACGGCCAACCCTCGCGGTAGGGGATGTCCCCAAATTGCGGCGAAGTGGTTGAGGCTGTGGGTGATTCCCGTTTGCGATCTCCGGGGAAGATCGCGAACCCCGCGTGATGGCCAGCTCTCGAGGTAGGGGATCCCCAATGGCTGCGAAGCCCCCGGTGGGGATCTACCGGATTTTTCCTCCGCGGGGGATGCTGCGGGGGATGGGGCCCTTCGGGATGGGCAGGGTTGGCGAGCTCACCGCCCGTAGCCGCCGTGCAAGGGGCTCCACCTCGCCGCGTCGCAGGGCGGGTGGCAGGCGCATCAGCGTCGACCGCAGTTTCGGCAGGGGTACCTCGCCGGGCCCGTTGCCGATCACGATGTCGTGGACGGGCGTTTCACCGATCACCTTGCGGACGCGGCGGACCTCGGTGCCGAGCAGGTCGCGCTGGCCGCGCCCCCGACCCTCGGCGATGATCACTACGCCGGCGCGGCACACCACGCGGTGCACGACGTCCTGGTAGCGGTTGACCGCCACAGCAGGCGTGATCCGCCAGTCTCCGCGCATACGCTCGATGATCCCGGCGGCGGCACCGGGCTGGCCCTCCATCTCGGCATACGCGGTCTGCTGGACCCGGCGGCTGAAGACGTTCATGGCGCTGATCAGCCCCAGCATGATCCCGATGGGCAGCCACACCCACAATGGGCCGACGACGAGCCCGAGCAGCACGCCGATCGCCACGGGGATCAGCAGGCCGAGCAGCGACCACCACACCGCTCGCGGATCACGCTGTCGGGTGAGTCGGAACACCGTCCTGATCTGCGTGAGGCGCCCCGGCCCGGCGGCCTTGCCGTCGGCCCCTTTCGTGCGTTCGCCTCCCGCTGCGGCTTTTCCGGCAGCGGACACCTTGCCGTCGGACTTGTTTGTGCGCGCCATGACCGCGAGCCTACGACCTGGATCGGGTGTTGCCCGAGCGTGGTGCCGAGGTGCCCGGGGTACTCAACGCTCGGTGGCGATCGCCATCCGTCCACCGGTCTGTGGCCTGGAGCGCACGATCTTCCACGAAGCCTCGGCGTGTTGACCGGCGCCCACCTGCAGGTCGGCGGCAGCACGCCAGGCGTTACGACGCGCTGTTCGCTGGCCGCCGTGGGGGAGGAGGAGAAGGGTCAGTTCTTCGACGGCGGTCAGTAGTGACTTCAGCAGGATCACGTAGATCTCCCGGGCCGGTCGAACGCATTGTCGGTCATGATCTCAGTCTTGATCTGCTCGTTGCGCAGCGGTTACTGTCGGATGACACTAGTGCCGCTGGGGCGGGCACACCACCGCGATAGTTACTCTGCGTAGTTAGAGTGGCCAGGGGTGGGACTATGTGTCTCGGTACCTTTTGTGCCTGGACGGGCCTCTGAACGTGCCTGCGGACGTGCGCCCGGGCCGTCGGTGCCGTCGCGATGCTCGATCGCCTGCTGGTACATGCGTCCGGCGCGGTAGGACGAACGCACGAGCGGACCGGCGAGCACGCCCACGAACCCCATCTGTTCGGCCTGCGCGCGCAGGTCGGTGAACTCCTCGGGGCGCACCCAGCGCGCCACCGGATGGTGGCGGGGGCTGGGCCGCAGGTACTGGGTGATGGTCAGCAGTTCACAGCCGGCAGCCAGCAGGTCGGCCATGGTTGACAGGATCTCCGCGGGCTCTTCGCCGAGCCCCAGGATCAGGTTGGACTTGGTCACCAGACCCGCGTCGCGGGCCCGCCGGAGCACCTCCAGCGACCGGTCGTACCGGAACCCCGGCCGGATCCGCCGGAACACCCGCGGCACCGTCTCGATGTTGTGGGCGAGCACCTCGGGCGCTGCCCCGAAGACCTCGGCAAGCTGCTCCGGACGGGCGTGGAAGTCGGGGATGAGCAGTTCGACACGGGTGCCCGGACAGGACGCGTGGATCTCACGGACCGTCTGGGCGTACAGCCACGCCCCGCCGTCGGGCAGGTCATCGCGTGCCACCCCGGTCACGGTCGCGTAGCGCAGACCCATCGCCTGCACCGATTCGGCGACCCTGCGTGGCTCGTCGGCGTCGAACGCGGCCGGGCGTCCCGAGTCGATCTGGCAGAAGTCGCATCGGCGGGTGCACACCTCGCCGCCGATGAGGAAGGTCGCCTCCCGGTCCTCCCAGCACTCGTAGATGTTCGGGCAGCCGGCCTCCTCACACACCGTGTGCAGGCCCTTGTCGTGTACGAGCCCCTTGATGTCGGAGTACTGCGGGCCGGTCCGCATGCGGGTCCGGATCCACGACGGCTTGCGCTCGATCGGCGTGGACGCGTTACGGACCTCCAGCCGTAGCATCTTCCGGCCCTCGGGCGCCGGAATCGTCACCGTGCTGTCGGTGGTCACCGTGCCATCTCCGTCTCCCGCGCCAGCACCGTGCCGCCGGGCACCGGTACCTCGTCCTCGCCCGGCGCTGGTAGGTCGTCCACGGCCCGTGGCCGGATGACGAAGGCCGTCAGTGCCTCGACCGCGCGGCGTTCCACGATGGGCAGTGCCTCCTCGACGGTCACGGTCCGGCCGAGTTCCCTGCTCAGGCTGCTTACCCCGACATCGGACAGGCCACACGGGACGATTCTGGTGAAGGCGCCGAGATCCGGACAGCAGTTGAGGGCAAAACCGTGATAAGCGACCCGATAGCGCACCCGGACACCGATCGCCGCGAGCTTGCGCTCCCCGTCGGTGGTCCACACTCCGGTACGTCCGGCCACCCGGGTGGCCGGCATACCGAAGTCCCCGCAGATCGCGATCAGGGCTCCCTCGAGGGCGCGGACATAGGCGACCACGTCCAGCGGCTTGGGTAGCCGCACCACCGGGTAGCCCACGATCTGCCCCGGCCCGTGCCAGGTGATCTTGCCGCCACGGTCGACGTCCACCACCGGAGTGCCGTCGAACGGGCGCTCCCACGGCTGCGTCC
>NZ_CAAAFO010000126.1:14424-16086 GCF_900634715.1 Candidatus Protofrankia californiensis | reverse complement strand
CCGCGGGCGTCACACTCCTGACAGCAGCCGAGGGATGACAGACGTTTCCAGTACACCCCCGGTCGTACCGGCCGTAACCGTACCGTCGTCCGCCGTGCTGCCCTCAGCCGTACCGCCCCCGGTTGCGCTGCTTTCGGTTGTGTTGCCCCCGGTTGTGTTGCCCTCGGTCGAGGTCCGCTCGATCCTCCACGCATACACGTCCGGCCGGTCGGCCACGGCCTCCACCAGCTCGGTCCCCTGGAAGTGCAGGCCGACCCCGTCGTCGGTGGCCCAGCCCGGCGGCAGCGTCCCGTCCGCGACCAGCTGCTGGTAAAGCGGACGCCGGCCCGGCTCTGAGTCGTAGTGGGGGGTGTTGCTGAACGGCAGCAGGCCGATTCCATTGGTGACCGGTCGCAGGTCCGGCCCGAACGAGTCGGTGGTGCCCCCGGCGTGCCAGCACAGCGATCCCGCGGACACTCCGGCAAGGACCACGCCTGCCTCCCACGCTTCCCGCATGATCACGTCGAGGCCGTGTGTGCGCCACACAGCGAGCAGGTTCGCCACGCTGCCACCCCCTACCCAGACCACGTCCTGGTCCAGCAGGTGCGAGCGGGCGTCGGGGACGTTCGGCATCGGGAACAGCGCCAGGTGGGACGCGTGCACCTGCGGGGTGTCCCGCGCGAGCGCGGCGTAGTAACGCGCGTAGGCGGCCGGGTCGTCGCCGACGGCGGTGGCCAGCAGGCACAGTTTCGGACGCGCCGGATCCCCGGCCAGGCGCAGCGCGTGGTGGATCAGCGGGCCGACCCGTGCGCCCCAGCGCCCGTCCGGCAGGAAGCCGCCGCTGGTCGCGAGGATGTTCATCGTCCGGCCTCCGTGTCCGTGCCCGCACATGCCTGTGCCCGCATGCCCGTGCATGCCCGTGCATGCCCGTGCTGTTCGGCGTTTTACCGTATTCGTAGCGTCCGTGGCATTCACGGCCGTGCGCCGCGGCCACCGTACCCTGACCCGCTCTCGGCGAGAGTTATCCACAGTTTGATGGGGAGGGCTGCACAGAATGGTTTTTTCGGCTTACCGTCACGGTTTGTGACCTCAATGTACGATTCCACCGGTTCTCGTGGTGGACGTGAGAACCCGGTCGATCCTCCCGTACCCGGAGTCGTGTTGCGCGCCCGGGTCCGGGACGCCGGCGCCGGGGACGTGTGGGCCGGCCGCGTCGTGGCCACCGGGGCCGAGTGCACGCTCCGGCGGGTCAGGCTGCCGCCGGACGCGGCCGGTCGTGAGGCCGCGATGAGGTCGGCGCGGCTGCTGGTCGAGCTCAGCCATCCACATCTTGTTCCGGTCATCGACGTGATCGCGACGTCCGAGGGTATTGCCGTCGTGTCGGAGCCGGTCAACGGGGCGGTCAACCTGGCCCGGCTGCTCGGGGTCCGGGAGCGCCTCGACCCCGGTGAGGTGGTGACGGTCGGGTTGCCGCTCGCCCAGGCGCTGGCCGCGGCGCATTCCGCCGGTGTCGTGCACGGTCGGCTCGATCTCGCCGACGTCCTGCTCGAACCGAACGGCCGGCCGGTGCTGGCGGGGACGGGTATCGCCGGCCTCGGGGGCTCGTCCACCACACCGCCGGTGGACGTCGGTGACCTTGCCGGTCTGCTGCTCGCGGCGATGCCGCATGCCACCGGGCCGGAC
>NZ_CAAAFO010000126.1:12089-14084 GCF_900634715.1 Candidatus Protofrankia californiensis | reverse complement strand
GCGCTGGCACGTAGCTGTCATCCCGCGCCGGTCCGGCTGGAGGGCCGAAGGCAGCGCGAGGATGTTCTTTCCGCGCTGCCGGAGGCCCAGATCCCCGGGTCGCTGGTGGGCGAGGTGGCCACGGTGCTCCCGCTGCCCATGCTGCCGGCCGGACGAGACGGTGCCCCGGGGCAGGCGGCAACCGACAGGGTGCGGCTCGCGCCTCCGATCGGGTCGCCGCCGACCCGCCTCCCGCGCACGTCGCGGACATCCGAGCCGGCGGCGCGGAGGGGCCGCCGGGCTCCAGCCGCCCCCGGCGGCTCCGGGACCGCCCGTGCCGGGACCGCCCGTGCCGGGACCGCCGCTGCCGGGACCGCTGGTGCGGTGACCGCACGTGCGACGCGCCCCCGTACAGGGAACGCACGTCCCGGAAGCGCACGTCCCGGAGGTACCCGGACGGGCGGCAGGCGATCCGCCACCACCCACGTCGGCACGCCTGCGGTGCCCACCGGCGGGCGCGCCTCGCTCGGCAGCCGGCGGCGGATCCTGCTCGTCGTGGCCGCGTTCGTCGTGTTCGTCGGCCTGCCCGCCGGCGGTCTGCTGGTCACCGCGCGCTCCGCAGGGCTGTCAGGGCAGCCGCCCGCCCCCGAGCAGGCATGGCGGGACGTCCTGGTGAGCCTGGACAACGCGCGCAGCCGTGCCTTCGCGCAGGCCGACGAGGTCGGTCTGCTGGACGCGGACGCGCTGGACAGCACCGCCTACGCGCGGGACCTCACCTTGATGCGGCAGATGGTGGCCAAGGGCGGCAGGACGTCCGGTTTACGACAAGAGATCATTGATCTCGCCGTCCGGGAGAGCGGAAGCGAGAAGACGGTGCTGCGGATCACCTACCGGCTCCCGCCGTATACGTTCGTCGACACCGCCGGAACGGTCCTGGCACAGCAGCCGGGCCATGACCGGCGGCAGTCCGACGTCACCTTGGTGAAGACCGACAGGGGATGGCGCGTTGCCCTGTCCGTCGACCCTGCCGGCTGAACATCGGCCGGCGACCGGCCGCCGATCCTTCACGACCCGGGCCAGGAGGTACCGGTGGTCACCGTGCCGGCGGTCACAGCGCCGAGAGCTGTGTCGATGTCGGCGTGGGAGAACGTGAACCCGGCTTCGGTGAGCCTGCGCGGCAGGACGCGCTGGGAGACGAGCACGCCGCCGTCGGCGAAGCCGCCGAGGGCGATCCGCAACGCGACAGCCGGCACCGGCAGGATCGCCCGTCGGCGCAGAGCCGCGCCGAGCGCCCGGGTGAACGCGGTGTTGGTGACCGGTGCCGGGCTGGTCAGGTTCACCGGACCCCGTAGGCCGTCCGCGGTCAGCAGAAAGATGATCGCCGCTGTCTCGTCCGCCAGGGTGATCCAGCTCAGCCACTGCCGGCCCGAGCCCAGCCGGCCACCGAGCCCGAGCCGGAACAGCGGGAGCTGCCTGGCCAGCGCACCGCCGTGCGGCGACAGGACAACCCCCGAGCGCAGGTGACACACGCGTACACCGGCGTTCTCGGCGGCGGCGGTGGACGCCTCCCACGCGACCGTCACCTCGGCGAGGAAACCGGTGCCACGGGGCTCGGACTCGTCGACCGACCGGTCTCCGGTGTCGCCGTACCAGCCGATCGCGCTCGCTGACAGCAGCACCCGCGGACGCGGGTGGGCAGCGGCCACGGCGGCGGCCACCAGAGTCGTCCCGGCCACCCGGCTGTCGAGGATCCGCCGCTTGTAACGGTCGGTCCAGCGGTGGTCGCCGACTCCGGCACCGGCGAGATGGACGACGGCGTCGACCTCGGCCAGCGCGGCTGGGTCGAGCGTGCCGCGGAGTGGATCCCAGCGGATCTCCGAATCGTCCCGGACGGGCCGCCGGACCAGGGTGCGCACGGTGTGCCCGCCCGCTCGCAGGGCCGGGACGAGCGCCGACCCGATCAGACCCGAGGCACCGGAAACAACGACGTCCACCGGCTGATCCTCACCCGTGCGT
>NZ_CAAAFO010000126.1:8156-11787 GCF_900634715.1 Candidatus Protofrankia californiensis | reverse complement strand
GTGGTCTTCGACGTCTTCGACCACAGACCGATTACAGGAGATCGATCACAGGCCCAGTTCGGCTTCGAACGCGCCTTCCTCCAGGCGTCCGCGCAGGGTGGTGAGGAAGCGGGCGGCGTCGGCGCCGTCGACGATCCGGTGGTCGTAGGTGAGCCCGAGGTACACCTTCGAGCGCACCGCGATGATCTCGCCCAGCTCGGGGTCGTCCACGACCGCGGGCCGCTTGACCACCGCACCGGTCCCGAGGATCCCGACCTGCGGCTGGTTGATGATCGGCGTGTCGAACAGGGCACCGCGGCTGCCGGTGTTGGTCAGGGTGAAGGTGCCGCCGCCCAGCTCGTCCGGGGAGACCCGGTTCTCCCGCGTCCGGGTCGCCAGATCATCGATCTTGCGCGCCATCCCGGTGAGGTTGAGGTCCCCGGCGTGGTGGATGACCGGGACGAGCAGCCCCCGGTCGGTGTCCACGGCGATACCCAGGTGCTCGGCGTCGTAGTAGGTGATCGTTCCCTGCTCGATGTCCACGCTGGCGTTGAGGTTGGGGTGCTCGCGCAGCGCCTCGCAGATCGCGACCGCGAAGAACGGCAGGAACGACAGTTTCACGCCCTCCCGCGCCTCGAACGCCTTCTTCGCGCGATCCCGCAGCCGGGCGATGCGGGTGACGTCGGCCTCGACGACGGTGGTGAGCTGCGCGCTGACCTGCAGGGACTCGACCATCCGCTGCGCGATCACCGAGCGCAGCCGCGACAGCTTCTCGGTACGACCACGCAGCGAAACCGGTGCCGCTGTGGGTGCCGCCGCTGCCCGTGCCGCAGCCGCCGGTGCGGGCGCCGCCGGTGCCACCGCCGGGGCGGCGGGAGCGGCAGCCGGGGTCGCCGCCGGTGCCGGGGTGGATGGTGTGCGGGCCGCGTCGATGACGTCCTGCTTGCGGATGCGGCCGCCGACTCCGGTCCCCGTCACGGCGGACAGGTCCACGTCGTGCTCGGCGGCAAGCCGCCGGACCAGCGGGGTCACGTAGGCCCCGAGGGATCCGCTGCCGTTGGACGGGGAGCCGGAGGCCGGTGCCGGCGTGGACTCCTGGGCCGGAACGGCCGGTGCGGGAGCGGGTGCGGGTGCGGGTGCGGGTGCGGGAGGTGGAGGCGGGGGAGCGGCAGCCACAGGTGCGGGCGGGGGTGGGGGCGCCGCGGCGGGCGCGGGGGCCTGCTCGGCGGCGGCTCCCGGGCCGGCCGCGGCGGCCTGCTCCGCCGTACCGCCTTCGTCGATCACGGCGAGTTCGACGCCGACCTCGACCGTTTCGTCCTCGGCCACCCGGATAGCGCTGATCACCCCGGACGCGGGCGCGGGGATCTCGGTGTCGACCTTGTCCGTGCTGACCTCGAGGAGCGGCTCGTCGGCCTCGACGCGCTCGCCCTCCTTCTTCAGCCAGCGGGTGACGGTGCCCTCGGACACGCTCTCACCCAGACGGGGCATCGTGACGGACACAGACATGGGGTAAGGCTCCTTTGCGGCGTCCGACCGACCGTGGACGACGGGCAACGGCTACGAACGCGATGGGTGCTGGGCGACTCGGGGGCCTCCGGCGGCGCGGCGAAGAGCTGCCGTCGCGTCGCCGGAGGCCCTGATGGCTGGTGGGCCGGAGAGCACACGATCATGGCTGGTTTCGCGTACCCGGAGGCCCTGCTGATTATCGGTGGGCCGACGAGTGCGCGATTGTGGTTCGTCTCGCGCATTCGAGGCCCTAAATTGATCTATTGATTGTCAGTTGTGGGAGTGCAGCGGTTTGCCGGCCAGCGCCAGATGCGCCTCGCCGATGGACTCCGACAATGTGGGATGCGGGTGGATGAGCTGAGCGACCTCGCTGGGCAGCGCCTCCCAGTTGGTGATCAGCTGGGCCTCGGCGATCAGCTCGCCGACCCGGTCGCCCACGATGTGGACGCCCACCACCGGCCCGTCGGGCACGGCCACGAGCGTCACCGCACCCGCCGTCTGGAGGATCTGCGCCTTGCCGTTACCCGCCAGGTCGTAGGTGTGGGTGACGACGTCCCCGTACAGTTCCGCCGCTCTGGTCGAGGTGAGCCCGACCGAAGCCACCTCGGGATGCGAGTAGGTGACCCGCGGGATGTTGTCGTAGTCGATCGGCGCCGGATTCAGCCCGGCCAGGCTTTCGGCGAGGAAGATGCCCTCGGCGAAGCCGACATGGGCGAGCTGGAGACCGGGCCGCAGGTCACCGATGGCGGAGACGGTCGGTACGTTGGTACGCAGCTGATGGTCGACGAGAACGTATCCGCGATCCAGCGCGATGCCGACCTCGTCGTAGCCCAGCCCCTCCGACACCGGCCCGCGTCCGACCGCCACCAGCAGCAGTTCGGCCTCGATGGTCGTGCCGTCCTCCAGGGTCACCGTGACGCCGTCGTCGGTGGTTTTCACACCGGCGAACCGGGCGCCGAGGTGCTGCTTGATGCCGCGCCGGCGGAAGGCCCGCTCCAGCAGCTTGGAGCTGGATTCCTCCTCCAGCGGTACCAGGTGGGGCAGGGCCTCGACGATCGTCACCTCGGCTCCGAAGGAGCGCCACACCGAGGCGAACTCGCAGCCGATCGCGCCGGCGCCGAGCACCACGGCGGAGGCCGGCACGCGGTCGAGTTCGAGAGCGTCGTCGCTGGTGATCACCTGGCGGTGGTCGATCTCCAGGCCCGGCAGCGACTTCGACTGTGATCCGGTTGCCAGCACGATGTGACGACCAGAGATCACGCGGTCGCCCACGGCGACGGAGGTCGGTGACACCAGCCGTCCATGGCCCTCGACGAGCTCGATGCCACGATTGTTCACCAGGCCGGTCAGACCCCGGTAAAGTTTGTTGACCACCGAGTCCTTGTAGGCGTTGACCTTCGCGATGTCGATTCCCTCGAAGGTCGATCGAATTCCGAAATTGCCACTTTCGTGAATATTGTCCGCGATCTCCGCCGAGTGCAGCAGCGCCTTGGTCGGAATGCACCCGCGGTGCAGGCACGTTCCGCCCAGCTTGCTCTTCTCGATCAGAGAAACGTCCAGGCCGAGCTCCGCGGCACGCAGAGCCGTCGCGTAACCGCCGCTGCCGCCGCCGAGGATGACCAGGTCGACGGGACCCGCCGCAGAGTCCACCACGCCAGGCGTCCCTTCTCGTTGACTGGTTGGGATGCGTTCAGTCTTTCATGTCACCAGACCGCGGCGCCGGAGGTCCGCAGCGACTGTGTGGTGCATGACGCCGGTATTTCACCGGACTACTTCCGTGCGGTGCTCGTTACCCGCTGGTAGTTGGTTCACTGGACGCTCGGCCGCTGGTTGCCGGCAACGTTCCCGGCGAGTTGGAGCAGGGTCCGGACGATCATCCCGGTGCCGCCCCTGGGGGTGTGCCCGTACGGTTCGCCACCGTTCCAGGCCGGCCCGGCAATGTCGATGTGCGCCCACGGGACGTCCTCGGGCACGAAGGCGCTCAGGAAGTGCCCGCCGACCAGCATGCCGCCATCACGGCCGCCACCGCCGGCGACGTTGGCGAGGTCGGCGACGGTCGAGTCGAGCACCTTGCGCAGATCCGGCGGCAGCGGCATCGGCCACAGCGACTCGCCGCTCTCGCGGGCCGCGGCGACGACCTGGTCGA
>NZ_CAAAFO010000126.1:5256-7813 GCF_900634715.1 Candidatus Protofrankia californiensis | reverse complement strand
GGGCTGCCGCGACGAGCGTCGCCAGCACCGAGGCGGCCCCCGCCATGTCGGTCTTCATCCATTCCATCGCGGCCGCGGGCTTGAGCGACAGGCCGCCCGAGTCGAACGTGATGCCCTTGCCGACGAGGGCGAGCGCGGGCCGGTCGGAGGCCTGCGAACCGGCCGGGCGCCACTCGAGGCGGACGAGGCGGGGCGGGTTCGCCGAGCCCTGGCCCACCCCGAGGATCCCGCCGAACCCACCGTCGGCCAGTGCCTGTTCGTCGAGCACCTCGACGGTGACGCCCACCTCACCCGCGCGCCGAGCCGCGATCTCGGCGAACACGGTCGGCGGCAGATGCCCGGGTGGTGTGTTGACGAGGTCACGGACGAGTGCCACGGCGTCCACCGCGATACCGGCCCGGCGCACCGCGTCGCCGGCCGCGGACTGCGAGGCTTTGTCCACCACGAATGTGATTTCGCTCACGGGCGGGCGGTGGTTGCCGGCGGACGTGGTCCGGAACTCCCCGAAGGCGTACGCGCCGAGCAGTGATCCCTCGGCGACGGCGCGCAGCTGCGCCGGCCCGGGGGTGCCGGTAGCGAGGGCGAGGGTGGTGGCCACGCGGGTGGTGCCGGCGAGCGCGCGCACCGCCGTACCGGCCGCGCGGCGCAGGGCCTCGTGGTCGATGCCGCCGCTGGCGGCGTCCGTGCCCGCTCTGGTGTCCTCAACCGGGCCCGCGTCCGCCGCCGCTGTGATCTGCGCTGGTGGCGAGGACAGCGCACCGACGCCGACCGCGAGCACCGTCGGGACGGGCAGGATCCCCAAGGTCGCGAAACGGACCAGGTCACCGGCCTTACCGGTCGCGCCCAGGTCGGCAAGAACCTTCGCGAGCCGGCCACCGAGCGCAGCGTCGAGCGTCTCGGTACCACCGAGCGGAATGGGACCGTCCTTGCTCGTCGCAACACCGATCACCAGTGCGTCGGCGTCAAGATCCAGCACGGATGAGGTTGTCACGGCAGTCACGGTCATGTCGAGAGACTACGGAACCCACCGCAGGCCGGTGCACGGCCGGGCCCCCGCTGGTGGTCAACCCTCGAGCTCGCGGTCCCCGGATCGCGGCAGAGCCGTGATCCGGGGCTAGCCTGCCGGTATGGGTGAGCTGTTGCGGTCTCCGTTGCACGACCGGCACGTGGCGCTCGGCGCCAAGCTGGCCGACTTCGGCGGATGGGAGATGCCGATCGAGTATCCCGGCGGGGGTGTGCTGAAGGAGCACGCGGCGGTCCGGTCCGCGGTCGGGATCTTCGACGTCAGTCACCTCGGCAAGGCGCGCGTGTACGGCCCCGGCGCCGCGGAGTTCGTGAACTCAGCCCTCACCAACGACCTGTCCCGCATCGGTCCCGGGCAGGCCCAGTACACCCTGTGCTGCGATCCCGAAACCGGCGGAGTGGTGGACGACCTCATCGCCTACCTGTACTCCGCCACGGACGTCTTCCTGATCCCCAACGCGGCCAACACCGCCGAGGTTGTCCGCCGGCTCGCGGCGGCGTCCCCGCCCGGGGTCACCGTCGAGAACCTGCACTCGGCCTTCGGCGTGATCGCGGTCCAGGGGCCGGGTGCGCCGGAGCTGGTGTCCGCGATCGGTCTGCCCGTCGACGGCGCCTACATGAGTTTCGTGCAGGCTGACTGGAAGGGCACCGGCCCGGACAGCGGGGACGCCGCTGCCGGGGACGGCGTCCGTCGGGAGATTATTGTCGTGTGCCGCTCGGGCTATACCGGCGAGCGCGGGGTCGAGCTCGTGACGCGCTGGGAGGACACCCCGGCGGTGTGGGAGGCGCTGGTGGTGGCCGGCGCGTCGGCGGGGGTGCGCCCCTGCGGCCTCGGCGCCCGCGACACCCTGCGGACCGAGATGGGCTACCCGTTGCACGGCCAGGACCTGTCGCCCTCGATCACCCCGGTGCAGGCGCGGGCCGGCTGGGCGGTGGGCTGGAACAAGGAACAGTTCTGGGGCCGGGACGCGCTCGTGGCGGAGCGGACGGCGGGCCCGGCGCGCCTGCTGTGGGGCCTGCATTCGACCGATCGCGGCATCCCGCGGCCGCACATGGCGGTGTACGGGCCGGACGGCGGGCCGGTGGGCGAGGTCACCAGCGGGACGTTCTCGCCGACGTTGCGGACCGGTATCGGCCTTGCCCTGCTCGGCCGCGGCGTCGCCGAGGGAGACAGCGTCCGGGTGGACGTGCGGGGACGGCCGTCGACGATGACGGTGGTCCGGCCGCCGTTCGTGGACGCGTCCCCGAAGTAGCTCGTGGGTGTGTCCCCGCGGTAAGAGCACCCGGCAGGCTTCACCGGACGCCGAGGCGGTCCTACCGGATGCCGAGGCGGCTTCCATCGGATGCCGAGACCTTCAGGTCGCCGAGGTTCTACAGGATGCCGAGGCGGTGCTTCACCCCGTAGGGGACGTCCAGGGCCATGAACACCAGGGTGACCGCCGCCGTGACCTCGACGAGGCTGCCAAGTACGTCCCCGGTGACACCACCGAGGTAGCCGATCAGGTACCGCCGCAGCAGCCAGCCCGTGGCCGTT
>NZ_CAAAFO010000126.1:4286-5015 GCF_900634715.1 Candidatus Protofrankia californiensis | reverse complement strand
CCCACGGCCACGGCGATCACCGCACGCACGGCGCGGCCGGTGTCCCCGCCGTCGAGGTCCAACAGGCCGCCGACGGCGGCGACGGCGACGACGGCGACGACGGAGCAGGCAGCCTGCCGCGGGCGCACGGAGCCGGCGACGAGGGCGCCGAGCCCGTTCGGGTGCGCCGGGGGTGTGCCCGCGGTACAGGCGAGTGTCGCCGCGAGCCGCCCGGTCATCGACGCGACCAGAATCGACAGGCTGCCCCGATGCTCACTGATCGTGAGCGACAGCGCCCCGACCTGAATCAGGACGACGAAGATCAGGGCCAGCGCGCCGAACGCGCCCAGTCGCGAGTCACGCATGGCCGCCAGCGCACGCTCCCGGCCGGCGCCGAGACCGTCGGCGACGTCGGCGAGCCCGTCCAGGTGCAGGCCGCGGGTCAGCAATGCCAGGGTGGCGATCCCCATGACGGCCGGGAAAAGGTTCTGGGCCGGCGTTCCGGGCGGCGCTCCGGGCGTCTTCGTGAAGATCCGGAAGCTGAGCACGACGAGGGCGGTGATGCTTCCCAGGGCGAGGCCGACGAGCGGCGCCAGCGCCATGGCACGTCCCATGGTGCGCCGGTCGAGAACGACCTGCCCCCGGACAGGCAGCAGCGAGAGCAGGGAGAAAATCGTCCGTGTGGCGAGCATCAGCCGCTGCGCGTCAGGCGCTTTCCGTCCCGGGCGTGTCGCCTGGGACGGCGGCCTT
>NZ_CAAAFO010000126.1:1124-4221 GCF_900634715.1 Candidatus Protofrankia californiensis | reverse complement strand
CCGTGTCGCTCTTGTCGCTGACCCCGGCCTGGTCGAACGTGGCCATCTCGGCGAGCGTCGCCTGGGCGGCCACCAGCAGGTTGACGGCCAGCAGCGCTCCGCTGCCTTCACCGAGCCGCAGTCCGAGGTCCAGCAGGGGTTCGACACCCAGCGACGTCAGGGTGAGTTTCTGCGCGGGTTCGGTCGAACGCGTGCCCGCGACCCACCATGCCTTCGATCCCGGCGCGTACGCCTCGGCGGCCAGCGCCGCGGCACAGATCACGACGCCGTCCAGCACCACTGGGGTGCGGCGGACGGCGGCCTGGACCAGCAGGCCCGTGAGCGCGGTGAGGTCCGCGCCGCCGATCACCCGCAACAGGGCCAGCGGGTCGGCGGCGAACGGCCGGCCGCGGCGCATCGCGTCCCGGATCGCCGCGGTCTTGATCATCCATCGGGTGTCGTCGATGCCGGTTCCGCGTCCGACGGTGTCGATCGGCTCCCGGTCGAGCAGGGTGGCGACGATCGCCGCGGACGGGGTGGTGTTCCCGATGCCCATATCGCCCGGGACCAGCAGGTCGGCGCCGGCGTCGACCTCCTCGTCGGCGATCGCCCGGCCGATGTCGAACGCCCGGGTGGCCTCGTCGGCGGTGAGGGCGTCCTCGACGTCGATCCGTCCGCTGCCGCGCCGGACCCGGTAGCGACCGGCGGAGGCGGCTGCGTCCGCTCCTGCGTCCACTCCCTCGCCGCCACCGCCGCTACCGCCACCGTCCGGTGCCGCCGGCTCGTCGGCGTCCACGCTGAGGTCGACGACCCGGACGGACGCGCCGACGGTGCGGGCCAGCACGTTCACCGCGGCGCCGCCGGCGGCGAAGTTCGCCACCATCTGTGCGGTGACCTCCGGCGGGAAGGCCGAGACGCCCGCCCGCGCAATACCGTGATCACCAGCGATGATCACCGCTCGGATGCGCTGGAACGGCTTGGGCGGGCAGACCCCCTGCACACCGGCAAGCCAGACCGAGATCTCCTCAAGGCGCCCGAGAGCGCCCGGAGGCTTGGTCAACATTGCCTGCCGCTGCCGGGCGGCGTTCATCGCGTCGGCGTCGAGCGCTGGGATCTGCACAGCGTCTTTATTACCCGATGTGCTGCCAGATGCCGGGGAGGCCGCTCGCCGATCGGACGTCTTATTGCCGGACGTTCTTATTTCGGGCTTATTCCGGGGAACCGGCCCACGTCGAGGTCAGCGCGACCAGGTCGGACCAGTCGGCGCCGTGGCGGGCGGCTTCCCCGGCAAGCTGGGCCACCTCGCTGCTCATCCACGCCGCCGGTCGGCCGGCCGAGGCGGCCACCGCGCCGGTGACGTGGTGTTCGGCCTCCTCGACGTCAGGACGCGCCCGGCGCAGGGCGGCGTCCGCGCAGATGATGTACACCAGGGGAGCCAGGCCGCTGACACCCTTGTCGTGCCCCCTGCTGTAGCCGTATCCGGAGCCGACACGCTCGCGCGCCTCGGTCAGGAACGGCGCGGCGGCATAGATCTGCCCCGCCAGGACGAGGGCGCTGGCCGCCATCGTCGCGAACAGCGCCGGGTGGTAACTGTCGAGGGAGTAGGCGGGGACGCCGTGTTTCTCGGCGGGTACCCGGTTCATCAGTTCCTGCGCGCGGCCGACCGTGGCGACGGTACCGACGGTGTCGCCCAGCCGTGCCCGTGCGCCGGCCTCGGCAACCGCCAGCATCACGGCGGCGGGTGTGTTCCCCGCGTACCGCTGTCCTTCCACGGCGAGGGTCAGCGCGGTCTTCCAGCGTTGCAGACGCCGCGCGGCCATCGCCCGGACGGCGTGGGCGTGCGCGATCGTGGGCCAGTCCCCGATGCTTGCGGCGACCGACTCCGCCTGGGTCAGCGTGCGCAGCCCGCAGGAGACGTCACCGGCGTCGACGAGTGCGTTGCCTTCCAGCACGAGGGTGCGGGAGTGCAGGGCCTGCCAGTCGTGCCCGGCGCGGGCCGACCCTCCCTGGGACGCCCCGACGTGGCGCCCCAGGTTCCACGCCTGTAAGGCGGTCTGCGCCGGGGCGGTGGACCCGTATCCGTCGACCAGCGCCCGCATGGCGGTGGTGAGCCCGGCCAGGTCCTGCGCGGTGCGGGTGCGTCCGGAGGACGCTCTCACCAGACGTCCTGCTGCGACAAGCCCGGCAACCGCCGTGAGCCTGCGCCGATCAACGCCCATGCGCGACTCCAGGTGTTCGCTTTACACCTCCAGTGTCCGACGCTGTTCCGGCCATGTCGATGGCCCGGTTGTGTCGCCGGTCCAGCCGTGTCGATGCCTCTCACTCCCCCGTCGTGTCTGCAGTGGACGACGATGCAGCCCCGGTTCCGAGCTCCCGGGTTCCCGAGCTCCCGGCTGTCGCGTGGCGCGCGGAACCCTGATCACGGCAAAATGTGATCATTTCGGTTTCGGTTGCCGGCGGATTGCCGCCGGTCGAGAATTATCGGACCTATGGCTGTCACGCCGTTCGACCGGCCGGTCGCGGAGAAAGCGGCCGTGCCTGTCCGGGCCTGAATAAGCGGTATGGAGACGTCGAGGCCGCACGAAATCTCGACCCACGGGTCTCGCGCAGCGAGTTCTCCGGTTCCTACGATCCCGACAGAGCCGACAAATCGCCGACGATCAAAATCTTGTGCACACTGCTGCCCCGACGTCCGGTGAGGTGCCGGTAGCCAGCTACGACATCGCGACAGCCCCCGGTGACGCGAGTCCGCTCAACACCTGCTGCGCCGGAGAAGCATGGCAGTCAGCCGTCTTCTCCTGCTGCTGTGCAGGCACGTGACGGCCGGGATGGGAGTTGATCGTCGTTTTCCGGGTGTCTACCGGCGCCGTCGGGAGAACCAGCGCCGTGATTCGCGTGCTTCCTCCTGCGGCTGCGGTGGCCTATGCGGCTGCGGTGGAGGTGACGGTGGCCCCTGCGGTGGCGGCGGTGACGGCAGCGGGCTGTGGGGGAGATGATCAAGACCGGGGATGGGCGTGGCCGGGTCGAGTGGCTGGTAGGCGGGGTCGAGGTCGGCGAGTTCGTCGAGTTCGAACCGGCGGAGTTTGACAGCCCACCACAGCAGAGAACGGCTGTCGCC
>NZ_CAAAFO010000126.1:0-507 GCF_900634715.1 Candidatus Protofrankia californiensis | reverse complement strand
CCCGGAGGTCTTGTACGTCCCATCGGGTAGGACGGTGGCCCAGTCGCCCTGGGAGAGGGGGTGCAGAGCCGCGAGCAGGCACCCGGTAGCGGTCTGCCACAGCCGTACCGTGCCGTCGTTGCTGCCGGTGGCGAGAGTGGTGCCGTCGGGGAGAACGCCACCGACCGTACCCGGGCGGGAGCCGGGGCCAGCCGGCATCGGGTCCGTGCGAACAGGAGAACGTCGAGGCTTGGTTCGTCGGTGAACGGCGCCTGCTCGAAGGCCTGGTAGGGCAGCGTGGCTGCGTCGCCGGACACTGCGGCGGTCGCCTCGCTGTCGCTGGCCAGGCAGCAGCCGAGCATAGCCACTCGCCATGTACCGATCTTGATCATGCGAAATTCGTCCGCCGCCCACGATTCGACCAGCCACAGTGTCCCTGGCCCGCTGTCGAGGGCGCGAGAGTCGGCGGGGCGTACCGGCGCGATGGTGCGGTTGGCCGCACCACCATGCCACCCCGCGAACCAGCTC
>NZ_CAAAFO010000125.1:14596-15088 GCF_900634715.1 Candidatus Protofrankia californiensis | reverse complement strand
CTGCTGGTCTCGGTGAGGTCGGGTACGTCGGGGCAGAACAGGGTGGAGGCGAACCAGTCGAGGTTGAGTGCCCCGGCGCTGTTGGTGTGTCGCAGACTCGCCAGCGCCACGGCGCGGGAGGCGAACATGTGCCCACCCTGATAGCAGGTGTGGAAGATCGGATGGAGGCCGGCGGCGTCCCCCAGGACGGTCGTTGTCTCGGTGTCGTCGATGACGACAGCGAAGGAACCGGGCAGCCGAGCCAGGAGGTCCGGGCGGCCGGTCCGGCGGGCGCCGGACACTGCGGCGGTCGCCTCGCTGTCGCTGGCCAGGCAGCAGCCGAGCATAGCCACTCGCCATTCACCGACCTGGACCATACGGAATTCGTCCGCCGTCCACGATTCGACCAGCCACAGTGTCCCTGGCCCGCTGTCGAGGGCGCGAGAGTCGGCGGGGCGTACCGGCGCGATGGTGCGGTTGGCCGCGCCACCATGCCACCCCGCGAACCAGCCC
>NZ_CAAAFO010000125.1:10097-14235 GCF_900634715.1 Candidatus Protofrankia californiensis | reverse complement strand
TGTCGTAGGACCGGATCGGCAGGGTGGTCAGTTGTACCGCGCGACGTTCATGTCAGCGGTGTCATTGCTCTTGCTGCCGAGGGTGAATGTGGCGACGGTCCCCAGCTCAACCAGAGTCGGGGCCTGGTGATAAACGTCCGTACCCCACGCTGTGTCCCTGGTCATGACCGGTGCGGATGTCGTTCCGACAGGCTGTCCGATGGTGTTGCTCATCGTCTTCCTCCTTTTGGGGCTCGTGGAGCCGTCCGGACGGGGCTCCTTGTTGCGACTGGCATGCCGCCGGGGCCGGTCTGCTGCTCATCGCCCCGGCGGCGACCGCTCCCAGCACACCGCAGGACGATGCACGCAGGAAGGCCGTTGCAATGGCCTAATCAGT
Organism: Candidatus Protofrankia californiensis; assembly: GCF_900634715.1. GTDB lineage: Bacteria > Actinomycetota > Actinomycetes > Frankiales > Frankiaceae > Protofrankia > Protofrankia californiensis. The sequence continues at coordinate 13,859 of NZ_CAAAFO010000125.1, read as the reverse complement.
GGCCGTTTCAGTTGCCGTTTCGTCGTCATTTCCGGAAGCCGTCCAGGGAGCGACGTCGAGACGGTTAGTGTTGCCGCGTTCAGTCACTCAAGCGACACGCGGGACGTGGCCGTCATGTCGGGAGACACCCCACTGATGCTGCGGGCCTACCGGGAGTGGTACGGCCTCGAGCAGCACGAAGTTGCATCACGACTTGTGAACCTTGCCCACGACATCGATGGAGCTCACGCCGGGGTCAACGACGAGATGATCTCCCGGTGGGAACGCGGGCTGGTCCGACCGCGACGACGCTACCGGCAGCTGCTGTGCACGCTGTACCAGGCGACAGAAACGCACCTGGGATTCTGCCGGCCCCTACCGGGTGAAACCGTCATCCACCCGTGGCCGCCGGTATCCGACGGCGACAGCACATCCGCAGACACCACCATGGCGCTGCCCTGGAACGTGGAGGGCGGTTTGCAGGCGGCCCGGCGCATCCTCGACGCTGAAGGCATGGATCGTCGACTGTTCCTCACTGTCATGGGCACGGCGATCACCGAACCCGCTCACGGGTGGCTGTTCGCCCCACCCGTGGACTCCGTGACCCGGAACAGCGGCAGTCCCCTGCCCGCCACGGTCGTTGACCACCTTGACCAGATCATCGACCAGCTCCGCCGGATGGACGACCAGCTCGGTGGGGGTGCACTACTCGGCCTGGTCCGCCAGCACCTCGCCTACGTCATCGGCCTCATCGAGCATCGGCGTTACACCGACAGCGTCGGACGCCGCCTCCACGCCACCGCAGCCGAACTCCTCCGACTGGCGGGCTGGCTCTCCTTCGACGCCGGCCAGCACGCCCCCGCGCAACGTTTCTTCGTCGCCGCGCTCCACGCCGCGCACACCGCCGGTGACCGCGCGCTCGGCGCCAACATCCTCGGTTTCGCTTCCTGCCAGGCCAAGGACCTCGGTCATGTCCGTGCCGCGGTGTCACTCGCTGAAACCGCCCTGGCCGGCTATCCCGGCGGAACACCCCGGGTGAGCGCGATCCTGCACCTGCGTGCGGCCGAGGCGTACGCCAACAACCAGCAGACCGCCGACTGCCGTGCGGCGATCGACACCGCGTTCGACCGGCTGACAGATGCTGTTCCCGAGCACGGTGAACCCGGATGGTGTTATTGGATCAACGAGGCTCAGGCTCACGCCCAGGCGGGTTACTGTTACCTGAAACTTCACGAGTGGCCCCGGGCGCAAGAGCATCTCCACGCTGCCCTGTCCCTACAGGACAGGGTATTTTCCCGTGAAGCAGCCCTCCGCCAGACACTGCTCGCCACCGCTTATGCCCGGCAGGACCCGCCCGACCTCGACCCTGTACTGACCCTCGGTACCGCCGCCATCAACACCCTCACCGGGGAAGTCGACTCAGCCCGATGTGTCGGTCATATCACCCGTCTGGCCACTCACCTTGCGCCCTACCATCGGAAACCGTCGGTCCGCGAATTCCTCGGCCGTGCCGACGCACTCACCGCTTCATCGCCCCCCAGTTCTGTATAAGGGCCCGGCAACGCCGTCCGGCAGTCGCAAAAAGGGAAGCCTGGTATCTCCGTCCGCATGTGAGGACCATTGTGTCCAGGCTGTCAGCGCAGATTTTCGGCGGTCACCGGACGCCTGGACCACCTCGCAAGCCAGCGCTTGGTAGATGCTTCTTGCGGTGCGTCGGGATGAGCGGCCGACTGTGGATATGCCGTCGCTGCTACGGTTCGGTGGGTGGAGGCAACAATCTTCGCCGCGGACGGCGCCGCGCTCTGGTGCGATGTCACCGGCAGGGGTCCGCGGATCGCACTGTGCAACGGTGGGCCTGGGCTGGCCGACTATCTCCACCCGATGGCGCGGCTGTTCACCGACCGGATCCAGACGGTGCGGTGGGAGCAGCGCGGTTGCGGACGTTCCGCGCGCGTCGGGCCCTTCACCGTGGAACAGTGCGTCGATGACCTCCGCCAGGTGATCGCCTCGACTGGTGACGGCCCGGTGTTCCTGCTGGGTCACTCCTGGGGTGCAACGCTCGCGCTGAGGTTCGCACTCACATATCCGGGGATGGTTCGCTCCCTGGCGTACATCTCGGGTACCGGTACGGGCGCCGCGTGGAAGGCGCAGTGGCGTGCCAACATGCGTGCCCGTTTGCGGTCGGCGGAGCTACGCCGGTATGACCGACTGGCAGCGCTCGACCGCACCGCTGATCAGGACCGTGAACTGGCGATCCTCCAGTGGAAGACCGACTACGCCGACCCCAACGCCGGTGAGCTACACGCCACGGCGATGGCGACGCCCTGGTCGCCGGTCAACGAGCTGTGCAATCGGGCGATTGGCGCCGAAGTCGACGGGTGGGTGGAACAGGACCTGCTGGCCGAGTACCGGGGACTGCGGGTGCCTGTGCTGGTGGTGCACGGCGACCGTGATCCACGGCCGGGCTCGGCTGTCGACTTGCTGTGCCGCGCGCTGCCCGACGTCCGCCGTGTCGATCTCCGCGACGCCGGGCACCTGCCGTGGCTGGAGCATCCCGACCTGTTCCGGGATCTGATCAGAGACCACGTCGGCCTGTCCACAGCAGACTCGACAGGCCATTACGATCACCGCAGGACGACGCACACATGAAGGCCGGTGTAATGGCCTACCTGCATTCCAGTGGCATCGAGCAGGGGATGCGAACCGTCACCGCGGATGCGCGGGGACGTCGGCGAGGTAGGTGGCCAGGGAAGTCGCGGACGTTGAAGGTGACGATGACTTCGGCGTTGGCGCGAACCGCTGCGGCAAGGATATGGCGGTCCTTCGGGTCGTTGGTCATACCCGTCGATGAGGGATTCGTAGCCGGTGACCATGGCGTCGGGAAACGAGTGGCGCATGTGGGCGATGCGCCGGTCCACCCGGTCGGACGGGATGCCGGCTTCGACGATGTTGCGCCTCAGCTCGATGAAGATATCGATGGACCACAGTGGCCGGTACGCCTCGGCTTCAGCGAGCCGGAGCATGGTGTCGCACAGGTAGGCGGGGTAGAGCACGCAGGTGTCGAGTAACGCGGGGAAAGCCACGGTGGTATCCGCGTCACCTGGTTCGTTTGGGCACGGCGGTCACGTTGTAGAGGTCGTCGTCTTCGGCGTCCGCCGCTATCTGGTCGAGCGTCTGGCGGTGCTCGCGGCGGGTGCGTTCACGGTAGTCAAGGATGTCGCGGAGCATCACCCGCCGGTGTCGCCCGCGCATGGTGTACGAGATTTCCCCTTCGGTCAGCAAACGTACGAGTGTCGGCCGCGAAACGTTGAGTAGATCGGCGGCTTCCTGTGTGGTGAGCATCGTGTTGTGCGGCGCGATCGAGATGGCCAGGCCGTGCGACAGGGCGGTCACCACATCGTGAAGCACCCCGTACAGTTCGTCAGGGATGTCGATCTGGGAGCCGTCGGGGCCGACCAGCCTCGCTCTCGCCGGTTCCTCCAGCCTGGCGAGGCGGCGGGCGAAGCGGGCAAGGTCGGAGCTGTCCGCTGGAGGGAGGACCGTTCGCTCACGTAGCGCGTCGACCATGCGTCCAGACTATCATTATTCGAAAAAATCGAAAGTCCTTGGAGTGGGTCGTGGTCGCGCTCTACGCGAGACTCTGGACATATCCAACGGTCACGGGAGTCGAGAGCTCCGCAGCGGACGGTACCGGGCAGGCACTGCCGCCGTGGTAACGGTGAATCTGGTCCCGGTGCGCGTGACGGTCCCCTTCGCAGAGTGTCGGTCATACTGCACATGGTG
>NZ_CAAAFO010000125.1:8971-9652 GCF_900634715.1 Candidatus Protofrankia californiensis | reverse complement strand
GGCCACCGTCTCGTGGGGGTCCTGGTGCAGGCGCGCCCGGCCCTGGATCACCAGCGGGCCGTCCGGGTCGGGGTCGACGTCCGGCAGCGGACCGTCGGGGTCGTAGCCGGAGAGGTCACGGTTCCAGACGGTCTCGAGCAGGATCTGCGCCGTCCTGCCGCTGACCTGCGTCCGGGCTATCTCCCGGTGCCGTTCGACGGCCTCGGCCTCGGTGGCGCCCAACACGAATGACGCCGAGGGCAGCAGCTTGACCGAGTCGGCTGGACGGCCTTGCCGGACGGCCCGGGCCCGGATGTCGCGGTAGAACTCCTGCGCCTCGGCCAGCTGGCGGTAGGGGGAGAAGATCGCGTCTGCGCTGCCCGCCGCGAAGTCCCTGCCCTGGGGGGACACCCCGGCCTGCAGGATGACCGGACGGCCCTGGGGGCTGCGGGGGACGTTGAAGTGCCCCGTGACGTCGAACTGCTCGCCGTGATGGCCGAACGCACCCACGGCGTCGTCGCGGACGAACTGCCCACTGCCGCTGTCAGCCACCACGGCGTCGGCGGCCCAGGAGTCCCAGAGCTTCCGGGCGATGGTGAGGAACTCTCCCGCACGGACGTAGCGGTCGTCGCGGTGCAGGAAGCCGCCGCGGCGGAAGTTCTGCCCGGTGAAGGTGTCGAAGGAGGTCACCACGTTCCATCC
>NZ_CAAAFO010000125.1:6943-8333 GCF_900634715.1 Candidatus Protofrankia californiensis | reverse complement strand
AGGTGCTGGAACGAGGAGAACGTGATCTGGCTGCGGGCGGCCGGGTCGGACCACACCGTGTGATGATTCACGCCACCGAGGTAGGCACCGAGGATGATCTGCTTGCGGGGTTTGCTCATGCGTACGCTCCAGGCGCTCGATATCGGCTGGCGTGTCAGGCGATGGAGTAGTCAGGCGGCGGCGTAGCGGTTGGCGGGTCGGGGCAGCCCGAGTAGGCCGCGCAGCGTGTTCGCCTCGTAGGCGGTGCGGAACACGCCGCGGTGCCGCAGCTCCGGGACCAGCGTGCGGGTGATCGCCTCCAGGTCGTGCGGGATCGTCCCGGGCCGTAGCCGGAAGCCGGACAGGCCGGCGCGCTGCCAGTCCTGCAGCACGTCGGCGAGTCCGGCCGGGGTGCCGGCGAACACGAGCGCGTCGCTGCTGTATTCGCTGCCGGCCAGCTCGTCCAGGCGCTTCCTGCGATCGTTGGCCGCGGCTGTGGTGGTGTCGAGGAAGACGACGAGGTCACCGAAGACGTGCACGTTCTGCGTCCGGCCGGCGGCGTGCTGCTCGGCCCGGATCTCCTCGGTGATCGCGCGCGCGTCGGTGGCGTCCCGGGGGGTCACATAGACGACGTCGGCCGATCGGGCGCCGAACCGGTAGGACACCGCGGCGTGCGCGAGCGCGGTGACCAGCGGCTGTCCCTGCGGCGGCCGTGGCACGATCGACGGGCCCCGGACACTGAACCATGTGCTCCTGAAGTCGATGTAGTGCAGCTTCTCGCGGTCGATGAACCGGCCGGTGGCGGCGTCGCGGATCTCGGCGTCGTCCTCCCAGCTGTCCCACAGCCGGCGGACCACCTCCACGAAGTCGCCGGCCTCGTCGAAGTATTCGGCGAACGCTGCCTGGAGCTCGGGTTTTGCATAGTCCTCAAGCCGGAACGGAGGGATTTCGCGGCGGCCGAAGTGGGAGTTCTCGCTGGGACGCGACAGCTGCGCCCGCCATCCGGCCCGTCCGGTGCTGACATAGTCGAGGGTTGCTATCGCCTTCGAGACGTGAAACGGCTCGGTGTGCGTGACGGTCGCGGTCGGGACGAGCCCGATGTGCGCCGTCAGCGGCGCGACCCGGGCCGCGATCAGCACTGCGTCCAGGCGCCCGCGCACCTGGTCCGTTCGTCCGTCCGGGCCGTCGTAGCGGGAGGACTGCACGCCGAGGGAGTCCTCGATGGTGACGAAGTCGAGCAGACCGCGCTGGGCTTCGGACACCAGGTCGACCCAGTAGCGCGGGGTGAACAGCTCGCGTGGGCGCGCCCGTGGCTCCCGCCAGGCCGCGGGATGCCAACCGGTACCGTCCAGCGCGACGGCGAGATGGAGTGGAAAGAGCGCGGGCATCAGCTGGTCGTCCCCTTCTGTTC
>NZ_CAAAFO010000125.1:3900-6607 GCF_900634715.1 Candidatus Protofrankia californiensis | reverse complement strand
TTTTGTTCGGGTTGGTCTGTCTCTGTTCGGTCTGCCCGGTGTTCACGAGGTGGCGGGACGGTGGCCGCGCAGGTGACTGCACGAGGGGGCGTCACACCACCGGAACACATTCATGACGGGCCTTTCCCGCCGACGGCCCGGATCAGCGGACGCCAGGTGCGGAAAATCGGAGAACGGCCGCTCGGAATGGAAAACATCTGTATCTGGGCCTGACACCGCCATACCGCCAGAACCACCGCACCGGCCGGACCGCCTCGGATGCGGGGACAGGGCCGAGAACGCCTTCACCGGGCCGAGCAGCTGGTCGAACGATGTCTTCACGGTCGCCACGCCAAGCGGTGTGCCGCGGGAGAACACCTCCCGCGGGACCGGTCAGACGGCCGAATCCTTGAGCCGCCACGCGGCTGCTGTACCGCGAACGGTGGGCGGGGAAGCCGAAAAGCGATCGTTTAGTGGCCTTGGACGGCGTGTGACCGGCTGACACCCCGTCAACAACAGAGAGAACTCGCAAGACGCGAGAAGTCAAGGTACCTTCGGGCGACAAATGCACTCTTCAGTGCCACGACTAGACCGTAGCCGAGGGTTGCGTGCAACGCAATGACACCGGCCTGCGGGGATCGCTACAGTCATCCGCGCAGGACTTGCGTATCCGGTCCCTGCCCGCACGGGCGGGCGTGTCCTGCGTTTATTGCGGACGTGTTCGCGCCGCGGTGTAGGGGGCCGCGACGTAGTGGGCCGCGATGTAGTGGGCGTTGCATCCGGTGGAGCCGCGGATGAGCAGTTCCGGGACGAGCCGGTCGAGTGCGCGGTTCGCCCCGGTCTGGGTGAGGCCAGTCAGGGTTGCGTAGTCGCCGCTGGTGATGCGTTCATGGGCGGTGAGCCAGGCTCCGACGACGTCCCGGCCGTTGGTCTGGTTGGGCCGGCGGTACGTCAGCAGTCCGCGACCGGCCAGTTCCCCGGTCGTGTCCGGATCGTCCTCCAGACGGCGGAAGACGGCGGCGGACAGCATCCAGACATCCTTGTACCGTTCGATGAGTACATCGCCGTCCATCCGGGCGGTACGGGCGATCTCAAGTGCCTCCCGCGCGTCGTCCGGGTCGGTCTGGAGAGCGCGCGCTGCATCCTCGACGGTGAGGAAAGGCCGGTGCAGCAGTTCGTAGAGGACCACGGCGATCCGCACGTCGCGTCGGCGTGCAGCCGGTTGGACCGACTCCATCAGGGACATGACCGGCAGGACCGGCGCACCACCGGTCAGCCGGGTCCGTACGTCCGGACCCGCCATCTCGGTGATCCGTGGCGGCCGGTGGCCGAGCGAGATCATTTCCCGGTACATGCGGTCCACACCGACACCCTGCTTTTCCACCAGCCGCAGCGCGCGGAAGAGATCCGACAGTGCCGGATAGCGGGCATACCTGCGGGAAAGGACGGTGTCCTGAGTGATCCCGCCGGCAAATCCGCCGGGGCTGTCCACCTCAAGAACATTGTCATGGTCGAACCAGGTGACGACGACCGGCTCCGGACGCATCCAGTCCCGGTGCACGAGCGCGTTGAGCAGGGCCTCACGGACGGAACGCGATGGGATCCGCCGCATGGGGATCTCGGCGAAGCCTCGACGGACGGTGGTCGCGCTGTTGAACGCACGAAGATCGCTTTCGACCGCGGCGAGCTGTTCGATGAGGGCCATGCCTGCCAGGTCATTCGGCGGATTGAGAACATCACCGCCGGGTACGTCGAACCGGCTCAGTTCGATGAGCGTCCGCGACGCCGGGCAGAAGAGCAGCACGCCTGCCTGGGTGAGGGCGCCGTCCGGGCGCAGGACGCCGAGCCGTCGCAGCAGTTCGGCGTCCGGCACATCGGCTGTTTCGCCGTCGTTGCTCCTGACGAGATAGCGATGGGCCACGAGCAGAGCGCCGAGGGCGACATCCGCGATCGTCCGGCCGGTCACCGCGGCCATCACATCCAGCCCGGCCCGCTCCTGCCGACGTAGCCACCACTCGGAACGGTCCACCGGAACACAATGATCGCCGACTCGCCATCGGATCTTGTGGTCGGGATCCTCGACCGGTTCACGGGTCTCGGCCACATACAGGACGAGAACCCGTTCGCCTCTCAGATGTCTGTGCTCGACGGCCGGAGCGACATCGATACGTTCGAAGATCCTGTGGCGGAGCCATTCGATGTCCAGTTCGGTGCCGGGAACCCGGCCGGTGTCATCCACGCCGAGGATGAGAGCGCCGCCACCCGGGGTGTTCGCCATGCAGGGCACCTCGCGTGCCAGCTGCTCCACCGCCTGGGGGTTCTGGCGTTCACCGGGAAGAAGGCCGCCGACCGGGCATACAACCAGCGCACGGGAGCAGGTCGGCCGGGAGCGAGCGGCCCGGCGCGGGACAATCAGGTCCTGTGCAGCCAGGTCCGGTGCGGCTGAGGCCGACCGCGAAGTACGAACCATGGATGCGCCGCGCACTGGAGATGGCGCGGGTACTGCCGGACCCGGGGGCTGGTGATCCTCCCGTCGGAGCGGTGATCTACGGTCCGGACGGGCGGGAGATCGCCGCCGCGTACCATGACCGGCAGCGCACGGCCGACCCGACCGCCCATGCGGAGATCACCGTGCTCCGGCAGGCCGGACGCGCGCTCGGAACATGGAAACTCGACGCCTGCACCCTCGTGACCACGCTCGAGCCCGGCCTGATGGCCGCCGGCGCCG
>NZ_CAAAFO010000125.1:3203-3826 GCF_900634715.1 Candidatus Protofrankia californiensis | reverse complement strand
AACGGCGCCGTCTGCTCCCGATGGGATGTCGTGCGCGACCCGCGGCTCAACCACTTCGTCGAAGTCATCCCCGAGGTCCTCAAGGCCGAATGCGACGCGCTGCTCAACGGCTACCTCTCCCCACCTCAACACGGATAACCGGGTGAGCCCGACGCGCGTAGCCCGGTGCCGGCACCGTCACGGGCGCCGCGCCGCCACGACTGTCCCGACCTTCGCCGAGGGGCGTGGCGTTGCCGGGCATAGTCCGTCAGCCGTGTCGCCGGACCGGCCCGGGTCAGTGCGGTGCGGCGACGTACGGGCACGACGGGTCACGGCATGCCGGGAGAGGCGACCGCTATGCCGAGGTCGCGGGCGGCGTCGAGGAGACGGTGGTCGTAGGCCACCATGGTGTGCAGGTCTGGGCCGAGACTCGCGGCGGTGACCAGGTGGATCGCGTCAAGGCTGCGTAGCCGCACAGGCGGATGGTGGCCGGCCCGGTCCAACAACGGATAGCCCAGCCTGATCTGGTCGAGCTCCCGGAGAAGTGCCGTTGCGGCGCCGGCTGCGGCCTGAGCCTGTGTCCGGCTGACATCAGGACGGTCAGTGAGGCGGAGAACCGCACGCCGTAACTCGGTGCGCACCAA
>NZ_CAAAFO010000125.1:1468-2851 GCF_900634715.1 Candidatus Protofrankia californiensis | reverse complement strand
CGAGTTCGTCCGACAATCGGATCCCGGCGCCCACGGTCACCGGTTCGATGTCCAGAATGCCCTGGCCGCCGGGAATGAGGTCGCCGGAGTCGACGAGACGCTGGTAACCCGAGGTCGCCTCATACGGCATGAGGATGGCGACCGCTGTCCCACGTTCGGTGACTTCTACCGTCTCCCCGGCTTTCACCCGGGTCAGCACACGGCTGGCGTTCTGCTTGAGCTCCCGGACTCCGACCTGCCACATGTTCTACAAGGTAGCACCTTGGCCTGGCGCCAGCTCCGCACCATGGAATGTGGGTCAGCGGGAACGTGGGTCAGCGCAGGCGGGTGGGGATGCCGGCGACGACGTGCCAGACCTCGTCGGACTCGGCCGCGATCGCGGCGTTGAGGCGGCCGAGGGCGTCGCGGAAGCGGCGTCCGACCGCGGTGGCCGGCACGATCCCGGAGCCGACCTCGTTGGTCACCGCTACCACGTGGCGGCGGGTGTCCCGCCACGCCGCCACCAGCTCCTGGACTCTGGCGGACCATTCCCCGGCCATGCGGTCCCCATCCAGGCCGTCCCCGCTCACGTGGTCCTCGTCCGCCCGGTCCCCGTCCAGGCCGTCCCCGCCCATGTGCTCCCAGTCCATGTGGGCGGTCAGCCACAGGGTGAGGCAGTCGACCAGCAGAGGCGGGCCGTCCGCACGCAGCAGCGGCACCAGGTCGGCGGTCTCCACCGTCGTCCAGTGGGACAGGCGGCGGCCGCGGTGGGCGGCCACCCGCGCCGCCCAGTCGGCGTCGTCCGGTGAAACCGGTCCCGCCGTGGCCACGTAGACCACTTCCGGCCAGGCGGCGAGCCGCCGCTCGGCTTCCGCGGACTTTCCCGACCGGGCGCCTCCGGTGATCAGGACGCGGTACGGCCGGGGCGGACCCGCGTGGGACTGCGTTCCGCGGAACACGGTGCGCCCGGGCCGGGCGCTGTCGGCGGTGATGTCGAGTACAGCGCCGTCAGGATGCAGCTGCGCTCCCATCAGCGCCAGCCGCCGGGCGAGTTCGCCGCCGGGCGGGTTGCGGTGGCTGAGGTGGACGGCGATGATCCGGGTCGCCTCGACCACGGCGTCCCGCCGCCGGAGCTCCGCGAGGACGTCGGCGAACGCCGCCAGGTCGAGGTGCTCACCGAACCCGGGACGGTCGCCGTTGTTCTCCTCCATCAGCACGGCGTCGAACGCGCGCCCGGCGAGTGCCTCCAGGGTCGGCGGTGGCAGCGGCGCGGCGGTGTCGCAGGCGTAGAGCAGACGTCCGCCGTCCGGGGCTGTCACGTCATAGAGCACCGCCGGGCCCACGAACACGCCACCATGGTTGGCCGCCAGCGGGCGGATCTCGAAACCGCCCAGCGACAGGACG
>NZ_CAAAFO010000125.1:0-845 GCF_900634715.1 Candidatus Protofrankia californiensis | reverse complement strand
GCCGTACCCCGAACCTCGTGGCGGCGCGCGGTACGTCCGGCCCGCAGTCGATGAGCATGGTGCCGTCGACGAGCACCGCGGTCTGGGTGCGCACCTCGTGTTCGCGGGCCCACCCGCAGGACGCGCACTCACACCACGGGTTGGGCCATCCGTCGGCCGACCCCGTGCCCAGCAGCCTCAGCCGCACTTGCCCGTGTGCCTACGGGTGCGGATGACGCTTGCGGTCGACCAGCGTCATGAGGGTCAGCACGGCACCGAGCAACACGATCGCGCCGATCGTGAGCAGCCCGACCTGCCACCACACCATGGGCGCCTCGTGTGACTCGGTGGTGACCTCCGCGAGCAACGTCGTGACACCGTGCGAAGTTGTGATCACGGCTTCCTTCCTCTGTATCGACTGCTGTATCGACTGGCCTGGCCGTCCGACGGATCGTATGGGGTGTTTCCGTCAGCCGGCCAGCTGTTCGCGTAGCCGCCGGTCCGGCCGCCGACCGCCGGCTGTGACCCCGACCCGCCGTCGGTGTTGGATGGTGCTCGACGGACGGCCTGCCCGGTCGCCCGCGGCGTCCTGACGGTTGGCCGTCGAGGACGCCACCGGCGACGAGGACAGGCGACAAGGACAAAGGGGGTCCCACGGTGAGCTGGACCTGGCGTTTCGAGACGGAGGACGGCGGCGCGGTCGCTCCCGCCGGCTCGTTGTCGTCGTCGGAGTCGTTCCCGACGCAGAGCGACGCCGAGACCTGGCTGGGGGAGACCTGGCAGGAGCTGCTGGACACCGGTGTCCAGCAGGTGGTGCTCCAGGAAGCCGGCCGCAAGGTGTACGGCCCGATGAGCCTTCGGCCCGT
>NZ_CAAAFO010000124.1 GCF_900634715.1 Candidatus Protofrankia californiensis | reverse complement strand
GGGTTGGTCGGTCTGTTCGGTCTGCTCGGTGTTCACGGAGGTGGTGAGGCGGTGGCCGCACGGAGGGGACGGCGGCGTTTCCACTCCTCGGCGATCAGCTCGTAGGAGCGCACCCGGTCGGAGTGCCGATGGGTGATCGTCGTGATGGCGAGCTCATCCGCGCCGGTAGCCTGCTGGAGCTGTTCGAGCTTGTCCGCCACGGTCCGCGGGGAGCCGACCAACTGGGTGTCGAGGCGGTCCTTGACAAGGGCGCGATTGTCGTCCGTCCAGACGTGAGCGGCGGCCTGCTCCGTCGGGTTCGTCCGGCAGGGTGACGAACTCGATGAGACGTCGACCGGGTAACGCAGCACCTCGCCCTGCCACCCGGCCGGGTGAGCGTGCGAACCCAGCAGCGACGACCGCGCAGAGTTGTTCAGCGGACGCCGTTCGGTCATCGAGTGACCTCAATAACGACCTTGCCACGGGCATGGCCGTCCTCCACCGTTCGCAACGCCCGTGCCGCCTGCTCCAGGGGGAAGGTCTGGGTCACGAACGGGTTCAACACGCCGTCCGCGGCCAACCGCGCGACCGCGTCGAGCACCACCCGGTTGCGGGCCCGCTCGACGCCCGCGCCACCCAGACGTGCCACCGTCGTCCGGTCCGCGGCCGTGATCAGCTTCGACTTGTCCGCCACTACCCCGGCCACCTCCTCCAGCGCGGCGCCGCCGACGAGGTCGTAGACCGCGTCGACGCCTTCGGGTGCGGCGGCTTGCACCCGGTCGGCAACGTCCGGTCCCGGCTCGACGTGGATGACGCCAAGGGACTCGACGAAGTCCTTCTTGCCGGCGCTGGCGGTGCCGATCACCGTCAGACCCACATGCCGGGCGATCTGCGCGGCCGCCACCCCCACCCCACCTCCCACGCCGGTGATCAACAGCGTGGCGCCGGGCGGCAACCCCAACTGGTGCACACCGTCGTAGGCGGTCGCCGCCGCGATCGGCAGCGTCGCCGCATCCGCGAACGACAACCTGTCGGGCTTGTGCGCGGTCACCTCCGCCGCAAGAACTGTGTACTCTGCGTATCCGCCTGTCACCGTGTTGCCGAAGACCGAGTCGCCCACCGCGAAGCCGCCGACACCCTCACCCACCTGTGCCACCACGCCGGCCACCTCGCCGCCGAGCACTGCCGGCAACTCGACCGGGGCTACGCCCGGCGGCCGGAAACCGGCCCGGCGCTTCCAGTCCGCGGGGTTGACCCCAGCGGCACGCACCTCGACCACCAACTGGCCTGGTCCGGCCACCGGATGGGGGCGGTCGATGAACGTCTCCACCTCCGGCCCGCCGTGCTCGGTGAAGACGTAGGACTTCGGCATCCGAACCCGTTCCTCTCGATGCGTTATGCAATGACTGGCATACATTCGGCAGCAGGCGTTTCCCGCCGATGGCCCGGGTCAGTGGCCGGCCGAGGTCTCCGCCAGCTCGGATTCACGGTGGCCACGAAGACGCGGTGCATCGGTGATCCGCTCTGCGGGTGGCAGGTGCGGGCCTGCCATCCGCGGCGACCGACGAGTCGATGACGGAGACGGGGCCGGGTACGGGTCTTCTCCTGAGCGTGCAGGCCAGCAGCGCCCCGGTGGTTCCCTTTCCCTGATCAATTGATTAAGGCGTGCAGCCTGTCCCACAGGACTGATCAGAGAAGCGCTGTACGGTGAACGGCCGGCAAGGGAGCCGAAAAGTGACCGTTTGGTGGAACCGGGATGGCACGCGACCGGTTAACGCTCCGTCAGCAACAACAGAGAGAACTCGCAAGACGCGAGAAGTCAAGGTACCTTCGGGCGACAAATGCACTCTTCAGTGCCACGACTAAACCGTAGCCGAGGGTCGCGTGCAGCGCAATGACGCCGGCCCGCGGGGATCGCTACAGCCATCCGCGCAGGACTCCGTATCCGGTCCCTGCCCGCACGGGCGGATGTGTCCTGCGTTTATTGCGGACGTGTTCGCGCCGCAATGTAGTGGGCGTTGCGTCCGGTGGTGGAGCCGCGGATGAGCAGTTCCGGGACGAGCCGGTCGAGTGCGCGGTTCGCCCCGGTCTGGGTGAGGCCAGTCAGGGTTGCGTAGTCGCCGCTGGTGATGCGTTCATGGGCGGTGAGCCAGGCAGCGGATCATAAACCAGTACTGGACGACATGGAGGTCGCGTGAGTGCTGGTTTACGGGTCCACTCGGCCGCGATTACGGGTTCCGCTTGAGCCTTCCGCTCGAACCGCACGCCGCCGACCGGGCGTACAACCGGCACACGGAGCAGGTCGGCCGGGACCGAGCGGCCCGGACAGGCGGGAGGACAATCAGGTCCTGTGCAGCCAGGTCCGGTGCGGCTGGCGCCGACCGCCAGGTACGAGCCATGGATGCGCCGCGCCCTGGAGATGGCGCGGGTACTGTCGGACCCGGGGGCTGGTGATCCTCCCGTCGGAGCGGTGATCTACGGCCCGGACGGGCGGGAGATCGCCGCCGCGCACCATGACCGGCAGCGCACGGCCGATCCAACCGCCCATGCGGAGATCACCGTGCTCCGGCAGGCCGGACGCGCGCTCGGAACATGGAAACTCGACGCCTGCACCCTCGTGACCACGCTCGAGCCCGGCCTGATGGCCGCCGGCGCCGTCGTCCTCGCCCGGGTGTCCCGCCTGGTCATCGGCTCGTGGGACGAGTAC
>NZ_CAAAFO010000123.1:73680-77087 GCF_900634715.1 Candidatus Protofrankia californiensis | reverse complement strand
TTTGCGCCCCAGGCCCCGGTCGTTCGGGCCGGGTCCGGTCGGCCAGAAGACCTTGGTGAACAGCTCGTAGGACTCCCGGCGTACACCGTCGAGTGCCTCACCCAGCACGGCCTCGGCGCGCGTGCCGGCGTAGACGTCTGCTGTGTCGAAGGTGGTGATCCCTTCGTCGAGAGCGGCCTGTACGCACGCGAGCGCCTGTTCCCGCTCGATCTGGTCACCGTGGGTGATCCAGTTGCCGTATGAGATCTCGCTGATGGACAGTCCGCTACGCCCGAGTCGTCTGTGCTCCACGCAGTTACCTTAAAGCGCTCGTACTGTGGGGTGCTCGGCCGCGGACCTGCGGACCTGCGGACCTGTGAACTTGCGGCTGCGGATCTGTGAAACTGCGGATCTTGCGGGTCCGCGGGCCTGCGGCCGCGGGCCCGCAAGATCACCGAGCCTGGCCTGCGCGTGTCACCCGGGGTCGGGGCATCCGCCAGCGTGCGGGCAGGAGCGCCCGTTGCACCGAGTAGGCGCGGACGCGGACACGCGAGTCCGGGTATTTTTCCGCGACCCGGCGGCCGACTCGACGGACCAGTACCAGCGAGTCGACGACCACCGCGAGGATACCCAGCACCATCAGACAGGTGGTGATCAGCCGCACGTACGTGTTGGGGACGATGCCGCCGACGAAGTACACCGCGGCGGCGGCGAGGAAGAACGGTCCCACGTTCCTGCGGGTGTCGACGAAGTCCCGGGCCAGTACGCGTTCGGGGGCACGCTCGCGTGGCGGCAGCTTGTTGACGTCACCCGAGAGCATCGCCGCCCGGTGCTCCCGGGTCGTCCGGCGGCGCTCCTCGCGGGAGCGTGCCCGGGCTTCCTTGCGCGAAGCCGGGGTCGTCACGGCGCCGCCGCGGGCGCGCGCCGCCCGCGCCTCACTGCGCTTCGGGGTGGGACGCCCCTTTCCCGATCCGTTTCCCGACCCGGTCGGGGTACCCGAGCCGTTCCTGCGATCGGCGGCGGGAGCAGGCTCGGCCGGGACCACCGGTGCGTCCGCGGGATCGTTACGGGCGGGCGTGTGTCGCTTCAACAGTGCCATCAGGGCAACGCCAGCATCTGGTCAAGGGCCTTCCGGGCGTACGCCGCGACGTCGGGGTCGACCGTGATGCGGTTGACCGTCTCGCCGCGGACAAGGGACTCAAGAGCCCACACGAGGTGGGGTAGATCAACACGGTTCATGGTGGAGCAGTAGCACACCGTACGGTCCAGGAAGACGATGGTCTTGTCGGGGTGCCGGTTGGCCAGTCTTTGTACCAGGTTCAGTTCGGTGCCGACGGCAAACGTGGAGCCGGGCGGGGCCTCGTCCACCGCCTTGATGATGTATTCCGTCGAGCCGACCAGGTCCGCGGCGGTCACGACCTCGTGCTGGCACTCGGGATGCACCAGCACGGTGACGCCGGGTATCCGGGCGCGGACGTCGTCGACGCAGGCGCGGCTGAACCGGCCGTGCACCGAGCAGTGTCCCCGCCACAGGATCATCCGGGCGTTCCGCAGCTGTTCCTGGGTGAGACCGCCGCCGGGCCGGTGCGGGTTGTAGACGACGCAGTCGTCCAGTGACATCCCCATCTCCAGCACGGCCGTGTTGCGTCCCAGATGCTGGTCGGGCAGGAACAGCACCCGTTCGCCGCGGCGCTGCGGCCCGAACGCCCACTCCAGCGCCCTGCGGGCGTTGGAGGACGTGCAGATCGTGCCGTTGTGCCGCCCGGTGAATGCCTTGATGGCGGCCGAGGAGTTCATGTAGCTCACCGGGACGGTGCCCTCGGCGAGGCCCGCGTCCGCGAGCGTCTCCCAGGCCTGCTCGACCTGTTCGGCCGCGGCCATGTCGGCCATGGAGCAGCCCGCGGCAAGATCGGGGAGGATCACCTGCTGATGGTCGCCGGTGAGGATGTCGGCGCTTTCGGCCATGAAGTGCACGCCGCAGAAGACGATGTGCCCGGCCTCGGGCCGGGCGGCGGCCTGCTGGGCGAGTTTGAACGAGTCACCGGTCACGTCGGCGAAGGCGATGACCTCGTCCCGCTGGTAGTGGTGACCGAGTATGAAGACGGAGTCACCGAGCGTCTCCCTGGCCGCTTTGGCCCGCTCGACGAGCGTCGGGTCGGACGCTGGTGGCAGCGCGCCGGGGCAGTCGACCCCGCGCTCGCTGTCCGGATCCGAGCCGCGTCCCAGCAGCAGCAGTTCCAGCGGCCCGGTCAGGGGCCGTGGGCGTGGCGTGACCGGAGGTGTTCCCGGCGATGTGACGCCGACGCGTTCGAGCG
Source organism: Candidatus Protofrankia californiensis (assembly GCF_900634715.1). Lineage (GTDB taxonomy): Bacteria > Actinomycetota > Actinomycetes > Frankiales > Frankiaceae > Protofrankia > Protofrankia californiensis. The sequence goes on along the minus strand of NZ_CAAAFO010000123.1, from coordinate 74,793 downwards.
CGGGATGGATCGTCATGCTCGCTCCTCCGGTCGGTCGACCGGCTGTCTGCGCGGTCTGGCCGCACGCATGGGGACGTATGGTCGGTAAGACTCTAACTCGCGATACGGCCTTGTGTCCGCACTTGCCGGGACCTTGTGCCGCACTGCCTGGGACGAGTTCGCGATCACAGCTGCGTGCCGTGTGCTTGGTCGTCCGGGGACGTCCTGCGTACGATGGGAAGGCAATCGCGGCGGGCGGTGTTCCACGTAGGTGCGTGTGACGGCTTGCGGGTGACGGCTGCTGTCGCGGTGGTACGAACGGCGACCTTGCATGAAGGGTGGCGTCGCGGGCATCCCATGTTGTTGCCTACAGTGATGCACACGTATTGCGAGTAGACGAATACCGGGCATCCCTGCACACGTAACTGACCGGCCGAAGGAGGAGCGACCGTGGTTGCTGTCGCGACTACGCCCCAGGGAATACTCACTAGGGAGCAGCCTCCATGACAGTCCAGGACACGACGACCGATACGGCGACCGACGTGGACGCAGCGACTCGTCCGAGCACCGTCATCCTGACCGACGTGGCCGCGAACAAGGTGAAGAACCTGCTCGAGCAGGAGGGGCGTGACGATCTCCAGCTTCGGATCGCCGTACAGCCCGGCGGCTGCTCCGGCATGCGCTACCAGCTCTTCTTCGACGAGCGGCAGCTCGACGGCGACGTCCTCCTCGACTTCTCCGGCGTCAAGGTCGCGGTCGACCGGATGAGCAGCCCGTACCTCGGCGGGGCGACGATCGACTTCGTTGACACGATCGAGAAGCAGGGCTTCACCATCGACAACCCGAACGCGGCGGGTTCCTGCGCCTGTGGCGACTCCTTCCACTGATTCGTGGCGTTCCGCCGATCGTTTGCGGCGTTCCACTGATCGTGGTGCCGCGGTGCGGGTAGCGGCAGGTACCCAAGGCCACACCGGCTGACGGCGTCCGTTCGGCGTGGCGTTGGTTGTGACGTCCGGTCCGGCTGGGACGACCGGTCGGACCGGACGTCTGTCAGGTCTATGTATCCCGCGTGTCCTGTGTTCTGTCTGCCTGTATTCCTGCGCGGACGGCTGGTTCGTGCCCGTGTTGCCCGTG
>NZ_CAAAFO010000123.1:68951-73358 GCF_900634715.1 Candidatus Protofrankia californiensis | reverse complement strand
GTGTGCCCGTGGTCTGGCCAGGAGCGACTGTAGGACTGTAGGGACGCGGGCCGGACGGGCGCCGCCGTGCAGATGCGGCAGTTTCGGACGATGGCCAGGTAGAATCACGCATCGTGCGTATAGCCGTTACGGGTTCCATCGCGACCGATCACCTTATGCGCTTTCCAGGGCGGTTCGCCGAGCAACTGCTCGCCGACCAGCTGGACCGGATTTCCCTGTCGTTCCTCGTTGACGACCTGGTCATTCGGCGTGGGGGAGCGGCCGCCAACATCTGTTACGGGCTTGGGCGGCTGGGTCTGCGTCCCGTCCTCGTCGGAGCGGTGGGCGAGGATTTCGCCGATTACCGGTCCTGGCTCGACCGCAACGGAGTTGACACGGACTCGGTATATGTGAGCGAAATTGCTCACACCGCCCGTTTCGTATGTACCACTGACGATGACCTCTGTCAGATTGCGTCCTTTTACCCCGGCGCGATGAGCGACGCCCGGCTGATCGAGCTGCGCCCGATTGCCGAGCGCCTGGGCGGCCTGGACCTGGTGGTGGTCAGCCCGAACGACCCTGACGCGATGCTTCGCCACACCGACGAGTGCCGGGAACGGTCGATTCCCTTTGCCGCGGATCCCTCACAGCAACTCGCCTGGATGGATGGGCCGCAGATTCGCCGGCTGGTGGACGGCGCGGCCTGGCTGCTGTGCAACGACTACGAAAAGGGTCTGCTGGAGAGCAAGACCGGGTGGTCGGACGCGCAGGTACTCCAGCGGGTGGGCGCACGGATCACGACGCACGGCGCGGACGGTGTCGCCATCGAGGTCGCGGGGGAGGCGCCGATCCGCGTGCCGGTCGTGCCCGCCCGGGTCACACCGGATCCGACCGGCGTCGGGGATGCCTTCCGCGCGGGTTTCTTCGCGGGGCGCGCGTGGGAGCTGTCGCTGGAGCGCAGCGCGCAGCTCGGCTGCCTGCTCGCCACGCTGGCGCTGGAGACCGTCGGGACCCAGGAGTACGAGACCACCCCGAACGACGAGCTGGTCAAGCGGTTGTCGGAGACCTACGGAGCGGACGCCGTCGCGCAGATCGCACCGCACCTGCCGACCGGTTGACACCTGCCCACGGGTTGACCCGGGTCGGGTTGGCCGGTGAACGCTCGGGCGGGAACCGGCATCGGGCCGGCGGCCGGTCGGACGCGCTCGGCCGGATGTGACTGGCCGGACATGCTGCTTGGCGGGACGTGACTGGTCGGACGCCTTCGGTCAGGTGAGACGGCGGACGAGGTAGGCCGTCCCACCCATGGGCAGCGCCCGGGTCATGACCAGCTCCTGAGAGCGCATGCGACACCAGGCGGGCACGTCCAAGTCTGCGGCCGGGTCGTCCGCCCACAGAGCCAGGGTGGCGCCGAGGTCGATCTCGCCGATGCGGCGAGCAAGTTCGATGATCGGTAGCGGGCATCGCCGTCCACGCGCGTCCACGATGAACTTCGCCGCGTCCCACCGGGTATCGCGGTCGCTGCCGCCGGCCGTGTCGTCGGTTCTCATGTCGCTGCTCGTCATGGCATCCGTCGTACAGTTTGTCGTGCCGCCTGGCATGTCGTCCGTCGTGTTGCCTGTTATGTCGTTTGCCGTGCTGTCTGTCTGTCATGTGGTTTGTCACAGTCCGGCGACCCCGGCCCGTTCACGGATGCGGGCGACCGCGTCCGGCAGGACCGTCAGCAGGGCGTCCACGTCCGCGGTGTCGGACTCCCGGCCGAACGACACCCGGATGTTCCCCTGCGTCAACGCACCCATCGCGGCGAGCACATGGCTCGGGGTGAGCGTGTCGGAGGTGCAGCTGGAGCCGCTGCTGACCGCGATGCCAGCCCGGTCCAACTCGTGCAGCAGCGACTCGCCGTCGACATAGAGGCAGGAGAACGTGAGTAGGTGCGGCAGCCGTCCGGCCGGGTCGGGGTCACCGAGCACCTCGACGTCGGGCACCAGCCGGGGCAGCCGGGTCCGCAGCCGGTCCACATAGCCGGCGAGGCGTGGTGCCTCGGCGGTGATCTCGGCGGTCCGGGCGTGCAGGGCCGCGGCCGTCGCGACGATTCCCGCGACGTTGGGGAAACCGGCGACCCGACCGCCCTCGCGTTCATCCGCGGGCAGCGGGTTGACCCACCGGCGACCCGTCCGCACTACCAGGATGCCCACGCCCGCCGGTCCGCCGAACTTGTGTGCGCTGGCACTGAGCAGGTCAGCACCCAGCGCCGTGACGTCCACCGGTATCCGGCCGAGCGACATGGCCGCGTCCACGTGCAGCGGGACGCCTGCCGCGCGCAGCAGATCAGCGACCGCGGCCACCGGCTGGATGGTCGCGACCTCGTGGTTGGCGTGCTGCAGGCTGGCCACCGCGGTGTCCGGCGGGGGAGCGAAGCCCACCGGGTCGACGCGGCCGAACCGGTCCACCCCGACGGTGCTGACCAGGCCTCCTGCGTTCTCGTGCCACTCGGCGGCATGCAGGATGCAGGAGTGCTCCACGGCGCTGACGAGTATGCGGGTACCCGACCGGCGGCGGGCCCGGGCCGCGCCGAGAAGCGCGAGCTGGGCCGCCTGGGTGCCCGAAGAGGTGAAGCTGACCTCGTCCGGACGGGCACCGAGCACCCCGGCGACCGTCTCCCGGGACGCGTCGAGCAGCATGCGGGCCCGCCGGGCGTCGCGGTACAGCCTGGCGGGGTCCGCCCAGCCGTCGTCGATCGCGGCCAGCAGGGCTTCGCGGGCGGTCGGATGCAGGACGGCCGTGGAAGCATGATCAAGATAGGCCGGCACGTTTCCCACGGTATGCCGGTGGTCCCACGGTGTGCCGGTGGTGGAAAGCCCGGATCGCCGCAAGCCCGGATCGTGGAAAGCGCTGATCGTCCGGAAGCGCGGATCGCGGAAAGCTGCAGGCGAGCGCCCCGGACGTCCCGCGCACCGGGCAGGCGGAACCGGAACAGGCGGCAGCGGCTACCAGCCGGACTGCCTATCGGCCTATCGGCCGGACCCGACCCGCTCGGCGAGGAGAGGACGGACGGTGTCGAGCACGGTGGTGGCCTCGGTGCGCACCATCCAGTTCGGGTGGACGTCGGCGAACCTCACCACGCGGTCGCGGTCGATGACGACCACGGTGGGATAGGGCAGCGTCCACCGTCCGTTTCCAAGGACCGCACTCAGATCGTGGCCATTCTCGATGCTTTTCCGTTTCGACGCATCGTCCGGGTCGAATCCGATACCGAAGGCGTCGATCAGTTCGTAGGCGAGGTCCGAAGCCACCAGGAACTCGAAGCCGTGCCGCTTCTTGATCTCGACGAGCTTCTCCGGGATCTGCGGGCTGATCGCGACCAGTGGGACGCCGAGGTCGCGCAGGTGCGGGGCGAGCGCGAGATGGTAGCCCGACAGGGCGGTGTTGCAGGCCGGGCAGTCCGCGAACCGGAAGAAGATCAGTACTGCGGGCCCGTCCGCAAGCAGGTCGGTGAGGACGACCTGGCTTCCGTCGACCTCGGCGAGTGTGAACGGCTGCACGAGGTCACCGGGCTTGACGAAGCGCGCACGGTCGGCCTCGGCCTCCAGGGACCGGCGAAGGGTGGCCGAGGCCCGGAGCTGGTCGGCCGTCCATTCCACGTCCCGGGTGGCCTGTAGCGTGTCGAGCAGTCCCTGTACCGTCACCTGCGTCGTGCTGGTCTGGGTCATCAGCCTTCTCCTGTCGGTTCACCGGCACTATGACGGTAACGACTTTCCAACCAGACCGGTAGAGATATGAGGCCGGCAGTCCGCCGGCAGCCGACTGGACATCCACGTCAGTTGTGTTGCTGCAGTCGCGTCGCCGCCCGGCGATCGGTTGACTCATGTCCGTCGCACCCGAATGTAACCGGTCGAGTTACATTTACCCCTCGGCGGTTACATTTGCGTAATGCATGTCGCTGAGCAGCGTCCCTTCTCCGTCCGCTTCGGTTGGGGTGGGGAAGATCTGGCCGTTCTGGCACGGGCAAGCGATGTCATCGTCATTGTCGACGTTCTGCGTTTCACCACAGCGGTGGCCGTCGCGACGGCCCGAGGTGCCCACGTGTTGCCCTTTCGGTGGCGCGACGCCAGCGCCCAGCGGTTCGCCGTGGAGCAGGGGGCGGTTCTCGCCGGCCTGCGCGAGGATCCGGCCACCCCGTGGTCGCTGTCCCCGACCGACCTCGCTGGCATCCCGGCGGGAATCCCACACGCCGGTCCGCTGCGCCCGGCTGTCGACGACCTGCTCGGCGCCGGCGCCGTCATCGCCAGGACCTATCGACGCGGGCACCCTGACCAGGGCGCAGATCTCCCCGGAGGCTCGTGCCGCCATGGCAGCCTTTCGCGCGGCTGAACCCGACTTGCACGACGAGCTGCGTGGGTCCGTGTCCGGGCGGGAGCTACTGGCCCT
>NZ_CAAAFO010000123.1:67712-68331 GCF_900634715.1 Candidatus Protofrankia californiensis | reverse complement strand
TGCACGGCGGTGCGTTTACCGCCCTTCAGCGCGCGACCGGTCCGATCCGCTGAACAGCGTCCGGGCAGGGCTCCCTGTTCACCCCTACACAAGGAGCAGCTTTTGCTGACACAAGGAGCAGCCTGTCCATCTTCGAACTCTTCCGATCGGCCAGCTGGACACTGAATCGATGGGAAGTGATGTGGAGACTGGCCTTCAAAGAGCCGGCGGCTGGATACCGGGCGCGTTTTTTGCTGTTTTTCTCGGGGTGATGATGTCGTCCTCCTGCGGACCGGATGGTGATTTCTTCGGTGTGGTTACCTCTGTTATGCCGGATCGAGTGTGTGTCGGCCGGCTCGCCGCGGGCGGTGAATGCTTCCCTGCTGCATCCTCCGTACTCCAGTCCCTCCGTCTCGGCGACTGCATCGCTGTGAAGCGGGGTGGGTTCGAGGGTGGTCGGGGTCCGGGCCGACTGATCGGATTCCGCCGGGTGAAGGCTGACTCGAACTGCCCGAGCCCGTTGCCGTCGGTATCTTCCACACCGCCGTCAGATTGATCGGTTGTTCGTCGCCTGTCGACTCATCGCGGCCTCGCGCCGGATCGGACGGCGTCACGGCGCCCACGATCTGATCATCGCGGC
>NZ_CAAAFO010000123.1:51919-67355 GCF_900634715.1 Candidatus Protofrankia californiensis | reverse complement strand
TGAGACCGGACAGATCATCTTCAGTCGTGACGCCAAGGCACGCTTTGCGGATCTTCCGGATGTCCTCGCGACGGAACCGTAGGCGTCCGTCGCGGTCCCGGGGAAGTCCCACCGTCGGCGAGTAGACCTGCCTGGCGTTCTGTTATGATCCAGCCGTCAATCTGCCTTCACTTCACGCCACTTCGGAGTACGCTCGGTGCCATGGCCGTCATGCCGTTCACCGATGCGCGTAACCACCTCTCAGAGCTCATCGACGAGGTCCAGCGGACGCACGAGCGCGTGGAGATCACCCGCCACGGCCATGTCGTGGCGGTCCTCGTCTCCCCCGACGATCTGGCCGCGTTGGAGGAGACGCTGGAGGTGCTGGCGAGCCGGGAGACGATGCGGCAGCTTGCGGAGTCCCGCAATGCGGTCGAGGCCGGCGACGTGCTCGATGCCGAGGACCTCGCCGCGTTCATGGCGAAACGGGCTCGGGGCGCAAAGCGGCCTCGCGCGACGTGAGTCGCCACGTGAGCGAGGTCGGCGAGCCATTCGACCTTCGGATCACCGGTCCCGCGGCACACGCTCTCGCCGGCCGGTTGCCCGAGAAGATCGCGACAGCCGTCCATGAGTTCATCACGACCACGCTCCTGGAAAACCCTCACCGGCTCGGCAAACGCCTCCTCCCGCCGTACGAGGGCACCTGGTCCGCCCGGCGCGGCAGCTACCGGGTGCTGTACGAGATCGACGAGAAGAACCGGATCGTGACCGTCACCGCCGTCGAGCACCGGTCCGACGCATACCGCTCACACTGACCGACAAGCCGACCGGGAAAGCGCGGACGGGCCACGGACACACACCAGCCCGGGCTGCACCGCGGGACGCCTCCAATCCCTCACCGCATGAGTCTGTTGGCCTCCTGCGACCTCGTGCCGCACGCCGTCCCGGAATCTGAACAGGAACGTCAGGCCGACTGCGATCCCGTCACCACGGTCACGAGGTTCACTGTGGGGCGGGCTCCCACCCAGGCTCCAGAAACCTATGTTTGAGGCGGCCTGTGACGCCTCCATCTCGGCCTACCCGGCCACAGGGCGGTCTCGCTGTGATGCGGTGCCCCGACCGGTCGAGGAGTCGATTCGGCCTGTCACAGGGGTACCTCGCCGGGCCGTCCGCGGTGACGAAGGCTTGCCGTTCGCGGTGACGGGGGCTTGTCCGGCGTGCCTTCCGCGGGCAGGACGGCTCACCTCATGGGGCTCTGGCGTGATGCCGGACGGGTAGCTGGGATACGCTCCTGCCGCAGCATCTACAGCTTGTCGAAGAGCCCTGTGCCGACCGGGTTGGTTCGCTCGGATCGGCGCATTCGTGGGAGGCAGGACCTGGTGACTCGATCCTTCGGCCGATCTCGGCCGTTGCCCGCCGATGTCGAGGAAGCGACTGCCTCCGACGCTGCCTGGGCGGGAAGCGCGAACCGCGCGAGAGGTGCTGATCGCCCCGCTGCTGGCTCCCGTTCGCGGCGGCGCGGCCTGGGCCTGGCGGCCGGCTTCGCACTGCTCGTCATGACCGTGACCGGATGTGATGTTCCCAACTTCGGATTCCCCGACGGGGTGACGGATCAGACTCCACGCATCCTGAACCTGTGGCAGGGCTCCTCGATCGCGGCGCTCGCCGTGGGTGTGTTCACCTGGGGTCTGATCTTCTACGCGATCATCGTGTTCCGGAAGAGGTCGGACGAGCTGCCGCGGCAGGTCCGGTACAACCTGCCGGTCGAGATCCTCTACACCGTCGTGCCCCTGGTCATCGTGGCGGGGCTGTTCTACTACACGGCCCGGGACGAGATCGAGGTCAACAAGCTTCCGCCCGATCCGGACGTCACTATCAACGTGATCGGTTTCCGCTGGAACTGGCAGTTCCGCTATCTCGACACGGGCCAGAACGGCACGATCCCGATAGAGGTCACCGGCAGGCCCGGAGAGCCGGCCGTCCTGGTGCTCCCGCAGGGCCGGACGATCCGCTTCGTGGAAACCTCGCCGGACGTGATCCACTCCTTCTGGGTACCCGACTTCCTGTTCAAGCGGGATGTGGTCCCCGGCCGGGTCAACCAGTTCCAGCTCACGATCACCAAGACCGGCACCTTCGTGGGTCGCTGCGCGGAGCTGTGTGGGGTCGACCATGACCGGATGAACTTCTCCGTCAAGGTGGTCCCGGGTGACGAGTACGACCGGTTCATCGCCGAACGGACCCGCCCGGCCACGGTGACCGCGGCCGGGGCGACCACGCAGACATCCGCCGGAACGAACACTCCCGGGAGCGGACAGTGACACTGGTGCATGAGCCGCCGGCCGGCCACGTCGAGGATCTCCACGCCAAGCCGCGGACCAACCTGCTCGGCTACCTGCGGACGACGTCCCACAAGGACATCGCCGTGATGTACGGCGTCACCGCCTTCGGGTTCTTCCTCTTCGCCGGGATCATGGCCGAGCTGATGCGGATCGAGCTCGCCCGGCCCGGTCTGCAGTACCTGTCGAACGAGCAGTTCAACCAGCTGTTCACGATGCACGGCACGCTGATGCTGCTGATGTTCGCCACACCGATGGCGTTCGCGTTCGCGAACTTCCTGGTGCCGCTGCAGATCGGCTCGCCGGACGTGGCGTTCCCCCGGCTCAACGCGATGTCCTACTGGTTCTTCCTGTTCGGAAGTCTGACGGTCGTCGCGGGGTTCCTGACCCCGAACGGCGCGGCGGACTTCGGCTGGTTCGCCTATGCGCCGTTGAACAACTCGGTCTATTCGCCGGGGTCCGGCGCCGACCTGTGGATTCTCGGCCTGGTGGTGTCGGGTCTCGGCACGATCCTCGGCGCGGTCAATATGATCACGACCATTCTCTGCCTGCGGGCGCCGGGAATGACGATGTTCCGGCTGCCCATCTTCTGCTGGAACTTCCTGATCACCTCGATCCTGGTGCTGGTCGCCTTCCCGGTCCTCACCGGCGCGCTACTGGCTCTCGAAGCGGACCGCCGGCTGGGCGCGCATGTGTTCGACGCGGCCAGCGGTGGGGCGATCCTGTGGCAGCACCTGTTCTGGTTCTTCGGCCATCCCGAGGTCTACATCATCGCCCTGCCGTTCTTCGGCATCATCAGCGAGGTCCTGCCGGTCTTCTCCCGTAAACCGCTGTTCGGGTACAAGGGGCTGGTTTTCGCGACGATCGGCATCGGCGCGCTGTCGGTGGCGGTGTGGGCGCACCACATGTTCGCCACCGGGGCCGTGCTGCTGCCCTTCTTCGCCTTCCTGTCCTTCCTGATCGCGGTGCCGACCGGCATGAAGTACTTTAACTGGATCGGCACCATGTGGCGGGGACAGGTCACGTTCGAGACGCCGATGCTGTTCGCACTGGGCTTCCTCGTGACGTTCCTCTTCGGTGGTCTGACCGGCGTGCTCCTGGCCAGCCCGCCGATCGACTTCCATGTCAGCGACAGTTACTTCGTGGTCGCGCACTTCCACTACGTTGTTTTCGGCTCGGTCGTCTTCGCCGCGTACGCCGGGATCTACTTCTGGTTCCCGAAGGTCACCGGACGCCTGCTTGACGAAAAACTCGGCAAAATTCACTTCTGGACGCTGTTCTTCGGCTTCCACCTGACCTTCCTGATCCAGCACTGGCTCGGTGTGAAGGGCATGCCGCGGCGGGTCGCCGACTACTCGGCCACCGACGGTTTCACCACCTACAACACGATCTCCACGGCCGGTGCCCTCCTGCTGGCCACGTCGACGCTGCCGTTCATGTACAACGCCTGGCGTTCGTACAAGAAGGGCGAGCTCGCGGTCGTGGACGACCCGTGGGGTTATGGAAACTCCCTGGAATGGGCGACCTCCTGCCCGCCGCCCCGCCACAACTTCCGCTCGCTGCCGCGTATCCGGTCGGAACGGCCAGCCTTCGACCTGCATTATCCGCAGGCGGCGGGCAGAGTCGACTACCACGCCACACCCGAAATCAGATAGCCGGCCGAAGGCCGGAAGGAGCCCGGCCGAAGGCGACGCAATCATCTTTGTGCGCCGCCGGAGGCCACGGGAGACACAGCGGCCGAAGGCGACGCAGTGATCCTTATGGATCCTTATGCGTCGCCGGGGGCCCGGAGAGAGTCCAGGGAGGAGCAGTAGCCATGAAGATCGAGGGCGTAGTCTTCCTCGTGTTCACGATTTTCTGCGCGGTGGTCGACGTGGTCTACTGGTTCACGTCGCAGGATCCGACCGGTACCGTCGCGCTGGCGCTGTGCGGCGGTCTCGGCCTTCTGGTCGGCGGGTATCTGCTGTTCACCGCCCGCCGGATCGGGGCGCGACCGCAGGACCTTCCCGACGCCGAGGTCGCCGACGGAGCCGGGGAACTCGGGCACTTCACGCCGGGCAGCTATTACCCGTTCTTCATCGCCATCAGTGCAAGCCTGATCGTCTTCGGCATCATCTTCGGGGTCTGGCTCGTTCTCATAGGCGGGCTCATGACGTTGTTCTTCGTCGTGTGCCTGCTGTTCGAGAACCTGTGGCACCCGCCTATCCCCGAGGACTGATCTGCCGCACGCGGCTGGTACCTACCCCGCGCATTCCCCCGCCCATCCGGATAAGCAACCGCTTGGCCCGGACGGGAACTCCCGGGCCGGGCCCGGGAAGAAGGCAAGCCGTCCTGCCCTCTCCTCTGGCTGTTCTGGCCGCCCGTACACGGACTGACAACCGGATACTGGCAACCGGGTACTACTGGTCCGGTTAAACCAGTACCGGTCCGGACGTCAGACCCCGGTGGGCACGGCGGCAGCCTGACTCACCTTGACCCACCGCCGCAGCGCGGCTTCGGCCGCGCCGGAATCCAGCGACCATGCGGCTCGGGCGAGCTGGCGCTGTATCTGTTCGCTCACCGGAGCGGCGGTCGGCCCGGTTGAGGCGACCAGAGCGGCCGCGGCGGCGAGCAGGACGGCGTCGCGCACCAGCCCGGGACGTCCGGCCAGCAACGCGCGGGTCACCTCGGCGTTGTGGACGGCGTCACCGCCGTGCAGCTGTGCCGGGTCGCCGGGGTGGATGCCGACCGTTCGCGGGTCGAAGGTCTCCTGCCGGACCGCGCCGTCGGCGACGATCCACACCGTCGACGTGGTCGTCGGCGTGAGCTCGTCAAGGCCGTCGTCGCCCCGGAACACCAGCCCCCGGGTTCCGCGCGCGGCGAGCACACCCGCGACGACCGGGGTCAGACGCGGGTCGGCGACCCCGAGGGCCTGGGAGGCGGGGCGCCCCGGGTTGGTCAGCGGCCCGAGGATGTTGAAGAAGGTGGGCACGCCGAGCTCGCTGCGTGTCCTGGCCGCATGCCGCATGGCCGGATGGAAGATCGGCGCGAAGCAGAAGGCCGCCCCGGCCTGGGTCAGGCAGGTGCTGACAGCGGCCGGTGGCAGGTCGATGACGACGCCGAGTTCCTCCAGCAGGTCGGCTGTTCCGCACAGCGACGATGCGGCCCGGTTCCCATGTTTGATCACGGGGACACCGGATCCGGCGACGACGAGGGCCGCCATGGTCGACACGTTCACCGAATGCGACTGGTCCCCTCCAGTGCCACAGGTGTCCACCGCGCGCTCACGAACGTCGTCGGAGACCTCCAGCGGCGCGCCGTAGTCGAGCATCGTCCGGACCAGGCCGCCGACTTCCTCGGGGGTCTCGCCCTTGGCCCGCAGAGCCACCGCGAAGCCGGCGATCTGGGCCGGCGATGCCTCGCCGGACATGACCTGCTTCATCGCCCACACGGTGTCCTCGGCGCCGAGTGAGTCCCCTCGCAGGAGCACCGTGAGAAGCTCGGCCCAGCTCGTGCGGCCGAGGGGCTCGGGCACGGCCCGCTGGTCACTGTCCGCACCTGTCCGTGTGGCCGTCATCCCTGTCATCCCCGTTGTCGTCATCTCACCCGGTTGTTCCCGCGGTCCTCGGATCCGCCCCGTGCGGGTTCCGGTATACCGGGCGGGTTGTGGTCAGGGGCTGGTGCTCCCGGCCTGGAGGTCCAGGTCCCGGGTCACTACCGGGAGGACTCATTACTGGGAGGATTGTGCCCGAGGCACGAGCGCGCGACGTCGGCGCAGCAGCGCGACAACGACCTCGGCGAGTTCGGCGGGGTCGACCGGATGGGTGACCACCGCGTCCGCCAGCGACCAGCTCGCAAGCCAGCGGTCATCCCGGCGTGCTATGAGGAGGACCGTGGGCGGGCAGTCGGGGATCTCGTTCTTGATCTGCCGGGACAGGCCCATGCCACCGCTGGGGGCGGCCTCGGCGTCCAGGATGCAGATGTCGGCTTCCCCGTGGTCGACCGCATCGACCACGGACGGACCGTCCGCCACGTCCAGGAACTCCAGGAGGCCGAGCTCGCGGTCGGGAAGCGGGCCGACGGCGAGCTTCACCCGCGCCCGGACGTCGGGCTTGTCCGCATACACCAGAACGGTACTCATGCGACCGCAAGCCTTTCACTCGAAGTGGCCGTTGGAAGGATGGCGCCCGAGGGGAGCATCAGCGAACCACGCACCGCTACCGGACCGGTGAGTGCCCATGGTGAACCCGCCCGCAGGGTATCCGATCGTGCCGACAGCTTGCGCTGGCAGGTGCGGTCCGCGGCCGGTCCGTCCGGTCTCCCGGTACTGTGCCGTCGAGATATCGGGGTGATGCCGATGTGTCATCGGGTGGTCCACCGGGTCGGGCCCGGAGAGTTTGCGAGATCGGCATCTCCTGGTAGATAATGAGACTCGTTCTCAAGGATGCGAGTCGTAACGGACTGGTCGCATGTAGTTGACCAGGGCGGGTGAAAGTACTAACCACATCGGACGTGACATGGACGGTCAGCAGGATCTCCGCCTCACCCCCCAGCGCCGCGCGGTGCTGGAGGTGCTCCGAGCCGCCCACAACCATCCAACAGCGGCAGAAGTGTATGATCGCGTCCGGCAAGTTGCGCCGGGTATCGGCGCCGCCACCGTCTACCGGTCTCTGGGACTGCTCGTCCAGGCCGGGCACGCCCTCGAGCTGAGCCTCGGCAACGGTACCGCCGCCCGGTATGACGGGAACACCAGGCGTCACGACCATCTGGTCTGTGACCGCTGTGGACAAGCTGTGGACATCGACCTGCCAAGCCCGGTGGAGATGGTGGACGAGCTCGCGCGCAGCACCGGCTTTGCGATCACAGGTTACGACCTGCAGTTCCGTGGCCTGTGTCCGTCCTGTCGAACGGGCAGCTGAATACCGGCGGCCGCTGTGCAGCCGGTGCTCCCTCCCGACACTTTCCACATCGCCTCCGAACCGCCCACCCAAGCAGTCGTCTCATCGGAGGCGACCACACCTGAAGGACGTCGCCCCTGACCAGGGGTGACCACACCCGAAGAATGGAGCACCACATGCCGCAGCTTGACGGCACGAAGACGCACGAGAACCTCAAGGAGGCGTTCGCCGGTGAGAGCCAGGCGAATCGCCGCTACCTGTACTTCGCCCGCCGAGCCGACATCGAGGGTCTGACCGACGCCAGCGCCCTCTTCCGCGACACCGCGGAGGGTGAGACCGGCCACGCTTTCGGTCACCTGGACTACCTCGCCGAGGTCGGCGACCCGGCAACCGGGGAGCCGGTGGGTAGCACCGCCAAGAACCTCGCCAGCGCCGTGGCGGGGGAGACCTACGAGTTCACCGCGATGTACCCGGGCTTCGCCAAGACCGCGCGTGAGGAGGGCTTCGAGGAGATCGCCGACTGGTTCTCCACCCTCGCGCGGGCCGAGAAGACCCACGCCGGGCGCTTCCAGCGGGCGCTGGACACGGTTGTCGCAGACGAGAAGGCCGAGCAGCAGGCCTGACCGGTTCGGTAACGACCGGGCGGGGCCGTCTGTAGGTGACGCAGTACTGGGCCGGGGTGGACGCATGTGTCGCGTCCACCCCAACCGTGACACGTCGTCGGTCCGTACCCGGCGGACGGCTTCATGACCGCTTCATGATCTAATAGGTGCTGGCATGACGTTCGGCGCACCGCCGTATGCCTCCGAGGATCGCCAGGGAGTCCCACGATGGCGCTCAATGTCGCTGACATCATCACTGACCCCGAGGTTTACTCCGCCCAACGGCCGGGTGCGCGCACCCGCATCCTTCCCGTCCGGGCGGAGCGCCGGATCCGGGTCGGCGACATGCTCCTGTTCGAATTCGAGAACGAGCAGACCCTGCACTACCAGGTGCAAGAGATGGTTTACACCGAGCGATTGCGCAACTCCTCGGAGATCGCTCACGAGATCGACATCTATGCCCGCCTGCTGCCCTCCAGCCACACGCTGACCGCCACCGTGTTCATCGAGCTCGACGTTCTGGAGACCGTGCGCTTGGAGCTGGAGCGACTGGCCGGAGTGCAGCGCAGCATCCGCCTGGAGGTCGACGGCATACCGGTGCCGGCCGAGGAGATCCCCGGTCCTGACGAGGATCCGGACGTGTTGAGCCCGACCGTGTCCGTACACATGGTGCGGTTCACTCTCAGCGACGCTGCCAGGGATGCCTTCCGGGACCCGGCCGTACCGGTCGAGCTGGTGGTTGACCATCCCGCCTACAACGAGGCGACACCGATCACCGGTGCGACCAGGACGTCCCTGATCGCGGACCTCGCGCTACGCGGTTAGCCACGCGGCTGGGGCGGGGTCGCCGGCGGCGGGGAATCGGCTCATCGATCCTGGCCCGCGCCCCGAGCCCGGTTACGGACGGTCGCGGGCTGCTGCGGGGAGGGTGCGTCGTTCGCCGCGAGCCGGGCAAGCCAGGCGTTGTAGGCCGCTTCCCGGGCGACCAGTTCGGCCTCCGGGCCGGGCTGGCGCTGGCGCTCCTGCTCTGTTTCCCGGTCCGCTTCCTGCTTCGTGCCGGTGGCGTCGGGCACGCCCCCGCGCACCTGGTCGGTGGCGGAGCCCAGCAACCGGTCCAGCCGGCGGTCCTCGCGGGCGGCCTCCCGGCCGTCCGCCCGCGACCACTGGACGAACAACGCGACGAACACCATGGCGCCGACCAGCTCACCGGCGGCCCACATCAGTCCGGCGCCGGTCTGCTGGTCGCCGAGCAGGCTGGACCCCCAGGTCCGGCCGAGCGCGGAGTACCAGTCCGCGGCGAAGACCTTGTTGGTCGTGAACATCGCCAGCGCCCACAACGCGTGCAGCGGGAACGTCACGAACAGCAGGATCAGCCGGCCCCAGTACGGCAGCCGTCCCGGGACGGGGTCGAGCCCGATGATCGGCCAGTAGAATAGGCAGCCGACGGCCAGGAAGTGCACGTGCAGGAACATGTGGAGCGCCGCGTGCCGCATCGACGCCTCGTAAAGACCGGTGAAGTACAGCCCGTACAGGCTCACGATGAACACGGCGAAGCCGACCAGCGGAAAGGTGAGTACCCGCGCCACCCGACTGTGCAGCACCTTCACCAGGAGCCGGCGGGAGCGCAGCGGCAGGGCACGTAGCGCGAGCGTCACCGGGGCGCCCAGCGCGAGCGGGATGGGCGCGACCGTGCCGAGCAGCATGTGCTGGACGGCGTGGGCGCTGAACAGGGCGGTGTCGTACGCGGCGATCCCGCCGACGAGCGCGTAGGCGACCACCAGCAGACCTGCCAACCAGGAGGCCGTCCGCCACCGGTTCCAGGCGTCTCCGCGATCTGTGAGTCTGCTCACGCCGAACAGGTACAGCCCCGCCATGAGGGCGACCAGCAGCAGCGGGCCGGGTTCCGGCGAGACGTGCAGAAGCATCCGCCCGACGGTCGGTGGCGGCGGGAGTTGTCCCTGCCCGGACGATGCGAGCACGCTTCCCGCGCTTTGCGCGGCAAGGGCGCCGGGACTGGTCACAGGCCCTGTCACCTCACTCGGATCGGGGTTCGGCCGAACCCTCGACAGCTCGTAGTCCTACCGAATGTCGAACCTACGGTGGCGCCGGACGGATCGCGTGCCAGAATGACCGACGTGGCCTCCGCCCCCGTCCTTGAGAAGGCTCCGCCGCCGCACCCCACGGCCAACCGTCCCTCGATGGTTTCCGTGGGAACGATCGTGTGGCTGTCATCGGAGCTGATGTTCTTCGCGGCCCTGTTCGCGATGTACTACACGATCCGATCGGTCGACAGTGACAACTGGCCGCCGCTCACCGGCGTTCCCGCGGGGTCCGAAATCGGCCCGGTCCACCTGCACGTCGGTTTCGCGCTCGTCTTCACGACGATCCTGGTGCTGTCCAGCCTGACCTGCCAGCTCGGCGTGTTCGCCGCCGAACGCGGTGACGTCTACGGCCTGCGTCGCTGGTACGTCCTCACGCTGGTCATGGGTCTGGTGTTCGTCGGCGGCCAGGCATGGGAGTACTTCCGCGAGAACGAGTTCTCGATCTCGTCCCACTCCTATGGTTCCGTCTACTACCTCACGACCGGCTTCCACGGCCTGCACGTGATCGGTGGGCTTGTCGCCTTCGTGATCGTACTTGCCCGGTCGACCTACGGCAGGTTCACGCCCGAGAAGGCAACGTCCGCGATCGTGACGTCGTACTACTGGCACTTCGTCGACGTCGTCTGGATCGGCCTGTACGCGACCATCTACCTCCTCCAGTGAGCGACATGACTGCATCTACGGGCGCTGCCCGCGCATCCGTACGCCGGCGTCGGCGTTCCTCCGCCGTGGTCCTGCTGGTGGCGCTCGCGGCCACCGGCCTGTTGTGGGCGGGGTTCGCTCCGCGCGGGACGGCTCAGGACACCGCAGACGCCAACGAGGCCGTCCGGCAGGGTCGAGTCCTCTACCTCCAGGGCTGCTCGAGCTGCCACGGCCTGCAGGCCCAGGGAGGCAACCAGGCTCCGAGCCTGATCGGAGTCGGCTCGGCCGCGGTGGACTTCCAGGTCAGCACCGGACGGATGCCGCTGGCGGCGCCGGGAGCGCAGGCCGAGCGCAAGGACCCGATCTACAGCCAGACGCAGATCGACCAGCTGGCCGCCTACATCGACAGCCTGGGTGGCGGCCCGAAGAAGCCGGTCATCACGCAGACCGAGTGGGACGACGCCGACCTCGCCCACGGCGGGGAGCTGTACCGGGCGAACTGCGCCCAGTGCCACCAGGCGGTGGGCGCGGGCGCGCCGTTGACGTATGGCAAGTACGCGCCCGACCTGGGTAAGGCCACCCCGACCCAGATCATCGAGGCGATGCGGACCGGCCCGGAGTCGATGCCCCTGTTCGGTCCGGGGCAGCTCGATGAGGCCGACGCGGTCGCGGTCGCCAAGTACGTGCGTCACGTCAGCGAGGCCCCGAGCGCCGGTGGCGACGACCTCGGTAAGTACGGCCCGGTCCCCGAAGGGCTGCTGGCCTGGCTGGTCGGGATCGGCGGCCTGCTCGCGGTGTGCCTGTGGATCGGAGCGAGGCAGAAGGTATGAGCAAGCAGGACGACGACAGCGCCGGCTCGGGCTCGCCCGGCGACGCCGGCGGCAGCATCTTCGACCGGGCCAAGCAGCCGGTGAAGCCGTCGGGGGAGCCGGCGCCCGGATCGGACGTCAGCGCCGGCGGACCCGAGCTGCGTCAGGGCCACGACGACGGTCCCGAGCGCCTTGGCACACCCCCGCACCAGACCGACTCGACCCGGGCGCAGTCAACGGTCCTGCTGGTCGAGCCGCACGAGCGGGCCGTGGACGTCAGCCCCGCTCACGCCGCGGAGATCGACCGCCGCGCGCAGCGCCGGGCCGAGCGGCTGGTCGCGTTCTGGTTCGTGGTCTCGATCGTCGGGACGGTCGGGTTCGTGGTCACCAACTTCGTCGGTGACAAGCATGCCGAGTACTACACGCCGTTCATGGGCGTCGCGCTCGCTCTGGCCATGGGCGGTATCGGCTTCGGGGTCATCCTCTGGGCGAAGCAGCTCATGCCGCATGAGGAGGCCGTCCAGGAGCGTCACCCCTTCAGGTCCGCGGACGAGGAGATCGCCGCCACCGAGGAGACGGTCGCTCTCGGCTACGCCGACACCGGGCTGGCCCGCCGCCCACTGGTACGCCGCACCCTGCTCGGCGCGGGCACGGTGCTCGGTGCCCTGCTGGTGGTGCCGCTGCTGAACCTGACCAACCGCAAGCCGGGCAAGCAGCTCGACCACACCCACTGGGTGAAGGGCGCCCGGCTGGTCACCGGAGAGGGCACCCCCGTCAAGATCGGCGACATAGCCATCGGCGGCATCGAGACGGTGTTCCCCGCGGTTCCGGTCACCGAAGCCGACGGCACGGTTCGTTACGAGCCCCAGCTGACCATGCACGAGAAGGCCGACAGCGCCACCGTGCTCATCCGGCTCGGACCGGACGAGAACCGGCCGCGTCCGGGGCGGGAGAACTGGGCCTACGACGGTCACGTCGCCTATTCGAAGATCTGCACCCATGCGGGTTGCCCGGTCAGCCTCTACGAGACGCAGACCCACCACCTGCTGTGCCCCTGTCACCAGTCCGTGTTCGACGTTCTGGACGGATGCCGAGCGATCTTCGGGCCGGCCAGCCGATCCCTGCCGCAGCTGGCGCTCGGGGTCGACGAGGACGGATATTTCATCGCACGAGACGGTGACTACACCGAGCCCGTCGGTCCCGCCTTCTGGGAGCGCTCATGACCACCGTCCCACCACCGCCCCTGGTCAAGAGGCCGGGTCCCGTCCGCACGCTCAACCGGGCGATCGACGAACGGTTCGGAACGCAGGCCGGGTTGCGGCGCAACCTGAACAAGGTGTTCCCCGACCACTGGTCCTTCATGATCGGGGAAATCGCCCTCTACAGCTTCGTCATCCTGGTCCTGACCGGCATCTATCTCACGTTGTTCTTCGACCCCAGCAACACCGAGGTCATCTACGACGGCTCGTACGTGCCGCTCAAGGGCGTCGAGATGAGCCGGGCCTACGCCTCGACCCTGGACATCAGCTTCGACATCCGCGCGGGTCTGGTCTTCCGTCAGATCCACCACTGGGCCGCGCTGCTGTTCGTCGCCTCGATCGTGGTGCACCTGATGCGGGTGTTCTTCACCGGCGCCTTCCGCAAGCCCCGAGAGGTCAACTGGCTGATCGGCGTCGGCCTGTTCATCCTGGGGATCCTCGAGGGTTTCGCCGGCTACTCGCTTCCGGACGACCTGCTGTCCGGCACCGGGCTGCGGATCGCCGCGTCCATCGCCCAGTCGATCCCGGTCGTCGGAACCTGGGCGTCCTTCCTCGTCTTCAACGGCGAGTGGCCGGGCGAGGGCTTCATACCCCGGCTGTACGTCGTCCACATCCTGCTGGTGCCGGGGATCCTGCTGGCGTTGATCGGCGCCCACCTGGGCATCCTCTGGCATCAGAAGCACACCGACTTCCCCGGGCCGGGAAAGACCGAGCACAACGTCATCGGGCACCGGGTCTTCCCGATCTTCGCGGCGAAGTCCACCGGATTCTTCATGATTGTTTTTGCGATGCTCGCCCTGCTCGGCGGCCTCGCGCAGATCAACCCGATCTGGGGTTTCGGGCCCTACGACCCGGCGAACGTCAGCTCCGCCTCCCAGCCGGACTGGTACATCGGCTTCCTCGACGGCTCTACCCGGCTGTTCCCGCCGTGGGAGTTCCGTGGGTTCGGGCACACGGTTCCGGCGGTGTTCTGGCCGACTTTGATCCTGCCCGGCATCCTGTTCACCCTGCTCGCGGTGTATCCGTTCCTCGAGGCGAAGTTCACCGGTGACAAGGAGTCGCACAACCTCCTGCAGCGTCCACGCGAAGCGCCCACCCGTACCGGCCTCGGTGTCTTCGCCATCAGCTTTTATCTGGTGCTGTGGATCTCGGGTGGCAACGACGTCATCGCCAAGACGTTCGACATCTCGCTGAACGCCATGACCTGGGCGGGACGTGTCGGCGCCATCGTCATCCCGCCGATCGCCTTTGTCCTGACCAGGAAGCTGTGCATCCACCTGCAGGAACGTGACCACGAGATCGCCGAACACGGCATCGAGACCGGGATCATCCAGCAGCTTCCCAGCGGGGAGTTCGTGGAGGAGCACCGGCCGAAGCTTCCGTCGGTACCCGACCACCGTCGGGTACCGACCGACCGGGTGGCTCTCCCGTCCGCTGAGAACGGGCATGCCAGGGGCGATCTCGTGCGGCGTGCGGGCAAGGCCGTCACCGGTTTCTTCGTCGAAGAGGAAGAACGCCTGCCGGAGGCGAGCGAGTCCTCCCCGGACCGGCCTGCCGGCAAGCACTGAGTCCGAGTTACCGAGTACAAGTAGTCCAGCACAAGTAGTCGAGTACAAGTAGTATTGAGTAACTGTAGCTAAGCATCGAGTAGTCAAGTATCGAGCAACTACGTGAGTGCCGGCCAGCCCATCTGTCTGAAGTAGCCAGATGGGCGGCGGAGAACTCCGAACATCTCGCTGAGGGCCTCCTGCCTCCGACACCCGGACACAGGAGGCCCTCAGTCGTTTGTCCGCGGGAAGGTGCGGGGTTGCCGGCCCGCAGCAGGTGACGTGGCAACCGTAGGGGTGGATAGTTAGTTGTAGGAAGAAAACGATATGGAGGTCGGATGTCCATCGATCATTCCGTGTCGCCGGCCGTGTCCACTCCGGCTCGGGGCGACCCGCCGGCTCTGGACGTCCGGGGGCTGACCTACCGGTTCGGGGAGAAGACAGCGGTCGACTCCCTCGACCTCGAGCTCGCAGCCGGTGAGATCATCGGTCTGCTCGGGCCGAACGGGGCCGGCAAGACCACGGCGATCCGGGTCATCGTGACGCTGCTGCGGCCGGCGGCCGGTTCGGTCTGCGTCTTCGGCGTGGACGCGGCCCGCCAGCCGATCCGGGCCCGGCGGCTGATCGGCTACGTGCCGCAGATGCTGTCCGCCGACGCCGGGTTGACCGGCCGCGAGAACGTCGCGCTGTTCGCGGGCCTGTTCGACGTCCCCCGGCGTCGGCGACGGGCACGGGTCGACCAGGCGCTCGCGGCCATGGGCCTGACCGACGTCGCCGACCGCTTGGCGCGCACCTACTCGGGTGGGATGGTGCGCCGCCTGGAACTAGCCCAGGCCCTGGTCAACGCGCCGCGGCTGCTGATCCTCGACGAGCCGACCGTTGGGCTCGACCCGATCGCCCGCGACAGCGTCTGGGAGCACGTCCTGCGCCTGCGGGCGGAGCATGGCATGGCGGTGCTGCTGACCACTCATTACATGGAAGAAGCCGACGTCCTGTGCGACCGGGTTGCGCTGATGCATGCAGGCCGGGTACGGGTCACCGGTGTGCCCAGCGAGCTGAAGGCGGCGCTGGGACCGCGAGCAAGCCTGGAGGACGTGTTCCGGCACCATACCGGCGGTGCGCTCGCCAGCGACAAGGAAGGTGATTTCCGTGATGTCCAGCACACCCGCCGTGCCGCCAGCCGGGTTGGCTAGAGATCCGGGAGGCTCAGATCCCCGGGTCGCTGCGCGGATCGATCCACCGGTGGCTCCCGCCAGGAACGCTCCCGGCGGGGTCAGACTCGA
>NZ_CAAAFO010000123.1:50875-51885 GCF_900634715.1 Candidatus Protofrankia californiensis | reverse complement strand
CGACCCCTTCGACGACCCCTTCGATGACGGCTTCGACGGGCGGCTGGGCGCGACCCGGCTGTTGTTCCGCCGGCTGGCGACACTGTCCCTGGTGGAGCTGCAGAAGCTGCGCCACGACCGGGTGGAGCTCTACACCAGGGCTGTCCAGCCCGCGCTGTGGCTGTTGGTCTTCGGCGTGACGTTCAACCGCATCCATGCCATCCCGACCGGATCCGTCCCATATCTGGACTACCTGGCACCGGGGATCCTCGCCCAGTCCGCGCTGTTCATCTCGATCTTCTATGGCATCCAGATCATCTGGGACCGGGACGCGGGTGTCCTGGCCAAGCTCATGGTGACGCCCACACCCCGCACAGCCCTGGTCACGGGCAAGGCGTTCGCCGCCGGGGTGCGCGCGCTGATACAGGTGGTCGTCGTCGTGTTGCTGGCGGCGGTGCTCGGCGTCGGGCTGACCGCGAATCCGCTGAAGCTGGTGGGCGCCGCGGTGGCCGTGATGATCGGCGCGGCGTTCTTCTCCTGCCTGTCCATCGTGATCGCGGGACTGGTGCTTTCCCGTGACCGGCTGATGGGAATCGGTCAGGCGATCATGATGCCGATGTTCTTCGCCAGCAACGCCCTCTATCCGGTCGACATCATGCCGGCCTGGGTACGGGTGGTCAGTTACCTCAACCCGTTGAGCTATCTGGTCGACGCGCTGCGCGGTCTGCTGATCGGTACGCATGCCCACCTGCTGCTCGACTTCGCCGTCCTCGTCGGTTCCGCCGTCGGGGCGATCATGGCGGCAAGCGCCTTGCTCGGTCGGCTCGCGCGGTAGCAGCGCCGGCGGACGTCGATCATTCAGGTGCGCCGGCCGGGTCCTGCGGCCGGTGAAGAAGGGAGATGTCCCTGGCGGCCGCGGCCACGGGTGAGGCCCACTGGCCGTCCAGGCTGACCAGGCGCACGCCCGCGGCGGTCAGCCAGCGGTGGATCAGCTCGGTCTCCTCGGCGCTCGCGCAGGGCGTGGGCCCCGG
>NZ_CAAAFO010000123.1:39412-50331 GCF_900634715.1 Candidatus Protofrankia californiensis | reverse complement strand
CCACGGATCGGTGTGCGCCGGTGTGCTGGTCGCCCCGGCGAGCCGACCGTGGCGGATCACAGCGATGTCCCAACCGCCCTCGGGGGTGGGTGCCGCGGCCGTCATCTCGGCCACGGTGTTCAGCGCTGACAGGCGTTGGAGCCGCTGCGCCCCGTGCAGGAATGCCAGCAGCCGGTCACGGACGACCGCCGCGTCCTCGTAGCGCTGCTCGGCGGCGAGGCCGGCGATGCGCGCCCGCGCGACGTCGACGACCACCCGGGGGTCGGTGGTGATGGCCGCCCTGGCCGCTGCCACGTGTCGCGCGTACTCCTGCGGGCTCTCCCGTCCGTCACAGGGTGCCCCGCAGCGACCGAGGTCCGCCAGCGCGCACGCGGCGGTGGGCCGCCGCGGTGACAGTCGGGTGGTGCACTGGCGTAACGGGATCGCCTCGTGGATCGCGGCCGCGGCGAGGTCCGCCGCGGCGCTGCTGGTGAACGGGCCGAGGTAGATACCCTCGTCACGGGCCGCTCGGACCCGTGACAGCCGGGGGTAGGGCTCGTCGGTGATCTTCAGGTAGACCGCCCGTTCCGGGTGCCGGGACCGGCGGTTGTACGGGGGCTTGTGTTCGGCGATCAGCCGAACCTCCCGGACCTGCGCCTCCAGCGCATGTGCGCACGCGATCGCATCCACCCGATCAGCCGCCGCGACCATCCCGGTCATCCGCGTCCGTGGCTCACTCGCGGTGAAGTACGACCGGACGCGTGCGCGCACCGACCGGGACGTCCCGACGTAGAGAGCCCGGCCGGCGCTGTCGCGGAAGATGTACACGCCCGGCCCGGTCGGCAGGCCGTCCGCCAGATGCCGCTTGCGCCGCTGGGCGGGGGAGACTTTCCGGGAGAACCCGTGCAGGTCCTCCAATGTGGTCACGCCGAGGTTGCCCAGCCGCTCGAACAGCCCGTGCAGCACGGCCACGGTCGCCCGCGCGTCCGCCAGCGCCCGGTGGCAGGGCTCGGTGTCCGTGGGGAAGAGCCGGGCCAGCGAACCGAGCTTGTAGTTCGGGCTTTCGTCCCTGCTCAGGACCTGTTTGGCGATGCGGAGCGTGTCCAGGTGCTCCCAAGCGGGGACGGGATGGCCGCAGCGTACGCACGCCTCCCGCAGAAAGCCGAGATCGAAGGGCGCGTTGTGCGCGACCAGCACGCTGCCGTGGGCGAATTCCAGGAAGGTCGGCAGGACGGCGTCGATGCGGGGCGCGGTGGCGACCATCGCGTCGGTGATCCCGGTGAGGACCGAGATGAACGGGGGTATCGGCGCGGCCGGTCGTACCAACGTCGCCATCTCCGCGAGGACCTGCCCGCCGCGGACCTTGACCGCGCCGATCTCGGTGATCTCACTGTCGGCAGACCGGGTTCCGGTGGTCTCCAGGTCCACCACGACAAAGGTGACGTCCCGCAGGGGACGGCCGAGTTCCTCCAGGCTGGCCTGGCCGGGCGGGAGCTGGCGAGGCGGAGGCTGGCGCCCGGAGGGGGGCGCGGGCGGCGCGTCCGGGTGGCCGCCGCCCGGAACGGGGGAGAACCGGCGCATGTCCGGGTACGGTAGTCGCCGTCTCCGACAGTTTTCCGGTCCTGTGTCCGCATCCCGCGGCTTCCGGCCACCGGTGGTGGGTGACCCCTCACGCGAACGGCCGCGCGAACCCGTCCTGACCCGCCGTGGTGACCCGGAACTCGTTGCCTTCCGGGTCGGCGAGGACGAAGCCGCTGTCGACACCGTCGGCGTAGCGTCCGACTTCGCGGGCGCCCAGTGACGACAGCCAGCCGACCACGCGCTCGGCGTCCACCGCATACAGGTCCAGGTGCACGCGACCCGGGCCCGGCGCCAACCCGGACACGCGCCGCAGGTGCAGCTTGGGACCGGCACCGGCCGGGTGGCGCAGGACAGCCGAGTCGCTGTCGTGCTGCGCGACTTCGTAGCCGAGCGCCGATGACCAGAACCTGACCATCAGGTCCACGTCGACGCAGTCCAGGCCCACCCGGGCCATCCGGATGCCGTTCGTTTCAAACCAGGCCACAGGCGCATGATTCCGCATGACCGGCGAGTCCGTGTCCACGCGTCACGCGTGGGCACGCCGGCCCGGGTCCGGCTCGCATCCGGTCTGCCGTTGCCGCTGCCGCGCCGGGGGGCGCTACCGGGGGCTTCATGTGGATACTGTCCGGACATGGCCAGCGTCTTCACCCGGATCATCAAGCGGGAGCTGCCCGGACGGATCGTCTACGAGGACGACCACTGTGCGGCGTTCCTGACCATCGCCCCGATCCGGCCGGGGCACACTCTGGTGGTTCCACGGCTGGAGGTCGACCACTGGATCGATCTTCCCCCGGACGTCCTGCGGGAGCTGTGGAACGCGGCGGCCCGGGTCGGGCGGGCCGTCGACACCGCCTTCCGCCCCCGCAAGGTGGCCGCGCTGCTGGCCGGTCTGGAGGTGCCACATGTACATGTGCACCTCGTCCCGATCGACTCCGAGGCCGACATCTCGTTCGCGGCAGCCGATCACAACCCCGACCCGGCCGCACTCGACGACGCGGCCGAACGCATCCGGGCTGCCCTCAGCAGATAGCTCAGCAGACAGCTTCGACAGCCGACAGCTGTGCCGCCGGTGGAGCAACCCGCTCGTCCGGCGATGTCACAGGTCGGCAGTACCACAGGTCGGCGATATCACAGATCATCGCGCTGGCCTTCCTCGACCCGTCCCGCAAGCCGTGCCTCGACCCGTGTTCCGACCCGTCCGGGCGGGCGAACCGGGATGCTCCGATCCCTGCGAACCGGTGGAGAACCGTTGCGATCCGGAGGGATCGGGCTGGTCCCGATACGCTGGGGCGTCGTCGTTGTTGTTCCCATCGTGCCCCGGAGTCTGGCCGTGCCCGTCGATCTTCCCGGACCGTGTACCCGCAGGCGGTGTGGGACATGCGCAGATCCGACCCGTTTCGACGTGGCGAGGACGGTGTGGCCCCGGGAGCGCGTCCGCGTCCACGTCCACGCAGGCCCTGCCGGTCTCGCCCGGGTCGGGGAACGGCAGGTCGCGGCAGGGAAGACCGGACACCTCCGGTGCCGTCGGCGCGGCGCGCCGGGCAGTGGCGCACCGAACGGCGGCACGTTGGACAGCGGCACGTTGGGCGGCGGCACGTTGGGCGGCATGGTGCGCGAGCCTCAGCTGGCGTCCGGGTGAGCGAGCCACTCCCGTCCAGCGTCCGGGCACAGATCGTGGCGTTCGCGGCCGATACCCTCGCCGATCTCCCGGAACAGAATGTGCCGTCCACGCTCGTTGCCGTACGGCGCTTCATCCCGTCCCGGCGTTCCCGGCTCGGAGCGACCCCGCTGGCGGCCGCCATGGCCAATGACGCGGTCTTTCGCGGACGGGTCGCCGAGCGGCTCCGGCTTGCCCTGCCCGAGCTTGTGGCGTCACTGGAGTCCGACGAGGGACCGCCCGAGGCGGCTCCGCCCGAGGAGATCGCGGCCGTCGCCTACGTCCTGCGTTTGCCCGGGTGGGAACGGATGGTCGAGGCCGCCGCGCAGGAACTGGCCGAAGCCGCGGCGTCGGCCCGCGCGGCCGACGCCACCGAGGCGGTCGCGCGCCTGCATGAGCAGCTCGACACGCTCAGGCAGAGCGCCAAGGTTGAGAACGACCAGTTGCGGGAACGCCTGGCAGCCGCTCGCTCCGAGGCGGAGGATGCCCGCCGACGCCTGCGCTCCTCCTCCGACCGGCTCCGCCGGGTCGAGAGTGTGGCGCACGATGCCGTCGAGGTGGCGGAGAAGGCCCGCGACGAGGCGGTCGCGACCGCCCGTGAGGCCGAGGCCGAAACCCGTCGGCTGCGACAGCGGGTAGCCGAACTCGAGGCTGCTGTGACCGCGTCCCGGCGGGACAGCCGGGAGGCCCGGTCAGCCGAGGACGTGCGCCTGCGTGTCCTGCTCGACACGCTGATGGCCGCGGCCAACGGCTTCCGCAAGGAACTCGCGTTGCCGACCGCCGTGCAGCGGCCGGCGGACATCGTCGGCCGCGGGGAGGACGAGGCCGCGCCCTTCGACCCGTTCTGCGGAGTCGGCGCCCGTGGCCTGGCCGAGGACGACCCGGCGGTTGTCGACGAGGTTCTCGGGGTTCCCGGCGTACACGTCATCGTGGACGGCTACAACGTCACCAAGCGTGGGTACGGCTCGTTGCCGCTGCAGGCACAGCGGGCCCGGCTGCTGTCCGGGCTCGGCGCGCTGGTCGGCCGCGCGCCCGAGAGCGAGATCACGGTCGTGTTCGACGCGACCGCGGTCATCGCCAGGCCCGTCGGGGTGGCGGCGCCCCGTGGGGTGCGGGTGGTCTTCAGCCGACCTGGTCAGCTGGCTGACGAGGAGATCATCCGGCTTGTGCGGGCCGAGCCCATGGGGCGTCCCGTCGTCGTCGTCACATCGGATCGTGAGGTGGCCGACACCAGCCGGCTCTCGGGTGCGCGTCCGATCCCGTCCGCCGCGCTGCTGGCCCGCCTCGACCGCTCCTGACCACCGGGGCGCGGTACCGACCGACCGTGCTGGGGGCACCGGATCCCGGTGTTCGGACGAGTAAGGACGAGCGAGAGGGAGCGGCAACGGGGAAGGGCCCGGTGCGTGACGACCTGGGACAGGCGCGGAGCCCGACGGTCATCGGCTTATAGTCCCCGTGGCCGAGAGCGTCGGAGTCCATTGGCCGTCCGAGGCCACCACCGTGCCGCTGGAGTGATCGATCTGCTTACCGCCTCGGCGGCCGAACACCATCGCGCGGTCATCCTGCACTACGACGCCGACTTCGAGCACATCGCGGCCACCACGGGGCAGCCGCACGCGTGGATCGCGCCACGCGGCACTCTCACCTGACATCCAGCTTTTTACTCTCTGGGCTCAGGATTCGAGCCCTTGGCGGCCCACCGCACGCACCCTACTGCGGCCACAGGCGATGTCTCGCGCGACCACGCTGTCGCCCTCCGTTGCGTCCCGTTCGGGGTGCCGGGGGCCTTCCTTGAGGCACTTGGGCCCCGTCGCCTGGTCTGAGAGGGCTGGCAGCCCGACTCGTAGCGGGCGACACCGGCGATGTGGACGAGCTGCCCTGCCGGTGGGTGGCGGCACCCTCTAGCAGATGGCGATCAGGAGCCAGCGGGACTAGAATCGACCAAAACGAGCATCCCGATCGTACCGATCGTCTCCGGAGGCGGTTCATGACTTCGCCAGCGAGAAACGAGCCGCTGCACGACGAGACCTACCTCCCGCGCGAGGACGCCGGCGAGATCATCGACTTCCTCAGCGCCCTGCGCGACCGCGGACAGCGGGTGGCCGAGCCCCGTCCTCGGCTGACAGGCCCCGACGGGCGCAGCGTCGAACTACCCGAGCCCATGTTCGAGGTTCTCCTGCAGATCGCCGCGGCGATGAAGGCGGGCTTGGCGGTCACCGTGGCACCACATCACCTGACACTGTCCACCCAGGAGGCAGCCGACCTGCTGCGCATCTCGCGCACCACGCTGGTACGGCTGCTGGAGACCGGCGTCATCCCGTTCGAGAAGCCGAGCCGCCACCGCAAGGTCCGGCTCGACGACCTGCTCGAATACCGCAGACGCCAGCGGAACGCGGCTGAACTCGCATTCGCGGACATGATCGCCGACACCGAGCGGCTGGGCCTGTACGACGTCGACCCCGACGAGGCGCGGGCCGCACTGAAGGCCGCCCGCAAGAAGACCCAAGGCTGACCCGCGTGTACAGCGCGCTGCTCGACACCTGCGTTCTCGTGCCCAGCAGGGCACGCGACGTGCTGCTCGAGATCGCCAGTACCGGAGCCTACCGACCGCTATGGTCCACCGAGATCCTCGACGAACTCGACCGAACCCTCCGCCTGCTCCTCGGCAAGCGGGGAATGTCACCGGAAGAAATCAACGCCTACCTCACCCGCCTCACCCGACAAATGAAGACCGCCTTCCCGGACGCCCTCGTGACCGACTGGGAGCCGCTCGTCCCGACTGCCCAACTGCCCGACCCCGACGACCGGCACGTGGTTGCAGCCGCCCGGGCTGGCCGCGCTGACGTGATCGTCACCGACAACCTCGCGGACTTCCCGCCCAGCGCGCTGCCCGTACCGCTCACCCGGCAGTCCCTCGACGACTTCCTGCTCGACGCACTCGACCTCCACCCCGGCCAGGTCGTCACCGCCGTCCGTACCATCGCCAGCAGGACGGAAAGGTCGGGCCCCGCAATGACAGCCCACGACATCGCCACGTACATGCATGCACACCACCCCGGCCTTCGGCGAGCGCCTGCTGACGGTACTCGGCAGTCCGCGCACGGCCTAGCGACCGTCTTGGTGCAACGTCAGGCGAAGACCTCGACAGCGCACGTGGCCGCGCCGCTGCGCGCGATGCGGGCATCGCTGGTGATCAGGGGCAGCCCCAGCGCCTCGGCGAGCGCCACGTACTGCGCGTCGTACGCACTGAGGTTGTGATGCAGTTCGCGGACCCGCCGCCAGAGGATCAGTGTCTCGTGCCGCACGAGCGGCAGCATCTGGTAATCGGCGATGGCCTTCGTCGTCTCCCGCTCGGTGATCTTGCCACCCCGAAGCATCCCGAGGAATGCCGAAACTACTTCGTAGTCGAGCAGGCCGGGTGCCGCAAGCGACTCGAGACTGGCGAGCCGGCGGCGTACGGCGACCCCGCCTGCACCCTGATCTGTCAGCGTCCGTACCAACGCCGAACAGTCGGTCACAGCCGCTACACCGCTCAACGGTGTTCCCTGCCCTCGTCGATCGCGGCAAGGATGTCCGAGGTACTGACATCGGACCGTGTCTCGCGGTCGAGGCGGGCCATCATGTCCGCCAGGGGCGGCGTCTGCGCGTCGCGCGTGACCAGGTCGAGCAGATACGCCTGTAGGCTGCGACCCCCCTTCGCGGCCTTGATCTTCAATGCTTCGAGGGCCGACTCGGAGACGTCGCGGATGGTGATCGCAGCCATGCTTGCATTTTACCTTCAGTGCCTGCAATACGCTATCGAGGCCGCTGGTGTCGAGTGGCGGCCGAGCGGGCGGGGACCACGTCCGACAGCGCCGGGAGGTGACCCGCCCTTCGTGTGATCGAAACTGCTCGTGACCGGCCCATCAGGCCCGCACCCGAGTAGCCGCACAGAAGCCCCCTGGCCTGAGTCGAACAGGAACGTCAGGCCGATCACGATCCCCATCGCCACGGTCACGACGCTCACTGTGGGCGGCTCACTGTGGGCGCGGGGAGATACCGACGACTGCGCAGGCTTCGCCCGTCGGGTCCCACGACCAGCACATGCGCTCTCACAGCGTCTACATGGCCTGCGATGCCGGTATCGCTGTGGGACGGACGATGGCGAGCAGGTCCTTGGCTGTTGTCTCGTAGTCCAGGCTGCCGGCGAAGGGCGGGTTAGCGAGGATGAGGGAGTATCGGTCGGCGTCGCTTGCGGCGCTCTGGGCGAGCGAGTCGCGGTAGCGGATGTCGGGCTGCTCGACCTCGTGCAGCAGCATGTTCATGCTGCCGATCCGCAACATCGTGTTGTCGAAGTCGAAGCCGTGGAACATGCCGTGGTCGAAGTGCCGGCGTGTGGCGGAGCCGAACAGGGCCTCGTGATGGGTCCGCTCAAGGTAAGCGGCGCTCTCGACCAGGAAGCCGGCCGTCCCGCAGGCCGGGTTGCAGATGGTGTCGCCGGGGCCCGGGGCCGTCATCTCGACCATCAGCTGGATGATGTGCCGCGGGGTGCGGAACTGGCCGTTCTGGCCAGCGGCGGCAATCTTGCTGAGCATGTACTCGTACAGGTCGCCCTTGGTGTCGTGCTCGTCGAGCGGGAGCCCGTCGAGCATGTCGACGACCTTGGCAAGCAGGTTCGCCGTCGGGATGGTGAACCGGGCGTCACGCATGTGCTGCTCGTAGGTCGAGCCCTCGCCACCGAGTTCCCGCAGCCACGGGAAGACCCTGTCCCGCACCAGCGCGAACATCTCGTCGGTGCTGCCCAGGGCCTTGAAGCGCGACCAGCGCAGTTCCTGGGTGGCATTCGTTTACACCGGGTTCTCGATCGGCCGGCGGGTGCGGTTGGCCTTGTTCTCCTTGCCGGTCTGGATGCTGTCCAGCCGGCGGATGAACATCAGGTAGGTGATCTGCTCGATGACCTCCAGCGGGTTGGAGATCTCTCCCGACCAGAACGCGTCCCAGACCCGATCGATTCTGCTCCGTAGATCACCTGAAAGCACCCAGGGAGCCTACCGGCCCGTAGGTGCGCCAACGACACACATCACACAGGGTGTCGTCCATTGTCTTCCAGTAGTTATTTTGTTGACTATTTCGTGTCTGGCGGATTTGCGGTCGCATGGACGGCACCCAGACTGCCACTCACCGCCTTGTCGCCATCACCAATGTCTCCTATCTACCGATCTGAGCGGCCACACGACGGCGAATTGGCAGGCCGGCGGGCTGGGTAGCACTCGAAGCGCTTTCCATCGGATCAGCGGTTACTGCTTGCCCGACCGGAATGTCACGGTGCCCTGACCGGATTCGGTGTGCCCGCTTCGCGTCCCGGCGACGCCGAGCGCCGCGACGCGCCCAGTGCCCGCGCCGGGTCAGATGCCGGTGACCAGACGCACGCCTGCCGCGATCTTGGTCAGCAGGTAGCCGGGCACGTGACCGGCAGGATAGGGGTCGAGGAACTCGCGGCTGACCGGGCCGAGTTGCGAGACCACCGCGACGGAGTCCTTGTCGAGCCCGGAGGCCTCGGCGGGCACGAGCACGTTGCCGGGGAACGCTTCCAGGGTGGTGTTCGAGGTCAGAGGCACCACCAGCGCCGTGCCGATGTCCGTGGCCAGCAGCCAGTCCTCCTGCACGACCACGGCCGGGCGGACCTTCGCCGGTTCCGAACCCCGTGGCGAACCGAAGTCCACCCACACGACATCGCCGCGACGGATCACCACTCGGTGCCTTCGCGCAGCACCCGCTCGGACTCCCGCAGGAACAGCCCGTCGCCGGAGGGCTGTCCGACACGCGCGAGCACCGCGTTCGCCAGCCTGGTCAGCTCCGCCTCGCCCTCCAGCTCGTCGGCGAGCCGCTTACCGGCGAGCCGGTAGAACTCCGACCGGTTCATCCCGTGCCGGGCCGCGACCCGCTCGAACCGCTCGAAGTCGCCATCGGGAATCGAGATCGCTGTCTTCATGATGCGAGTATAACCGGTCATACTGTCACGGTGCCCTGGCCGGGTTCAGTGTGCCCGCCTCGCGCTGTTGCTCCCGCCGAAGCCAGGCCCTCGCCCACACCGCCCCGGCGAAGTCCTCGGCCGTCCGGCGCGGAGCCTTGCGTGCCAGTACCCACGCCAGCCACTTCTCCTGCTGCGCTCGTCTGGTCAGGCCGGTGAAGCTTCAACCGGCGCAGATCTTGGTCGCGCGCGAGTACGTGACGACGTGCCCGCACGTACCCCAGTTCTCGTGGGTGGGTCCGGCGTTGAGGCGGAGAAGTTGTCGGACCTGGTGCCTACGGTGGGTCCCGACGCGGTCGCGTCACCCGTGGCGGTCATGTCATGACCGTTCGGGTCGGCTCGAGGCGGCCTGTTCCGGCCGGAGAGGCGGAGACGATGCTGATCGACTGTGGCACATGCGTGGTGCGTGGAGCCGCATGCGGGGACTGCGCGGTGCATGTTCTGCTGGAGCCTGCCGGCGGCGTCGTCGACTGGGACGAGGGCGAGCAGCGGGCCATGGAAGCCCTCGCCGACGGCGGCCTGATCCCGCGGTCCCGGTTCGTCTCCCCGGTGGCATCCGCGACGCCCAGGAATGCCGGAGATGCCGCGCCCACGGCGCCGGTACCGATGGCACAGGTGCTGCCGCTGCCCCGTCCCGTGAACAGCCCCCGTGAACGCGCCCGCCGGACCGGCTAGCCCGCCGACTTCCCCCACGGCGGCGCGTCACGGCCGGGTGGGGCGGGTGAGCCGGGCTGGGCGGTGGCTCCGGCGGCGTGCGCTGGTGGCGTCGGTGGTGATGGCGGCTGTCTGCACGGCGGTCGCTGTCGGGCTGGTGCTGGCTGTCACCAGCCACGCCGGTCAGGAACGTGCTGGTCAGGAACATGCCGGTCAGGGGAACGCCGCTCGTGAGGATGCGGCCGGTGTGGCCCGGCCACGGCCCGCGCCGGGGCCGGCTGAGCAGGGGACGGCTGGGCGTCTGGCGGTCGTCGGGGACGCTCCGGTGTCACGGCTGGTCGAGATACGTCGTGATGCCGACGAGGCTCTGCGCTATGTGCGTGCGGTCTGGGACGGGCCGTGGGCCGACCAGGTCGTGGTGGAGGTTCCCGCGGGCGGCGCCGGCTTTCGCGCCGAGTCAGGACGGACGGGTACCGACGGTGAGGCAGCGGTCGCGGTGCTTCCAGGGGAGGCCCCGGGGGGCGGTCGTGTGATCGTCAATCCGGAGGTCTACGACCGGTTGACCGTCGAGGGCCGGCAGGTGGTGCTGCGTCATGAGTTCACCCACCTGGCGAGCGCCGATGTGACCGGAGCAGGCACCCCGATGTGGCTGGTGGAAGGTCTGGCCGAAACCGTGGGCCACGCCGGGGTGGGGCTGGAGGTGACCCGGGCAGCCGCGGAACTGGCTGCCCAGGTGCGGTCCGGCTGGTTACCTGACGCGTTGCCGGGCGATGCGGCGTTCTCCGCGGCGGACGGAGCAGCTCCCGCCCGCTACCAGGAGGCGTGGCTTGCCTGCCGGCTGATCGCGGACAGGGTCGGCCTGGACGGGCTGATCAGGTTCTACCGGCAGGTCGGATCCGGCGGTGGCGATCCACCGACACGGCTGGCCGGTGCGCTGCGGGCGGTCCTGGGAACCACCGAAGCCGATTTTGTCATGCAGTGGAGATCCTATCTGGACGCGCAGCTTCGCCCCTGACCCGCCCGGATTGCCCGGGGCCG
>NZ_CAAAFO010000123.1:34783-39306 GCF_900634715.1 Candidatus Protofrankia californiensis | reverse complement strand
GGGGGAGCCGTCTGGCTCTTCCCGGGATGCTGGAGTATGGCCCGATGCGGGTTTTGGTCGTGAGCAATGACTTTCCGCCACGTCCAGGTGGAATTCAGGCATATGTGTATAATTTTGCCAGCCGGTTACCTGCCGGAGAGGTGATTGTCTACGCTCCCGCGTGGAAGGGCTCGTCCGTATTCGACGCGGCCGCCCCGTTTCCCGTGGTGCGGCATCCGACGACACTGATGCTGCCCGTCCCGGACGTGCTGCGCCGGGCCCGAATGATCGCCCGCTCGGAGGGCTGCGACGTCGTGTGGTTCGGAGCGGCCGCGCCATTGGGTCTGCTCGCGGCCGGTCTGCGCCGTGATCCGGGGGTGGGCCGGATCGTCGCGAGCACGCACGGTCACGAAGTGGGCTGGGCGGCGCTGCCGGGCCCGCGGCAGGTGCTACGCCGCATCGGGCGGACAGTCGACGCCGTCACCTACCTCACCGACTACACCAGGGCGCGACTCGCGCCGGCCTTCGGCCGGCATCCGACCCTCGCCCAGCTACCCAGCGGCGTCGACACCGGGTTCTTCCAGCCGGGTGTGGGACGTGACGACATCCGCAGGCGTCACGACCTCGCTGACCGCCCGGTCGTGGTGTGTGTGAGCAGGCTGGTCGAGCGCAAGGGCCAGGACATGCTGATCAAAGCTCTGCCGGCCTGGCGGCGGCGGGTGCCCGGGACGGCGCTGCTGCTGGTCGGCGGGGGTCCGTACCGGCCGTCGCTGGAACGCCTGGCCCGCGAGGCCGGCGTGGCCGAGCACGTGGTGATGACCGGCTCGGTCCCCTGGGAGGAGTTGCCCGCCTACTATGCCGCCGGCGACGTCTTCGCGATGCCATGCCGGACGCGGCGGGCGGGCCTGGAGGTCGAAGGCCTCGGGATCGTCTACCTGGAGGCGTCGGCCACGGGTCTGCCGGTTGTCGCCGGGCGCAGCGGTGGCGCGCCGGACGCGGTGCTCGACCGCCGGAGCGGAGTCGTCGTCGACGGCAGCGACCTGAAAGGGATAACCGACGCCGTCGGCAGCCTGCTGGCCGATCCTGACCGGGCACGCGCCATGGGTGCGTCCGGCCGCGCATGGGTCGAAGTGGCCTGGCGGTGGGACGTCCTCGCAGCGAGGCTACGCGACCTGCTGCTGCCCTCCCAATGACCCAGAAGCCCGGGTGCACCAGAAGTATGATCACACTGCCTTTGGCTCCGGGTGCGCAAAAAACATGATCGCGTTGTCGCTGGCCCTCTGGGGGTCTGTCTGACATGATCCCGGACGTGAGCCCCTCGCCCGTGCAGATCGACCTGATCGACGAGGTTTTCCTGGCCGCCGACCCGGCTGTGGTGTCCGCGGCGGTGCACGAGCCCGCATTGTGGCGTGCGTTGTGGCCGGATCTCGACCTCAGCGTTTTCCAGGACAGGGACACCGCGGGGCTGCGGTTCACGGTGACCGGTGCGCTGGTCGGCACCAGCGAGATATGGCTTGAACCGTGGGGTGACGGTGTTGTCGTGCACGTGTTCCTACGCGCTGACGCCACCCGCAGGGGGCAGCCGGCTCAGGTTCACCAGTTGCGTCCACGCGTTGCAGCGCGGTGGGCAAAGCGCCGCTCGCTGCATACCAAACGCCAGCTCAACGCGCTCAAGGATGTCCTTGAAGCAGGCCGTGAGCCCGGAGAGCCCGCCGCGCAACCCGCAAGGCCCGCGGCACCCGCAGGGCCCGCTATGCAACCTGCGGGGCCCGCCGCGCCGCAGGCGTCGTCCATAGGATCTCTCGGACGACCTGCGCGCCGTTAGAGCGCCCGGCGGGTTTTTCAGCCGGCGTGACCGTAGGCTTGCCGGGTATGAGGGTCCACGTGGTGAGTGACGTTCATGGCCGCGCTGACGCGCTCGCCGCCGCGGGGAAGGGCGCTGACGCCTTCGTCTGCCTGGGGGACCTCATTCTGTACGTGGACTACCGGGATCACAGCCGTGGGATTATGGGGGACCTGTTCGGTCCGGACGCGGTCGGAAAAATGATTCGGCTGCGGACCGAGCAGCGTTTCGACGAAGCCCGTGAATGGTCCCGTGGTTTGTGGGCTACCTTGGGTGACGACCGGCAGGCGATCGTCGAGCAGGCGATCCGCCGGCAGTACGAACAGATGTTCGCCGCTTTTCCCACACCGACTTTCCTGACCTATGGCAACGTCGATCTTCCGCACCTCTACCTGGACTATCTGCGTGACGGCGTCACGCTGCTCGACGGTGAGACGACCGAGATCGGCGGGTTGCGGTTCGGTTTCGTGGGCGGGGGTTTGCGCACACCCATGCGCACCCCCTACGAGATCGACGACGAAACCTACGCCGCGAAGGTCACGGCGGTCGGGGCGGTGGACGTCCTGTGCTGCCATATTCCGCCGCACCTGCCCGAGCTCGTGTACGACACGGTGGCCCGGCGTTACGAGCGGGGCAGCGTCGCGGTGTTGGAGGCCATTCACGAAATGAAGCCGCGGTACGTGCTCTTCGGGCACGTCCACCAGCCGTACCGGGACGTACTCGACATCGGACGAACGCGCTGCGTGAACGTCGGACATTTCAACGCTCAGGGGACACCGTTCGTGCTTGAGTGGTAGAGGGCGTCCGGTGGGCATTGGTCGTCCGGGTGTCGATCCGCGTGATTGGAGATCTGCTGGACACGCCCCCGGCAGTCGGCCGCGCCCGTAGCGGGTCCGGTAGCCTCGGCGGTCGGTCAGGATGATTATCCTGGCGTGTGGAGAGATCCTGGATGTCGGAGTAACCGGGATGTAACCGGGATGCCAGTGGCGCCGGGCACCCCCGGGTGAGTTGTGGAGGCACTGTCACCAATGGCGGACCACGCCCGAGCCACCATCACGATCAATGCGGAGCCCGCGGCCGTGATGGCCGCGATTGCCGATATCAACACATATTCGACCTGGTCGGGGCCGGTGGAACGGTCCGAGATCGTCGCGGCTGGGCCTGACGGTCGTCCCCGTCAGGGCCGTTTCCTGGTCAACGCGGTGGTGACGAAGGAGGAATTCGTCATCGAGTACACCTGGTCGGGTGATGATTCGGTCAGCTGGACCCTCGTCGAGGGAAACAACATGATCGCACAGGACGGCAGCTACGTCCTGCGCGATCTGGGTGGCGGTAGGACCGAGGTCGTGTACGACCTCACCGTCGACTTGAAGATCAAAATTCCGGGCCTGCTCCGGCGCAGGGTTCAAAGCGGCGTTGTCGACGCCGCTTTGAAGGACCTCAAGAAACACATCGAGAGCTGACTGCGCGTGCGATGCGTGCTCTTCACGGGCAAGGGGGGCGTCGGGACGACCACGGTCACCGCGGCGACGGCCACTCTGGCCGCTCAGCGCGGTAACCGGACGCTGGTGCTGTCCGCGGACCCGGCGCAGGGTCTCGCAGCGGTTCTCGACCATCCGCTGAGCACGGCTCCCGTCGAGATCGAGTCCGGCCTGTTCGCGCAGCAGGTGGACACCCAACGCGCCTTCGAGGACCGCTGGCCGACGATGGGAGCACCCCTGCGCCAGCTCTGGGAGGCCACCGGAGCAGACCCGATCGAAGCCGGTGAGCTGACGGTGCCCCCCGGCGCCGGAGAGGTTCTCACCCTCCTGCACCTGCTCGACCAGATCAGATCCGGGGACTACGACGTCATCGTGGTCGATGCCGGCCCGATCGCCCAGTTACTGCGCCTGTTGACCCTCCCGGAGACGCTGGCCTGGTACCTGCGCCGGATCGTTCCGGCCGACGGTCGGCTTGCTCGGCTGCTGCGCGGCGGCTCCCGGCGGCTTGGCCGCTCCGACTGGCCGGACGTCACGGCCGAACCGCTTGTGGGTGCCGCCGTACGGCTTCAATCGATCATGAATGAGGTTCGTGAGATCCTGTCCGACCCGTCGCGCTCCAGCGTGCGGCTCGTTCTGACACCCGAGACCGTCGTGGTCTCCCGGACACAGGCCGCGGTGGGCGCTCTCGCACTGCACGGATTCGGTGTGGACGCCGTGGTGGCCAACCGGGTGCACACCGATGCCGGTGGCGACGCCTGGCGGGCCGGATGGGCGGCCGTCCACCGTGACCAGCTGTCAGCCGTCGACCTGTCCTTTGCGCCGATCCCGGTCCTGCGCGCGGCCTACCGCGCCGGTGAACCGGTCGGCCTGGAGGAGCTCGCGGCCTTTGCCGCGGGTGCCTACTCGGCTTTGGACCCAGCCGCAGTCCTCGGTGGCGGCGGGCGGGCCGGTATCGGCCCGCTGCGGGTCGAGCGTGTCGGGGACGGCTTCTCGATCTCGATCGATCTGCCGTTCGTGGAGCGTTCCGAGATCGCCCTTGCCCGGCTCGGCGTGGACGAGCTGATGCTGTCCGTCGGGTCGCAGCGGCGGATGCTCACCCTGCCGTCCGCGCTGCGACGCTGTGACGTCAGCGGCGCGGTGCTGCGGGACGACCGGTTGGTGGTGTCCTTCGTGCCCGACCCGAGCCTGTGGGCGCGCACGTGACCCGTCTGGCGCCGGGT
>NZ_CAAAFO010000123.1:25070-34117 GCF_900634715.1 Candidatus Protofrankia californiensis | reverse complement strand
GTCGCGATGACCATGTGCCAGGTGTGTCCGGTCTGCCGGCTGGTCACCACGCTGGCTGCGGGTCGGCCGGAGGTGGCCGTGCACCTGTTCGCGGCAGCCACCTCGCTGGCCGCGGCGGTGCGGGCGATACTCGCCGATCGTCCGAATGCCGGAGGAGACGGCGCGGCTGCGGCCGGTGCCGGCCGGGTGGACGACACTGATATGAGGGGAAGGACAACCGAGCGACCGGGGTCCGGGTCGCGTGTTCAGAGGATCGATGTCGAGTGATCACCGCAACGTCGTCGGGAACGAACGGCGCGCAGTCCGATCTGGTGATCGGCGTGGACGTCGGCGGCACAAAGATTGCCGCGGGTGCTGTCGACGAGGACGGGGCGATCCTGGCGTCGGTCCGGCGGCCGACGCCGAGCCAGGAGCCGGCCGCGGTGGCTGATCTGATCAACGCGGTGGTCGGCGAGCTGCGGGCGGCCGTGGCGCCGCGGCCGGTGCGGGCGGTCGGCATCGGGGCGGCGGGTCTGATCGACCGTGACCGCTCGCACGTGTTGTTCGCGCCGAATCTCGCCTGGCGTGACGAACCGCTGCGGGACGAGGTGAGCGTCCGCACCGGCCTGCCGGTGGTCGTCGAAAACGACGCGAACGCGATGGCCTGGGGGGAGTACCGCTTCGGAGCCGGCCGCGGCCAGCACGATCTGGTGTGTGTGACGGTGGGGACCGGCGTCGGCGGCGGGATCGTGCTGGACGGCCGGCTGTACCGGGGGCGTTTCGGGCTCGGTGGGGAGATCGGGCACATGCAGCTGGTGGCCGGAGGCCGCCCGTGCGGTTGCGGGAACAGGGGATGCCTCGAGTCGTACGGCAGTGGCAACGCGCTGGTCCGCAAGGCCCGCGAGCTGGTCACGACCTCGCCGGCGGCGGGCCGGCGGTTGCTGGAGCTGGCTGACGGCGATGTGACCGTTCTCACCGGTCCGGCGGTCACCGAGGCTGCCCGCGAGGGCGACCCGCTCGCGGTGAAATGCTTCGAGGATGTCGGCACCTGGCTGGGCCGGGCGATGGCCAGTCTGGCCTCGATTCTTGATCCCGGTCTCTTCGTGCTCGGTGGTGGCGTGTCGGAGGCCGGTGATCTTCTCCTCGTCCCGGCCCGGGTGGAGTTCGCAAACAGCCTGTCAGCCCGCCGGTACCGTCCCGAGGCGCAGATCGTCGTGGCCCGGCTCGGAGCGCAGGGCGGCATCATCGGCGCCGCCGACCTGGCCCGTCGCTGACCGGGTTGTCGCTGAACCGATCAGCACCGAACCGGTCGTCCCTGGACGGCTCGTCCCTGGACGGCTCGTCGCTGAACCGGTCGGCGACGCGGGCAGCCCCGCGCGATCAGCGGGTCGTGTCCGGACGGTAGTCGGCAACCAGTTCCTGGGCCAGCTGTTCCAGGAACAGCCCGGCGTCCGTGACGACACCGACAGCATGGGTGAACCCGCGGTCGGCGATCCTGGTGACGCTGCTGGGGTCGATGTCCACGCAGGCCACGGGGATGGATGCCGGCAGGATGTTGCCTGTCGCCACCGAATGCAGCATCGAGGCGACCATCATCGCGAATCCGATCCCGCGCAGGGCGTCGCGCATGGCGCGTTGGCCGACCAGCACGTCGGTGTGGACGTCCGGCAGCGGGCCGTCGTCCCGGACCGAGCCGACCAGGACGAACTTCTTGTCCGCCTTGACGATGGCATGCATGATCCCGCTGGTCAGGATGCCGTTGTCGACGGCGGCGGCGATGGATCCGGCGCGCCGGATCGTGTTGATCGCCCGGATGTACTGTTCGTGCCCGCGTTCGGCCCCCTTGCCGCGGCTGGGTTCGTTGCCGAACGCCGCTCCGTACAGGGCCGCTTCGATGTCGATGGCGGCGAAGGCGTTGCCGGAGAAGAGCACGTCGACGTAGCCGGCTTCGATCAGGGTGACCATGGCCGAGGTGGCCCCGGTCTGGACGACGGAGGGCCCGGCCACCCACAGCACTCCGAAGCCCTCCGCCTTGAGCTCACGGATCTGGCGGGCGATCGTCCGGACCAGCAGGGCTTGGCGCTGTGGCGCCAGTAGGGCCGTGGACGACGACATGGACTGGAAGGTTCCGTGTATCCGGGTCGAGTGGTCGGTGACCGGCAGGACGGCCTTCACCCCGGACACGCCACACACGATCATGTCGCCGGCCCGGACGTCGGAGACCGGGATGGTGCGTACCCGCCCTTCGGAGACGACAAGGCCGCAGTCCATCTCGGGATGTTCCACCGGTACCCACTGGCCGCCGAGGCGGACCACGGTTTCCAGATTGGTGGTCGAGTAGAAGTCGGCGGGAAAGATCCCGTCGCGGTCAGCCGCCCGCACCACTGCCGTGCCCGGCTCCACGCTGTTGACGCCATAAGCCTTGATCCGCATGAGAATGCGGGTCAGATGCTCCCTCGAGTCCGCCCCGACGATGATCATCGCATGCGACTCGTCGTCGTGGGTCATACCGAGATCGATACTCTCGATCTCGTAGTCGCCCCCGTAACCCAGGACGTCGTCGAGTATCCGGGCAAGAATACCGGTGTCCATCAGGTGACCATGTATCTCGACCTTTTCGTGGAACTGCACGCAGCCGCCCCTTCCGTGACGTGACGCAGGCGTCCGGTCCGCCTACCGGCGAATCCGGATCAGACGACCGCGCCGTCGTCGCCGTCCGCTGAATCGGTGGGCGGCCGATCCCCCATTCGGAGTACCAGTGTGGCGACTCCGCCCAGCACAAGCATGACTCCTCCGACGTCATAGGGCCTGCCGTGGTCAATCCCGGCAATTGTGGGCACCAACAGGATCGCGACGCCGAGGGCGATGGAACACAACGCCCACCGGGTGGTGGGTTGCATGCGTGGTATCGGAGGTGGGGGCGGTGGCTCGTAGTGGTCCGACGGATCATAGGGATCATCGGAGGCGTCGGGGTCGTCCGGGATACCCGGAAGGTCGACATCCGTCCCGTCGCCGGCTGGATTTCCGGTGCCGGTCCCGTCCGCGGGGAAGGGGAAATGGTCGTTTCGGTACCTCGGGTCGAGTGGTAAGCGCCAGATCGGACGCACGGTCACGCTCGGGGGTTCCGCCCGCACCGTGACGTCCTCGCTGGACGGCCAGGTCCGCTCGACGGGTTCGGCGTCGAAACGGGCCACGAGCGAGGCGAAGGCCGCGTCCTGATCCGCGTCCTGACCTGTGCACTCGTCCCCGCCGGGGGTGTCCGCCGCCGGCGGCTCACCGGCGGTGGGGTTCCGGTTCGCGGTGCCGTCCGCGGGTGCGGGATCATCTCGGTGCGCGCCGGACCGGTCGGCGGGCCCGATCGTGGCCGCGTCGCGGTCCTCGGCATCGGGCGGACCGGCTTGCGGCGGCCGTCCACAGGCAGGCGGACCGGTCTCCGGCGGCGGTCCACAGGCAGGTGGTGGCAGGTCAGGCACGACTCACCCCGAGACAACCGTGTGTGTGTCGACGAACTGGAGACTTCCCTGGAAAATTGTCTGTCTATCGTTGTCGAGTGTCGCCACGTGGTAGCTGTTCTCCAGGATGCGCTCGGAGACGGCGCACGATGTCGCGCCTTCCAGCAGGATCCGTCCGGACGTGGCTTCGACGACGTGGTCGACGCGGCTGCGGAAGGTCAGGATCGGGCTTGTGATGCGGCCCAGGTCCGCCACTGTCAGCGCCCACAGCTCGCGCAGGGAGACGAAGGCCCGCAGGGGCAGCCGGCGGTAGGCGACCTCCGCCGTACCCGGGGCCTTGATGTCGCTGCTTACCCCGATCACGCCGGGGACGAACCGCGAGAGCGCCGGGGCGAGCGCCGCCACCCGGCGGTCGGTGCCGAGGCTGGGGTTGACCGTGACTACACCGGCCACCGCCGAGCCATGCACTTCCGCCAGCCGCAGGGTCAGGGTCCCGCCCATGGACAGCCCCATGATGAACACGGTCGGGCAGCGTTGCCGGAGGCGGTTGAAGGCGTCCTCGGCCGCGCCGAACCAGTCGTGCCAGGTTGTCGTGTTCATCTCCTGCCAGTGTGTGCCGTGGCCCGGCAACAGCGGGCAGGAGACCGTCAGGCCCGCCTCCGCGAGGAACGCGCCCCAAGGGCGCATGCTCTGGGGTGTGCCCGTGAATCCGTGGACCAGTAGCACCCCGATGTCGCCGCCGTCGTGCTCGAACGGCTCCGCACCCGGTATGACCGAACGCCGTGGTACGCCTGCCATGGTGCCCGCCCTCTCGTTGCTTGTGCGCGATCGGCCGCACTCCGTGGAGATGGGCGATTTTTCTGTTTTCGTCGCGCAAACCGGCTCCGCAGCATGCTCGCATGCCGGGCGGGTACAGGCCATGCTCACTATGATGCCGATGCCTTATCCGACGCCGGCCCCGGTAGCCGGTCCCATGCCCGCGCGGACCCCGCGTCGCCGCAGGAGGGCCGGTGGCCGGTGTCCGCGGACCTCCGGCCCGTCGACATCCTTCCGGTCGACCTTCCGGTCGACCCCGCGGCGGTCTTCGAGGTGGTCCTCGTGGTGGACGGGGCCATCCCGGTTCCATAGGGTTATTCGGGCCACCGTGTGCGGGCACGTCGGGCCGATATTGGTGGACGACCACACCGGGAGCTGACGTGTTGTACTGGGTCGTCAAGGCGTTTCTCACCCCTATCCTGCGGCTGTTCTGGCGGCCGTGGGTCGAGGGGCTGGAAAACATCCCGGAACGAGGTCCTGCCATCCTCGCCGGTAACCATCTGTCCTTCTCCGACCACTTCTTCCTCCCGCTGGTCGTGCCGCGACGGGTCACCTTCCTGGCCAAGAGCGACTACTTCACCGCACCGGGATTCAAAGGCTGGCTGAAGCGGTTGTTCTTCACCAGCGCGGGTCAGCTCCCGATCGACCGCAGCGGTGGAGCCGCCAGCGACATGGCGTTGCGGACCGGCGTGAGGGTGCTCCAGCGCGGCAAGCTGCTGGGGATCTATCCGGAGGGCACGCGCTCGCCGGACGGACGGCTGTACCGAGGCAAGATCGGTGTTGCCCGGATGGCGCTGGAGTCGAAGGTGCCGGTCATTCCGGTTGCGATGATCGGCACCTTCGAGGTGCAGCCCCAGGGGAAGCTGATGCCCAGGATCCGCCGTGTCGGCATCCGCATCGGCCGGCCTCTTGATTTCAGCCGGTACGAGGGCATGGTCGACGACCGGTTCGTGCTCCGGTCCATGACCGACGAGATCATGTACGAGCTCATGGCGCTCTCAGGCCAGGAGTACGTCGACAGGTACGCACAGCGAGTCAAAAGCGAGCTCACCGCCGCGCACGAGGCTGCGACCGGGGCGGCCGGCGGTTCCGACGGAGATCCCGGCCACAAGGCTGCTGGTCATACGGTCGACCGGGCCTCGGCAGAGGCGCAGACGAAGGTGTCGACGAAGGCGCCTCGTAGCTCGCGCGCCCGCCGGCGGGCCGGTCGCAACGCCGGCCTGTCGGGCCTGGGTGATCAGACCGACACCCGTCAGGCAGGCTGACCTCCCGCTGGCGGGGCACGGCAGGATGGTCGGCGTGTACTCATCGGGGGATCCTGTAGCGCTCGACCATCCGTCGCGTGGGCGCCGGTCGGCAGGAATGCGGCGTGCCCCGGCACGGCTTGCCGTGACAACTGCTGTTGCCACGGTTGCCATCCAGCTGACAACCGGTGCCGTACCCGCGGCCCGGGCCCAGCCGGCGCCGGAGGTCACGTCGGGGAGTCCCGCACCCGCGCGGTCGGCGGTGACGGATCCACCTGCCGGCACGGTCCTGCGCGCGGGCCGGTTCATTGTCGACCTTGACGGTCGGACGCTGTTCGTGCG
The DNA here is from genome assembly GCF_900634715.1 of Candidatus Protofrankia californiensis. Classification (GTDB taxonomy): domain Bacteria; phylum Actinomycetota; class Actinomycetes; order Frankiales; family Frankiaceae; genus Protofrankia; species Protofrankia californiensis. Next base: position 28,284 of record NZ_CAAAFO010000123.1, on the reverse strand, counting down.
CGGCGTTTCGGTGCCGCCCGGTGCCGCTCTCGACCAGGCCACCGTCGCGCAGTGGGCCGCCGTCGGCTTCACCGCGGTAAGCCTTGGCGTGCGGATGGAAGCCGATGGGACGTTCACCGGGCAGCCGGGCCGTGTCGGCGGGTCGGCCCGGCTGCCCGGCGACGCCGACAAAACCGTCGGTGACACCGCCGACAACACCGCCGGTGACGGGCTTGACCGGCTTGCCGCCTCCGTCGCGGTCGTCACCGGGCAGGGTCTGCGCGCGATGATCCAGATCGTGCCGACCGCCGCCGCGGTCAGGGCGGGGGACGAGGTGTTCGCCGCGGGTCTGCGGCGGCTGTCAGGCCGGTTCCGTGATGTTGCCGGCCTGGTCGGCTTCGAGCTGATGGTCCCGGCGTCGGCGAATCCCCTGCTGCTCAGCGGCGCCGTGCGGGCGGAGGACACCAACCATCTGCTCTGGCGAAGCAGCCCAGCCTCGTTCGACCCGACCGCGAGCACGGCGACCAACGACGAGGCGGTGCTCCTGGTCGGCTGGGCGGCCGGGGATCCGGCGACCGTGCTGCGGTTGGTGTCGGCTGCCGAGACCGCGCAGATCGGATGGTTCTTCGACCGGCCGTTGACCGGCACGACCCTCGCCGTCCTCGCCAGGCCCTACCCCTCCGCGGTCGCGGGCGTTCCGGTGAGCTCGACCTACAATCCGTCCGGACGGCTGCTCGCCTTGTCCTACCTGCCGGTGTCCCCGACAGGTAGTGCCTTCCGTCGCGGAGTCGCGACCCAGATCCGTGTCCCGGTCGGCGCCTACCCCGACGGCTACCTGGTGCGGGCGTCCGGGGCCACGGTCGTCTCCGCCCCTGGCGCGGGTGTGGTCTGCCTGGCCACCGATACGGGAGCGGCCCGGGTGGACGTCCGGGTCGAGCCGGCGCCCGCCGGTGGGGCTCCGCCGGTCGCGCCGCCGCCTCCCGGTGATCCATGCCCGCAGGCCGGTGCGACAACCCCGGCTGGTACCACGACCCCGGCCGGCCAGACCGGCCGCGGCGGCCACAGCGACGACAGAGCCGCTGACAGAGCCGTTGACAAGGTCGCCGATGACGACGTGAACGGCGTGCTGCTATGGGCGCTGCCGCTGGCCGGCGCCACGGGGACGGCGGTCGTTCTGGGCGGACTGTTGTCGACGACGCGTCGTGGTCGCCGTCGTGGCCTGGTGACCGGCGGAGGATGAGCGTCCCGTTTCGGGAGGTCGGCAGGCAGACTGGATCGGTGGCCAGCCGATATCTCTACGACACCGAGTTCATCGAACGCTCGGAGGGGGGCCACCTCTGGCTGGATCTGGTGAGCATCGGAATCGTCAGCGAGGACGGCACCCAGGAGTACTACGCCGTGTCCACCGAGTTCGACCCGGCCTTCGCGGTGCCGTGGGTGCGGCGCAACGTCCTGGACAAACTCCCGCCGCCGTCCGATCCCAGCTGGCGGTCGCGGGCGCGCATCCGCTCCGACATCATCGAGTTTCTCGGCATGGCCGGGCCTCCGGAGCTGTGGGCCTGGTATGCCGCCTACGACCATGTGGTGCTCTGCCAGCTTTTCGGCACGATGACCGATCTTCCCCGGCTGTTTCCCCGTTTCACCCGGGATCTGCGCCAGCTCTGGGAGGAGGTCGGCCGTCCACCGCTGCCGCCCCCCCCGCACGACGCCCACGACGCGCTCGCCGACGCCCGGCACAACCTCGACCGGTGGCGGGTACTGGCACCGCTGCGGGCCCGGCTGTCCCCGGCTCCCGCGAAGTGAAGCTTCCGTGAAGTACGGCTTCCGGGCCGGGAAATTCCCCACGCCACGGGTGCCGGATGTGTTTCTCCGAGCACGTCCATGGGATTACGCTTCCGACCTGACAGGAGTGACTCGTCACCGACTAAGACTATTAAGTGACCAGGGGGCCTGGGTCTCCCGGATCTGCCAGGTCGGCTTTCGGATCTCGGACCCGGCGGGGACCCGGGCGCGAAAAAGATGATCGCGCCGCCTTTGGTCCGCTAGGAGGTACACGGAGTGCGGATCGGAGTACTGACAGGTGGCGGGGACTGCCCCGGGCTGAATGCTGTCATTCGGGCAGTCGTCCGTAAAGGTACGGATGTCTACGGACATTCTTTTGTCGGCTTCCGGGACGGTTGGCGAGGTCCGCTGGAGAATGCCACCGTGCCGCTGGGGGTCGAGGCGGTGCGGGGAATTCTCCCACGCGGCGGTACTATTCTCGGATCCAGCCGCACAAATCCCTACAAGGAGGACGACGGCGTCGCGCGTATTCGGGACACCCTGGCCGCGCACGCGGTCGACGCACTGATCGCGATCGGTGGGGAGGACACGCTGGGGGTGGCCGCCCGACTGCACGACGAAGGCATCCCGGTCGTCGGCGTGCCCAAGACCATCGACAACGACCTGTCCGCCACCGACTACACCTTCGGTTTCGACACCGCCGTCAACATCGCGATGGAGGCCATCGACCGGCTGCACACCACCGCGGAGAGCCATCACCGTGTCCTCATCGTCGAGGTGATGGGACGCCACGCGGGGTGGATAGCGCTGCACAGTGGTATGGCGGGCGGGGCCAACGTGATCCTTCTTCCGGAGCGGCCGTTCGACATCGACAAGGTCTGCGCCTTTGTCGAGCACCGCTTCGCCTCCCACTACGCGCCGATCATCGTGGTGGCGGAGGGTGCCGTCCCGGTGGCCGGTTCCTTGACCGTCAAGGAGGGGGAGCTGGACGCCTTTGGCCACGTCCGGCTCCAGGGGATCGCCTCCGTGCTGGAGACCGAGATCCGTGGACGGACGGGGCGGGAGTCCCGCGCGACCGTGCTCGGCCACGTCCAGCGGGGCGGCACCCCGACAGCGTTCGACCGGTGGCTGGCGACCCGCTTCGGCCTGCACGCCATCGATGCCGTGCACGACGGTGCCTGGGGCATGATGGTGGCGTTGCGCGGTACCCGTATCGACCGGGTGCCGTTGGCGGAGGCGACCCGGGAGCTCAAACTGGTGCCGGAGGAGCTCTATGCCGAGGCCGAGGTTTTCTTCGGTTAGAAGGCCGAAGGCGGCGCGATCGTGTTTTCGCGCCGCTGGAAGGCCCAAGTTCCCGGGACGCTACGGGTGACGCCATGAGCGGTCGATCTGTGCTGCTCTGCTGGCGGTCGGGGAACACCGGGGATGACTGACGTGGTACCGCGGTCGGGCC
>NZ_CAAAFO010000123.1:21430-24754 GCF_900634715.1 Candidatus Protofrankia californiensis | reverse complement strand
GGCCCGACCAGGCAGAGCTGGCTGCGGTCCGCGGCCGGTTGGCGGTACTGCCGCCGCTGGTCACCGCACCTGAGGTTCGGATTCTGACCGAACGGCTCGCGGCGGTTGCCCGGGGTGAGGCATTTCTGCTGCAGGGCGGCGACTGCGCGGAGACCTTTGCCGCGAACACCGCCGACAAGATTCGTGACAAGGTGAAGACGCTGCTGCAGATGGCGGTCGTGCTCACCTATGGCGCAAGCGTGCCGGTGGTGAAGGTCGCCCGGATCGCCGGCCAGTACGCCAAGCCCCGGTCGGCCGACATCGAGGCCAGCACCGGGCTTCCGTCCTACCGCGGTGACGCGGTGAACGACATCGCCGCCACGGCACAGGCCCGCCGGCCCGATCCCGGCCGCATGCTGGATGCCTACCATGCCAGCGCGGTCGCGCTGAACCTCATCCGTGCCTTCGCGACCGGCGGTTTCGCCGATCTGTCCAAGGTGCACGAATGGAACAAGGCGTTCGTGCGTGATTCGGCGGCCGGGCGCCGCTACGAGGTGATGGCGACCGACATCGAGCGGGCCCTGTCATTTATGGCCGCCTGTGGCATCGATCTCGAGCGCACGCCGACACTGCACGGCGTCGAGCTGTTCACCAGTCATGAGGCGCTGCTGTTGGATTACGAACGGGCGCTCACCCGCAGGGAGGACGCCACCGGTTCGATCTACGATCTTTCGGCGCATATGGTGTGGATCGGCGAACGAACCCGTGATCTCGGCGGGGCCCATGTGGACCTGATGTCACGGATCGGTAATCCTCTCGGTTGCAAGGTGGGTCCGAACGCCTCGCCCGACGCGGTACTGGCTCTTGCCGACCGGCTCAACCCCGACCATGTTCCCGGCCGGCTCACGCTCATCACCCGGATGGGCGCCGGTCGCATTCGGGATGCGCTTCCCGCGATTGTCGAGAAGGTCAACTCCGCCGGACATCCGGTGGTGTGGTCGTGTGACCCGATGCACGGCAACACCCGTGACATCAACGGCGTGAAGACCCGGCACTTCGACGACGTCCTCGACGAGGTGCTCGGCTTCTTCGAGGTCCACAGGCTGCTCGGTACCCATCCCGGAGGGATACACATCGAGCTGACCGGGGACAACGTCACCGAGTGCCTCGGTGGTGGCGAACGGATCGGCGAGGCCGATCTGGCCGGCCGGTACGAGACCGCCTGCGACCCGCGGCTGAACACCGGTCAGGCCCTTGAGCTCGCCTTCCTCGTTGCGGAGATGCTGCAGCAGATCAATGCGGCCCGCTCCCAGAGCCGGTGATCTCCACTCGGTGATCGTGGACTGGTGCTGGTGCCGGTGGTCCCGATCTGGTGATCTTGGGATCGTGATCGTGCCCCGACGGGGCCGCCCGAGGCCAGCCGGTGGTCAAGCCGGTGCGCCGGTACCGGTGGGCTGTACGGAGCCACCCGCATCGGCCGGGGGCGGTGTGTCCGGCGCCTTCGGCGCGCTGGTGGTCGCCGCGGCGGTCGGGGCGTGCGGGTTCTCGGAGGAGCGCGTTGCAGGCACGTTGTTCGGGTTGCCGGCAACGCCCGCGGTGCGGGTCTGCAACGGGCTCGGGACCGCCGCGGGGCTGCCGCCGGCCTCCGGCGAGGCGTTCACGGTCACGGGAGGGGTTAAGTCGGAGGCCGGCACCGGTCGCGGTGGGCGTGAGGTGTCCGCCTGGCTGGGTGCGCCTTCCGCCGCCGGCGGGGTGATGTCGGAGGTGCTGAGGGTGTCGTGGACTCCGTGCATGTAGTCGAGGGCCTTGGCCGTCATGGTGTGCAGGGGGCCGTCCGGCAGGCTGTCCAGCAGGACGTGCAGGTCCCGTGACTGGTCGTCGGTGAAGTCCTGCACGGTCCGAAACGCATCCTGGCTACCGTTACGGGCCTCGGGGACCAGCACGTTCCCACCGACGGACGCTTCGTGCTGCCAGGCTGTCAGCAGGTTGCGCACGTCAACGGTCTTCTTCGGCAGCCGTCCGTCATCCATGATCGAGTTGATCTCGTCGAGCCTGGTGCGGGCGATGTCGAGATGGATCTTGGCTTTTTCGACCGGGCTGCTGGTGAGGTCGAGCTGGATGTGCTCGACGCGGAGCTTGAGCCCGTACAAGGGCTCGCCGGGGACCGCCCGATGGGTCCCGACAGCGATACCGGCCACCACGACGGATGTCGCCAGAGCACCGAGCAGGCCCGGACGTGAACCGATGATGTTCCAGGAGACGGCCGTCCGGGATGTGGCGGTCCGGGAGAGGATGCCTCGGAGGCCGGGGATGAGGAGGGCGGGTGCCGGATCCTTCGCTGGCAGCGCACCCGCGTTCGGGGCGCCAGCGCCAGGGGTCTGCGCCTGCGAGATCTCCGAGATCTCAGCGTTTGGCGGCTGAGCGGTCAGGCCCTGGGCGAGCAGCCTGGCACGCAGCGCCGTGCGGAACTCCGGGCGCGGTGACACCGGTTCGTAGGCGCGCAGCGCCGCGACAACGTTCTGCCGCTCGCGGTCGCCCGCGCGGGCGGCAGACGACCCGCTGTTGATCAGCCGGTCGAAACGTTCGGCTCGTCGCCCCGTGAGCAGTACTCCCACCGGAGTCCCCCTGTTTCCCCCTGTACGGTGTGCCGACCGGGCGCTCGCTGCCACCCGAATACACCGTCAGCCCCCATGGTGACGGAGGACACCCCGTATGGGCACGCATCTCGCTCTCGCGGTCGAGGGTGATTCGTCCGGACAGCCGAAGTATGCCGGGAAAGATGTCCGCCTGGAACAGTCATATGACAATTACCAGAACTATCCGACGGTGAGGGTCACTTTAGTACCCCGTTCGACTTTGGTGCCGGCGGGTGGGTCCGTGCTCCTGACCGTGTTGTCGCTGTCGAAGAGGGAGAAGTCGTCGCGCTCGGGTCGCAGCCCGCGACGTTGCAGTTCGCGGGCGGCGGCCTGATATCTCTGGCCGACGACGTCGGGTACTTCGACCATCTGGCCACTGCCGTCCCTGCCGTCCGCCTGAGGCCCCCTGGACACCAGCACGGTGACGACCGAGCCGCGGGCGACCGGCTGCCCCGGATCGGGGGAGGTACGTATGACGTTTCCGCTTTCGAAGGTTTCGTCGTTCACGTCGATCCGCGTCACCTTGAGCCCGAGGGTACCCAGCTGGGTCTGGGCCGTGGCAAAGGGCATGTTGACGAGGTTGGGGACCGTCACCATGGCCGGCCCGGAGCTGACGATCAGCGTCACCTGGGCGCCCACCGTGAGTTCGGTGCCCCCGACCGGGTCCGTCCTGATCACATTGCCGGCCGCGATCGTGTCGTTGGCCTCT
>NZ_CAAAFO010000123.1:13877-20925 GCF_900634715.1 Candidatus Protofrankia californiensis | reverse complement strand
CGGGGACCTCGCCGTGCACCGACTGGTAGGCCACGGACATCGGGGTGGCGCCGGTGTGGGGCAGCACCCCGGTGAGCATCTCGTACAGGACGACCCCGGCGGTGTAGACGTCGCTACGGGTACTGGCGGAGCCGTCGCTGACCTGCTCAGGCGCCAGGTAGCCGACGGTCCCCATCACAACGCCCTGGGTCATGGCGTAGGTCGCCTGGTTGAGCGGCCGGGCGAGCCCGAAGTCGGCGACCTTCACCTGGCCGTCGTAGCCGAGCAGGATGTTCTCCGGCTTGATGTCGCGGTGGATGATCCCCGCGTCGTGGGCCGCCGCGAGAGCCTCGAGGACCGGTTCGATGATCTCGATGGCTTCGGTGGGGGTCAGCCGCTCGCGGCTGCCGATGAACTGCCGCAGGGTCTGGCCTCGCACGAGCTCCATCACGAGGTAAATCACCGGGCCGCTGGGTCCGTGATCGCTGCCCTGGTCGAGAATGGAGACGACGCACGGGGTGTTCAGCCGCGCGGCGGCGGTGGCTTCCCGCTGGAAACGACGGAGGTAGTCCTCGTCGTGCGCGAACGCGGGATGCATGACCTTGAGAGCGACCAGCCGGTCAAGCCGGTTGTCATGAGCGACGTAGACCGTCGCCATACCGCCGACGGCGATGCGTTCCTGCGCGGTATAGCGCCCGTCCAGCAACCGTCCGATGACGGGGTCTGCGACGGTCGCGTCCACATTGAACAGCTTAGAGCGCTCGACGGCGACGCCGAAATCCGGCACCGCGACCATACCCGGTCCAGTATGAACGGGGTGGGCCGCCACCGGGACGAGCCACCCGCCGTGACACCTGGCAAGTCGACGCCGCAGGCGCCGCCGAGCGGGCCAAAGGCAGCACGATCATGGTTTTTTCGCGCTGCCGGAGGCCCCAGTCCCCGGAGCACCAGAAGGCCAAAGGCGGGCGTTGGCAGGCGTCAACGTCCGGTATTCATCTGGGACGGTGACTGCGGTTTCTGCCAGGCCGGTGTCGGACTTCTCACCCGCCATCTCAGCGCGGTCCCGGACGTCTGGCCCTGGCAGGCAGTTGATCTGCACCGGCTCGGCCTGACCGAGGAGCAGGCACGGGACGCCGTCCAGTGGGTGGGCATGGATGGCGCGGTGCACTCAGGTGCGCAAGCGGTGGCCGCGTGGATGACCCTGTCCCGGCAGCCATGGCGGACGCTGGGCAAACTTGTTCAACGCCCCCTGCCCGGCCGCGCCGCCGCCGCCGTCTATGCCCAGGTGTGTCGCAACCGGGGCCGGCTGCCCTCCCCGACCTGGCGCGGATTGTGGTTGTGGGCACGGGGTTTGCGCGGGGATGCGCCGGCCGGCAGCTGCGGGCCGGCGGGTACACCGCCGCGCTGATCCTCCTCGTCACCGGCGTTTCATGACCGGACCCCCTGTGGGTTTGCCGACCGGCTAATTACTACAGTGCCTGCGTGCCCCGCATTCACCTGGTCTCGAACCTTCCCGGCGCCAGCGCACTCGGTGACCATCTGCGGGGCGCGGGGCTCGGGCCCACATCCGCGCGGTCCGCGGACGCGCTGCTCGTCCTCATCGACCGGCCACTGGACAGCAGCGAGCAGGATGTGCTGGACCGCGCGCGCCAGTCCGTCCCGGTGCTGCTCGCCGGTCCCACCCTGCGGTCGCTGCCACCTGACAGCCCGCTGGTCGAGGCGTCCGGGCTGGTGCCGGGCCGGGTGACGCCGGTCCATGAACTCTGGCTGTTGCCGGGCCCGGACGGCGCGGAGTTCACCACGCGTATCGGCGACTTCCGCCCGGTCGACCAGTGGGTCGTGCCCGACAAGCTTGCCGACGACGTGGAACAGCTGTTGATGGTGCGCCATGAGCTGGCAGTCCATCCGGTGTGCACCTGGCGTCCGTCGACGGGCCTGGGCATGCTCACACTCGGTTCGGGTGACAGGACGCTCGCTGATCCTGCCTACCATCGCCTGATCGGACGCTGGTTACGCCACGCCCTCGGCGTGCGTGACGCGCCGCCGGTGCGGGTGGGGCTGCTCGGGACGGCCGAGTCCGCCGCCTTCCACCACATGGCCGTCGACGTGACCGAGGGTCTGGAGATGGCCGCGATCTGCGACGGCGCGTCGCGCCCGCCGGGACGTGCCGGGGACCGCGCCGCCCGCCGGATCGTCAATCCGGCCGACCTGGTCGGTGATCCCGAAATCGATCTGATGATCGTCGCCACGCCGACGCACACCCACACGGAGTGGGCGATGCGGGCGCTCGAGGCCGATAAGCACGTCGTGATCGAGCATCCGTTCTGCCTGTCCACGCGGGAAGCTGATGATCTTATAGCCGCGGCCTCCGAGCGGGGGCTCGTCCTGGCGGTCCATCCCGACCAGCGGGACGATCTCGGTTACCGTGCGTTGCACGATGGGCTCCGGGCAGGTGCGGTCGGTGACGTACTGTGGCTGGAGACGTTCCAGGGCGGCTTCGCGCGTCCCGCCGGGACCTGGCACGACGACGCCAGGGTCAGCGGAGGGGTCGTCTACGACCGCGGTTTCGCTCACCTGGACTGGATCCTCGACCTGCTCACCGAACCCGTCGAGTGGGTGTCGGCAACCGCGCACAAGCGGGTGTGGCACCACGTGAGCAACGCCGACCACACCCGCATCCTGCTGCACTTCGCCGGCGGCGCCGAGGCCCAGGTCACGATCTCCGATCTCGCCGCCGCGCAGATGCCCAGGTTCCATGTGGTCGGAACGACCGGCTCCGTCGTCAGCGAGATCCCCGCCGAGCCGGTCGGCCCCGGCCCGCGGTCCGGACGGCACGCCGAGCGGGTGCTCGGTGCCTCCGCCGGCCAGCTGAACCTGGTCGCCGGGGACGGCAGCCGGACCCGGCTGCCGTTGCCGCCACCGCCGGTCACCTCGCTCTTCCACAACCAGCTCGCCGACCTGCTCGTGTCCGGCTGGCCCATGCAGCACACCGTGGAGGTGGCTCGGCGGGTGGTCGCCGTGATGGAGGCGGCCACCCAGTCGGTGGCCACCGGTGGGGCTCCGGTCACCCCGGTATGACCAATAACTGTTTCTCGGTGTTTACTTTGACCGTGGAGTGGCTGACCCTGCCCGATGTCGCCGACCGGCTCGGGGTGCCCATCACGCGGGTGCGTCAGATGGTGCGGGACCGCAAGTTGCTCGCCGTACGATCCGAGGGAGTGCTGCGGGTCCCGGTCGAGTTCATCCAGGACGGCGCGCTTCTCAAGGGCCTCCCGGGCCTGCTGACCGTGCTCTCCGACGCCGGCTTCACCGACGAGGAGTCGATGGACTGGCTCTTCCGGGACGATCCGACCCTTCCCGGCACCCCGGTGCGTGCCCTGGCGGAGAACCGTGGCAGGGAGGTCAAACGCCGGGCCCAGGCCCTCGCCTTCTGACCGCGGCTGGTCGTCGTCCTGCGTGCGCGGCCGGACCCGTAGGGTCGGGGCATGACACAGGATGCCGGTGCCGCCAGGTCGTATGCGCGGTCACCGGGGGCGGAGGCGCGTCTGGTCCGGCTGGCCGATGCCAGGCTGTACCTGTGTCTCGGGCTGCGACCGGCTCTGCCGGCGTTCCTCGACGAGGTGCTCGCCGGCGGGGTGGACGTCGTCCAGCTTCGCGAGAAGGGTCTGGAGTGGCAGCCCGAAGCCGACGAGCTCGCCGTGGTGCGGGAGGCCGCGCAGCGGCGGGGGGCGCTGGTCAGCGCCAACGACCGTGCCGATCTCGCCGCCTTCACCGGCGTTGATGTGCTGCATGTGGGCCAGCACGACATCCCGCCCCGGCTTGCCCGCCGGCTGCTCGGCCCGGACGTGCTGATCGGCCTGTCCACCCATGATCCCGACCAGCTCGCCGCGGCGATCGAGGATCCTGACGTGGACTACTTCTGCGTCGGCCCGGTATGGGCGACGCCCACGAAACAGGGACGCGCGCCGGTCGGGCTGGAGCTGCCGCGCCTGGCCGCCCGGCTCGCCCCACCGTTCACTCCCGGTGCCAAGCCCTGGTTCGTCACCGGGGGCGTGGACATTTTCACCCTGGACGAGGTTCTCGACACCGGCGCCCGGCGGGTCGTGGTCGTTCGGGGCATCACGCAGGCCGAGGAACCGGGATCGGCCGCCGCGGCCCTGGCCGGCCGGCTGCGCGCAGCCTGAGCCCGGCCACGGGTAGCTCGATACCCTTGGACGGACAGGCCCGGTCGCACGCTCGGAACGAGCCCGCTGCGTAACCTGTTCGTCCGCTGGCGGTAACGGTCTGGACGGTCATGCGTCCGGCGGCCGTGGATTCGGTCCCGGTGCCTGGGACAAACCGTAGATGCGCTGGCTATGGTGCATGCATGGCGACTTTGCGGATCTCAGATGCAGCCGGGCTGTTGGGTGTCAGCGACGACACCGTCCGGAGGTGGGCTGATGCCGGCAGGCTGCCGCTGGTACGGGACGACAGCGGGCGCCAGGCCGTCGAGGGTGCCGCGCTGGCCCAGTTCAGCAAGGAGCTTGCGGCCTCGGCCGACCGGCCTCCGGCCGCGGACGCCGCAGTGGTGGGGGAGTCGGCCCGTAACCGCTTCCCCGGGATCGTGACCCGGGTGATACGCGACGGCGTGATGGCCCAGGTCGAGATCCAGGCCGGTCCGCACCGGGTCGTGTCCCTGATGAGCCGCGAGTCCGCCGACGAGCTCGGCCTCGAACCGGGCGTGGTCGCCGTGGCTTCGGTGAAGTCGACGAACGTGGTGATGGAGCTTCCGGCGCAGCGTCGCTGACGCCGCGCAACACCGGTGCCGGTCGGTTCTTTCCGGTCTTTCCAGACTTGCCAGCTTGCGGGGACGGATGAAAGCGCGATCGAAGAACTCGGCCGGGGCGTTTGTCGCTTGTGTGCTGCCCGATGTTGGTAAGGCGGTCCGCACCGAGGCCGGGTTCTCTCCCGCGACGTGAGCCGGATCCCCGTGGTCACCGGCCGCCTCCGCCGGCCCCGCACCTCTACCCCGCCCTCTGCCTCCGCCCGCTCGTCGGGTCGCAGCGGGGGGCGGGTACCGGTTCCGCTGGCGGTCGCGAGCGGCATCGCCATCGGGTTCCTCCTGCTCCCGCTGGCCGGACTGCTTGTGCGGGTGCCCTGGCGCAACCTGCCGGACCTGCTGACCGAGCCCGGTGTGCGCGAGGCGCTGCGGCTGTCCCTGGTGACCGCGACCATCGCGACCGCGCTGTCGTTGGCGGTGGGTGTGCCGCTGGCCTGGTTGCTGGCCCGGGTGGCCTTCCCCGGTCGTGGGCTGTTACGTGCGATGATCACTGTGCCGCTCGTGCTGCCTCCCGTGGTTGGTGGGGTGGCGTTGTTGCTGGCGTTCGGGCGCCGGGGAATCGTCGGTCGCTACCTCGACGCCTGGTTCGGGATCACCCTCCCGTTCACCACCGCCGGGGTGGTCGCGGCGGAGGCGTTCGTGGCGATGCCGTTCCTGATCGTCGCGGTCGAGGGGGCGTTACGGTCGGCAGACCGGCGGTTCGAGGACGCCTCCGCCACCCTTGGCGCAAGCCGGTGGGTGACGTTTCGCAGGGTCACCCTCCCGATGATCGCGCCGTCGCTCGGTGCGGGCGGGGTCCTGTGCTGGGCACGCGCGCTCGGCGAGTTCGGGGCGACCATCACCTTTGCCGGCAACTTTCCGGGCACCACCCAGACGATGCCGCTGGCGGTCTATCTCGCCCTGGAGACCGATCCGGACGCGGCGGTCGCACTGTCCCTGGTGCTGCTCGCCGTGGCCGTGGGTGTGCTGGCCCTGCTGCGTGACCGGTGGCTACGCCCGGGGGCAGCCCTGTGAGAAGGATCGACACCGCTGTCGCCGCCGGGCCGCCCACGCAGGCGGGGTCCGCCTCCGGCGGCCCTGACCTGCCCGGCACGCCCGATGGATCCGGTGGATCCGGCGACGGTGCGTTGCGGGCCTGCCTGCGGGTGCGGCGCACCAGCGGCTTCACCCTGGACATGACACTGACCGCGACGAACGGGACGACCGTCGCCGTCCTCGGGCCCAACGGCGCGGGCAAGACCACCCTGCTACGGGCGCTCGCCGGGCTGCAGCCGGTCGACGCGGGCCGGATCAGCCTGGGCAGCTTCGTCATGGACGACCCAGAGGTGGGGATCTTCGTCCCGGCGCAGCGCCGCACGGTCGGGATGGTTTTCCAGGACTACCTGCTGTTTCCGCATCTGTCCGCGCGGGACAACGTCGCCTTCGGGCTTCGCTGCCGGGGGGTGTCCCGGGCCGCCGCCCGGGCCGCCGCGGGGGAGTGGCTGGAGAAGTTCGGTCTGGGCGAGTTCGCTGCCCGCCGGCCTGAGGCGCTCTCCGGCGGGCAGGCCCAGCGGGTCGCGCTCGCCAGGGCGCTCGCCGCCGGCCCGCGGCTGCTGCTGCTGGACGAGCCGCTGGCGGCGCTGGATGCGTCCACCCGGCTGGCCGTCCGGGCGGATCTGCGCCGTCATCTGACCGGTTTCGGCGGGCCGTCCGTGCTGGTGACCCACGACCCGATCGAGGCCATGGTGCTCGCCGACCACGTTGTCATCATCGAGGCGGGACGCGTGGTGCAGCAGGGTCCGCCGGCGGAGGTGGCACGCCGGCCCCGGACCGACTATGTGGCCCGGCTCGTCGGGCTGAACCTGTACCGGGGGGAGGCCGCAGCGGGTGTCGTGCGGCTGCGCGGCGGTGGGGCGCTCACCGTCGCGGACAGGTCGATCACCGGTCCTGTGCTGGCCGCGCTGCGGCCGTCCGCGGTCATGCTCGGCGTCGTCGAGCCGCACGGCAGCGCCCGCAACACGCTGACCGGCCGGGTCGCCGGGCTGGAACTGCTGGGAGACCGTGCCCGCGTCGCGGTGGACACCAGCCCCGCCCTGCTTGCCGACGTCACCCCCGCGGCCCTGGCCGAACTGCGGCTGGAACCGGGGCTGCGGGTCTGGGCGTCGTTCAAGGCAACAGACATCGAGACCTACCCCGACCAGGCCTGAGTAACGTCGATCCGGCCCCCTGCCCGCCCGGTCGCGGCAGGCGGGGCAGGCGGGAGGAGGGTCA
>NZ_CAAAFO010000123.1:6113-13488 GCF_900634715.1 Candidatus Protofrankia californiensis | reverse complement strand
AGGCCCAGGGACAGGGACAGGCCGACGAACCAGGTGGTGATCTCGTGGAATTCGTTGCGGTAGCCGATGGAACTGCCGAGGCTCTCGTATACCGAACGCAGCTCGTCCCCGGACACGGCCCGGTGGTAGGAGCCCTCGGTCGTCCGCGCGATCTCGCGCAGCGCGTCCTCGTTGACCGGGACGGGGATCTGCTGGCCGCCCACGTCGAGGGTGCCGTCCGCGGTGCCGTAGGCGATCGCGTCGACCGGCACCCCCGCGTCCTTGGCGGTCTCGGCGGCCTGGGCGTTCGGGCGTCCCCGCTGAGTCTCTCCGTCGGAGAGCAGCACGATGGCCGCCGGCGGTGGCGTCCCGCCGTCCGCGGCGAGCTGTTCCCCCGCGGTCGTGATGGCCTGCAGGCCGGCGAAGATGCCCTCACCGATCGCGGTGGACGGCCCGAGTTGCAGGCCGCGGATGCCGGAGCGGACGGCCTGGCGGTCGGTGGTCGGTGGGACGAGGACCGCCGCTGATCCGGAGAACGACACCAGCCCCAGGTTGATCCGCGGCGGCAGCTGGTCGATGAACGCGTTGGCGCCGTCCTTGGCCGCCTCGAGACGGTTGGGCGAGACGTCGGTGGCCGCCATCGAGTTCGACACGTCGACCGCCAGAATGATCGTCGCGCGTTCGAGGGGGACCCGCTGCACCCGAGCCGGCCGGGCGAGGGAGAACACCATGGCGGCCAGCGTGAGCAGCAGGAGGGCCGCGGGGACGTGCCGGCGCCACCACTGTGGCCGCCGTGGCATCACCGACGCCAGTAACTCGACGGCGGTGAAGCGCGCCGCATAGACGTCCCGGCGCAGCGACATCGTGATGTAGGCGGCGGCGATGGCGCTGACCAGCAGCAGCAGCCACAGCCAGTGGCCGGCGAGAAAGGTCATCGCCCGGCTCCGGTGGGTCGGGGGGCAACAGGTGGGCGTCTGGCCGCGCCACGGGTCCGGCGGGTCGCCAGGACGAAACGGACGATGTCGGTGAGCCAGTCGGAGTCGGTCCGCAGGACGAGATGGCCGGCTCCGGCCCGGCGCAGCGCCGCGTCCACCTCACGGCGGTGTGCCGCGGCGGCCCGGGCGTAGGAGTCGCGCAGCCGGCGGGAGGAGGTGGGCACCGAAAGCGTCGCGCCGGTCTCCGGGTCGACCACGTCGAGCAGCCCGACGTTGGGGAGCTCGAGCTCGCGCGGGTCGACGATCTCGATGGCGAGTACCTGGTGCCGGCCGGCGAGCGCGCGCAGCGGCCGTTCCCAGGACATGTCGACCGACAGGAAGTCCGAGATCACGACGGCCATCCCGCGGCGCCGGGGTGGGTTGCGCAGCCCGTCCACAGCAGCGGCGAGATCGGTTGTGGTCGTGGTCGCGCTGCCGGGGGAGCGGCTCGGCCGGTCCAGCGCGGTCCGCGGCGCCGCCAGCAGCGTCCGCAGCAATGCCCGCAGACCGTCCCGGCCGGTGCGGGCGGGGACGAGCCGCGGTCCGGAGCCGGTTGTCAGCACAACCGCTCCCAGCCGGTTGCCGCTGCGTGCCGTGAGGTAACCGACGGCGGCCACGGCGGCGATCGCGAGGTCGCGCTTTTCCAGGTTCGAGGTGCCGAACTCAAGGCTTGCCGTCAGGTCGACGAGCACCCAGGTCTCCAGCTCGCGGTCGGCGACGAGGTCGTGCACGTGCGGGACGGTGGTCCGGGCCGTGACCGCCCAGTCCATCCGCCGGACGTCGTCCCCGACGTGGTAGGTGCGGCTTTCGGCCTTCTCCGTCCCCGATCCGGGCATCAGGCCCAGGTGGTCGCCGAGCAGCAGGCCGTCCAGGCGCCGGGTGACGGTCAGCTCGAGGCGCCGTAGGGTTCGCTCGATCGACGGGTCCGCCGCGGCTCCCCCGGGTGTGCCCTGCGTGGCGTGGATGCCGAGCCTGCCCGGTCCACCGGCTCCGCCCGGTCCGCCGAGCCTGTCCGTTGGCTGGGTCACCTTCACCCCGACGTTTCCTGGCCTTGGTATTCGGGAAATCCGTGCGGATTGGTGGTCCAGTGCCCGGGATGGCCCTGCTGGCGAGGAGTGACCCGCGGCGCCGGGGTGCCACGCAGGACCCGTTCGGCGATGGCCCGCGCGGACAGCCCCTCCGCAAGGGCCTCGTAGGACAGCACCAGCCGGTGCGGCAGCACGTCCAGAGCGACCGCGGCGACGTCGTCCGGAACGACGTAGTCCCGACCGCGTAGCATCGCCAGCGCCCGTGCCGCCGCGACCAGGCCGAGTGACGCGCGCGGTGACGCGCCATAGGCGAGATGGCCGGTGAGTTCGGGCATCCCGAATTCGGCCGGTGTCCGGGTCGCCAACACCATGCGGACCGCGTAGTCGGCGATCGCGTGATGCACGAACACGTCGGCGGCGCGTTCCTGTAGTTTGATCAGCGTCGGCGGCTCCAGGACACGCTCGGCCCGGGGTGGTTTCACGCCCATCCGCCGGACGATTTCCAGCTCCTCGTTGGTGCTGGGATACGGCACGTCCACTTTCATCAGGAACCGGTCACGCTGCGCTTCCGGAAGCGGGTACACCCCTTCGGACTCGATCGGGTTCTGCGTTGCCAACACCAGGAACGGCGCCGGCAGCCGGTGGGTGACACCGCCCAGGGACACCTGCTGCTCGGCCATGACCTCCAGCAGCGCCGACTGCACCTTCGCGGGCGCACGGTTGATCTCGTCGGCGAGGACGAAGTTCGCGAAGATGGGCCCCAGTTCCACGTCGAAGGTCTCCCGGGTCTGCCGGTAGACCCGGGTACCGATGATGTCGGACACGACCAGGTCACTGGTGAACTGGATGCGCGTGAACGTCCCGCCGACCACCGTGGCGAGGGTCTGGACGGCGAGGGTCTTGGCCACGCCCGGCACCCCCTCCAGCAGGCAGTGTCCGCGGGCGAGCAGCGCCACCAGCATCCGCTCGATCATGTGGTCCTGGCCGACGATCACCTTCTTGACCTCGAAGAGGGCGCGTTCGAGGTGGTCGGCGTCAGTGGCCGTGTCAGGGTTGACGAGAGACTTCCCGTCGTTGGCCGGAGACTTCCCCTCCTGGTCGCGCTCGGGTGCGAGCCGTTCGTCCATGAGCTGTAGTCTCGCAGCCGACGCGGGGAATCGAGACCTCAAGCCGAACTCGTCAGCCTGTTTGAACAATGAATTAAGGTGAATTAAGGCAAATTTGAGCTTTTCGCGTCGATGCGGTGTCGGCTCGTTCGGTGTCCGCCCGCGGCGGACCGCGGGTAGCGGTGACGGATCGCGGGTAGCGGACCATGGTGGCGCAGCGCGGTGGCGCAGCGCGGTGGCGCAGCGCGGTGGCGCAGCGCGGTGGCCGACCGGACGCCGGGCTCGACCCGATACGGTTCCCTGCGTGCCGACTACTTCCATCGGCGGGACCCGCGGCGGGAAACACCGATGACGGATGTCCTCGTCGCCGTGGCCGCCGCTGTCCTGCTGGGTACGGCCTGCTACGGGCTCGTGCTGCTACGCCGACCGCCGCAGGAGGTCAGCCGGACGGTGGGCGGGGTGGGTGCCGTCGAGGTCCGGCTCGCCGCCGGGCGGGTTGAGATCGCCGAGGCCGACCGGGCGGACGCCCGGGTGGAGATGACCGTCCGCCGGCGCGTCGGCGGGCCGCGTCCGGCCCTGGAACGAACGGGCGAACTGCTGCGTATTGACGGGCGTGCCGGCGAGGCCCGGATACGGCTGACGCTACCGAGGGTGACCCGCGTCCGGGCCGAGGTCCGCCGCGGGGAGGTGACCCTGTGGGGATCGGACGGCGATCTCGTGCTCGTCACCGACTCCGGCACCATCGCCGGGCGGGAGCTGGGCGAAGGCGGTGTCGTCGCGCGCAGTCGCACCGGTGACGTCGTCCTGCACTTCGCCCGTCCACCCGAGAAGGTGGCGGCGTACAGCGACACCGGTGCGGTCACGGTCGTCCTGCCGGGTGGCCCGTACGCGGTCGACGTCGAGTCCGCGGACCCGGGTGCGGGTGCGGTCACCGTGGGTGTTCCACTCGACGCACACGCGGAGCGGACGGTGTCGGTGCGCAGCCGGTCCGGTCGGGTACAGGTGTGCAGCCCGGCGCCCCAGGGCCCGGCACGGCTGTAGAAACGCCCGGGGGTGGCGCGTTGCGAGCCTGGGCCCTGGAGCTCCGTCTCCGGGCGTTGCGGATGCTTGTCGGATTTACCCGTTATATCCGGTTGTTCGTCGCGGACGGGACACACACGGTTGGGTCGGGTGCCGGGTTCGGAGCGTGGCAGGGCTTACCCTCAAGGGCATGACAGCGGTCAGGAGCGTCGTGGAAACCCGAGGGCTGACCGTACGGGACTTCCTCGCCTCGGGCCGGCTGTCGTTCTCGTTCGAGTTCTTCCCGCCCAGGACTCCCGAGGGGGAGCGCCACCTGTGGACGGCGATCCGGGAGCTGGAGCCGCTGCATCCGTCCTTCGTGTCGGTCACCTATGGCGCGGGAGGGTCGACCCGGGCCGGGACTGTACGAATCACCGAACGTATCGCGACGGAGACGACCCTCACGCCGATCGGCCACCTCACCGCCGTCAACCATTCCGTATCCGAGCTGCGACAGGTGATCGGCAGCTATGCCGGAGCAGGGGTGCACAACGTCCTGGCACTACGCGGTGATCCGCCTGGCGATCCACAGGGGGAGTGGATCGCCCATCCTCAGGGTCTGCACCATGCCGAGGGGCTGGTACGCCTCGTCCAGTCGCTCGGTGACTTCTGCGTCGGGGTTGCGGCCTTCCCGGACCGTCACCCCCGCTCGGCCGACTTCGACACCGACGCGCACTACCTGGTACGCAAGCTTGCCGCCGGCGCGGACTATGCCATCACCCAGTTCTTCTTCGGCGCGGATGCCTATTTCCGGCTGGTTGATCGGGTCCGCCAGCTCGGCTGCGAGGCGCCGATCATCCCCGGTGTGATGCCGGTGACCAACGTCGCGCAGATCGAGCGGATGGCGAAGCTGTCCGGGGCGGCGTTTCCCGCGGACCTGGCCAGGCGGCTGCACGCGGTGTCCGACGATCCGGCGGCTGTGCGGGCAGTCGGTGTGGAGGTTGCCGCCGACCTGTGTGAGAAGCTGCTCGCCGGCGGCGCGCCCGGTATCCACTTCATCACGTTGAACCGTTCCACCGCGACGCGAGAGGTGTTCCACTCCCTGCGCGGATGACGTGAGCGCCGCTGCCCTGTGAGCGTTGCGGGTCTGTGAGCGCCGTGGGCCCGCGGGCGCCGCGGTCTGCCGTCCGCCGGAGCTTCGCTTCCCCGGCGGTTCGCTTCCTCGGCGGTTTCAGTCGTTGTCCTCGTAGGCGTCAAAGACGCACAACAGCCATTCGTCTCGGAAGGGCTGCTCGCGCACGAGCGCGAAGCCCGCCCGGTTCGCCTCGTCCACCACGGCCGCTACCAGGTCGAGGTCCAGAGTGCCGAACACGGGCGTGATACGTACCGCAACCACCACTTGGTCACGCTCGGCGTTGAAGACCGCTGTCGGGTTCAGGTCGTCGAGTGTCTCCACGACCAGTGGCGCATGCTTGGTCACCGGTGTCTCCTGCGGCCGCCCCGTGGCGGCCCTCGAAAGGCTGACGGTCGTCGGTAGTGTCGGTCGTCATCTCAGACGACGGAACGATACGCAGCAGGCACGATGGTCCGGTGACCGCCCCGGTGCCGACCGAGCAAGCTATCGCAAAGCGTGGTCGGACCTACATAAGGGTTATGTTCCCACGAACCGCCCGTAGGGCGTCCGGTGCCGGTGAAGCTGACGACGATCCGGGCCTGCCCGGCGCTCACTTCACAGACGTCATGCCCCGGTCCGACCCTCCAGCCCGCAGCTCGGCACTCCAGCCCAACGCCCCAGCCCAACGCCCCAGCCCGTCCGGCGGCGATGACCGCCACCGCCGGTCCGCACGGAAAACCGGTGTTGCTTCCCACCAGCGTGCCGTAGAAGGAGACGGTGGAGCAGTTTCACTTCGACCCGAAGACCTACCCGGCCATGGTCTCGGCCGAGGTGTCCGCCTACGACCAGCTCCAGAACGAGGTGGCGGCGGGAGCGAAAAGCCGAACCGGAACACATCGACCGATTTGACGAACTGATCCGCAAGGCTTCAACCGTCCGGGTCATGCCGTATGCCGAAGCAAATCGGAAGGCATACGAGGCGGCAAACGAAACTCTGGTTTCGTCATGTGACCGGTTGTTCGCCGTCTGGAATGGTAGGTCACCGGCGAATAGAGGCGGAACGGGCTCCGTCGTCGATTATGCAAGATCGCGGTGTTCCTGTCGAGGTCATATGGCCGGAAGGCGCCGCTCGCAGCGCCGGGTAGGGGGCCGTTTCGCGGGCAGCAACGATCGGGACGACCGTCCGGCTGGCTACCGCGGGCAGCAGCGCCAGTAATCAAGTGGGCGTTCACAGCGGTCTGTACGGCGAGCGCGAGGCAGCAGGCGCCCGACTCGGCCGTGCGGCTTCAGCAGCGCGGAGTTCACATGGCGCGGGCCTGCCGGCGGTTGTCTCCGGCATCGTGGGCGGGCTGCTGCGGGGACGGAGGCTGGGGCTGATCCTGGGCCGGTTCGGTGGGTGTGAGGCTCTTGCCCAACACCGCGTACTCGATCCAGCTTCCCGGAAATCGGAAATTCGACAGTAATGGAATGAAGCCCTCGCTGGCGTACAGTCGCCGGGCTCTGCTGTCGGGCAGCTCCAAGGCGGACAGTGCCGCTGTCCGTTCCGGCGCCTCCCGCAGCAGCTCCCGCAGCAGCCTGCGTCCCAGCCCCTTGCCCTGGAACTCCGGCAGGACGTGGAACTCGACGATCTCCAGGCAGTCGCCGAGCCAGGTCACGGCGCCGTCGGGCCCCAGCGCGTCACTGACGACGTCGTGCCACCACTGCCCCTTCAGCCCCGGCAGGGCGTAGGTGAAGCCGACCAGGCGGTCATCGGGAAGAAGAGCCGCCACCGCCCGCAGATCCCGCCGTTCGGCGTGCCGGCGGGCGTGCATGGTCCGTTCGATCGCCGCCCGCGCCGGGTCGGGTTCGTGGAAGTCCAGAAAGGCGGCCTTGTAGACGGTGATGACCTCGGTCAGCTGGGCACGCATCCGCGCGGGCGTCCAGCGGACCAGCCTGATGTTCTCCACCAAGCCTGCCTCCTCGCGCTTTCGTTCCTGCCCCATGCAGCTTGCCTGCCCGGGTGGCCTGTCTACCCGCGTCGATTACCGGCCACGCCTGGGCTGTGTCAGTCCCCTATATCATCCAAGGTGCTTGACAATAACGGGCGCTCGGGGTGTTGCGCCCCACTCGGTCCGGACGAGGGCCCGTAGGCGAACCTTGTGCAGCGCGGTGGCCTCGTTTCGGACGCCGAATGTT
>NZ_CAAAFO010000123.1:744-5730 GCF_900634715.1 Candidatus Protofrankia californiensis | reverse complement strand
ACCTTGCCGATCTCCACCCCGCAGCGTGGGCCCCGGCTTCGAGCAAGGCCCCTGTGGCCGCGGCTGTGGGTCGCGCCGCTTGCCGGAAGCCGCCTGGCTGCCGCCTATCTGCCGCTTGGCTGCCGGCCGGACGGTCGTGCTCGGATGCTCGCCGCAGCCGGACCGACCGTTTGCGCCGTACCCGGCGGTGACGGCACCGGGCCGACGGATAGTCACCGACGCGTCTGCCGTCCAGTCGTTGTCCTCGGCGATGTTGACGGTTCGATCCGGGTGAGGTTTACTTGCTCCAATGTTCGAACGTATGTTCGACTTACTGGAGGATGTCGTCATGTTGGAGGGAGCGGTCATGAGTCGGCAGACCGTAGATCGACAGCCTCGAACCTCGGTCCCCTTCGCGGGGCTACCCCGTCGTTCCCGTGACGAGCTGCTCATGGCCGCGCACCACGGCCTTGACGAAGCGAGCTTCGCCCAGACTCCTGGGCAGCGGTACGCCCTGGCGCACCTGGCAGCGCTGCGTGCCGCCGCTGCCGTCCTTGTAGACCGGGCCCGGCCCCGTCACAGTCACCGTGGTCGGCCCGTCAGCGTCTGGCAGCTGCTGGCGACGGTGGCACCCGAACTGGGGGAGTGGTCGCAGTTCTTCGCAGCCGGCGCGGCCAAGAGGACGGCAGCCGAGGCTGGTCTGTCCGTGGTCGGTACCCGAGACGCCGACGACCTGGTCCGCCAGGCGGAGACGTTTCTCGCGGTGGTGGAAACAACGTTGGGCCTCCCGTCCCAGCCGGTGCTGGTGGCCACAGTTACCGGGTCCGCCCCGTTTTCAAACGATTAATTGCTATTGGTGACCGAGGTGACCGACTCGTCTCTCGCCTCTGAACACCACCTAATACCGCTGATGTAGGCAGGGTTTACCGGTCATGTTGAAATCTTCGATCCTTCTACCCGGGTGTCATTGTTCGTGGGACCTCAGGCGTGTCGGTCGGTGGTGTGAGGCCGGGCGGTTGACGATGAGGGGCTGTGTGGCGAGAAGGAGATCGTTGCGCGAGCGATGAGTGCGGTGGCACGGCCACGTTGACGCTGTCCGTCAGATTGTCGTCAATTCCTTGGAAGAGCGGGTGACCGTGATGGCTGCGGTGACCGTATGTCCGCCCGTGGCATGCGGCACCGAGGTCCCGCGCTTCCGGGTGGACGTCCCTGTCATGGTCCGTGTCTGCCCTCGCCGGATCATGTTTGTCGGGAGGGAAGCGACCGGGGAGCCGTGCCGATGTGACGCGACGGTGTAGGTGGTGACGGCACTGGCGACGCCGTCCGGGTGCTGTGGGCCGGAGGGTCCTGACCACGGGTCGCTCCGGAGGCCCGACATAGATCGTTTTGCGTATCGTAGATCGAACGCTCACTATCGGTGACCACTGATGGGCATCTTGATTACTGGCGGTGGGTTTTCGGATGAATTCGATCATTGGTAGGAATGCTGTGCGGTCGACGCCTAAAGAGCCAAAGGCGGAGCAATCATGGTTTTTTCGCTCCACCGGAGGCCAAAGTCCCTGGATCGCTGACGGGACGGTGCTGCCGGACGCACCCGAGCAGTTGCGGGAGGCTGCGCTGCGAGGCCGGCGGCGTCCACCTGGCTGGGTGCTGCAACTGCTCGGTTTGTCCCTGGGTGGTCTCGTGGCCGGCATCGCCATCGGTTTCCGGCTGCCAGCGTGAGAGATACGTGATGTTGTACGTGATGTGTGAAGGACGATGACGCCGGGGTGGCCGCGGCCACCCCAGCGCCGACTACCCTGCCGTGAGGTTCGGGAGCTCCCCAGCGGGCATGGCCCGGGAGGCCCAGGCCCCCGGCCACCAAGGGGCTCAGGTCTGCGGGCCGCCAAGGGGAGGTACGGCATGGCCGTCGAAAGTCGTCCAGTGACGTGGGGGGATCTGCGCCAGGCCGTGGTCTGGCACGGACTGTTGGATGCTCTTGCCACCATGGCGTCGCAGGAGGGCGCCACGCTCGGCGTGGTGGACGCGGGCGGTGGGAGCGGCGGGTTCGCGGTGCCGCTTGCCGAGCGGGGTCACCGGGTGACCGTGGTCGACCCCAGCCCGGATTCGCTCGCCTCCCTGGACTACCGGGCAGCGGAGCGCGGGGTCAGGCACCTCGTGACGGCGCGTCAGGGAGATCTTTCCGCCCTGCCGGAGATCGTCGGAGTGGCGTCCTCGGACGTGCTGTTGTGCCACACCGTCTTGGAGGTGGTGGACGAACCTGCCACCGCATTGGCAACGGCGGCGGCAGCCCTGCGTCCGGGCGGGCTGCTCAGCGTCGTCGCCGCCAACCGGCACGCGGTCGTACTCGCTCGCGCGCTCGCCGGCAGATTCGCCGAGGCACAGTATGCGCTGGCCGATCCCAGAGGACGCTGCGCCAGCTCCGACCGGGCGCGCCGCTTCGACGTCCGGACGCTTGTGCGCATGGTGGACGACGCTGGAGCCGACGTGATCGCAGTCCACGGGGTGCGGGTGTTCGCCGATCTGGTACCCGCGGCCACCGTGGACGCGGATCCATCCGCGGCGCAGAGGCTGCTGCAGCTGGAGATCGCCGCATCCTCCCAGGCGCCGTTTCGGGACCTTGCCGCCCAACTGCACGTCCTGGCCCGCCGCCGTGACAGCCGATGACGTGACAGCCAATGAGAGGCCGATGAGATCGGTCGGGATCGTGTACGGGATCATGCGGACGCGGCGGCGGTGAGCACGGGAGGGATGCCGAACGACGAAGGCGGTCGACGTCCGGCGGCAAAGACGGCGAAGGCAGCCACGGTGGGAACCTCCCCACGGGCGCGAGACCGATCACACCGCATGGCATGGGCCCCATGCTCCTCCGGTGAGGAAGCAGAGCAGGAAGAACCGATCGGTCTGTCTCGGCATGGTTGGTTGCCTACCGCGCATGCCCGGTCGTGCCTATTCTTGGGTGTCAGGTTCCGTCTGCCGGACCTGCCGGCCGTGGGAGGAGCGTCGATGCCGCTCTCGGAAAATGAGCAGCGCCTGCTGGATCAGATCGAGCGCGCCCTCGTCGAGGACGATCCGAAGTTCGCGAGTGCGGTCCGCTCGACGAACCCCCGTACCTACCTGTTGCGCAGGGTCCGCCGAAGCCTTCTCCTGTTTGTGGCGGGGCTGGTCGTCCTGCTTGTCGGGGTTGTCCTCAACCGGACACCGCTGATCGTGGTCCTTGGCGTGCTCGGCTTTGCCACGATGCTGTTCGCGGCGTCGCGAGGTGCTGCTGATCTTCGTCGGATCGGTGGTCGGGGTGGTGAGGCCGGTGGTCGTCACCCGTCGACCCCGCATCGTCGGACCCGTACCTCGTTCACCGAGCGGATCGAGCAACGGTGGCGCCGCCGGTGGGACGATCACTAGCCGACGACGATCACCAGCAGACAGGGCCGATCGCTGAAGGCCGTCGGTGGCAGGGCTTCCTCCCGGTCGGTGTCCGCCGTACGGGAGGGGTTCGCCATACGGGGAGAAAGCAGGTAATCACACCCTGTCCCTGTAAGTCTTTCGGCCGCGTCGGCGTGCCGCTGGATGCCCCGACCCCGGATGGATCCCCGTTCGAACCAGTCCCCTCAGGCCACCCAGGTCGGCGACTACAGAACGTGGGGCTACGGTGGCCCGAGCGCGGCTGGTACGTGGCGTTATCTTTTTCAACATCTGTGTGACCGTCTGTAGGTCACGCCCAATCCGTTCGTCCGATGCGCTGGATCGCACCAGTGTCAGTGGTGCGTAACAGGCGAGTTCTTCCGCCTCGGCGATCCGGATCAGGGCCGCCCGGGCCGCCTCGATCTCCTCCTCGCGGATCATCCGCTCGGGAATCCGAGCGCTGGCCGTGATGCGGGCGATCAGCCGCGTCGCGCTGGCTCGTGGGGACTCGTTCGGCCGTAGCGGCATCCCGAGGTCGGCAGAAAGATCGGTCAGCTCGGCCCAGGCGGCGTGCGCGCGGGCGTCGGTAGTCGTGGCCCCGTCGTCGTCATCGGGCGTATCCCGCATGGCAGCCACGAGACGGTGGCGGCGGCGCACCAGCCGCACCAGCGCCGGCACACCCAGTATTGAAAGGAGGCCTGTCCCCAGGAGAACCCACCAGAGGACTGTCGGCAGCGGCCCACCACCGGCGGGTTGTACCTGTATGGGGGGCTGGTCCGCCTGCGTGTCCAGCCCGCTGTCAGGGGCGGTGCCAGTGCTCGGGACGGTGGCCGCGGACGGCGGCGCGGTAGAGCCCGTCGTCGCGGAAGCAGCAGCCTGACTGGTCGGGTCCTGGATCCGTGCGTAGTCGGGAGTGGTGATGCCTGCATGCACCGGCGGGGTCGGTTCGAAGTGGATCCAGCCGGCTGAGGCGAACCATACCTCGGGCCACGCATGCATGTTCTTGTTGGTCATCAGATAGGTTCCGTCCGGCTGCCGTTCGCCTTCGTTGAAGCCGATCGCCACCCGGGCCGGGATCCCCAGCGTCCGCAGCAGCACGGTCATCGCGGAGGCGAACTGCTCGCAGTAGCCACGCTTGCGCGTGAGCAGGAAGTCTGCCAGCGCCCCGGCCTGCGTGGTGGGAGCACCCTCCAGGTCGTAGGTGAAGGTGCTGCTGTTCAGGTACTTCTCAATGGCGAGGGCCTGCTGGTAGGGGCCGGACGCGGTGCGCGTGAGCTGGCGTGCCAGGGCTGGGATCCGGGGGTCGATGGTGGCAGGCAGCTCGGTGTCAATCTTCAGCTCGGGTGGGACAGTCATCGACGCGGCCGCAAGATCGCTCCGGGCGGGGGCGGGGACGGAAGCCTCGACCCGGTAGGTCACACCGGCGGTGGAGGTTTGTGTGCTGAACACCGTGCCGGTCTCGGCGGCCAGCCGCCAGTCGCCGTCGAGGCCGGTGATCCTGCTCGGGAGTCCGGGCAGCGGGAGGTAGTACGTCTGCAGCTCGTTCGACACGCTGATGGTCGCGGCGACGGTGGTGCTGCGGGTACCGGTTTCGGGTCTGGGCAG
>NZ_CAAAFO010000123.1:0-505 GCF_900634715.1 Candidatus Protofrankia californiensis | reverse complement strand
GGCGCCGCGAACCGGGCCACGTCGTCCCGGCCGGCGGCAACCAGGGAACGCAGGGTGTCCACGGTTTGACCGGTCGGCACCAGGACGGCAAGGGAGGTTTCCTGTGCGCACAACGCGGTCGCTGTGATGAGCAGACCGAGTGTGTCCAGCAGCACGATGACCGGGACGGGCAGCCGCAGGGCCCGGCCCAGCACGGCCGTCCCCGCCGCCACCGCTGTGGCCGCGAGAGCCAGGCGCAACCACCACAGGCCGTCGAACAACGGTGCGAGTGCGAACGTGCACAGCAGCGACGCGAGCGCGCCGCCAAGGGTCGCGGTCAGGCGGGGGGCCGGGCGAGGAGTCACCGCCGCAGCCCTGCTTCTGCCTCTGTCTGCCCCTCCACGGTTGCCTCCCCGGTGCGTTCCCGCACGGTCGACGACCGAGCACGGGTCGGCGTCTGGGTGTTCCCGGGTGGGAAGGCTGCCGAGCGTGGCCTGAGCGCATCTGGCCCGACGGCTTCCGAGCT
>NZ_CAAAFO010000122.1:44900-47236 GCF_900634715.1 Candidatus Protofrankia californiensis | reverse complement strand
GGTGACGACCAGCTCGTCGCGGCTGCGGAACGTTCGCGTGAGTTCGCACAGTCCGAACGGATCCGTGATCCGGATCGCCATCGGCCCGATCAGGTAACGGCCGCGCAGCTGGGGACGAAGCTGGTAGGTGAGGTACCGGGCACCCCCCGGCTCCACCCGGTCGAGCACGAAGCGTACCCGGAAGCCGAGATGAGCGGGGACGTCGTCATCCACCAGCAGCACCGAGGAGGAACGCCGACCCATGTTGTCGATCCGAATGCTGACCGACACCGCTGCCCCCACTGTTGAGCGGACAGGTGCCAGGCGCCGGTGGCAGGCGAGCCGGTAGCGGGTCCTGCACACGAATGCCGTCGAGCACACCGGCAGGGCGAGCAGCAGCAGGCCGACCCTAAGAAGATCCTTTTCGCCGACCGTGACTGCCAGGGCGCAGCAGGCCAACCCGGTCGCCACGAAACAGTGCCCGCGGATGGTCAGGCCGCGCAAGGCCGCCAGGAAGTCCAACACGGCAATCTAACGGCCACGGCGTGGCGGACGTGTCCCCGGACGCGGGATGGGGACTCGCGCGATGATCTCCGCGATGATCCGGGAGGCGACCTCGGTGGCGGACGCGCTCGACGCCGCGATCTCCGGTCTGACCAGCAACCGGTGCGTGAGGACCGGTTCGGCCATGGCCTGAACGTCGTCGGGGACGACGAAGGCACGGCCGTCGAGGGCGGCTCGGGCGCGGGCGGTCCTGATGAGGTGCAGTGTCGCACGCGGGGAGGCACCCAGGGCGAGTTCGGGGTGCCGGCGGGTCGCCGTTATGAGATCGACGATGTAGTGGCGTACCTCTTCGGACACGTGCACCGAACGGACCAGGGAGATGAGCCTGATGATCTCGGCGGCCTCGGTGACCGGGTCGACCGCGTCGAGGGGCTCGGTGTTCCCGTGACTGTCAAGCATGGTCAGCTCGGCCGCGGGCGATGGGTAACCCATCGACACCCGGGCGGTGAAACGATCCCGTTGCGCCTCGGGCAGGGGATAGGTGCCTTCCATCTCGATCGGGTTCTGGGTCGCGATGACCATGAACGGCGATTCCAGGTGATAGGTGACACCGTCGATGGTGACCTGATGTTCCTCCATACATTCGAGGAGTGCCGACTGTGCTTTTGGAGCGGCTCGGTTGATCTCATCGGCTATGACCAGATTGGAGAAGATCGGTCCGGGGCGGAACTCGAAGTCGTGGGTGTCCTGCTTGTAGACGCTCACCCCGGTGACATCACTGGGCAGTAGATCGGGTGTGAACTGGATGCGGCGGACACGGGCGTCGATCGAACGCCCGAGTGTCTTGGCAAGCATCGTCTTGCCGACTCCGGGCACGTCCTCGATGAGTAGGTGACCCTCGGCGAGCAGAACGACCAGCGCCGTCCTGATCACTTCGGGTTTGCCGTCGATGACGCTCTCGACCGAGCGGGTTATGCGCGTCGCGACATCCGCGAGGTGGCGAAGGCCGGTCCCGGACTCGCGCCACTGCATGACGCCGGGTTCCGTCACCGTCACGTCGGCCTCCGTCCTCAGATCGGCGAGGTGGGCCCGGCGGACCCCCCACGAGTGTGACACCCAAGCAGGAGATGATCTTCATGGGTTGGAATCATCTGCCCGCTCTGTCCGGAAAGCGTACTCATTCGCAGCGACGTTCGAGGATAGCTGCCACATCGGTTACCGGAGGTGTTTTTGGCATGTTCGGCCAAAAGACACATTGATGCCGGATGCATGATCTCCGGACCTCGCCGAACGTGGGCGTGGGGGTGTCCGGAGTGTCGGACAGGTGGGGGGGAGTGGGGTACAGTGGCGCGCAGTGGGGGACGGACGCACTGCCGGCCAGCCAGGGTGGGGTTTGAACGGCCATGAACCTCTCGGGCACGGGCGAGGAGGCTGCCGATGTTCCTCGGCAGCCACACGCCACGGCTCGACGACAAAGGTCGGCTCACACTGCCGGCGAAGTTCCGCGAGGAGCTGGAAGGGGGGCTTGTGATCACCAAGGGGCAGGAACGTTGTCTCTACGTGTTCCCCATGGTTGAGTTCACCCGGATCAGCGAGTCCCTCCGGACCGCGCCTGTTACGGCAAAAGCTCTACGGGATTACAGTCGTGTCTTCTTTTCCTCAGCTTCGGACGACGTTCCCGACCGGCAGGGCAGGATCACCATCCCACCCCCCCTGCGGGCGTATGCGGAACTGACGCGGGACTGCGTCGTCAACGGCGCGAACACCCGGGTGGAGATCTGGGACGCGTCCCGCTGGGACGCCTATCTGGCAAGCCAGGAGGAGAACTTCGCCGCGCTTTCCGAGGAGGTGCT
>NZ_CAAAFO010000122.1:42133-44696 GCF_900634715.1 Candidatus Protofrankia californiensis | reverse complement strand
GGCTCCGGCGCACGCAGTCCCACGCCTCCCCACACCCGGCAGCGTCCGTTCTTCGCATCTGTTCACGTCATCTGTACGTCATCTGTACGTGTACACCGCGGCTTCCGCAAGACGCAATCATGCGTAAACCGAATCTTCCTCCCGCCGCGAGGTCCACGAACCGTTCGAGGAGGTCGAGGTGGACACCATCCACACCCCCGTCCTCTCTGATCGTGTCGTCGCCCTGCTGGCGCCGGCACTGCTCGAGCCCGGGGCGGTGCTGGTCGATGCCACCGTGGGCCTCGCCGGTCATGCCAGCGCATTACTCGACGTCTGCCCGGCGGCCCGCCTGATCGGTTTCGACCGTGATCCACAGGCACTCGAGCACAGCCGCGCGCGGCTGGCCGACCGCGCTGGTCGGGTCACGCTGGTGCATGCCGTGTACGACCAGCTCCCCTCCGTCCTGGACACACTCGGCCTGACCGAGGTGCACGGCGTGCTGTTCGACCTCGGAGTGTCCTCACTGCAGATCGATTCCGACGAGCGGGGATTCAGCTACTCACGGGACGCCCCGCTGGACATGCGGATGGACCCGAGCCGGGGCCGTACCGCCGCGGACGTCGTGAACACCTACGACGCCGACGAGCTCGCCCGGATCCTCCGCCACTACGGAGAAGAACGGTTCGCGCGCCGGATCGCCTCGGCCGTGGTCGCCGAACGCGCCCGTGAACCGTTCGTGTCCTCGGCGCGGCTGGCCGATCTCGTCCGCCGGACCATCCCGGCCGCAACCCGTCGTAACGGTGGAAATCCGGCAAAACGTACATTCCAGGCGCTGAGGATCGAGGTGAACGGCGAACTCGAGGCGCTCGCCCAGGCTCTGCCGGCGGCCCTCGACGCGCTCGCCGTCGGGGGGAGGCTCGTTGTGCTTGCTTACCACTCGCTTGAGGACCGCATGGTCAAGCGGGCGTTCGCGGCACGGGTACGCCCTGACGTGCCGCCGGACCTGCCCGTGATCCCACCGGATGCCGCGCCGACGATGCGCTGGCTCACCCGCGGTGGGGAGACGCCGTCCCCGGACGAGGTGGCAGCAAACCCGCGGGCTTCCGCGGCGAGGCTGCGCGCTGTCGAGCGGATAGCCGTGACAGCCGGAGGTGCGGCATGAGCGCTCCGGCCCCCCTGCTTGCACGGCAGTCCCGGACCAGGACGAAGCCCGCGGCGCCGGCCGCGCAGACCGCCCGTGCGCCGTACCGGACAGCCCGCGCCGATCGTTACGGCCGCGCGGCGTCGGCTGCGGCATACGGCACGGTGTCCGCTTCGGCGTCCGCCCGGGGGCAGGCCGATACGGCCATCCCGATCCCGTCCCTGGGCGGGCGCGCCGGTGGGATGGCCGCTGCCGCGTCGGTCCTGGACAGCCCGCGCCGGCGGGTGGACGAGCCGCGCTGGTCGTCCGCGCCGTCGCCGTTGCGGGTCGGCCCGCCCCCTGCCCGCGGCCACGCTCCCCGCGCACCCTTCGTCATCCTGTTGTTGCTGCTCATGGGCGGCGGCCTCATGTGCCTCCTGCTGCTCAACACAGCACTTGCGCAGAGCGCGTTCAAGGTCCACGACCTGCGCCAGACCTCGTCCGATCTCCTGGACGAGGAACAGGCGCTGTCCATGCGGCTGGACAGGCTGTCCGCCCCGGCCACCCTCGCCGCCAGAGCAGCCCAGCTCGGCATGGTCCCCGGCGGCATCCCGCAGTACCTGCCGGCCGGAACCCCGATCCCACCCGGTGCCCGTGTGATCGGTACGGATTCGTCCTCCGGCGTCGTCACCGTTGTGGTGCCACCGCCGGGACGGACGGCCGCCGGTTCGGTGGCCGCCGGTGGCGTACCGGCCGGAGGCACGCCGACAGGAGCCGCGCCGGCCGGTGGCGCGCCACCGGCTGGAGGCACGCCGACCAGTGGCGCTTCGGCCGCAGGCGGGTCACCGGCCGGAGGGGCTCGGTGAGCTCCACGCTGCACCGTGGGTCGTTGCGTAACCGGTCACGGTCACGTACGGTATCCGGTCCTGCTCGTCGTGGCGCCGCGGACCGGTGGTACGAGGGTGACCACGGCGGGTTCGCCCCCGGCTACGCGGATCCGGACGGCTACCGTTCCACAGCGGCCGCCAGCGCCTCCCGTACCACTCATGGGGAGGCTTACGGGGACACTGACTACGGGGACACTGACTACGGAGACGGCGGTCCCAGCTGGGACGAGTACGTATACGACACGGACGCTTACCAACCGGACCATGGCCGGGTGGACGGGCAGCAGCGGGGCCGGCCGTCGAATCCGCGCCGGGTCCGCCGACCCGCCCCCAGGGGTTATCAGGCGGGCACGTCACGGACCCGGGCGGGCAGGCCGGGCGCCACCGCGGTCCGTCCGCCGTCACCGCGCACCGCCGCGACCCGTCCGCCCATGCGCCTGGGCAGCCCGCGCCGCAGACTGCGGGTCTCCGTCGTCGTCCTCTGCGCGCTGCTGGTCGTGCTCGCCGGCCGGCTGACCCAGCTGCAGGCGTTCCAGGCGTCCACCTACGCCGAACGCGCCGAGCAGCAGCGGCTGCG
>NZ_CAAAFO010000122.1:40980-41667 GCF_900634715.1 Candidatus Protofrankia californiensis | reverse complement strand
CACTGGCCGAAGCCGTGCGCACGACCCAGGCCGACGGCGGCAGCGTCGTGGTGATGGTCCCGGGTACCGGGGACATCCTCGCGATGGCGGACGCGCCCGGCTACGACCCCAACAAGGTCGGTACCGCGGATCCGGGCACCCTGAAGAACCGCGCCACCCAGGACGTGTACGAGCCGGGGAGCGTCAACAAGGTCATCACCATGGCCGCGGCGATCGACCGCGGCCTGATCTCGGCGGAGACCCCCGTGACGGTACCGCCGAACATGCGGATCGCGGGCCGGACCTTCACCGACGCCGAGCCGCACGGGGTCGAGCACCTCACCGCGGCCGGGGTGCTGGCGGTGTCCAGCAACCTCGGGACGATCCAGATCGCGCGCAAGCTGGGTTCGGCCGGCCTGGAAAGCGCGCTGCGCGACTTCGGCCTCGGTACCAGGACCGCACTGCGCTTTCCGGGCGAAAGCGCCGGCATCCTGAGGCCCGCGTCGGAGTGGGATGCCCAGCAGGCGGCCACGATCTCCTACGGGCAGGGGATGTCCGCGACCGCGATCCAGATGGCCTCGGTCTACGCCACCATCGCCAACGGGGGCGTGCGGGTCGCGCCCCGCCTGGTGGACAGCACCGTCTCCCCGGACGGGACCGTGCACACCACACCGCGCCAGCCCGGCATCCGGGTGATCAGTGAGGCCA
>NZ_CAAAFO010000122.1:39538-40505 GCF_900634715.1 Candidatus Protofrankia californiensis | reverse complement strand
ATTCGGGAACCGCACCGCTGGCAGCCATCGACGGATACCGGGTGGCGGGCAAGACCGGAACGGCGCAGCGCGTGGGTCCCTCGGGTCGCTACGACGGCTACGTCGCCTCGTTCGTGGGTTTCGCCCCGGCCGACCAGCCCAGGGCGATCGTCGAGGTGGTGCTGGACAACCCCCGCGACGGCCACTACGGCGGGACGGTCGCCGCACCGGTGTTCCAACGGGTGATGACCTTCGCGCTGGCGACACTGGGCGTGGCCCCACCCGGCACGAGTGCGCCGAAGCTCGTCCTCGATCTGGACGCCGACCGTTGACCTGCCGCGGGTCCCGTGACCCGGCGCAGGTCCCGGCGGGCCGGCTACTAATGTCGTTGGCGTGACCTCACCGGTGTTGCGTCCGGTTGCCCCGCTCGCACGGGCGCTCACCGAGCTGACCGCCGGATACCACGGTCTTGCGGTGACCGGCGGCTCCGGCGAGGGGGTGGTCGTCCGCGGGATTACCCACGACTCGCGTGCGGTGCGCCCTGGTGACCTGTACGCGGCCCTGCCCGGTGCGCATGTGCACGGGGCCGCCTTTGTCGAGCAGGCGGTCACGGCCGGTGCCGTGGCCGTGCTGACCGACGGGGCCGGCGCCGAACGCGTCGCGGCGGCCACGACCGCGGGCGGAGGCGTCCCGGTGCTCGTGGCCGCGGACCCGCGGGCATTGCTGGGACCGATCGCCTCCCGGGTGTACGGCGACCCGTCGGCAGCCCTGAAACTGCTGGGGGTCACCGGCACCAACGGCAAGACGACGGTGGCTTATCTGCTGGAGGCGGGGCTGCGCGCCGCGGGGCACACGACCGGGCTGGTCGGGACGGTGCAGACCCGGTTGGCCGGTGCCGCGATCCCCTCGGTACGCACCACCCCGGAAGCCACCGACCTGCAGGCGCTACTCGCGGTCATGGTCGAGCGCGGGGTGACCGCGGCGGCGA
>NZ_CAAAFO010000122.1:38834-39334 GCF_900634715.1 Candidatus Protofrankia californiensis | reverse complement strand
CCGTCGACGTCGCCGCCGGCCCCACCGGGACCACCTTCGGCGCGCTCGGCCCGCACGGTCAGGACGTCCGGGTGCGCATTGCGCTACCCGGAGCCTTCAACGTCGGCAACGCCCTGGTGGCGCTGGCGCTGCTGGTGGCAACCGGTGTCCCCGCACAGGTCGCGGCAGCCGGTCTGGCGAGTCTTCCCGGCGTACCGGGCAGGATGGAACGGGTCGACGCCGGCCAGCCGTTTCTCGGCCTGGTCGACTACGCCCACACACCGGACGCGGTGGAGACGCTGCTACGCACCGTGCGGCCGCTGGTAGCCGGCCGCGTGATCGTGGTGCTCGGCTGTGGCGGCGACCGTGATCGGGGCAAACGCCCGCTGATGGGTGCCGCCGCCGCCGCCGGCGCCGATCTTTCGATCTTCACCAGTGACAACCCCCGGTCGGAGGATCCGGAAGTGATCATCGCCCAGATGTGTACCGGCGTGCGGACGTTGCCCGTTGGCGCCCGCGGC
>NZ_CAAAFO010000122.1:35358-38379 GCF_900634715.1 Candidatus Protofrankia californiensis | reverse complement strand
GGTCACCGCCGGTGCGCTGTTCGTCGCTGTGGCCGGAGCCCGGGTCGACGGCCACGACTTCGCCGCGGACGCGGTGAGCGCCGGCGCGACCGCGGTGCTCGCGGCCCGGCCGGTGGGCGTAGCGGCGGTGGTGGTCCCCGACCCCGCCGCGGCGCTGGCCGCGCTCGCCGCCGAGGTGCGCAGCCGATCGGCGGCGACCGTGGTCGCGGTGACCGGCTCGGCGGGCAAGACCACCACCAAGGATCTCCTCGCCGACCTGCTGGGCGAGCTCGGGCCGACCGTTGCCGCCGCCGGTTCGTTCAACAACGAGATCGGCCTGCCGCTGACCGTCCTTCGCATCGAACCGGCCACCAGGTTCGCCGTGCTGGAGATGGGTGCCCGCGGGCCCGGCCACGTCGCAGCCCTGTGCGCGCTGGCCCGGCCGCAGATCGGGGTCGTGCTGAACGTCGGCTCGGCGCATGTCGGCCAGTACGCCGACGGGCGGGCCGGTATCGCCCGGGCCAAGGGCGAACTGGCCGAGGCCGCGTCCGCGGCCGTCGTCCTCAACGCCGACGACCCGCTGGTCGCGGGGATGGCCACCCGCGCACGTGGCGAGGTGATCACGATCGGTGGGAGTACCCGAGCGGACGTGCAGGCGCACGGTGTGCGGGTCGACGACAACGGCTCGGCCCGCTTCGAGCTGGTGGCCGGCGGCGAGCGGCATCTGGTCTCGTTGAACCTCGTCGGCGAACACCAGGTCGGCAGCGCGCTGGCCGCCGCCGCGGTCGCGATCCGGCTCGGGCTCCCGCCCGCGCGGACGGCCGCCGTGCTGTCGCGGGCGCGGGCGCGCAGCCGCTGGCGGATGGAGGTGACGGTGACCGGAAACGGCGTCACCGTCGTCAACGACGCCTACAACGCCAACCCCGAGTCCATGCGGGCCGCGCTGAAGGCCCTGGCCGACTTGAGCCGGGGCCGGCGGGCCTGGGCGGTCCTCGGCGGTATGGAGGAGCTCGGCGCGAGCGCCGACGACGAGCACGACGCTCTCGGCCGGCTCGTCGTCCGGCTCGGTGTGGAGCAGCTGGTGGCGATCGGCGCGCAGGCGCGCCGGATACACCTCGGGGCGTCGCTGGAGGGTTCGTGGTCAGGGGAGTCGGTGTGGGTCGCTGACGTCGAGCAGGCGTGCAAACTGCTGCGGGAGCGGTTGGCACCGGGTGACGTGGTGCTGGTCAAGGCATCCCGCGCATTCGGGCTGGAGCGGGTCGCGAGCGAGTTGACGTCGGGCGCCGTGCCCGGCGAGTGGGGTGCGCACGGGTGAGAGGTGTACTGGTCGCCGCGCTGGTGGCCCTTGTGGTGTCGCTGCTGGGGACGCCATCGGTGATCCGGCTGTTCCGCCGGCAGGGCTATGGTCAGGAGATCCGTGAGGACGGGCCGTCCAGCCACCTCACCAAGCGGGGCACGCCCACCATGGGTGGGACGGTCATCATCCTCGCGGCGCTGGCCGGGTACTTCGTCGCGCACGTCGTCACGATGAAGGGTTTCACCGCCTCGGGGCTGCTTGTCCTGATGGTCATGACCGGTCTCGGTGTGGTCGGCTTCCTCGACGACTACATCAAGATTCGTAAGCAGCGCAGCCTCGGGCTCACGGCCCGGACCAAGTTCGCCGGCCAGGCCGCGGTGGCGCTGGCGTTCGGGCTGCTGGCCGTCCGGTTCAAAAACGCCGACGGACTGCTGCCGGGGTCGACGTTCGTCTCGATCGTCCGGGACACCGACATCTCGATCGGTCTGGTCGGCTTCCCGCTGCTGGCCTGGATAATCATTGCGGCGACGTCGAATGCGGTGAACCTCACCGACGGGCTGGACGGGCTGGCCGCCGGCACCTCGGCGATGGTGTTCGGCGCCTATGTGGTGATCTCCTTCTGGCAGTTCGGCAACCTGTGCGAGCCCGGGGCAGGTGGCGCCGGGTGCTACCTCGTCCGTGACCCGCTGGACGTCGCGCTGGTAGCGGCCTCGGCCATGGGCGCCTGTTTCGGTTTCCTGTGGTGGAATGCCAGCCCTGCGAAGATATTCATGGGTGACACCGGTTCCCTCGCCCTCGGCGGCGCGTTCGCGAGCATCGCCATCGTCAGCCGGACGGAGCTGCTGTTGTTCGTCCTCGGCGGGTTGTTCGTCGTCGAGACGCTGTCGGTGATCCTGCAGGTCGCCTTCTTCAAGGCCACCCGGAAGCGAATCTTCAACATGGCGCCGATCCATCATCACTTCGAG
This sequence comes from Candidatus Protofrankia californiensis, assembly GCF_900634715.1. GTDB lineage: Bacteria > Actinomycetota > Actinomycetes > Frankiales > Frankiaceae > Protofrankia > Protofrankia californiensis. The sequence continues at coordinate 36,138 of NZ_CAAAFO010000122.1, read as the reverse complement.
CTGGCGGAGTGGCCCGAGACCACGGTCATCATCCGCTTCTGGATCGTCTCCGGGCTGGCCGTGGCGTTCGGACTCGGCCTGTTCTACGCGGAGTTCCTCTCCCACGGCGGTTCCTGACACGCATTCCCGGTGCGGACGGCCGGTCGGCCGGATGTCAGTTGGACGTTTGGATCTGGAGCAGATCTTGTGGTCACACAAGGTTATCGACCAAGCCTGGCGCGAAGAGGCGGGCGGACCTATTCGATCGCATGCATCGACGACCGAGGGTTCACAAGATCGGCGACAGAACCGGACGTTTCGGCCCGCTCACGTCGCGGATGTGACCCGCCGTCGGGCAAACCAGGCCGTGCCCGCCGCGCACAGCATGAACGCGCCGCCCGCCGGGCCGGCGGTCCACGCGGGCGAGACAAGGGAGCCCAGGCTGTACGAGATCCAGGAAATGGCGAGCCATACCGAGGCGGCCCCCGCGCAGCCGGCCGCGACCGGTTCGACCCAGCTCAGGTCCGGACCGTGGGACGGCTGTCGGAACCGGAAGACGATCGATGACAACAGGAGCGTGACAGCGCCGAGAAGGACGATCAGCGGGGGCTGCGTCGGCCCCGGAAGCGGGAGCCTGTAGTCGAATGTCTGGACGGTGGTGAGTACCATGCCGACCACGCCGATGGCCATTGTCTGCGCCCGGGTGAACCACTCCTGCCGCTGGTACAGGTCGGCTTCCATGCGCTGGAGCCGTCCGGCCCGTTGCTGCTGGCGCCGCCGGATCACACGTTCGGTGATCAT
>NZ_CAAAFO010000122.1:30378-34790 GCF_900634715.1 Candidatus Protofrankia californiensis | reverse complement strand
GGCGTCGTCGAGCTCGAGACGAGCCAGCCGCTGCAGGCCGGTGAACAGGTCGGTGTCCGAGACCGCGGTCTCGTCGGCGATACCGGTCTTGAGAATCCGGAGAAGATCTGATACTGTCTCGTCCGCCTCCTGGCGGATACGACGCAGTTCCCGCTGTTCCTCCGACCAGACCCGAAGCTGGTAGCGGATCTTCGCGGCGTGCAGAAGATAGCGGGGTAACGGAGGCAGGCGCAAACCGCCGGAGGTCCATGTCCATCCGCTCAGCGCGTCATCATCACCGTGGGGTGCGATCACCGCTATCCGCCGAACGGCCCGTGAGTCGGTGTCCCGGGTGTGTTCGACCGCTTCCCAGACGGCGAAACCGGTTGGCACCGTCACGCCGTGTCGCCACCATTGCCCGGCGATATCGACTGGCATCGCGGTATGTACCGCCGCGGCGAGTTCCCGGCTTATCTCGTTGGCGCCGGCCCCATCGCCAGCGGGTACGTGGTGGGACTGTGCCAGGTACAGCCGGGCCTCGCCGAACAGGGGATCCGCGGGGTCGGCTGCGATCCGGGACCACTGTTGGTCCAGTTCTTCCCAGGACCGCGGATCCGCCGGATCCAGGACGAACGAAAGGCAGAGGACGTCACCTTCGCGACGGAGAATCGCCTGGACGGTGCCGCCGGCGGCTGCCTCACAGGCGGCGATCGGTCCTTCCTCCAGCAGATCCGGATCGGCGGGAAGAACAGAAGGAAGGGTTGCCGTGACCTGCTCGCCCATACCCAGTTCGCCTTCGCATGCCGACCAGATACGTCTCAGCTCGCGGTACGCCTCCTTGCCGGCGTCTCCCTCGGCCGATGCGAACAGGTGGACGACCAGCTCGTAATCGGTCAGGATCGGGACGTCATTCATCGTCGGCTGGTTGCCCGTTGTCCGGACCTCGCACGCGGTGCTTCAGCTCGCCGACCCTTTCCCGAACGTATTCGTCGGCGGACTCGAGGGGTAGGTCCTGGGCTCTGTTTGCCCATATCGGACGATCGCGATCGAGTCGGCGTCGGGCGGCGCGCGCGGCTTCAAGATCTCCGGACTCGAGTGCCGTCTCGATGTCGCTGACTATCGACATCGCCTGTTCCCAGCCGCCGGATGTCAGCTTCCGGGTCAGGAGATTGTCGAGCGCCGCCAGGATGTCGGCCCTGATCTGGTCATCGTCAGATGTATCCCCCATAGACCCATACTTATACTGTTACGACCGGATCGGCAACCAAGGGTTGTTGATCCCGATTTGTGACCGTGGTTGATTGCTGGCTGAACGGCATGACTCGAGCCTTGAACGGCGCGACCAGAAGTGTTGCCGGATGCTCGGGATGTTGACCGGTGTCTGCGCCGCGACCGGGAGGCCGCTGCCGCCGGCGTGGCGCATGGTGCGTACTCGATCGGTGGCGTATAGTAAAATCGGTTAGGCTATCGGCGATCCTGTCACGATGCGCCGCATGGGTGTTACTACTATCGCGTCATGACAGATGGGGGCCCGGGGGAAAACCCCGGTGATGGTCAATATGCGGCGGAACCCTGGCCCGACTGGGACACGGCGGATGCGGCGTCGCTCGCGCGCTACGTGAATCCCGCGTCCTTCGACGACCTCGGGGTACCGCTCGCGATCGTCTTCAACGAGAGGCATCCCGACCTCGCGGAGCTGGCCGGTCGCAAGGTGATACAGGATGCCTATGAGGCGCTCGCCACGATGAGGCTACGGTATGGCCTCGATGCCTGGAGCGGCCCCCACGGGGACAGGCAGCGCATCCGGTATCCGGCCCGTGTCCGCCGGGAGAAAGGTACCTGTCTCGATCTTGTGCTTATGCTCGCGGGGCTGCTGCTGCGGGCTCAGATCCGCCCTGTCGTCGCGCTGCTCGACCGGGGACAGGACAGGCACGCCATTCTTCTCGCCGATGTCAGGAGGCCGCTGGACACGAGCTACCTGCGGCAAAGCAGAGATTTCAGGGGTGTCGTCCTGCCTCGTCCTGGGGCGGAGGACGGTGTGATAAAGCTGGCACCCGGAGCCCGTCTGCCGGGCTGGCTCGTCCCGGTGGACGTAGTGAAGGTAGCCATCGAGCGTGACGAGGAACAGCCGGCGCCGTTCGAGGAGGCGGTCCGGAGCGGACTCGAAGAGCTCGGTAAGGGATATGGAACGACGCTGCTCGACATCACTTCGTCACCCCATGCGGAGAACCCTCTCCGTAAGCCCCGGGATGCGCAGACTCCGGCCATCTACGCGCGGCTCCCGGTGCTGGAGCAGGCCCCGTCACGATACGGCAGCCGGGCGGACACCTGGGAAGCCCTCGAGCGCAGTCAGGGGCGCATCGTGCTGCGGGGAAACCAGGGTATGGGAAAATCCCTGCTGGCTTACGAACGGGCCCGAGGCGCCGACGCCGGGTACGGCTGGTTCCTGAACGCAAGTGACCGTTCGTCGCTGCTGTCCGAACTGGCCCTGGCGGAGCTGGAGCAGATGTCGCGTGTCGGCCTCGTGCCGGACGACCTCGACCGCGAGCCGTATGCCAGGGCGGCGCTGCAACGTCTTGAGGCGAGCGACGCGCCCTGGGTCGTCGTCCTCGACAATGCCGACAGATCTCCGGAAGAGATCCGGGACCTCCTGCCGCGGACCGTCAAACCCGGCCAGACACTGATCGTGACGAGCACGAACGCGGAATGGGACGCCTTCTTCCCGGGGGTCGAGCCGATTGTCATCGGGCCGCTGGAGCCCTCGGACATGGTCGATCTGCCAGAGCAGCTTCAGGCCGTGACCCGGGGAAGGCCGCTGGTCTACGAGGCGCTGCGGCGGTTGGTGCGGGCCGGCGTGCGGGAGCCGTTCGTGCGTCCAGGGGAGGCGGGCCCGGGGGAGAGCGGTCCGGCTCTTGTCTGGCGCCTGGCCGCCGGCGTCCTTGCCCACGACCGCGCCGCGCTCGACGCCGCGCATGCCGTGGCATGGGCGCCACCGGTGCTGCTGCCTGTGGACGATCTCGTCGCAGCCCTCGGGCTGGACGACAGTGCCCCGCTCGACACCCTGCGGGACATCGGTCTGGTCACCACCCGCACCCAGAACCGTGTCACCACCCTGCAGATGCACCGGTTGTTGCGCGCAGAAATCCAACAGGAACGTCACGTGATGACCCAGGGTGCGCTTGTCGGGCTGCCCGGCTGGGCTTCTCTGGCGAGCACCGACCCTGGCTGGCATCTGCTCGTGCGCCTCGCGGACAACGACACGGTCAGAAGCCTTTATGAAGCCGCTGTCCGGCCGGGTTCGCTTGCGGGGCTGGAGCCACGCCGTCGTGGGCTGGTTCTCCACGGTGTCGCACGTGTTCTTGAGCTGCGTTCCATGGTCAGGGAGGCCTCGGCGCTCTACACCGAGGCCCTCGGTCATTTCGACCCGGAGCGGGACGCTCCGCTTGTGGCCGAATGCCTCTACGGCCAGGCACGGTGGGCCAACCAGAACAGCAAGTCCACGCCGGACGAGATCGAGGCAGGCATTGCTCTCGCTCGCGAAGCCGAACGACTGGCGAATGTCGACGGTACCTCCGAAGGCAGGATCAGGGCTGCCCGAGCCATGGCAATGCGTGGCCTGCTGCTGCGCAAGACGGTCGGCCGCCACGGCGTTCCTGATGACCCGTCGACGTTGGCCGAGGCCCTGGAACTCCTGCAACACTCGCTGGACGAACGCAGGCGCCTGGACGATCCCGAGGTCGACAGGGCCGAGTTCAATCTGCTCGGGACCTATGTGAGGCTCGCCAAACTGACCGGCGGTGACGATGCACATCGTTGGCTCCAGGCAGCCTACGAAGGGTATTCCCGGCTCCGGGCGATGCGACTCGAGCAGTTCGGCGGCGTTGTTATCTCTTCGATTGCGGTATGCACATCGGGGCGTGGTCTCGCGCTCTATTATGGCGCGCTCACCGGTGTCGACCCCCGGCGGAAGAACTCCGGACACGACGACGTCCCGGTTGTCGGGGTCACCACCACGACCCGTCTCGACCTGGTACGCCAGGCGAGCGTCCTCGTCGCGGATTCCCTGCGGGAGCGGTCAGAACTCGCCCCTCTCGACGTCGACAGCGACGACTGCCTGAAGTCCATCGCGCTGCTTGAGAAGATTCTCGGTCTCCGGCGGCTGCTCGTTGCCGCGACCCCCGGTTCTGCCGCTGCCTCCGGTGCTGAGTTGACAACGCTTTCATCCGAAGAGGTCGAGAAGGTGCTCCACCCGACCGAGCAGGAGCTGCTACGTGAAGTAACTACGTTCGGCCTCGTGTCGAGCGTATAGCCACTGCGCCTCGAAAATGATTACTTACCATGACGTTAGGTGGCGCGACAGTCCTGCATGGCGAGCGCGAAGGCCGCGCCGCGCTCGCTGTAGTCGCGGAACCGTCCAAAGCTCGGCGCCGCCG
>NZ_CAAAFO010000122.1:13169-30017 GCF_900634715.1 Candidatus Protofrankia californiensis | reverse complement strand
AGGTCGGGAGCGTCGACGATTGTGACATGTGGGCCGGCGTCGGTTTCGGTGACCTGGCGGCGGATGTCCGGGCCATTGTCCGGCACGGTGAGGACAAGCGTGTCCAGGGTACGGATCCGAAGGCCGACAGCCAGTGGACGGTAGTCGATGCCGCGGCTGTAACCACCGACGATGAGTGCGACTCTGCGGTCGTCGAAGGCATCGACGGCCGCGAGCGTCGGCAGGACGTTCGTCGACAGGCTGTCGTCGACGAAGCCGACCCCGCCCACCGACCCGATCATCTTCAGCCGGCTGTCCAGACCGGCAAAACCCTCCGCGGCGGCCCGCAGCTTGTCGTCGTCGTCCGCCTCGGGCACACCGAGCTCCCGCAGACATGCCTTGGCAATTGCCGCGTTGCGCCGGTTGTGGAGGCCGAGAAGCCCCAGCGGCCGGGTCCAGTCGCCGACTGTGTCGTCGTCGGCGTGCACCCATCGCACCCTCGGGCCGAGGAGGTGCCGATGGGCACGGATCAGGTCACTGTCACCGTTGGCGACGGTCAGCTCGGCGCCGGGCTGCGAGCAGGCGGACAGCTTGTCACAGTAGTACGTCTCGGGATCGCCGTCGTGCCACGGCAGATGATCGGGATGCAGGGAGGTGAGTGCGACCACCGGCGGGGAACACGACAGGTCGGTCGCCTGGTAGCTGGACACCTCCACGACCCAGAAGTCGTACTCGGCGCCGACCCGCGGATCGTACGGCGGCACACCGATGTTGCCCGCGACCAGGCATCGGTAGCCGAGCCGGGTCAGCAGGTGCCCGGCAATGGCCGAGGTCGTGCTCTTGCCCTTGGTTCCGGTCACACACAGCACCTTCGACCGGTCGGCCTCGGCAAGCCACAGGCCCACACCACCCACCACCGGGATGCCGCGCTGTTCCAGGCTGCGCACGGTCGGGCCGTACCGCGAGATCCCCGGCGCCTTGACAACGAGCTCACAGCGGGTGAGGGCGTCAAGTCCGCCGGCCGCGGTCGCCAGCAGCGGTCTGCCCTCGACGTGGGTACGGGTGGGAGCGTCGTCGACGAGCACCGGGTCGAGCCCCAGGGCGAGGCAGGCCCGCAGGTTGGCTTCGCCCTCGCGGCCCAGGCCGTAGAGACCGACCGTGCGGCCACGCAGGTCAGACCAGGAGATCGTCGGGCGCATACCGGTCCGGAACGAAGTGGCGGCCATGCGGTGTGAGCAGCTCCTCGGGCGTGGGCTCCCCGGACAGGGGACCGAGTGCGGCCAGTACGGCCGAACCGGCCCGGTCGTGGCGTGGGGCGGTCAGCAAGGTGGCAGCCCGGCACTCGGTGACGTCACCGACACATTCCCAGGGCTTGTTGTCCGTGGACAGACCCAGCAACGTGCGGAAACGGCCCAGCAGCGTCACGTCGGCCAGTGGTTCACGTCCGTCGAACACCTGCCGCAGCGTCGGCTCGTCCATGAAGGGGGAGAGGACCAGGTCGATGAAACAACACTTGTCGCACTGGCCGCACCACCGGTCCAGCCGCTGTGCCGGGTCGATGTGGAAGGCGCGGTTGCAGCTGCGAAAGTGGTCGAAGTACTGCGGGAGCGTGGCGAACCGTCGCGCAATCCATAGCTCGGTGAACGGACGCAACAGCGAGAAATAATCCGGCCCGCCGGCCAACGTTTCCGCTAGCACCGAGCGCAGGGAATTCTCGAATGCCTCGCCCTTGGAGTACTGATGGTTGATGGACCGGCCGTCGACCTCGATGGTTCCCACGGATGCCGACCATTCGTTGGACATCACCACGGCATCCCGTCCGTCCAACGCGGCGGCCATGAGCGCGATCGCCGAGAGGATTCCGGTGACCGGAACGTGCCCGTTGAGAAAGCCGAGCTCCGCCGACCGCAGCAGCTGGGGGTCGATGAGCCGCTCCGCTCGGACGACCGGAAAACCCGTGACGCGGGCGGGCCGCTCGATGGCGTCGAAACGGTCCCCGGGCCGGTTGACCACGAACAGCGCCGGGTCCTTCGCCATCGGCCGGAGGAGCTCCGCGGTGACGATGGAGTCCACCCCACCGCCGAAGGGCACCAGCGGCCGGCCGTCCTGCGGATTGAAGACCACCGGCGCTGTCCGCTCCAACCGGGGACCCACGATCCGCAGGTCGGAAAGGTCGAGATTGTTGCGGTAGGCGAACTCGCCCAGACCGTCCAGATAGAATTCGCGCAGAAAAACGCGCTCGACGTCCGTCACCGCGGTGTCGCCGAGGTCGACGACCGGCGGGGCAGCCGACTTGTAATAGGAGACTGCGGCCAGCAGGAACACCAGCCGCGCCGCCTCGGCGACTGCCGGCTCGTCCCAGGCACCGCCGCCGGGGAAGGTCACCTCCTCGCCGAACTCCCGCCCGTCGAGCCGGTAGCGGCACACAAGCCGGTTGCGGGAGGCGTCGATGTCGTAGCCGACGTACCGGAAGCTCTCACCACGTCGAGGTGACACCTTCACGGAAGATCCTTTCCGCGCAGGCGGGCCGCGGCGACGAACCGGCCGCACGGGTTCTCGGCCCGGTGGCTGAAGAACGGCGTGCTCGGGCCGGTGCCGAGACCGGTGACGTGCACCTGGCTTTCCGGCACGCCCGCGGCGACCAGCTGCAGGGTATTGGCCCGCCACAGGTCAAAGGTCCACTTGCCGAGACCGTCGGGCCGCACCACCGCGTCGAGCTGGTCGCCGAAGGCGACGCGGGCTGCGTTGACGACATCCTCACCGACCTGGTAACGGTCGGGGTGAATGGCCGGCCCGACACAGGCGATGACATTCTGCGGCTCGCTGCCGAACTGCCGCATGGTTGCTATGGCCGCGGGGGTGACCCCCCGGACGGTTCCCCCCCAGCCGGCATGGACGCATGCCAGTACTCCGGCTACAGGATCGTGTAGTACGAGTGGGACGCAGTCGGCCACCATGACGACAAGGACGACACCGGGAACCGTGGTCACGAGCGCATCGGTCATCGGTATCGCGTCCGAGACCGAGCGGGCGCCTCGACCGCGGTGTTCGTGGGTCACGACGGCTACGTTCGGGCGGTGGGCCTGCTCGCAGAATACGAAATCATCCAGACTCGCATGGAGCGCCTCGGCTACTCTCGTGCGGTTCTCCAGCACGTCCGCATCGTTGTCTCCGACATGCAGGCCGAGGTTTAGCGAGGCGTAGGCCCCCCTTGAGACTCCGCCGTCGCGTGTCGTGACGAAAGCATCCACATTGTGCTCGCTCAGGGCTGGCCACTGCAGCACCTGCAAACCTGACCCGGTTCGCCGGATCTGTGCTTCGGTCGTGCTCGTGGACATCACTCTTGACCTCGACGGTTATCTGTCATTAATGTCCGGTACCACCTTTTCTGATTCGGGGTGAAGTGAGCAGAAGATCCCATGGGTAAGGTTGCCGAAACAGTGCGGAGTGATGGCATTGGCAGACTGCCCGTTTCTGAATCAATAGTCTCTTTCGTGCGTCCGGGAGACAGCCGAAGCTTTTGTCCGCCGTCCCTGCCTCCTTCGATTTACCTTGTTCGTCTGGTCCGGATCCTGGCGCTGCTCCGAGCGAGCCGACTCGACGACGATCATTGCTGGTAGGGATACGGACTACAGGAATGATCTATTCTAACGCCTGTGTCGCCGCGATCATCCGCCTGGCTGCCTACGGAACCATACATCCTGCTTCGTACCACACCCCGGCAGGTCGGTTCTCCTGGTGGGTGCGGGGCTCCCCGGGAAGGCCTACCGGGGACGCGCGTGGCCGTGTCCTGGCCCATGGTTATTCCTCGTATACAGGGATCGAAGGTCCGGATGTTGCTCAACCCGGCTTCGGTGGCGCGTAATGTGCCGAGGTACCAGCCCTGACAGGGACCCGCTCGGGGCCCACCCGCGTGAGTGCGACCTTCGGCGGGGTGCGGACGTGTATAGGAAAGGCGTGCTGTGCAACTCGATGCTTCACCGGCCTTTGATCCGGTTGATGTTCCAGGTTGGCCCGTCGGTGGTGTTCCCGAGGCCGTCCTGCTGGAGCGTCTGTGGGCGTGGCTGTCGTCGGAGCCGGTCCAGGCACTGGCGAAGGCGTCCGGGTGGGGCTGGATCGGTTCCGCGGACCCACGCCGGTTGTTGCGTGAGCTTTGTCAACGTTGCACGGACTGGGACTTCCGCAACAACCGGGAGCGCGGCGCGATCGAGGACGATGTCGCAGTCGTCGGGGACCGGCGTATTCCCGAGAACCTGGCTGTCGGTGCCGCGTGGGCGCTGGGAATGGTGGACGCGAGCGGGCCGACGGTCGCGAGCGCGTCGCATCTCGTCGTTCTCGCCGGCGCGGTGCGCGCCAACGTCAACCGCCTGCATCGTGCCCGGTTGTTCCAGCGCTGCAATTCCCGCCTTGACGAGCTCGTTGTTACTACGGCCGCCCGTGATCTTTCCGTTGCCGAACGGAGCCAGGCAAACGCGCTGGGTCTCGACGAATGGTTGCTTCCAGGTCGTCGGATGACGACCGAAGGAGACGCTGTCGTTGCTGCGGTCCGTGCCGCCTATGGGCTACGTGAGTTTCCGGAGATCGCCGGCAGGCTTCCTGACAGGGGGGACAGCGAAGAACGGACAGCTGTTGCCCGGCTACGGTGGCCGGGTGCGACGGTTCTTGTGACACCGTCGGCCGCTCCGAATGCCCGACGGGCGAACACGTTCGACCAGCTGACGCACTGGCGCACCGAAAATCCCCCGACGCCGCACGACCATGTGGTTGCAATCACCACTCAGATCTATGTGCCTTACCAGCAGCTCGTCGCGATCAGGGCACTTGGTATACCGACCCGGTGCGGTGTCACGGTGGCCGGAGTCGATGCCGCGACCTCGGTTACGCCGACGAAGGTTTTCGGCTCTCGCGACTACCTGCAGGAGATCCGGTCATTTTTCCTTGCGGCCGCGACACTGGTTGAAGATATTGATGCAGGCTGACGATCGCCTCATCCCGACATTTGGCAACCGGCCGCCCGGTGCGGCGGGGGTTCGGGCGGTCAGGGCGCGTCCGGTAGCAGGACGTTCGGGTTGAGGATGCCGGCGGGGTCGAGAGCCTGCTTGATGCGGCGGAACGCCGCGATCTCGCTGGGCGAGCGGTTCAGTGGTAGCCAACGGCGTTTCGCGGTGCCGATCCCGTGCTCCGTGCTGATGCTGCCGCCGTTGTCGGCGACGAGCCCGAACACGGCGTCCTCGATCCGTCGATCCTCGGCCTCTCCGCCGGTGCCGGTGACGTTGACATGCACGTTGCCCTCGGCAACGTGACCGAACAGCCAGGTCCTCGCCTCGGGGGCGATCCCCGTGACGGTGGCCGGGACCGTCTCGACGAACGAGGGCAGGACAGCCAGCGGCAAGGTGACGTCCATCTTCACGGGCGTGCCGAAGGTGCTGATCGATTCGGTGTGGCGTTCCCGGTAGGCCCACAGGGCGCGGCAGCCGCGTGCGTCGCCCGCCAGTGACGCGTCCTGTACTCCCGGCAGACCGGCAACGGCGTCCGCCAGCGTTTCCAGGACGGTGGCTCGACCAGCCGAGCCGGTACCGGTGATACCTCTACCGGCGATGTTCCTGCTGGCGGTGCCGCTGCCCGGGATGCCCCCGACGGCGGTGCCGCTGCCCACCGCGTATGCGCCGGTCTTGTCCGCGATCTCGATAAGGAGATATGCCGCGTGCCTTCCCCGCAGTGGCCGGGAGAGGTGGCACGCGCGTATCACCAGGTCCAGGCCGGGGGAGAGCATGAACTCGGCCGCCGCGAGCGCGGGCAGGCCGTTGCGCAGCAGGGATGCCGCGGTGACGGCCTGTTCCACCGAGGCGAAGCCGAGCAGGCCGACCGCCCGCGCCCGGGTGGCCGGTACCAGCCGGACCCGCACCGCCGTGACGACGCCGAGAGTCCCTTCGCTGCCCGCGAGCAGGGACGGCAGGTGGTAGCCGGTGTTGTCCCTGGGGAGGCCGGCAAGGTGGGAGATGATGCTGCCGTCACCCACAACGGCCTCCACGCCGAGCAACTGGGCTCTGGTGTCCCCGTGTTGCAGGACCCGCAGACCCCCGGCGTTCGTCGCGACGGTACCGCCGACCGTGGCGCTGTCCCGGCTCGCGAGGTCCACGCCGTACGCAAGGCCGGCGGCGGAGGCCGCAGCGTGTAGGGCACTGACCAGTACTCCCGCGCCGACGGTGGCCTGCGCGGCCGCCGCGTCGACCGACAGGGTGTCGGTGAGCCCACGCAGGCTCAGCACGATCTCCCCGCGGGTCGGGACACCGCCACCGACGAGCCCGGTGTTGCCGCCCTGGGGCACCAGCGGGGTTTCGTGCCTTGCGCAGATCTCGACGACCGCTGCCACCCCGGCGGTGTTCGCCGGCCGGACCACGGCGGCCGTCCGCCCGACGAAGCGCCCGGTCCAGTCCCCGACATAGCCGGCCATGATGTCGGGGTCGGTCAGCACGGGCGTGTCGCCTATCGCATCACGCAGTGTTTCCAGTACGTGGTCTCGGGCCATGGTTCAGGCTCTTCCTCGTGATCTCTTTGTCGTAGCCGGCGTGGCGGCAGGATGAGCCGGCAGGTTCGGCCGGACAACACGTACCACTGTTGTGATGATCTGCTACTTCGCATACATGGGCGACTCCGCAAGGTTGATTTTTTGATCGGCGCGTACAGCGGTCTGCCAGTTGGTGCCCGACACGCCCTCGACGGTCGGTGTCGAAAAGGCCGCCGGCATGGACTATTCGGTGGGAAGGGCGTAACCGTGCTCCGTACCGGGCCGCGTCCGTCCCGGTGATCCAGGGATTCAGGGGCAGCGAGAGGACGTGCTGGGGCGTGGTGTCGGGGTGAGCGGTGGGACCGGTCTGATCACAACAAGCCTGCCCCAGGCCGGTGTTTCCCGACCGGGCGGACGCGGTGGTGACGACACCCGGGTGCCCGTGCTGGCCCGGCCGCTTGCGTCCTACTACCTTCTGCTGTTTTCTGCCGGTCTGCTGTTGCTGCTTGGTCTGATCATGGTGCTTTCCGCCTCCAGCGTGCGTGCCTTCGAGGAGCTGGGTTCCCCGTATGCGGTGTTCGCCCGCCAGGCGACCTGGGTGGGCATCGGGATGCCCCTGCTGGTGCTGAGCAGCCGCCTGCCGGTACGGGTGTTTCGGCTGTTGGCCTACCCTGCAATGATCGTTTCCTTGGTGTTGCTGTTGGTCGTGTTGACGCCGCAGTTCGGCAAGTCGCTCAACGGCGCCCAGCGGTGGATCGAGCTCGGGCCGTACACACTGCAGCCCAGCGAGATCGCAAAGCTCGCTCTCGTGCTGTGGGGTGCCGATCTGCTGGTGCGCAAACGCAAGCTGCTGGGGGACTGGAAGCACCTGCTGGTTCCGCTCGTTCCCGGTGCCCTCCTGATCTCCGTGTTGATCATGCTTGAGCCGGACATGGGCACGACGATCGTGGTGCTCACGATCCTGCTCACCCTGTTGTGGGTGGTCGGGACGCCACTGCGGGTGTTCGTCGTGATCAACGGAGTGATCCTGCTGGTCGGAACCGTACTGGCCGTCAGCGAGCCTTACCGGTTGGAGCGGTTGCTGTCCTATCGTGATCCCTTTGCAGACGCCCACGACACCGGCTTCCAGGCGGTGCAAGGCCTGTACGCGCTGGCCTCGGGGGGCTGGTGGGGGGAGGGGCTCGGAGCCTCCCGGGAGAAGTGGCCCGGGCTGCTTCCCAACGCCCACACCGACTTCATCCTCGCCATCATCGGAGAGGAACTGGGTCTTCTCGGCACGCTGGTCGTCGTCATGCTCTTCGCCGTTCTCGGGTTCGCCGGCATCCGGGTCGCCCACCGCAGCACCGACCCATTCATCCAGCTCGCCGCCGCGGCGGCCACCGGATGGATCCTCGGCCAGGCACTGGTCAACATGGGAGCCGTGGTGGGTCTTCTCCCGATCACCGGCATCCCCCTGCCGTTGGTCTCCTTCGGAGGCTCCGCGCTGATCCCGACGATGCTCACGGTGGGCATGCTGCTGTCGTTCGCCCGCAACGAACCGGCGGCCGCCGCGCTGATCAGTTCTCGGGCGGCGGCCCGGCGCGGCGCGCGGGACCGTGAGGCTGCGGACGGTCACCGAGGGCACCGTAGCGGGCGTGATGTGAGCCGGACGCCTTGACGCGTCGACGGTCAGTGGGAAAAGTGGTTCACATGTCAATCGGAATGCGCCTGATCCGGCGCCGCTGCGTCGACTTCGCTCGCAGCAGCAGTTGTCTGTGTCGTTAGAGCCTGGCGCGTTCGTTCTTCCGATCATCTTTCGTGAGTGAGTACCCGATGACGAGCGCCCGGTGACAGGGCGTTCGATCGACCGGGCTTTTTCCCACTCGTGAGTGCGGATGCCGTTCCTTTGGACGGCGCCTCCGACGGTCGCCGTCCCCGCTGGCCATCCGGCATCGGGATCATCTTTTCTGGTGCACCGCCGGAGGCCGTGGAAAGGACAGGCTGGCCGAAGGCGGCCCGATGATCTTTTGGTGCGCCGCCGGAGGCCCGGAAAAGGACAGGTAGCCCTATGACGTCCCAGAGCATGGCGCCGTTGGAACTGCATGCCGACGTGGTCATCGTCGGTGGCGGACTGGCCGGTACATGGGCGGCCCTGGCCGCTGCCCGTCAGGGCGGCGTGGTCGTGCTGGCGGAAAAAGGCTACTGCGGGACGAGCGGGGTGACGGCGACCGCCGGTGTGGGCCACTGGTGGGTGCCGCCGGACCGGCAGGCTCGAGCCGAAGCGTTACGGGAACGCCAGGCCAGGGCCTTCGGCCTGGGCGAGGAAAGCTGGATGAGCCGTATTCTCTCCCAGACCTGGGAGCTGCTGCCCACCATCGGCGGGGCGTTTCGCTTTCCCACGGATGACGACGGGGTCACCCAGTATCGGACGGTGCGGGGCCCGGAGTACCTGCGGGCCATGCGTCGGCTGGTCAAGCGCGCGGGGGTGCGCATCCTCGATCAGAGCCCTGTGCTCGAGCTGCTCGTCCATGTCGACGGCTCGGTGGCGGGCGTCCGCGGTGTGCAGCGGCAGGCCGGTGTGGACTACCAGGTCAATGCCGGCGCGGTCGTGCTGTCGACCGGCGGGTGCGGTTTTGCCTCTCGGTTACTCGGCTCGCAGAACAACACCGGGGACGGATATCTGATGGCGGTCGAGGCGGGGGCCGAGCTGTCCGGTATGGAGTTCTCCAGCTATTACACGCTGTCTCCGGCGTGGTCGACGATGACCCGGTCGATGTCCTATCTGTTCGGTACCTATTTCGACGCCGACGGTAACGAAATTATCTCGGATGGGCCGCTGCGCCCTGAGATTCTGGCCCGGGCGATGCTGGCCGGCCCCGTGTACACCCGGCTTGACCGCGCTCCGGAACGCATCCAGCGGCAGATGCCGAGAGTGCAGCCCAACTTCATGCTCCCGTTCGACCGGAAGGGGATCAATCCGTACACCGACCTGTTCGAGGTCACCTTGCGCTGTGAGGGAACGATCCGCGGCACAGGGGGCCTGCGGATCGTCGACGACGACTGCTCGACCACGGTGCCGGGGCTGTTCGCCGCCGGTGACGCGGCCACCCGGGAGCTGGTGGCCGGCGCCACGTCCGGAGGTGGCGCTCAGAACTCCGCGTGGGCGCTGTCGTCGGGGACCTGGGCGGGTCAGGCGGCCGTCGCCTACGCGCGCCGGGCCGTTCGTGGCACCGGCACACCGGCCGTGGCAGCGGGCGGCGTGGGGCTGCGGCCCCGGCGGGAGGCCCGACCGGTGGACACCCGGGCGGTGGTCGCCGCCGTCCAGGCCGAGATGCATCCCTACGACAAGAACATGTTCCGCTCCGCCGACCGGCTGCGCGCGTCCCTGTCCGAGCTGGACGCGGCCTGGGACGAGGTGAGCGGGCACCTGCGGGCAACCGGCGTGGACGCGATACGGGCGCGGGAGGCCGCGGCGCTCGTGGCTTCGGCCCGGTGGTCCTACACCGCGGCGCTCGCCCGCGAGGAGAGCCGGGGCATGCACCAGCGCGAGGACACCCCCGCGACCGACGACAGCTTCACCCACCGCATCCTCGTGGGGGGTCTGGACCGGATCTGGATCTCCCCGGAGCGCGGATCCGGATCAACAGATCTCGCCGATCTCGCCGATGCCACCGAAGGGATCGCGTCATGATCGAAATCCTGCTCGCCGACCGGTGCACCAAGTGCAACATCTGCGTCCGGGTCTGCCCGACCAACGTCTTCGACGCCGTGGCCGGCGAGGTACCGGTGATCGCACGTCAGGAGGACTGCCAGACCTGCTTCATGTGCGAGATCTACTGCCCGGTGGACGCCCTGTTCGTCGACCCGGACTGTGACGGTCCGGTCGAGGTCTCCCCAGCCGAGATCGCCGCAACCGACTGGCCCGGTCAGTATCGCCGCGACTCCGGTTGGGGCCGGTGGCGCCATGTTCACCGCAACGAGAGCTGGCGGATGGGGCCGATCTTCGCCGAGGCGTTCGAGATTCTCGGCATCCCCCGCCCGCCGTCCTTCCCGCCGGATACACAAAAGGCCGCGCCCCCCTCGGTGCCGGACACAGAGCAGGTACGGGACGCGCAGTAGACCCGGGATCCGGAGCAGGCACGGAGTCCGGGGCAGAAGCGGGACGCGGGGCGTGTGCGGCGGGGACAGCGGGGACAATATGGCTATGAGCGACGACGAGTCGGTCGAGGCGATCCTTCCGGGACCGGTTCGGCTCGCCCGCCGGATGGGTGAGGTCGGGACGTGGGTGATGCGCGACCCGCTACGGCTCGGCGAGGTCGCCGACGTCATCTCGCTGGCCGGTGGGCTGCCCGCCGGGGAGACCCTGCCCGCCGTGGAGATCGGTGAGGCCGTGACTCAGGTGGTGACGTCGAGGCAGGCGGTGACCGCCCTGCAGTATTCCTCCGCCGAAGGGCTCCCCGAGCTGCGTGCCTGGATAGCCGACCGGGCCTCGGCGGACCGCGGGCGGCCGGTCGACCCCGGTCAGGTCGTGGTGACCGCGGGTGGGCTACAGGGGCTTGATGTGATTGCCCGCGTCCTGCTCGACCCGGGTGATCTCGTCGCCGTCGAGGAACCGGTGTTCCCCGGTTCGCTGCACTGCCTGGAGATGTACCAGCCGGAGTTCCTCGCGGTTCCCGTGGACGACGACGGGATGGACGTCAGCGCGCTCGCCGAGCGGCTGGCCGGTGGCCTGCGTCCCAAACTCGTCTACACGGTCGCGACCTTCCACAACCCGACCGGAGTCACGCTCTCCGCTCCCCGGCGGCGGGAGCTCGCCGACCTGGCCGAGCGCTTCGAGTTCATGGTGGTCGAGGACGAGCCGTACACGGCGCTGCGTTTCCGCGGTGATCCGTTACGTCCGGTCGCGGCCTACAGCGACAATGTGATCACCATCGGATCCTTCTCCAAGACGCTGGGCCCGGGTCTGCGGGCCGGTTGGGTGGTTGTCCCGCCCGCGTTCGCCGGTGCGGTGGGCCGTGCCAAGCGCTGGTCGGACCTGCACACCTCGACCCTGCTGCAGTACACCCTGGTCACGCTCCTGGGCCGGGACGGCTGGTTCGACGCCCACCTGGCCCGGCTACCGGCCGTCTACGGGCAGCGTTGCGCGGCGCTGCGGGACGCCGTGGCCAGGTACCTGCCCGGTGTCCTGGAGGTCAACGACCCGGCCGGCGGGTTGTTCGTCTGGGGGCGTGTCGTCGCGGGGCTGTCCGCGGACGATCTGCTCGACGCCGCGATCCGCGCTGGGGTCAGCTACGTCTGCGGCCCGCAGTTCGCCGTGTACAACCCGGATCCCGCGACGCTGCGGATGTCGTTCGCGGGTAACTCCCCGCAACGCCTCGAGCTTGCCGCGCGCCGCCTGGCCGATGCCGCGACGACCGTACTCGGACGGTGACTCCGAGCGCGCGGACGGGGTGATGATCGCACGTTCTCCGGCCAGACGACTGGCCAGGACAGGTCTCGGTAACCCCAGAAGGCTTTCAGCAACCTACGAAAGGCTCTCAGTAGCCGAGCGTGGGATCGACGAGCCCGATCAGTGGCTGCCCGGCCCGGTAGCGCAGCAGGTTCTCGCGGAACCGCCGGGCAATGGCCTGCTCCAGGCGTGGGGCCCAGCCCGAGACGTGCGGGCTGATCCGTACCCGGGGGTGGTCGAACAGCCAGTGGCCGGCCGGCAGGGGATCCGGAACGGTCACGTCGAGGCTGGCCGCCCGGACCCGCCCGTCGTCAAGGGCGGGCCGCAGCGCATCCTGGTCGACGAGGGTGCCGCGGGCGATGTTCAGCAGGTGCACGCCGGGCTTCACCTGGCGCAATGTGGTCTCGTTGATGATGTGGCGGGTTTCGGGTGTGGCTGCGGCGCTGAGCAGCACGGCGTCACTGACCGACAGCAGGCTTGCGAGATCGGGTAGCAGCCGGACGCCGTCCACCGGAGTCGGCCTGTCCCGCCGCCGTACCGCCACCACGTCGACTTCGAGTGCGAGCGCCCGCCGGGCCACCGCCTGCCCGATCTCCCCGAGTCCGACGATCCCCAATGTCGAACCGGCGAGCAGACCGCCCACAGGCGGCCGGGCATACGTGACCGGTGCACTGATCCAGGGATCACGCCTGGCTTCGGTGAGCAGCGCGGTCACCACCCACTCGCTGATCTGCGTGGCGTGCAGGCCGCGGGAGCACGTCACGGTAGGTGCTGACAGCAGCCAGGACGGGTAGCTGTCGATCCCGGCGGAGACGGTGTGTACCCACTCGACACCGGTGAACCAGGCCGTCGGCTGTTCGGTCTGCAGGCCTGGGCCGGTCAACAGGATCTGCGGCCGGCGTACCGGATCTCCCTCCACGGGAACATCGACGATCTCGATATCGGGTTCGTCCCCGAGCACGTCGTCAAGGGCCCGCCGGATGGCGGTGCCCCACTGCGGGGACAGCTGGATTCCGAGTACCAGGGCGTGCGGACCAGCCTGTACCGGTACCTCGGCCTGGTGTGCGGCCGGTGCGCTCACGCTCATCATGTGATCCCTTCACCCGTCCGGGCGACCGGCGCACGGATCCGGACACGGCGGACATGGTTGTAGTGCACCACCATTTCGGACGTGATGTCCACAGCCGACCAGATCGGTAGACAAAGTTGAAATATCCCGTTGACATGTCTCTTCCCACCGGGTCAGGGCCGGGGGCGCGCGGCGCTGTCATACAGGCTGACCTGCGCATCTGTACTGGACCCGTACACGCGGGTACGCCACCGCGTCCTGATCCGGCGGGCCGTCCCGCTGGCAGGGCTTGTAGTGATCCGGGGGAATCCGGTAGCTGCATAATCGGCGGGTGTCGCCGTTGACGGCGGGGCGGCCGCGGCCGGTGGTGGTACCCGGGGAGTGATCCACGACAGAGATGTGCCATCGTCGTGGGCGATGCTGAGGAGTGTGGTACTCGCCGGCGGTGGCACGGCGGGTCATGTCGAACCGGCGCTGGCCGTTGCGGACGCCCTGCGGGCCGCTGATCCACGGATGCGTCTGACCCTGTTGGGGACGGAATCCGGGCTGGAGGCCAGACTCGTGCCCGCTCGTGGGTACGAGCTTGCGACAGTGCCGAAGGTGCCGCTGCCACGCCGGCCCACGCCGTCCCTGCTCGCTGTTCCCGGCCGGCTCGCCGGGGCGGTCAGCCAGGCGTCGGCGACGCTCGCCCGGGTGCGTGCGGACGTGGTTGTGGGCTTCGGCGGGTACGTGTCCGTCCCCGCCTACCTGGCCGCGCGCCGGGCGGGCATCCCGATCGTCGTGCACGAGGCGAACCCGCTGCCAGGTGTCGCCAACCGGATCGGCGCCCGGTTCACCTCTTATGTCGCGGTGTCCTATCCGAACACGCCGCTGCGTGGCGGACAGCTCACCGGCATTCCGCTGCGCCCGGAGATTCTGCGCCTGGACCGCTCCCCGGCGGCGGCGCGGGCCGCGCGGGTCGGCTACGGCCTTGATCCCGACCGGTCGACGCTGCTGGTCTTCGGCGGGTCCCAGGGCGCCCGGCGGCTCAACGACGTGATCAGCTCGGTAGCCACGGAGATCACGGCGAGCGGGGTCCAGGTCCTGCACGCGGCCGGGCCCAAGAACGCCGACACGGTGCTCGCGGCACTGCCGGCGGACCTGGCCGCGCCCTACGTCGTGCGGCCGTATCTGGACCACATGGCGTCGGCCTACGCGGCCGCGGACATGGCGCTGTGCCGCTCCGGCGCGATGACCTGCGCGGAGCTTGCCGCGGTGGGCCTGCCTGCCGTCTACGTCCCGCTTCCGCACGGCAACGGCGAGCAGCGGCGTAACGCCCTGCCGACCGTGGAGGCCGGCGGTGGCCTCATGGTCGACGACGCCGACCTGTCCGCGCAGTGGGTCAGTGCGGAACTGCTGCCCGTGCTGACCTCCGCCGAGCGGCTGGCGAAGATGTCGGCGGCGTGCGCCGGTTCCGGGCATCCCGACGCCGCAGACATGATCGTCTCGATGATCCGGGAGGCTGCGGCGTCCCGCCGGCGGCAACCGGCGCGCCACGCGGCCCCCTGAGGCTCCGTCCTGGACGGAGGATGGGGCAAGATGTCACTGTGACAGCTCCGGCTCTACCGGATGAGTTCGACCGCGTCCACCTCGTCGGGATCGGCGGCGCCGGCATGAGCGGGTTGGCGCGGCTGTTGGTGCGGCGCGGCGCGTCCGTGTCCGGAAGCGACGCCAGGGACACCCGTCGGCTGGCCGCATTGCGGGCGCTCGGCGCTGTGGTGACTATCGGTCATGATCCGGCCCATCTCGGGGACGCCCGTACCGTGATCTTCTCCCGGGCGATTCCGGACGGAAACCCCGAGGTCGAGGAGGCGAGAAGGCGCGGCCTGCATGTCGTCTCCCGGTCCGCCGCGCTCGCAGCGCTGATGCGGGGTTCGCGCGGGTTGGCCGTCGCCGGGACCCATGGGAAGACGACGACCACCCTGATGGCCACCGTTGCACTGCAGGCATGCGGCGCCGACCCGTCGTTCGTGATCGGAAGTGACATCAACGAGGCCGGCTCCAACGCGCATGCCGGGACCGGCGAGATCTTCGTCGCCGAGGCGGACGAGAGCGACGGCGGATTCCTGCTCCTCGAACCGTCCGGTGCGATCGTCACCAATGTCGAAGCCGACCATCTCGACTACTACCGCCGGCCCGAGGACGTCGAGATCGCGTTCTCGCGGTTCGTCGACGGGGTCGACCCGAACGGTTTCGTGGTGGCCTGCGTGGACGATCCGGGCGCCGCCCGGCTCGTCGCCGCATTGCGGGAACGGGAACGCGACGGCGGGAAGGCACCGCGGGTCACCACCTACGGCGAGTCGGTGGACGCCCACGTCCGGGTGGAGCTGCCGATGGTCTCCGCCACCGGCTCAACCTGCGAGGTGGTCGTCCGCGGGCGGCGCCTGGGTGAGCTGAGCCTGCGGGTGCCCGGCCGGCACAATCTACGCAACGCCGCCGGGGCGCTCGCCGCCGGGCTGGAGCTCGGCCTGCCCGCCGCCGGCCTGCTGGAGGGGCTCGCCGGGTTCGCCGGTGCCCGCCGCCGCTTCGAGACCAAGGGCACCGCGGGCGGCGTCCGGGTGATCGACGACTACGCCAACCACCCGACCAAACTCGTCTGCGTGCTGCGGACCGCGCGTGACGTCGCCGACGGCGGCAGCGTGGTGGTGGCCTTCCAGCCGCACCTCTACAGCCGGACGGCGGCCTTCGCCTCCGAGTTCGGCGTTGCCCTCGGCCTCGCCGACGCGGTCGTGGTCATGGACGTGTTCGGCGCGGGGGAGCAGCAGATCCCCGGGATCAGCGGTGCGACCATCGCCTCGCGGGTGCCCCTGGCGGCCGACCGGGTCGTCTATGAGCCGTCCTGGTCGGCCGCGGCGGACCGGGTCGCGGCGTTCGCACGCCCGGGTGACCTGGTGCTGACGGTCGGTGCGGGCGACGTGACGCTTCTCGGCGGCGAGCTGCTACGCGTCCTCGCCGAACGCGCCTCCCGCGCCAACTGACCCCTGCCGACTGATCCGCCCTGACCGACTGCGCCGAACCGACCCCGTTCCCACCGACCGCGTCAGCCGACCGTTCCTACTGACCGCGTCAGCTGACCGTCCCGGCTGGCCGCGCCGGACCGGCCGTTCCGATCGGTTCGGGCGGTTCGGCGGGCCCGGGGAGGTCAGCCGCGTGGAAGTCCGGCCGGAGCGTGGTGTTCACTGCGTGTCGTGACCGGTGAGAACTCTCAGCACGTCCGCTTCCTGGGGATCGCGGGGTCGGGCCTGTCCGCGCTCGCCCACGTCCACCTCGCCCGCCGCGGGGTGGTCAGCGGCAGCGACGCGCAGGACGCCCCCCGCCTGGACGTCCTGCGTGCCGCCGGTGCCCGGGTGCGGGTGGGCACCGTCACCGACCCGGCCGTGCTGGACGCGGAACTCGACGGCGTGGACGTCGTCGTCGCATCCAGCGCGTTTCCCGACGATCATCCTGAGCTCCTCGCCGCCCGCCGTCGCGGTATCCCGATCCGTCGTCGCAGCGAGTGGCTGCCCGAACTGACCGCCGACTACGATCTTGTCGCGGTGGCGGGCTCGCACGGCAAGACCACCACGTCGGCGATGCTCGCCCTGGTGCTGCACGCCGCGGGCATCGATCCGACCGCGGTGATCGGCGCCGAGGTGGCGCAGCTCGGCGGTAACGCGCTGGTCGGGGCCGGGCGGGTGTTCGTCCTGGAGGCCGACGAGTACGGCGGGGCGTTCGCCAACCTCGACCCCGCGCTCGCCGTCATCACCAACGTCGAGTGGGAGCATCCCGACCTCTTCCCCGACGAGGCGTCCGTGCGGCGCGCCTTCACCGCGTTCGCCGCCCGGG
>NZ_CAAAFO010000122.1:12095-12981 GCF_900634715.1 Candidatus Protofrankia californiensis | reverse complement strand
ACCGAGCTGGGCCTTGCGGTGCCGCAGACCCTTGTGACGCTCGCGACCTTCACGGGCGCGGACCGCCGGTTCGCGCTGGTCGGCACGGCCGCGCCGACCGACCGCCGGGGCCCGCTGGAGGTGGTGGACGACTACGCCCACCATCCGACCGAGATCCGCGCCACGCTGGCCGCGGCCCGCCAGCGGGCCGGTTCGCGCAGCGTGTGGGTGGCCGTGCAGCCGCACACCTTCAGCCGGCTGGCGGCCCTCATGGACGACTTCGCCGATGCGTTCGCCGACGCCGACCGGGTGTACGTCACCGACATCTACGCCGCCCGTGAGCACGACACCCTCGGCCTGCACGCCGGCGACCTGGCCAAGAAGATCTCCGTACCCGAGGCCACGTACTACGTGCCCTGGGACGAGCTGACCGAGCGGCTCGCCACCGACCTCTCGGTAAGCCGCTCGAGCGCGCCGGAGGGCGTCCTGCTGCTGACCCTCGGCGCTGGAACGATCACCGAAATCGGCCCGCGCCTGCTCGCGGCGCTCTAGCGATCACCTGGTCGCCGGGGACTTGATCGCTGGCCTCCTGATCGCCAGGAGCCTGGTTGCCCAGGAGGCCATTGAACAATGGCGTCCGATCAGCTGGCGGGCCACCCGGTCGTGCAGGCCCGGCCGTGGTCATACCGCCGGGCTCACAGCGTCCTCATGCCGGCCCAGTACCTGGCTCAGGCGGCTGGTCGCCGGCCGTGGACACCGGCGTGGGCCGGGGTTGCAGGGTCATGAAGTCCGAGACGCTGATGGCGCCGAGCACGGGCCGGAGCGCGGCAGGCACCTGGCGCCGGCTTTCGTCATGGACGATGTGCGGCGAGCCGAGACCCTCCCGGTGGCCCCGGTGTTCCAGCTC
>NZ_CAAAFO010000122.1:8811-11562 GCF_900634715.1 Candidatus Protofrankia californiensis | reverse complement strand
CATCCGGAATCCATCCGGAGCCCATCCGGACGGATGACCAGCGCACGTCCCCGACCCGTGGACCGGGAGGCTGCAGCCAGCCTGCCGAGAAAGGCCGTCGAGGTCACGTGACCAGATGATCGCCGGATGATCAGAAGTAGGACGGGCAGGACGGTACGCCGGGGACGGGCTCGTTCTGCCCGCCCTGGGACACCGCGGTCGCCGGCAGATACCCCCAGGCGGCGGTGTATCCATGAGTGTTGGAGCGCCCGTCGTCGGCCTGGGTGTACAGCCACCAGGTGTTGGTGTTGCCCTGGATGACGGGGTTCGAGCGGCCCTGGTACTGGCACAGCACCCACACGTTCGTGGCCGCGGCCATGTATCCGCTGTCGTCGAGAGCCTCCGACGCCTGGTTGGAGCGGACGTTGGCGTAGACGGCCGAGCCCGCGTAGGTACCGCAGTAGTAGCGGGTCGAGAAGGTCCGTCCGGCGTAGTCGGTGCTTGTCTCGCTGCGCGCCGAGCAGCCGCCGACGGGGGCCGGTTGCGGCGAGGGCCGCACGGAGGAGGGCGTGTGGGACGGAGCGGGCGGGGTAACCGGAGCACTATCTGCCTGGGGTGGTGGACTTGCCGGGCCCCCGGCGGTCGGTGCCGTCGGCGTGGCGGGCGACGTCGGCGGTCGCAGTGAGTCCGGGTTCGCCGGCGCCGCGTCCGCGGGTCCGGGGCCGAATCCGGTCGGTGTCGGGCTGGTCGTGGCGGTGACCGATGTCCGCTGGCCGGAGGGAGCGGGATCCGTCCCGCCGGGTGTCGACGGCGCAGCTCCCGACGGGATGAGGACATTGTCCGCCTGCGCTCCGGACGAGTCGGTTCTTCCCCAGAGGGCGACAGCCAGCGCTCCGGAGATCACGAGCATGGTCACGACGCCGGCCACGGTGGTGATCCACCTGCCTTGGAGCCGTCGACGATCGGAGCCCTTGTCCGCGGATGCCGGGTTCGCGGATACAGGCAGCGGTGTACCTCGCGGCCGGATTCTGGTCGGAGTGTCCAGCGGCTCGTGGTACCCGGGAGCAGCGGGCTGCGAGCCGGTGCCGCCGGCGCCGGCCGGGGCTGGCTGCGGCCCGCTCCTGGCGGGGGCGGCACGGGAACGGCGGCGGGTGGCTGCTGCGAGGGGGCCGCCGGCAGCGGCTGCTCCGGAACCGGTACTTGTTTCCGGCTCGCCGGCCGCCGGCGTATCCGATGCCGGCGTATCCGATGATGGTGGGTCGGCTGCGAGCTCCTCCCCGGCTGCTTCCGGCCGGGCCAGCGGCTCGGTGCCCAGGACGTCCTGCAGCGCGTTGGACTCCTCGACAAGGCTGACCGCGGTCGGGCGTTGGTGCGGATCGACCGACATCATGCGTCCGATCAGCACCCGGAGTGGCTCCGGAACACCCTGGTCGAGCTCTGTGGCGTCTCCGGCGAGGATGCGCCGCATGACCGTCGCCGGTCCGTCGCCGGCGCGGGGCGCGAACGGGGCTGTGCCGGCAAGCAGGGTGTACAGGGTCGAACCGAGGGCGTAGACGTCGGCGGACGGCGAGTACCGCTGCCCGTCGAGGACCTCCGGGGCGCAGTGGACCGGCGTGTAGGCGTCAAGGCTGACCGACTTCTCCGGGCCGGTGACGACGCTCGCCACCCCGAAGTCGCTCAGTACTGCGCCGCCCTCGTCGGAGACCAGGAGATTCCCCGGCTTGACGTCACGATGAGTAATGCCAGCGCGGTGTGCCGCGGCCAGTGCCCGGGCGACGGACACACCTACTCCGACGGCTTCCGGCACTGACAGCTGGTTGTTGTCGCGTATCCGGTCGACCAGTGATCCCCGCGGGAAATACTGCATCGCGATGAACGGCTGATCGTCGGCGGTGGCGCCCGCGTCGTACACGGTGACGATCTCGGGGAGGTGGGACAGGCGCCCGGACGCCTGGCACTCGCGGGTGAACCGGCGCAGCGCGTCCGCGTCCCCGATGTCGGTACCCAGGACCTTCACGGCTACCGTTCGCGCGAAACGTTCCTGGTAGGCGGTGTAGACGGTGCTGAACCCGCCGATCGCGATCCGGCGGAAATCCCGGTACCCCTCGATGACCGGACCTGGCGACGCCCCCGCCGTCCCCTGGCCCGCCCGAGTCTTCCCCACATCGCCCCCGGTATGTTTCATACGAACCCGTTCGCTGCGACGCATGTCCTCGTGGAACTATATGGTAAGCCTGCGGCGTGATCCACGACGTGCTTCGGCGACGTGCGTGGGAGAGCGCTTCGGGGACGTGATGCCGCATGCGCTGTTTTTCCAGCGCCCCCTCGGCCCCCGGCTGCGCGAAAAGAGTCATGATCGCACAGCCTTTGGTCGTTACAGTCTGTTCTTATTGCTTCTTGATAGGGTGCTGACTAGCCTTTCAGGTGTCTTCAGGCTATGGCTCCGTCGTCGGCCATGCCCGGTGAGGAGGCGCCGAAGACGCCAGGCCGGCCGGGCCATGGTAACGGGCCATGGTAGGCGTGAGTAGCCTGAGTAAGGGGTGATGACATGATGGCGAGTGTCTTCGAGAGCGATCCCGATGTCGCCCGGCAGGTCTCCAACGACCTGGCCGATATTCGCAGCACCCTTACCTCTCTCGGTGCCGCCTTCGACGGTCTGCACGGTGTGACCGGCTCGAAGGAGGTGGAGACGGCGCTGGACCATTTCGTGAGCCACTCGTCGGACAGCCGCGAGTCGATGGACAAGTTGCTGGAGCGGGCATCCGGCCTGCT
>NZ_CAAAFO010000122.1:7450-8751 GCF_900634715.1 Candidatus Protofrankia californiensis | reverse complement strand
GCGCGGGCTGGCCGAGGGGGTGTCCGAGGTGGATTCCGGCCTGGCCGGGGCGTTGACGCCGGCCGTACCCGCGGCTCCTGTTGCCGCGGCGTCCGCTTCGCCGGTGGCGGCGGGCCGCGCGCAGTGAGCGCGACAACCACCGGTGTTCCTTCGTGGTTCACGCTCCGGGTTCCCCAGTCCTGGTTCGAGTTCGACGTGTGGCGGGCCACCCGTACCGGTGATCTTGCGCGTCTCGTCGACGCTCGGATCGCGGATGTCCCGCAACTGCGGCCACAGCGGCCGGCGTTGCTCAAGCTGCTGCGGGAGGTCGCCGAGCGGGCCGAGCGGCAGGGGGCCGTCTACTGCGCGGCGACGGCCGAGCTCGTGGACGGCTCCGACGGTCTGGTGGCGAGCGTGATGGTGTTTCATACCGACGGCGCGCCGAATGCCGCGGACAACACGGTGGAGGCGATCGCGGGGCAGGTCACCGCCGTGGCGCCGACAGACCGGAGATCTCCGTGGCGTACTGTGACGATTGTCGAGATACCGGTTGGCCGGGCCGTGCGTGTTCGCGGGGTCGAGCGGGCCGAGCCGGACGGGGTGTCGATCGACAGCGTTGTCATGCAGACACTCATTCCGGTGCCCGGTGACCGTGGTGTCCTCAACGTTGTTCTGAGTAGTCCGCATGTCGACATCGCCGACGAGCTGTTCGAACTGTTCGACGCTGTCAGCGACACGCTGGCCTGGTCGCGGGAGCGTCCGGATCAGCTGTCCGTCACGAATTCATCCCAATAGCCCTGGAGCGATTCCGTCGGTCGCCCGGATCCACCTGACGAAAGGGAGTGCGTCATGGCCAACGTCCACGTCGACTACGGAGCGCTGCAGAACGCCGCGTCCAGACTTACGGGCGGTCAGCACGAGATGGAATCCCAGCTGACCCAGCTCAAGAGCCTGATCGACAGCCTGGTTACCAGCGGGTTCATCACCGATCAGGCGTCTGGGAAGTTCCAGCAGTCCTACGAGCAGTGGAACACCGGCACAAGAAACGCTATCGCCGGGCTGGAGGGCATGAGCGGTTTCCTCAACAAAGCCATTTCGCAGCACCAGCAGCTCGACGCCACGCTCAGCCAGTCGGCGGGCGGCTAGTGGCCAAAGAGCGCGCGATCATGGCTCTTTTCGCGCGCTCGGAGGACCCGAGGGTCTCTAAGTAAGAGCGGCCGAGGATAGGGCTGTCCGGCCCCAGAGCTCTGGCACCCTTTGCGCACCGGGGCCGGACGCGTGAGGTCTGCCCGGCCCCCACGCGACCAGGATTACCATTTTAA
>NZ_CAAAFO010000122.1:4304-7126 GCF_900634715.1 Candidatus Protofrankia californiensis | reverse complement strand
CTGGCCAAGCTCGCTCGTGCCTATCGCGGGTGCGGGGAGGCGCTGTTCACCTATTCGACGGGTCTTGCCGAGGCGAAGACGCGGGCGGGCGGCGCGCTGCGGCAGGGCGTGGACGCCGAGGGCCGCTACCAGGCGGCGCTGCGGGAGGTCCGGGCGCTGCTGCCGCCCGACCGGGAGCTGTTGCTGTGGCCGCGGGCCGAGCTCAGTGACGCCTCGATCGGTTCTGCGACGGCGGGGTGGGACGCCCACGACCTCGCCGGGCAGGTCCGGGCGGCCGCCCACCGCGGGCAGGCGGCCAACGCGGATCGGGCCCGGGCGCGGCGGCTGGCCCAGGACGCGGCGGAGCTGCGTGGGGAGGTGGCGCGCACCTGCGCCCGTGACATCGAGCAGGCACTGTCGGGCAGCGGGATCAAGAACAAGCCGTGGTACGAGAAGGTGTGGAACGCGGTGTCCGCGCCGTTCCGGTCCTGGGACGGCTTCGTCGATCTCTGCCGCAATGTCGCTCTGGTCGCGGGTGTAGTCGCCATGTTCATCTCCGGGCCGATCGGGCTCGCGCTCGTCGCGATCGCCCTGGTCGCGGGCGCCGTGGCCTTCTCCGACACGCTGGCGCGGTACGCGCGCGGTCAGGCGTCGTTAGGACAGCTCGGCCTGGACGTCCTCGGTCTCGTTCCGGGCGGGCGGGGTGTCGTCAGCGTCGCCCGGCTGGGGCGAAGCGCCGCCGGGTTGGCTCGCGAGGTGGCGCACGGCCAAGGCGTGAAGCTCGTCGGCGCCGGACTGCGCACCCTCGGCGGCGCAGCCCTCGGTAAGGCGCGCAACATCGTCACGGCGATACCCCACGGCATCGAGGCTGCTGGCGGTACCATCCGGAACGCACTGCACAACCCTCGGGACTTCGCGCGTGCCGCGCACTGCCGGTTCACCGGGCGTGATCCGGTGGACATGGCTAACGGGCAGATGATCCTGCAACAGATCGACCTCGAGCTGCCCGGTCTGCTGGCCTGGACGCTGCAGCGCACCCACATGTCGTCGTACCGGGCGGGCCGCTGGTTCGGCCCGTCGTGGAGCTCGACGCTGGATCACCGGCTTGAGATCGACGATGCGGGGGTGTGCTATGCCGCGCCTGATGGGGTGCTGCTGGCCTACCCGCATCCTGCGCCCGGTGAAACCGTGCTGCCGGCCGAGGGCCCGCGCCTGCCGTTGACCCGCGACGAGGACGGCGCGTACACCGTCACCGACCCGGCGACCGGGCACACCCTGCGCTTCGCGGTCCCGGCCGACGGCGCCCGTGACGTGGCCCTGCCGCTCGCCGCGATCAGTGACCGCAACGGCCACCGCGTTGAGCTGGGCTACGACGCCGACGACGGCACGCTCGCCGAGATCAACCATTCGGGTGGGTACCAACTGGTGGTGGAGACCCGCCAGGGGCTGATCGCAGCCGTGCGGATGCGCGGGCAGGCATGGGAGCTGGACACCGAGATCATCCGGTACGGCTACGACGCGAGCGGACGGCTCACCGAGGTCGTCAACTCCTCGGGCCGGCCGCTGCGGTTCGACTACGACGCCGCCGGGCGCATGATCCGCTGGGCGGACCGCAACGGCACCGAGTACGCCTACACCTACGACGAGGCCGGCCGGGTGGTGCGCACCGCGGGCTCCGCCGGTTGCCTCGACGGGACCATCACCTACGACACGGCTCGCCGCATCACGGTGGAGACCGACTCGCTGGGGCACGCCACCGAGTATCACTTCACCGACACGATGCAGCTGCAGCGGCAGGTCGACCCGCTCGGTCATGCCACCAGCTATGAGTGGGACCGGTACGACCGCAAGCTCGCCGAGACCGACCCGCTGGGCCGCACCGTCCTGTACGCCTACGACGCCGACGGCAACCTGGTGGAGGTCCTCCGGCCGGACGGCAGCCGGGCCAGCGCGGAGTGGAACGACCTGCGGCTGCCGGTGACCCTCGTCGAACCGGATGGCGCCCGCTGGGAACGCTCCTACGACGACCGGGGCAACCTGACCGCCGTGGTTGACCCGGCCGGCGCGCGGACGGCGTTCGGCCATGACGACCGCGGCCGGCTCACGGCCGTCACCGACGCGCTCGGCCACACCCGGCGGGTCGCCACCGACGCCGCCGGCCTGCCGGTCGCGGTGACCGATCCGCTCGGCGCGGTCACCTCCTACGACCGGGATGTCTTCGGCCGGGTGGTGGCCGTGACCGACCCGGTCGGTGGGGTGGCCCGGTTCACCTGGACGGTGGAGGGCAAGATCGCTTCCTGCGCGCTGCCGGGCGGCGCCGTCGAGCGGTGGACCTACGACGGGGAGGGCAACCTTGTCGAGCACGTCGACGCGGCCGGGCTGGTGACCCGCACCGAGGCCACGCACTTCGACCTGCCGGCGGCGCGGACCGGTTCGGACGGGGCGCGGCTGGCCTTCGCCTACGACACCGAGCTGCGGCTGGTCACGGTCACCAACCCGCAGGGACTCGTCTGGCGGTACGACTACGACCCGGCCGGGAACCTGGTCCGGGAGACCGACTTCAACGGACGGGTGCTGGCCTACGGGTATGACGCCGCCGGCCAGCTCGTCGAGCGCACCAACGGCGCGGGGGAAACCGTCCGTTTCGTCCGCGACGTGCTCGGCAACGTCACCGAGAAGCACGCCGCGAGCGGCGTGACGACGTTCGCCCACGATGCGGTGGGACGGGTGGTGCGGGCGACGAACGCCGACGCCGACTGCACGCTCCAGCGGGATGCTCTCGGCCGGGTGCTGGCCGAGACCTGCAACGGCCGGACGGTCGCCTCGACCTTTGACGTGCTCGG
>NZ_CAAAFO010000122.1:1043-3791 GCF_900634715.1 Candidatus Protofrankia californiensis | reverse complement strand
TCGAACTGTGCGTTTCGCCCACGACGAGGCCGGTCGGGAGGTGGAGCGCAGCCTGGACACCGGCGTGGTGCTGGCGCAGGCGTGGGATGTCAACCACCGTCTGCTGTCGCAGACCGTGACCGCGGGCGGGCCGGGGACGGCCCGCGCGGGTGAGCCGGGGACGGCGCGGCAAGCGCGGCTGCTCCAGCGCCGGGACTACAGCTACAGCCCGGACGGCTACGTCACCGAGATCGACGACATGCTCGCCGGCCTGCGCCGGTTCGATCTCGACCCGGCGCGGCGGGTCACCGCCGTCCACGGCACCAACTGGTCCGAGCGGTACGCCTACGACGCCGCGGGCAACATCACCGACGCGTCCTGGCCGGCGCCCGCGCAGCGCGACGGGCGTGACGGCGTGCACGAGGCCGCGCAGGGCGGACGGGAATACGCCGGCACACTGATCCGCCGTGCCGGCAGCGTCCGCTACGAGCACGACGGCCAGGGCCGGGTCACGCTGCGCCAGCAGAAGCGGCTGTCGGCGAAGCCGCGTACCTGGCGCTATACCTGGGACGCCGACGACCGCCTCACCGGTGTGACCACGCCGGACGGCCGGCGCTGGCGCTACCGGTACGACCCGTTTGGCCGGCGTATCGCCAAGCAGCGTTTCGCCGACAATGGCACTGGCGATGATGGTGGGGTGGCCGAGCGGGTCGACTTCGCCTGGGACGGCGTCGTGCTCGCCGAACAGAGCCACGTTGCCGGGGACGCCCCGGCAGCCCGTGTCACCACCTGGGACTGGGAACCCGGCGGCTTCCGCCCGCTCATCCAGTCCGAACGCCGCCCGTTCGCCAGTACCGCGCCCCCTTATGACAATGAGGCGGGATCCACCCACGGCAGGACTGGCCAGGCCACCGACGATCGCGTCGGCCGGCGCGTCGGCGAAGGTCCGGACGGTGCCGACCAGGAATGGTTCGACGCCCGGTTCCACGCCATCGTCACCGACCTCGTCGGCACCCCCACCGAACTCGTCGACCCCGACGGCGACCTTGCCTGGCGTACCCGAAGCGCCCTCTGGGGCGCCAGCCCGCCGCCCGCTGACGGTGACATCGACTGTCCTCTCCGGTTCCCCGGCCAGTACCACGACCCCGAAACCGGCCTCAATTACAACTACCGCCGTTACTACGCGCCCGAAAGCGGCCGTTATGAATCCAACGACCCCCTCGGCCTCGCTCCCGCCCCCAACCCGCACACCTACGTCCCCAACCCCTATCGGGAGCTCGACCCCCTCGGCCTCATGGGATGCGTAACGGGTCCGGCGGAATCAGTGAATCCGTCTGACATCAGGTTTAGTCAGAGGTCCGTAAATGGTGCTGCAGATATAGCGAATAGCATGAGGATGAACGGTTGGGTAGGCGATCCCATCGATGTGGTCCGGATGTCAGACGGTGGTTTGACGACGGTCGATAACACGCGGGTACTGGCCGCGCATCAGGCAGGGATCGATGTACGGGCGACCATCCACAATTTCGATGGCCATCTGCCTTCCGAGTATGCCGGGCGCTTCGCGACTCCGAAGGGGGATGTGCCGAGGACATGGGGTGATGCCGTACTGAACAGGATCGGTTCTCAGGGGCGTGGGTACAGAACGAGGTATCCGCATGGGTCATCGGTCACGGGCTGGAGTGGAAATTAGCGATGGCGGATCTATTGAACCTATCGGAACTCCCGGAGGCTTTCTCCTATCCATCAGAGTTCATTCGGGTCGTAGAGTTGGGGCTAACGAATCTGGAGCCGTGGTGGATCCTGACGGGGGATCTGCTCAGGGATCGCTTCAAAGGAATAGTGCGGCGGTATCCGGAGCGGTCTCTGGTGCCGTTCGCGAGACGGCAGGACAACGATGACGTGGCCTGTTGGGACGTAAGCGATGACAGGGTGGTGGTTATTCATGATTTCGCTAGTGCCGAGAAGGTGGTGTGCGCGGAGTTTCAAGACTTCTATTCCTGGCTACGTCAGGCCGTGGATGACTTGATTGAGTTTGACTGATTGAGTTTACGGAATTAAACCGCCCCGGGTCGCGGTAGGGATCGTCCTTGCGGACGGCCCCCCGCACAGATCCCAGCGTGCGGGACTACCGCACTGGGCTCCTGCCTCGGGTCTTGGCGTCGAAGCGCACGCTCGGCATTGGGTGGCGTGGACGGGCGGGTGGTAGCCTTGAACTAGTGCCGTGTGGTCTGGGTGCGGAAGGATGCGACCGCGTCGGTGTTGCCGGGAACGGCGTAGTAGTTGAGGTGCCCGAGCACCACACTGCGTAGCCACTGCCTCTGGACTGGGACGGGTTGGTGCCGGCGTCGCTTCAGTTCCTCCTTGATCCCTTTGAGCTTCGCCCGCATCCGCTTCTTGTCCGTGACACGCCTCACCCAGAAGTGCCCCTTCCTGGACGTCGCGCACAGGTGCGTGAACCCCAGGAAAGTGAACGTCTCCGGCTTCCCGAGACCGTGGGCCTTCCGCCAGCCGGCCGCGTGGCGTCCGAACTGGATCAGCCGGGTCTTGTCGGGATGCAGTTCCAGACCGAACCTGGCGAACCTCTCGCGCAAGTCGGTGAGGAACCGGCGGGCGTCGTCCTCGTACTCGAAGCCGGTGATCGCGTCGTCGGCGAAACGGACGACGATCATCTGTCCGCGCGCCTTGTGTCTGCGCCACCACTGAACCCAGAGGTCGAAGACGTGGTGAAGGTACAGGTTGGCGAGCAGCGGTGACGCCGATGCCCCT
>NZ_CAAAFO010000122.1:0-863 GCF_900634715.1 Candidatus Protofrankia californiensis | reverse complement strand
CGTATCGGGTTGTGATCGATCTGTGGGGTTCGTTCGTGTGGCGGCCCTGGCCGGGTAGACCGTCGGGCATGACGCGGGCGCAACTGACAGACGAGGAGTGGGCGTTCATCGAGCCCTACCTGCCGATCGGCGCGTTCGGCCCGTACCCGCGGCGGCTGCGGGCGCAGTTCGAGGGTGTGGTCTGGCGGTTCCGCACCGGCGGGCAGTGGCGGGAGATGCCGAGGGAGTTCGGTGCCTGGCCGACGGTGTCCAACCGGTTCCGGCAGTGGCGGGACGCCGGTGTCTTCGACGCCCTGCTGCAGGGTCTGATCGCCCAGGCCGGGGTGCGGGGTGTGGTGGACCTGTCGGTGGTCAGTGTGGACTCCACCACCGCCCGGGCCCACCACGACGCCGCCGGGATGCACCTGGACCATGAGGTCCTCACCGCCCTGGAGAAAGCCGCCGCGCAGGAGGAGGAGAAGGCCCAGCAAAAAGGGGCGGCTCGCAGGGACAAGACGGGCAGAACGTCGCGGACGGCCCTGGGCGGGAACAACGGCGACGCCTCCGGCGTCGGCGCAAGGTCCGGCTGACCGCCGCCCTGCTGGGGCGGTCGCGGGGCGGGCAGACCAGCAAGGTCCACCTTGCCGCCGACCGGGCGTGCTGGCCGTTGGCGTTCGTGGTGACCGTGGGGCAGGCCGCGGACAGTCCGCGGTTCATCCCCGTGCTGGCGAAGGTCCGGGTCCCCGGGCCGGCCGGCCGGCCGCGTACCCGGCCCGGGGCGGTCGCCGGGGACAAGGCGTACTCGTCCCGCGGTAACCGCGCCTACCTGCGCAACCGCCACATCACCGCGGTCATCCCGGAGAAGGCCGACCAGGCCGCCCACC
>NZ_CAAAFO010000121.1 GCF_900634715.1 Candidatus Protofrankia californiensis | reverse complement strand
GCGCGCTCCGTGGCGCTGGCACGGCGTTGGCCGCTCGTGGGCGCAATATGCTGTCGGTGGCCAAGTGGGGGCTTTCCAACCCGCGGGCACACGGGGTCGAGGCCATCAAACGCCTGGTTCGGCTGGACCCGATCGATGTTGCGACCGGCGACATGGTGCTGACCCAGACCGATGTGGAGCTGCCCGGTTTACTGCCGCTGCTGCTGTCCCGGACGCACATTTCCTCCTATCGGTTGGGCGGCTGGTTTGGCCGGTCGTGGGCTTCCACGCTCGACCAGCGGATCGAGGTGGATGACAACGGGGTCTATTTTGCCACCGCGGACGGGATGACCTTGGTTTATGCGGCGGTCCTGGATACCGACGGGCCGGTGCTGCCGGTGGAGGGGCCGCGCTGGCCATTGGCGCGCGGCGCTGACGGGACTTACGCGGTCAGCGACCCATCGACGGGGTGGACCTGGCATTTCGCCCCACCGCACGGGGCAGCCGGTGGGCCGCGGCCGTCCGGTGAACCCGTCCAGTGGCCGGTGAGCGCGTTGACCGACCGCAACGGCAACCGCATTGATTGTGTCTACGACGATGACGGTGTTCCGGTCGAGGTTGTCCATTCCGGCGGTTACCGGGTCCGTGTTGACACACGGCAGCACCGGGTCGTCGCGCTGGCATTACTCGGCGGTGACAGTGACCACGACGGTGACAATGGCGGGTCCGCAGCCATGCTGGTGCGGTTCGGCTACAACGATGCCGGTGACCTTGCTGAGGTCGTTAATTCCTCGGGCCAACCGCTGCGCTACGACTACGATAACGACGGTCGCATTGTGCAGTGGACAGACCGCAACGCCACCGAATACCGGTATACCTATGATCCCTCCGGCCGGTGCGTGGCCACGGCGGGCAGCGGAGGGTGTCTGACCGGCCAGCTGCGGTACGACACCGAGCGGCGCATCACCACCGTCGTCGACTCGCTGGGCCACGCGACGATCTACCGCCGAAACGACGAGCTGCAGGTCGAATCGGTCACCGACCCGCTCGGCAATACCATCCGATACACCTGGGACCGCTGCGACCGCAAGCAATCCGAGACCGACCCGCTGGGCCGTACCGTCCGTTATGCCTACGATGCCGACGGCAACCTGGTAGAGGTCATCAGGCCGGACGGCAGCCGCGCGACCGCGCAGTGGAACGATCTGCGGCTGCCGGTGACGCTCGTCGAACCGGACGGCGCCCGCTGGGAACGTTCCTACGATGGCCGCGGCAACCTGACCGCTGTGGTCGACCCGGCCAGCGCGCGGACGGTGTTCGCCTATGACGACCGCGGCCGGCTCACGACCGTCACCGACGCGCTCGGCCACACCCGGCGGATCGCAACCGACGCCGCCGGCCTGCCTATTGCGGTGACCGATCCGCTCGGGGCGGTCACGTCCTACGATCGGGACGCCTTCGGTCATGTGGTGGCCGTGGCCGACCCGATCGGTGGGATCACCCGGTTCACCTGGACGGTCGAGGGCAAGATTGCTTCCCATGCTCTGCCGGACGGCGCTGTCGAACGCTGGACCTACGACGGGGAGGGCAACCTCGTCGAGCACATCGACGCGGCCGGCCTGGTGACCCGCACCGAGGCCACGCACTTCGACCTTCCCGCCGCGCGTACCAGTCCGGACGGGGCGCGGCTGGCCTTCGCCTACGACACCGAGCTGCGGCTGGTCGCCGTCACCAACCCGCAGGGTCTGGTCTGGCGGTACGACTACGACGCAGCCGGGAACCTCGTCCGGGAGACCGACTTCAACGGGCGCGTCCTGGCCTACGTTCATGACGCCGCCGGCCAACTTGTCGAACGCACCAACGGTGCCGGTGAGACCGTGCGGTTCACCCGCGACCTGCTCGGTAACGTTACCGAGCAACGCAGCGCGAACGGTGCGGCGACGTTCGCCCACGACACGGCGGGAAGGGTGGTGCGGGCGACGAACTCCGACGCCGACTGCACGCTCCAGCGGGATGCTCTCGGCCGGGTGCTGGCCGAGACCTGCAACGGCCGGACGGTCTCGTCGACCTACGACGCGCTCGGCCGGCGGGTGCGGCGAGTGACGCCATCCGGAGCGGAGAGCGTCTGGGAGTATGACCCGAACGACCTACCGCTGTTGCTGCATACCGCCGGTCGGACGGTGCGTTTCATCCACGACGAAGCCGGCCGGGAGGTGGAGCGCAGCCTCGACACCGGCGTCGTGCTGGCGCAGGCGTGGGATGCCAACCACCTCCTGCTCTCGCAGACCGTGACCGTGGGCGGGCCGGGGACCGCGCGGCAGGCACGGCTGCTCCAGCGCCGCGACTACAGCTACAGCCCGGACGGCTACGTCACCGAGATCGACGACATGCTCGCCGGCTTGCGCCGGTTCGACCTCGATCCGGCGCGGCGGGTCACCGCCGTCCATGGAGCGAACTGGTCCGAGCGCTACGCCTACGACGCCGCGGGTAACATCACCGATGCGTCCTGGCCGCTGCCCGCGCAGCGTGACGGTCGTGACGGGCTGGACACCGCCGCGCAGGGTGGACAGGAGTACACCGGTACGTTGATCCGCCGCGCTGGCAGCGTCCGCTACGAGCACGACGGTCAGGGCCGGGTAACGCTGCGCCAGCAGAAGCGACTGTCGGCGAAACCGCGTACCTGGCGCTACACATGGGACGCCGACGACCGCCTCACCGGTGTGACCACACCCGACGGCCGGCGCTGGCGCTACCTGTACGACCCGTTCGGCCGCCGCATCGCCAAACAGAGCCTCGCCGGCACCGGCGCCGGCGGGGTGGCCGAGCGGGTCGACTTCGCCTGGGACGGCGTCGTCCTCGCCGAACAGCACCACACCGCCGCGGACGACTCGACACCCCGCGTCACCACCTGGGATTGGGAACCGGACGGCTTCCGACCCCTCACCCAGACCGACCGCTGCCCGTTCGGCGATGGCAAGGGCGTTGCCTCGAACGGTGCCACCGACGACACCGCCGGCAATGCCGACCACACCGTTGACGATCGCGCTGGCCGGAGCGTCGGCGAGAGCCCAAATGATCCCAGCCAGGAGTGGTTCGACGCCCGGTTCCACGCTATCGTCACCGATCTTGTCGGCACCCCCACCGAACTGGTCGACCCTGACGGTGAGCTCGCCTGGCGCACCCGCACCACCCTCTGGGGCGCCAGCTCGCAGCCCACCGCCGAAGACGTCGACTGCCTGCTGCGGTTCCCCGGCCAGTACCACGACCCCGAAATTGGTCTCAATTACAACTACCACCGTTACTACGCACCCGAAAGCGGCCGCTACGAATCCAACGACCCCCTCGGTCTTGCCCCCGCCCCCAACCCCCACACCTACGTCCACAACCCCCTGAGCTGGTTCGATCCCCTCGGCCTCGCACCATATGACGTCCTCAGGATGCGGCACTACACCAACGCCAAAGGCAAAGGAGGGATTCTCTCATCGGGAGTGGTCAAGGCGGGCGACCAGAACAAGGTTTTTCTGGTTCCCGCCAAGGGCAAGCTGTTGAGCCCCCGTGATGCAGAAGAGCGTCTTGGCATCACACGTGGGCATGGTCGACACGTCATGGAGTTCGACGTTCCAGCCGATCGGCTAAATAAAGATTACAACCCTATAATGAAGATTCATGAGTGGACCGTAACTGGCGATATCGCGGTCACCAACATCAAGGTGGTGCGCTAGTGGGCGAACGTAAACTGGACACTGTGATGATTGGTATCGATGACGCTATCGACGCGTTCCGTGATCTGAATGAATTCGTTGTTGCGCTAGACCGTATAGGGTCCCGGATTGGAAACGGGAGTCGGGAACCTGCGCTGCTCTTCGGATACGTAGTCGAGCATGACGTGGGCCGTCGCTTGGCTCATCTGAGGCGAGTGGTCGGCGACGCGCTCGAAGCTGTCATTGGCGAGGAAGAAGTGGACAGAATCGGAGAGGAGTCTTATAAGTTTACCGAAGATTGATCATTGTCGAGTTGAGCGCGGAAGGGGGCCTGGCGATGACTCCAGAAGCGGTGATGCCGACGTCGGAGGAGCGGGCTGCCCTGGTTCGCCTGGTAGATCTTCTGGATGAGGGTGACGGTCGGTCGTTGGCGTTGATCCAGGGCGGCGTTGAGGCGGAGCTGCCTCGTTCCGTACGTGACGTCCTTGTGCGGGTGGCCGAGGTGCTCGCGTCCGGCAGGGGTGTAG
>NZ_CAAAFO010000120.1:19261-20369 GCF_900634715.1 Candidatus Protofrankia californiensis | reverse complement strand
CCCGTTCCCAAACCCGGTGGTCGACCGCCGGTGTACGAACGGCGGGAGATCGTGAATGCGATGGCCTACTGGGTGCGGGCGGGGTGTGCCGGGTGGCTGCTGTCGCATGACCTGCCCCCGTGGCAGACGGTCTACCACTAACTGGCGTACCTGGCGGATCGGGGGCCGCTGGGAACAGATCCTGACCCGGCTACGGGAAGTCGACCGCACCGCCCGGGGCCGGGACCCCACCCTGGGTGCGGGGGTCTGTGACAGCCAGAGCGTGCGTGCCGGCGACCGCGGCGGGCTGCATGGCTACGACGGCGGGAAGAAGGTCAACGGGGTCAAGCGGCATCTGCTCGTCGACACTCTCGGCACCGTGCTGACCGCCTGCGTGAGTCCGGCCGGCGTCGATGACCGGGACGGGGCGAAAGTACTGCTGTCCCAGGCATGCGACACCGTCGCCCGGCTGCGGCACGTGTGGGCGGATCAGGGCTATCGCGGACCGAAGTTCCGCGGCTGGGCCGCGGAGGCGGTCGGGGTCAGCGTGCAGGTTGTCGCCCAGGTGTGACGGGGGTTCCGTCACACCTGGGCTCCGGTGGGGGCGCCGCCGCGGCAGGTGCCGGTGTTCGCGGTGGTGCCACGCCGGTGGGTCGTCGAACGCACGTTTGCCTGGCTGGGGAAGTACCGCCGCCTGTCCAAGGACTACGAGTATCTGACCGCCACCGCCGGGAATGTCATCTACCTGGCGATGAGCATGATCCTGCTCCACCGCCTCGCCAGACGGCCACCCTGACCCTTTTCAGACACCCTCTACTTACAGATCCTTACGTATCGACTGCGCGGTGGCTCAAACTCCCGCGCAAGATCTTCCGGACTCCGGCCTGTTCGGACCAGGTCCACCATCTGCTGGCGGAATTCGGGCGGGTATGAGGTTCGCGATTTCGGCTGCGCTCCTTCCTGGGATCAATTGCTCCTAAAGAGCTCATATGTCTAAGAAATCGGGGCCAACTTCACAGACTCCTCTCAGCGTTCGTGACGCACTGCATCCAGGCCAAGGAGCTACGGCATCGCCGGAACCTAGAAAAACGCACGTTACAGTGGTCCCGGTCGCTGGAACTGACCAGCA
>NZ_CAAAFO010000120.1:17028-19172 GCF_900634715.1 Candidatus Protofrankia californiensis | reverse complement strand
GGAGCGTCCGGGTTGATCGCCGCGGCCGGCTGTCGGCGGCGCCGGCCAGGCCCGGGATTGTTCCCGGCCACGATCGCGGCCAGGTCCTCGTCGATGCGGCGGTCGCCCTCGGTGGCCAATCAGTCGCTAAATAATCTGATTATTTTGAATGAGCTATAGTCTTACTCGATCCAGCCCCACCTGATCCATCGGGGCAGCGAGCGAAGGAGATCGAGCGGAGTTGCCGGACGGACAG
The DNA here is from genome assembly GCF_900634715.1 of Candidatus Protofrankia californiensis. Lineage (GTDB taxonomy): Bacteria > Actinomycetota > Actinomycetes > Frankiales > Frankiaceae > Protofrankia > Protofrankia californiensis. The sequence continues at coordinate 18,937 of NZ_CAAAFO010000120.1, read as the reverse complement.
ACCGTGGCATCGACCACCACGGGAACGACCACGTGCCCGCAGGCCTACGACGACCGGCGGACCGAGGCACGCCGCAGCGGCGCTGCGCGCGCACGCCGGGACACTCATCGCCACCGGAACGATGACGATCCGCTCCCGGGCCCCGGTCAGCATCTCCACCCCGCTGCGGCTGGAGTCCGAACCCGGCCAGATCGACAGCCGCAAGATCCGAATCGAAGAGGGCAGCCGAGACATTTTTTTGACGTTCGATGACGGGCCGAACCCTTTTTGCACACCGCAGGTACTCGATGTGCTCGCGGAGCACCGGGTGGTCGCCACCTTCTGCGTGATCGGGGAGTATGCGGCCAAGCATCCCGAATTGATCCGGAGAATCGCCGCGGAAGGCCATGGCCTGGCCAACCACACCATGACCCACCGAGACCTGTCCCGATGCGAGCCGGGCGAGGTTCGACGGGAGATATCCGACGCGAACAAAGTCATCAGGACCGTTTGCACGCAGGCCTGCATGCATTACCTGCGAGCGCCGTACGGCGCCTGGACCGGCGAGGCCCGGGCGGCGGCGCTGTTCGGACTGGAGCCCCTGAACTGGTCGGTGGATCCGCGCGTCTGGTCACGTCCCGGCGCGAATGTGATCGTCGAGACGGTGCTGACGTGCATCCGGCCGGGCGGAGTCATTCTTCTGCATGACGGGTGTCCGGCGGATGAGTGGCCGAGCGCCAGCCACACCGGGCCGCGTGAACAGACAGTCATGGCGCTCCGCCGGCTGATTCCGGCGCTGCATGAGTACGGGTTTGTCTTCCAGCCGCTTCCCGCCCCGTCCGTCCATTCGCCGATCAGCAGGCCGGTCTGACACCCTCCGGAGGTCCTGATGTCGACCGCGGTGAGCATTCTCTCCACCGCCAACATGATCGTCCCCTCGTCCTTTGCCATCCTCGCCCTGGGCTATCAGGGCGAGAAGACGTTTTATGCCCGGCGCGCTTTCCGGCCGACTACCACGCACCATGCAGACCCTTGCGACAGTCTGCCGAGTGCGGATGTGATTATTCCCTGTTACAACGAGGACCCGCTGACCCTGGCGGCGTGCCTGCGTTCGGTCGCGGCCCAGGACTACCAGGGTGAGTTGCGGGTCTACCTCGTCGACGACGGCTCTACAAATCGCGACCGCCTGGAGCCCGTTTACGACACCTACGCCGGCGACCCGCGGTTCACCTTCCTACTGCTCCCCCACAACGTCGGGAAGCGCAAGGCACAGGTCGCGGCGATCCGCCGGTCAGCCGGTGACCTGGTGGTCAACGTCGACTCGGACACCACCATCGAACCGGATGTCGTGCGCAAGTTGGCGGCGAAGATGACCGATCCGGCCGTGGGCGCGACCATGGGCCAGATGGTCGCCCGCAACAGACGCGCCACCTGGCTGACCCGGCTGATCGATATGGAGTACTGGATCGCCTGTAATGAGGAGCGGGCGGCCCAGGCTGAGTTCGGCGCTGTCATGTGCTGCTGCGGGCCGTGCACGATCTACCGTCGCTCTGTCCTCCTTGAGGTGCTTGACCAGTACGAAACCCAGTTTTTCCGGGGGCGGCCGAGCGACTTCGGTGAGGACCGCCACCTCACCATTCTCATGCTCAAGGCGGGCCTGCGTACCGAGTACGTTCCGGACGCCACGGCGGCGACGGTGGTACCCGAACGAATGCGGCCATACCTGCGCCAGCAACTGCGGTGGGCGCGCAGCACATACCGCGATACGTTGCTGGCCATACGCCTGCTGCCCCGGCTCGACCGCTATCTCATGCTGGATGTGGTAGGCCAGAACCTCGCACCACTGTTGCTCGGCCTGACGGTGCTGACCGGATTCGCGCAGGTCGCGGCGACGGCGACGATACCGTGGTGGCCGATCCTGGTGATCACG
>NZ_CAAAFO010000120.1:10692-16586 GCF_900634715.1 Candidatus Protofrankia californiensis | reverse complement strand
GGGAATGACTCAGAAGGGCAGGGCCTGATGGATAATGGGATCTACACCGAGAATCTGACCAAGAAGTACGGGGCGGTGTACGGCCTGCACGGCCTGAACCTGCAGGTTTCGGCCGGGACGGTACTCGGACTGCTGGGCCCGAACGGGGCCGGCAAGACCACGACCGTGAACATACTGACGACGCTTTTGAAGCCGGACGGTGGCAGTGCCTGGGTGGGGGGCTTCAACGTGGCCCGCCACCCACTGCAGGTACGGCGCCGGATCGGCGTCTCCGGCCAGGAAACCGCTGTGGAGCCCCTGCTTACCGGCGCGGAAAACCTGGAGCTGTTCGGCCGGCTGCATCGCCTCAGCCGGCGGCATGCCCGCGGGCGGGCCCAGGAGCTGCTGGACACGTTCGATCTCACCGCGGCGGCCGGGCGACTCGCACGAACCTACTCGGGTGGCATGAGACGCCGCCTCGACCTCGCCATCAGTTTGATCAAGCGACCCTCGATTCTGTTCCTGGACGAACCCACCACCGGACTCGACCCGCGCAGTCGCACCGCCACCTGGGATCTCATCAGGGAGCTTGTCGGCTCCGGCGTGACGCTCCTGCTCACCACCCAGTACCTGGAGGAAGCGGACCAGCTCGCCGACCTGATCGCCGTGGTGGACCAGGGCCGCCTCATCGCCGAAGGCACCGTGGAAGAACTGAAGACCCGAACCAGCGACGACCGCATCGAGATCGTCCTGCGCGACCATGAGCTGCTGCCTCTGGCCGCGACCATCCTCGACCGTTTCGCGACGTCGGAGGCTGTCGTCACGCGATCGGAACGGCGGATTGCCGTCATGGCACCGCACAAACCAGGCCTGCTGACGCAGGTGCTGCGCGAGATGGACGCCGCGGCGATCGAGCTCGAGGACGTCGAGTTGCGCCGGCCGACCCTCGACGACGTCTTCTTCACCTTGACGGGGCGCCCCATGGACGTCAAGGCTCAGCACGAGATGGCTACGGTGGAATGAAGCCGAACACAATCATCGACGGCGCCGCCGCATCGGACGGTGAGAAGCAGGTCGTCGCCGGTCGTCATCGGAGCACACGGTCACATCACGTCACCCGTGGCTGGGCCGGGCCAGGGAAACTGGAGGGGATCACCCCTGTCACATTCTTCGTCGATGTCTACCTGTTGACCAGGCGTCTGCTGATGCGCATGCCGCACCAGCCCGACCTCATCGTCTACAGCATCGTCCAACCAGCCATCTTCACCTTGGCGATGGTGTATCTTTTCGGCAAGGCCATCGCACTTCCCGGCGGGGCCGATTACACGGATTTCGTCATCGCTGGACTGCTGGCCCAGACAGTCGTCATGGGCGCCGCCTCGGCCACGTCCGGCGGAATCGCCTTCGAACTATCCCAGAAGACGATCGACCGGCTCCGTACGCTCCCCCTGTCACGGCTGAGTATCCTCGCGGGTTGCACCAATGCCGGCGTCATAAGGGCCTTCATCACGGTGTTCGTGACGACGGTGTGTGGGCTGGTGGCCGGGTGGCGTGCGCAGGCCGGGCTGGGCAACGCGCTCCTCGCGTTTGTTATTCTGCTGCTGTTCGGTCTGGCAATGAGCTGGGTGGGAGCGCTGATCGGAGTGTCGGTCAGCAATCCCGAAGTGGCCGCCGGAGCGGGTACCGTCTGGCTTTTTCCGGTCATGTATCTGTCCAATGCGCTCACCCCGGTGAGCGCCATGCCGGGCTGGCTCCAGCCCGTCGCCGGGTGGAACCCGTTGTCCGCTGTCACGACTGCCTGTCGTCAGTTGTTCGGAAATCCGACGGCGTTCGGTGTCGAGAATATCTGGCCGGCTGATCATCCGATCCTGGCATCGGTTTCGTGGTCACTGGCGATAATGTTGGTCACCGTGCCGCTGACCGTTTGGAAATTCGTGCGGCGGACAAGCAGATGAAGCCCTGGCGGCCTGCAGAGAAGTGCCGTCCCTGCTGGTCCATGCTCTCACCGGGTTCGGTCGGCGCCGCCCGCCAACACGTCCGAAGAATCGAACCGTCCGGCGCTCTGCCGAACCTCATCAGACAGGGTTTTTTGAATGGATGCCCGTGCCCCGTCAGGGGTCCCGGAAGAATCGAGAGAGTTTCCTATGAAAACGCACATTCGATGGAAGACGTACTGGGAGCATGAGCTCGTGCCGGGTGATCAAGCGGAGCTCGCCGAGTTCTTTCGAAACACCTACGGAGCGGTGGGTGCCTGGAACACGAAACATTTCGAGGGTAGCCGTAGCTGGGCCGGAGCGCGACCCGAGCTCAGGATAGTCGGGTATGACGAGTGCGGGGTGGTGGCGCACTTCGGGGTGCTGCGTCATTTTATCAGGTTCGGCACGGTCGATCAGCTCGTCGCCGAGGTCGGGTTGTATGCGGTACGCCCGGATCTACAGCAATCGGGAGTCGGTTATCATGTCGGGCTCAACGTGCTGTATCTGACGCTGCTGGACCTGAAAGTCCCGTTCGGCTTCGGAACCGTCCGCGACGAGTTACGCGAGCATGTCGAGAGGACCGGCCGCGCGACCATCGTGTCCGGAGTCCAGGTGAGGTCCACCGACCTTTGAAAAGATTCCAAGACATGTGTCGATGATCTTCTCATCGTGGTCATCAAGCTTGAGCGTACCGTGGACGAGTGGCCAGCCGGAGAGCTCATCGACCAGAACGGACCCGAGCTGTGACACGTGCCCACCCGGCTCCGAATACGGTCGGCGACGAGCCTGGAGCCCGCCGCATCGCCCTCACGTCAGACGACGGACCAGGCCCATGCTCTACACCCCGGATCCTCGACCTACTCGCTGAGCAGAGGTCATCGCAACATTCTGCATGGTCGGCAGGCATGCAGCCGCGCATCCCGAAGATGAACCAGGAGAGGGGCGCTGTTGACTCCAGAGCCATTTGTCATACTGACAATGCCACGAACGGGGTCACACCACCTGGAGGCCCTGGCCAACGAGCATCCGAACGTCTTGACCAATGGAGAGCTACTTAATCCGTGGGACACCGGATGGCCCGGCGTCGATCGTACAGAAATGTCCGACGGGGAACTACTCGAGCTGGCCTTCGTGCGCTTTCCGAGGCGAGACGAAAAATACGAGGTCAGTTGCGTTGGCTGCAAGATCAATGAACCTCAGTTCCACGAACGTCCCACCTTTTTTGAAGAGCTGGCGGCGTGGCCGCGCCTGAAAGTAATCGCGCTCCAAAGGCGGAACCTGCTCGAATCATTCCGGTCCCTCACCCAGGCGCGCGACAGTGGCCGCTGGCTGGCCCCCAGCGCGGACGGCCCGGCGCCAGTGCCGCCGCGGGTGAAGCTGTCACCCGCAGACTGCGAGAGCTACTTCAGAAGCGCAGAGCGCTTCTACGGTCGCATCTTCGCCCGTTTTCCGCCGGAGAAGATCCACGAAATTTACTATGAGGACCTGGGGGACAGCCCGAGGGAATGCCTGGCGAGGATCTGGGACTTTCTCCGCGTTCCCCCGCATCCGCTGTCCGGCTGTCTTCTCCTGCAACAGCAGGAGACGCGCCCGCTCGGCGAAGCGGTGCTAAACTATGCCGAGCTGCGCGACCACTTCCGGGGCACCCCGTACCAGGCTTTCTTTGAATGAGCTGCGATCCCGCCGGGGCGACACGCGGGGCCGTGGCAGCCGCGTGCCCGGCGGCCCGCGGCGAGAAGGTACCAACCCTCCAACCGTGGAGATCCCTCGCTCCACGGACCAGGAGGCCGGCGGGACGAGTGAGGAACACGAACCGCTCTGCCGGTTGCAGGGAGAAGGTTCCGTCAATCGCGCTCGCGGTGACGGTGCGGCCGTCGCTGACGAGCACGCCGGGGCATGCTTGTCCATCGGCGGTAATGACGCGTCCGCGTATGGGGTGCCTTTCTCGACTCAGATGCGGTGCTCGGTCAGGACGTCGCCGGTGGCGGCCAGTGCGTCCTGGGACTGCCTGTGCTGCAACGTGATCAGCACGAAGATCGCATCGAGCACCACGAGGTGCACAATGCGACTGGTCATGGTTTCGATCCGATAGGCGGTCTCCCGGCGGCTCTGTTGCGTTAGGCGGAGGCAAGACACGGTTGGCCTGCGTCGGGCGGGTGCTCAGATCGTCAGTGCGAGCTCAGTGAAGGCAGCTGTCTGAAGCTGTCCCGGTTCCGTTCACACAGCGGGTCTTTGACGGCTATGCGGCACTACTGTACCGGTTGAACCCTTCCTCGTGCTCGTGAGGGCTGACGTATCCGATGGTCGAATGACGGCGACGGTGGTTGTAGAAACCTTCGATGAAGTCGAACAGGGCGGCGCGGGCCTGGTTGTGGGCGGCGAAGTGTGTTCGGTCGAGGAGTTCGCATTCGAGGGTGGCGAAGAACGACTCGGTGACGGTTTGCGCGAAAGCCATGAAGATCGAGTTAAGTTTACGTATCGTGATGGGTACCCGCTCCACAGTGCGCATTCTGGCCGGTAGTTACGATGTTAAGCCTCTCGGTCATCGTCACTAGGCGTAGCAGCGTGGCGGCGATCGGCCGGTGGGCCGCAGGTCTTTGCCCGAGCTTGCGTTGAAATCGGAGCTACGGCGAACAGGACTCGTCAGGCTGGGGCAAAGGCTCCGTTAGAGTGTGACCGGTACTTGTCCCGTGTTTGGCGGACCTGTAGGAGGCCGCCAGACGCGGGACAACACCTACTCAATGACCCGCGGTCGCGGCTCTGCTCGACAGGCCAAGACCGGCGAACCAATGGAAGGCGATGTGGAATACGACGACAAGGTCTGGTGCCCGTGAACCGCAAGGTTGCTGTTATCGGCGGTGGAATGGCCGGGCTGGAGGTCGCGGTCCGAATGGCGGCCCGGCCTGGGATGGAAGTCGAGGTCATCGAAGCCGGGCCGGCGACCCGTCGCCGTCATGTCGACTGGGACACCTCGATCCATCCGGGTGATGAGAAGGTCCGGTGGTGGACCAGCGACGGCTGGGGATTCGGTGCCGGTCTTTCAGAACGACTCGGCGGGCGTTCGCTGTGTTATCACGGTGTTCTTCTTGGGCTCACCTCCAAGGAGTTGGTCGGCTGGCATCCCTGCTGGCAGGAGCGGTTAGTCGGTCCGGCCGGCTGCTATGCGCAGGTGTACGCAGAACTCAGCCCGAGGTTTCCGGGACTGGTGGCCTCGCCACAGTCGTCCGCTGCGAGCAGAGTCGGCCTCCGGCACGCTCCACAAGCAGCACGCTATGACGGCCTGACCGGCGAGTTCGAAGCCTATTCGCCGCTATCAGCGGCCCTTCGAGTCGCCGTAAAGAGCGACCGCTTCCGCGTCGTCCGCAGCCGTGCGCGGTCCCTGAGACGTGGCAGGCTCGGATGGGATGTAGAGGTGGCTACCCCCTCTGGTAGCACCGCGACGAGGCAGGGGTTCGACGCATGTGTCCTTGCGTCGTCCGCTATCGGGAACATCCAGATTCTGGCCCAGACGACAGGTGAATTGATCACGACTACCATCACTGATCACTTCTGCGTCGGGGCCCTCGCGCGAATCGAGCCCGGTGAGCCCCTGGACAGTTTCCGACACCCGATGCTATGGACCGGATACCGTCCAGTGCCGTCGCTGTCCGCCAACATCTTTGTGCAGGAGCGGCCGACCCTTCCGAACGGTAACCGGCTCGTCTCGCTCGCGGCCGTGATCGAACAGGGCAGTGGTCCGGCCGACTTCAGCACGCTCGCGGTCCAGCCGTCGTCGACTGACGGTATCGCCGCCGCCCACATAACGACGGCGGTCTCGTCCGCCGATCTCGATCGCATAGGCAAAGTTCGACAGGAGCTCCTGCGCCTGGCGGACGAGATCGCCCAGGGTTCGCTCCTCGACATCACTGCGCCGCGTCCGGACGGTGGCTGTCTGGTCGG
>NZ_CAAAFO010000120.1:6969-10335 GCF_900634715.1 Candidatus Protofrankia californiensis | reverse complement strand
GGTGGTACTCCGGTCACGGACGAACCGTTCCCGGCCTGGCCCAGCTTCGCGCCGGAGAGTATCGACCGGGCCATGGAACCTCTCCGTACCGGCCGGGTGAACTACTGGACCGGTGAACTCGGCCGGCAATTCGAGGCGGAGTTGGCCGCGTACCTCGGCGCCGACCACGCCGTCACCACGAACAGCGGAACCTCCGCACTGCATGCCGCGCTTACCGCGCTGGGTATCGGGCCGGGAGACGAGGTCATCTGCACTCCATACTCCTTCGTCGCCTCGGCGTCCTGCGTGCTGCAGGCTGGTGCACTGCCGGTTTTCGCCGATGTCGACGAGTCGCATACGCTCAGCGCGGCCGACATCGAAAAGAAGATTACTCCGCGTTCTCGGGCGATCATTGTGGTTCACCTCTACGGCGTCGTCGCGGATCTTGATCCGATCATCGATCTGGCCAGGAAGCATGGTTTGTTCGTCGTCGAGGACTGCGCGCAGAGCATCGGCGCGACCTACAAGGGGAGGAAAGTCGGAACGGTCGGTGATGTCGGCTGTTTCAGCTTCTGCCAGAGTAAGCACTTCACCACCGGCGGTGAGGGTGGCGCGATCGTCACCAATGATGAGGCCCTGAGTTGGGAATGCCGTTCGCTGCGCGACCACGGTTATGACGTAGCCAGGCGTATGGGGCTTATGGAACTCGGGCCGGAGTACATCCACCGACGGGTGGGCTTCAACTACCGGCTGACCGAGATGCAGTCGGCCATCGGAAGTTCCGAACTTGCCCGCCTCGACTCGTGGAACCTTCCCCGGCGCCGCGCCAACGGTCGCCAGCTGATCGAGGCCCTTAAGGATCATCCACTGGTGATCCACACCCCGGTGGACACGACAGCACGGGAGAATGCTTTCTGGTGGGCGCCCTTCGTGCTCGACGTGGAGCAGCTTTCGGTCCCTCTGGCAGATTTCGCCGCGGCCATGACCGCAGAGGGCATGCCCTTCACGGTGGTACAACTGGGAGAGATGTATCGGGAGCGTGTCTTCGTCGAGCGTAAGGGCTTCGGGAAGCTGAACTACCCGTTCGACGACCCCAACGCCACCCCGATCGACTATTCAAGGACGAGCTGCGCCACGGCGCACTGGCTCTCGGCACGCACACTCACGCTGTACACCCACCCGGTCTACACCGAGCGGCACATGCAGCAGTACATCACCGCCTTCGAGAAGGTGGCAGCGGCCTTTCAAACGAAGACCCCGACGAGCATATCGTGAGCGATACTCAACGAAAGTACCCTAATTTTCCATCTGAAACAATCAAGACTGGGAAATGTGCTATGAATACCGAAATCCAGTGGCGGATATGCTGGGAGGCCCAGCTTACGCCGACTGATCACGTGGAGCCGGCGGAACGGGAGACGGTGTGTCGGAAGGAGCCCGAACTGTGACCGGACGTTGCCCGGCCAGCACGTTTTCCGGTGGTCAGTCGGGGACTCGCCGCATCGCCCTCACGTTCGACGACGGACCGGATCCTTATTACACCCCCCGGATTCTCGATCTGCTCGCTGAGCATGAGGTGGCCGCGACATTCTGCGTGCTCGGCACCTACGCAGCCGCACATCCCGATATCATCTCCAGGATAGCCGTGGAGGGCCATCTCCTGGCCTGCCACTCGATGACACACGCCGATCTGTCGCGCTGTGGCGAGCAACAGACACGGTGGGAAATAATGGCGGCGAGCCGGACGCTGCGGGCTGTCGCTCCCACCGCACGGGTGCAGTATCTACGCACACCGTATGGCCGGTGGAACGACGGGGCGCGGCGCGTGGCGGCCGAACTCGGCCTGCAGCCTCTCGGCTGGACGATAGACTCGCGTGACTGGTCGGCACCGGGGGTGACAGAAATCATGGACGCCCTCCGGCAGCAGCTCCATCCGGGTGGGATCGTGCTGCTACATGACGGATGTCTGCCCGAAAGGAAACGTGGCTGCAGCGCCGGTCACCAAGACCAGACGCTGGCTGTGGTGCCGCTTCTCATCCGCGAGCTACGCCACCAGGGCCTCGTCCCCGGTCCTCCGCTGCTGGAGGCGCTGCCCCGGCTGCCGGCGGCCGGCACACCGATGGGGTACGGCTGGTAAGGGCGCGGGGCCGGTGGAGCCGCGGCGACTGACAACTGAACCGCCGCTCGCACGAGATCCGATGGGTCAGAATCAATGCCAGCCACAGCCGAGCCGCCGAATGAAATGGAATACCCGCGACCCCATCAGGGGTCCTGCAAAAATTGGAAGAGTTTCCCATGAAAACGCAAATTCAGTGGAAAACGTACTGGGAGAATCAGCTCGAACCGGGTGACCACGCGGAACTTGCCGAGTTTTTTCGAAACACCTACGGAGCTGTGGGTGCCTGGAACGTGAAACATTTCAAAGGTAGCCGTAGCTGGGCCGGAGCGCGACCCGAGCTCAGGATAATCGGGCATGACGAGCGCGGAGTGGCGGCGCACTTCGGGGTGCTGCGTCGTTTTATCAGGCTCGGCACAATCGATCAGCTCGTCGCCGAGGTCGGGCTATACGCTGTACGCCCGGATCTACAGCGATCGGGAATCGGTTATCAATCCGGGATCAACGTGATGATTCCGACGCTGCTGGACCTGAAAGTCCCGTTCGGTTTCGGAACCGTCCGCCAGGAGTTGCGCGAGCATGTCGAGAAGGCCAGCGCTGCGCTGATGATCGTGTCCGGAGTCCGGGTGAGGTCTACAAATCTGTGGGACAAGTCCAAGACGTGTGTCGAAGATCTTCTCGTCCTAGTCATTCCGCTTGAGCGCGCTGTGGACGAGTGGCCGGCCGGAGAGCTCATCGACCGGAACGGACCCGAGCTGTGACACTCGCTCATCCGGCTCCGAGCGCGTAGCTGTCCAGCGTGGACGGAGAGCGTCGGAAACGGTCCGGCCGAGGGGGAACCCTCCAGACCCGTCCTCGGGGCCCTCGTGGGGCCGCCGGCCTCGTCGGGGTGTCTCGTCAGGGCGCTCCTGGCCCTCGACAGCTGCGGCGGTGAGCCGGGCCCGCGGCGAGGAGCTCCGGCCGGTGTGGGGACGACCGCGGTTGTCTGCCCGGGTACGGGTGCGGTGTCGGCCCCGGAGGGGCGGGGGACGGGACGGCCGTCCGGAACGATCTCTGTTTGGTGACGGTGCGTGTCTGCCGATGCTCCGGTGAGACGAGACACGCGCGTGAGCCGAGGGTAGGCGCGTGGACTCCGTCGACTCCGTGGACAACGATCACTCGCGCGGTGTGTTTGCCCTGGTAACAGGGTTGTCCACGGCTGTCCGCGGTCCGTCCACGTATCCGAGGACAAGCGTGGACGCCGTGGACGGGGCGGGACCATGGCGTGGGAA
>NZ_CAAAFO010000120.1:5860-6614 GCF_900634715.1 Candidatus Protofrankia californiensis | reverse complement strand
CCGGGCGGAGCCCGATCATCCGCAGACGTACCCCGCGCAGCGGTCCAGCGTCCACGGAGAGCGGCGAACGGCGGCCGGTTGGGTGTGGATAGGAAAAGGTGACGCTTCGTCGACGTCCCTGCGTGGCTCTCAGCGGCTTCTGTGGGTGCCCGCGCGGCCTGGCTGTCGGGGGTGCCGGCTTCCTGCCGGCGGTCTGATGCCCACCAGGGGCCGTAGGCGGGCGCTCCAGCCGTCCCGGCGGGGGGATGGGGGTCGGTCGAGTAGTACCCACTTCGCGTGTTTGCTTCCACCTCGCAACGGGCAGCATCAAATCGCGCTCCCGGCGCCATAGCCGTACACGACAACATCCTCTTCCGATCTCACGCCCGCTGACCGCCGGACATCCGACCACAATGGCAGTCGCATGGAACCCACGTCGCGACATCGCGACTCACATCCACCGGTGATCCGCCGTAACGGCATTCACGGTCGTCGTGACGCCGCGACGGACCCGTGGGATCGTCTCGTGTCGATCTCGTCGTTGGCGGACGTGGCTCCGATCGGCTTGTTGGTCATGGACGCCGAGCTGCGGGTGCTCTGGATTAACCAGGCGATATCGGCCATGAACGGTCTTTCCGCTACTGACCTCGACGGCCGGGCCATATCCGACCTGCTCCCCGAGGTGGAACCCCACGCGTGGGAGGTGGTCCGGCAGGTCCTGGCCACCGGGAAACCGATTCTCGACGTGGAGCTCACCGGACAGACTCCGGCGACC
>NZ_CAAAFO010000120.1:4735-5542 GCF_900634715.1 Candidatus Protofrankia californiensis | reverse complement strand
TCCCACTATCCAATACATGATCACGCCGGCACCGTGGTGGCGGTGGGTGTCTCCGTGGTCGACGTGACCGACCAGCGCCGGGCGGAGGCGAAACGGGATGCGGTCGAGCAGCGGTTGCGTCTGTTGGGCCGAGCCAGCGAACTGGTCGGCGCATCCCTGAAACTGGCCGACACGGTGGAAACGATCGCCGACCTCGTCGTCCCCGAGTTCGCCGACAACTGCGACGTCTTCCTCGCCGAAGAACCCCTCAACGCGGACGCGAGGCCGCAGCGGTTGACGTTGCGCGGGTTCGTGTCGGCGAAACGACTGCCCTTCCCCTCCCCGCAGCCGGACGAGATGGAGACCATCGGCGTGCCCATGGAAGTCGACAGGGACAATCCCGCCCATCAGGCGCTCGCCACCCGTCGGCCGGTACTCTTCCACATGGACAATCGCGTGAAGCGCAGCGTCCATGTGGAAGATCCATACACATTCAGCGCAAAGGCGCGCCTCGAGCAGATGGCGATCGATATGGCCATCGTGGTGCCGCTGCTGGTGGGCCGGCAGTTCTTCGGCGTGGCCTACTTCGGCATCGCTCCACCCCGGCCTCGTTACACCGAACAGGATGTGCAGACCGCCGCGGAGCTGGGTAGCCGGATCTCCAATGCGGTGGCAAACGCTTATGCCTACGAGCGCCAGCGTTCCGCAGCCGTCACCCTGCAACGCGGGCTGCTGCCACACCACACACCCGTCGTCGAAGGCCTCGACATCGCCTGGCGCTACGAGCCCGGCACCGCCGGCACCGAAGTCGGCGGCGACTGGTTCGAC
>NZ_CAAAFO010000120.1:3648-4350 GCF_900634715.1 Candidatus Protofrankia californiensis | reverse complement strand
GTCATCGGGCTGTCAGCCGGCCGAGCCGCCCTCGTCATCGGCGACGTGATGGGCCGCGGGCTGGCCGCCGCCGCCGTCATGGGACGGGTCCGGACCGCCGTCCGCGCTTTCACCGCCCTCGACCTACCCGCGGCCGAGGTCCTCACCCATCTCGACGGTCTCGTGCAGACCCTCGGCGCCGGCCCTGAGGAAACCCTGGTGAGTTGCATATACGCCCTTTATGAACCCGCAACGAGCACGATCTGCCTGGCCAACGCCGGCCACCTGGCGCCGGCACTGGTCCGCCCCGACGGCGGAGTCGCGTTCCTGGACGGTGAAAGCGACATCATCCTCGGGGTCGGCGGTCAGACGTTCACGGAGACCCGGTACCCGTTCCCGAGGGGTTCCATCCTCGCCCTGTTCACCGACGGTCTGGTCGAATCCCCGTCGATCGACATAGACGAAGGCTGCCGACGCCTCCAGCGTGTCCTGCGCACCCCCGGCCTGTCTGATCATCCCGGCTCACCCGGGCAGCCAGCCTGCCTGAAAGGTCTTGAAAAAACCGCGGACCACCTGCTGGGACTCATCGACCGCAGCGAAGGCTATGACGACGATGTCGCGCTGCTGCTCGTGCGCGCCACGGACACGGCCATGACCGCAGCGGTCACGCTCGCCCCCGAACCCCAGACTGCGAGGACCGCGCGGGAGGTCGCCATGGCCGCG
>NZ_CAAAFO010000120.1:2504-3059 GCF_900634715.1 Candidatus Protofrankia californiensis | reverse complement strand
ATGAACAGCTGGGGGATCGCCGATGCCGCCTTCACCGTCGAACTGCTGGTCAGCGAACTGGTCACGAATGCGATCCGCTACGCGGAAACATCCAGCGATCTCGTCCTGCGCCGTGGTCGGCACGCCGTCTACGTCGAGGTCTCCGACCGTGACAGCCGGGTACCCCGCCTCCTGCATCCCACGAGCGACGACGAGGGCGGGCGAGGCCTGCAACTGGTCGCCCAGCTCGCCACCCGGTGGGGCGCCAGACCCACCCTGACGGGCAAGACCGTCTGGTTCCAACTCGACATCGCCACGTAGGAGCCATGCGGGCCACTTGACGCAGGCTACTTGGCGCCGGTGGTGAAGTCGCTGTAACGGGTACCGCTGCCGATGACCACATCGGCATCCCGCGCGATCCGGTTGGCCGCGGTAGTCCCGGTGGCGCCGACAGCGCCGAGGGCGAGCGGGTGATCGTAGGGCAGCGACCCCTTGCCGGCCTGGGTCTCGCCGACCGGGATGCCGGTGGCCTCGGCAAACGCCCGCAGCTCACCGGGGTCTGTTGCGTTCGCTAGG
>NZ_CAAAFO010000120.1:0-2374 GCF_900634715.1 Candidatus Protofrankia californiensis | reverse complement strand
GCCGGGTTCGGGCGGTGGGTCGGTAGCCGTGTCAAGCGGTGCCTGCTGCTGGAGCGATCGGTGGGGTCGGTGACTATTGTAGTGATCGACATAGTCGGTGAGGGCGGCGGTCGCGTGTCGTTCATCGAGGATAAGGAGGTGATCGAGGCATTCACGGCGGACCGTGCCGACCCACCGTTCCGCGTAGGCGTTCGCGACCGGTGCCCGTAATACTTCGATCGCGTCGGCAGTGAGGACGGCGTCGAACGCGGCGGTGAACTTCGTATCGCGATCGCGGATGAGAAACCGGAACTGTGCAGCCTGCTCGTCCAAGGTCAGGAGCAGGTTGCGGGCCTGCTGGGTGACCCAGCTGTTCGTGGGGTGGCGGGTGACGCCGGCGAGATGCACCCGGCGGGACTCCACCTCGATGAAAAACAGCACGTACAGCCTGCTCAGCAGCACCGTGTCCACCGTGAGGAAATCACACGCGAGGATGCCGCGGGCTTGGGCGTGCAGGAACTGCCGCCAGGTGAGGCCGGCACGATGGGGCGCGGGACCGCCCCGGGCGGACCGCAGAATCGTCCAGATGGTGCTTCGCCCCGACCTGATAGCCGAGCCGAACGAGTTCACCGTGGATGCGACGGTAGCCCCACCGGGGATTCTCCCCGGCGAGCCGGCGGATCTCCGCAGATGTGGAGGGCCGGCCCGGTGGCCGGTGCGGCCGGGTCCAGCGGCGGCGGACCAGCTGGCGGTGCCAGCGCAGAATCGTTTCCGGGCGGACCAGCAGGATCGGCCGTGACGTGCGCGGGAGGAGCCGTGCCAGCCCGGCCAGGATCGTGCGGTCAGCCCACCCGAACCGGGGCCGGGACACCTGCCGTCGCAGCACCGCGAGTTCGTGGTGTAGCACGAGGATCTCGGCCTCCTTCGCCGCTGAGCTGCGGGCCACCAGGGCCAGCCAGCCGACCAGTTGACGGAAGACGAGGTAGATCAGCCGAACCGTCACGCCTGTGATCGTCTATGCCGTTCGCCGCAGGTGATGGGAGCTGAGGCCAGCGGAGCACTGCCGGACAACAGGGATACACGGTCCCGCCACCGTCCGGCAGAAGCCGCGTAGATCGTCCGTTGCGCTGATGAGTAGCGCAGAATCCCTGGTCAGGCCGACGGACGAGTTTCCGGCACCGACACGTACGCTTCCTTCGAGTAGCGCCATTCCCGTGGAGCGAAAGAACCGCGCGATCTCCGGCGTGCGTTGTGCTCCGACAACGCAGGCGGACTCGATCTTGTTCGGGTCGACCTCGAGTGCCCTTTCGCCGGCGGCCCGTATGTCCTTCTCGCCGGGTGTTGTGAACGGCTGGCTTCCTACCGCATACTCCTACAATGGCCCGTGCTCCATCTCACACTTACGAAGAAGCGGGTCGACATGTCACTGGTCGGAAGGTGCTGGCACTTACGTTGCGCTGCCCTGGTTCTCGCGTTGAGTAACCTGGGCGGGCTGGTGGCCGGGTGCGGCGACGAGGGTGATGCCGGCCGGTCTATACAGGCGGGGGTCTGTACGACGCCGGGAGTGACCGATTCTGAGGTCAAAGCCGGCCTGCTGTTCAGTGATTCCGGGCCGGGAGCGTCCGCTCTGCGCGGGTTCCGCTCCGGCGTCGAGGCTCGTTTCGGCCTGGCCAATGCCGAGGGCGGCGTCAATGGCAGGAAGATTACCTACTCCTGGCGGGACGACGCCACGGATCCCGCGCTGAACCTGGTCGGTGCCCGTCAGCTCGTCGAGGACGAAGGAACCTTCGGCCTCATGCAAGGACTGCAGGTGGCGTCCGGTTCCGCGCAGTACCTGGACGACCGGGGGATCCCGGTCACCGGGGTCGCCGCCGAGTCTGCCTGGGCCCGGCACCAGAACATGTTCTCCGGGCATTACTACGCGGCCGAGACGGGTTCGTCCACCGTCTGGGGGGACTTCATCCGCAGTCGGGGTGGCACCCGCGCCATCATGGTGGACATGGCGTTGAGCGAGGCCAGCCGGAAGTTCCACCGGCAGCTCGCCGACAGCCTGCACGCCACCGGTGTCAGTGTTGACCTGACTTATGAGGTGACGGCCGACACGACCAGCTTCGATGCGTTGGCCCGGCAGATGAAGGCGGCGCACATCGACACCATCACCGGTGTGGTCTTCCCGGATGTTCTTGCCAGGCTCATCCCGGCGGTGCGTGCCGCCGGTGTCGATCTCAAGGTCGTGCTCACCCCGCTGGGTTATGACCGGACGCTGCTGCAACAGATCGGTCCGGCTCTCGCCGGGGTCGTTGTCTACACCGACTTCGTCCCGTTCGAGCTGGACACCCCTGCTCATGCGCGGATGTTCAACGCGGTGACCGCCTATGCTCCGGAGAACCGGGTT
>NZ_CAAAFO010000119.1:58304-60511 GCF_900634715.1 Candidatus Protofrankia californiensis | reverse complement strand
GGGACGCGCCGATCTGCTGCTGCGGCGAGTGCGGCGTTCCTGGACCGCCTGGCGTGGCCGGGCCGTCGAGCCGGTGATCCGGGAGGCGCTGCTGCGGATCGCCCCGGAACTCGGCTGGCCCGAGGTAGAAGCCGTCGGCGGTTGGTGGAACCGGCAGAACAACCCGGAGATCGACCTGGTCGGTGCCGACCGTCAGGGCGTCGCCACCCGGATAGTGTTCACCGGCAGCATCAAATGGCAGACCTCGAAGCTGTTCGACCAGCATGACCATGCCGCCCTGGTCCGTGACACGGCCGCGGTGCCGGGGGCTGACCCGGCCACCGAGCTGCTCGCCGTCAGTCGGAGCGGTGTCGTCGCCGGCCTGCCGGTACGGACCGTCAGTCCGGACGAGCTGATCGCGGCCTGGCGGGCATGAGGCTACCGGGCTGTGCAAACAGCTACCCGGGTTGCGGGCCAGTGCTCCGGCCTTCAGGCCGGGGGTGAAGGCCCGCGCGGGAGGGCCCCCAGGCCCGAGCGTGCTCTAAACCGGACGGGTCTGCTCGGCGATGTACCGGCGGAGCACGTCCAGCGGCGCGCCGCCAACAGACCCGGCGAAGTAGGAACCCGACCACAGCCGGTTCGCCCGCCAGTAGTGGCGGGCCAGGTCGGGGAACTCCTGGCGCATCCGCCGGGACGAGACGCCCTTGAGGCTGTTGACCAGCCGGGACAGGGCGACCTTGGGCGGGAAGTTGATCAGAAGGTGGACGTGGTCGCGTTCGCCGTTGAACTCCATCATCTCGGCCTCGAAGTCGGCGCAGACCGCCCTCATGATCTCTTCCAGGCGGGTCAGGTGCCGGTCGTCGAACACACGGTGCCGGTACTTGGTGACGAAAACCAAGTGGGCGTGCAGCGCGAAAACACAGTGTCTGCCAGTACGGATGCCCGGATCGGTAGCCATAAGCCAATGGTAGGCTGTGATCGTGCAGCTTCGGTACGGCTTCCGCCTGTACCCGAGCGCTGGTCAGCGGACAGCGTTGGCGCGGGCGTGCGGGTGCGCTCGGGTCGTCTACAACGACGCGCTTCGGATTCGGGAGACCGCGCGGGCGCAGGGGCTGCCGTTCCCGAAGACCGGGGACCTGTCCAAGCTGCTGATCACCGAGGCGAAGAAGACCCCGGAACGGGCGTGGCTTGCCGACGTGTCGGCGGTGGTGTTGCAGCAGTCGCTGCGCGACCTCGACACGGCCTACCGAAACTTCTTCGATGGGCTGAAGGGAAAGCGGCCCCGGATGGGCGCGCCCCGATACAAGTCGAAGCGGGACACCCGGCAGGCTGTCAGGTTCACCGCGAACGCCCGCTGGTCGCTCACCCCGGGCGGGAAGCTTCGATTACCGAAGATCGGGGACGTCGAGGTGCGCTGGTCCCGCAGGCTGCCCTCGGCACCATCCACGGTGACAGTGATCCGGGACAGCGCGGGGCGGTACTTCGCGAGCTTCATCGTCGAGACCGGCGAGGAGAGCCCGCTTCTGGAGACGCCCGCCGAGATCGGCATCGACCTTGGGCTGACGCATTTCGCGGTGCTGTCGGACGGCACGAAGATCGGTTCTCCTCGGTTTCTTCGCCGGGCCGAGAAGCGGCTCAAGAAGGCGCAGCGGGATCTGTCCCGCAAGAAGAAGGGCTCAGCGAACCGGGCGAAAGCGCGGGTCAAGGTCGCACGCGCGCATGCGCGGGTGGCCGACGCGCGGCGCGAGTTCCACCACCAGCTCTCCACACGGCTGATCCGCGAGAACCAAGCGGTCGCCGTGGAAGACCTGGCGGTCAAAGGACTCGCCCGCACCCGGCTGGCGAAGTCGGTCCACGACGCCGGCTGGTCTGCGTTCGTCGCCATGCTGGAGTACAAGACGGTCCGGTACGGCCGGACGTTCGTCCGGATCGGCCGGTTCGAACCCACCTCGCAGGTGTGTTCGGCCTGCGGGGTGAAGGACGGGCCGAAACCGCTCGCGGTTCGGGAGTGGACGTGCGCGGTCTGCGGGACGGTGCACGATCGGGATGTGAACGCGGCGGTCAACGTCGCGCTGGCCGCCGGACTGGCGGTGTCTGCCCGTGGAGCGCAGGTAAGACCGGCACCCGTGCCGGCGCCGCGCGGCGAAGCGGGAACCCACCCGAAGCCCACGCCCACAGCGGCGTAGCAGGCGGGAATCTCCGCCCTTCAGGGCGGAGAGGATGTCAAC
>NZ_CAAAFO010000119.1:57372-57954 GCF_900634715.1 Candidatus Protofrankia californiensis | reverse complement strand
GGGCGAGGTGTACCAGGGTGGTGGCGCGGGCGGTGGCGAGGTGGCCGCGGCCGGGTGGGGCGGCGAAGAACTGGTCGGGTTCCAGCTTGAAGCCGTGCTCGCACGCCACCACGGGTGAGGTGGGTGTGAGCAGCAGCCGGGCGCCGCTTGTCATGATTTCGCTGACGACGCGGGCGAGGGAGCGGCGCTGGCCGGAGAGGATCGGCGTCGCGTCGCCGCAGAGCACGAGCGCCTGGTGGCCGAGCGCGCCGGGGCTGGCGATGTCCTGCAACAACGTGGGGCCGTCGGCGAAGTTGACCTGCGTCGGTACGACGGTGATCTGATCACAGTCGTCGACGACGACCGCGTACCGCCCGTCACCGAACGCCTCGGCGGCGGTACGCAGGTCAGTGTCCTTGAGCACCGTCCCGGTGACGACCCGGACGCCGCCGTCATCCCCGATGAGGGTGGGCAGCGGTGAGCGCGGCGGGGCGACGACCAGGACGCCGACACCGACCCGCCGCAGCCCCCGGGCGGCGGTCGCCGCCGCGGTCGTCCGCCCGGACCCCGCTGGGCCGGAGACGAGCAGCAGGTGCGGCCCGG
>NZ_CAAAFO010000119.1:52948-56862 GCF_900634715.1 Candidatus Protofrankia californiensis | reverse complement strand
CCGGGCCGCCCACGCCGAGCGGCAGCCAGGTGTCCGATGGCGGCGGGTCGGGCAGGGCCAGCTCCTCGAGATCCACGCGGGCCGGCAGCGGGGGGAACGGGCGTGGCAACCGGCCCGCCGTCACAGCCGGTGTGACAACGGGCAGCCCGTCTGTAGCCGGCTCCGTTGGGGACAATCGAGTGGTTACCTGGTCGATGAGCGTGTCGGCGTCGACGTCCGGGCGGCAGATCTGGACCTGTGCCCCGCTCGCGGCGTCCGCGGCCCGGCCGGGCACGGCCGGTGGGCTCGCCACCCCTGACGGCAGGTGCGCCCGGCGCAGCTCCTCCTTGCCGAACGGCAGGAGCAGACGCCGGGTGAACAGGGCCGACACCCTGCTGGTCAGCAGTTCCTGACCGCCGAGCGGTACGATGTGCACGCCCAGTGGCGGCCCGGCCACGATCGTCTCGCGCAGCGTGGTCAGCAGCGACGTCTCCAGGAACGTCGGGTCGCCGCGGTTTTCGAACTGCTCCCAGCCATCGACCACGACGACGATCCACGGATCCCGCTGCCCGCCGGTTGTCGCACCGCCGCCCAACCGCCCGATCTGGCGCCGGGCGACCTCCTCATGCAGCCAGGTGACGAACCGGCGGATGCGGTCCGGCTCACTGCCGGCGATCACCGCGCCGCAGTGCGGCAGCCCCGCGTAGGCCGCCAGCCCCGCCGGCTGGTGCTCGATGGCGTACACCTGCGCCTCGTCCGGCCGGAAGCGTGACGCCAGACTGGTGATCAGCGTGCGGGCCAGCGTCGTGCGGCCCTGCTGCGGCCCGCCGGCGACCAGCAGCCGGTCGCTCCCGGCCAGGTCGAGCACGGCCGGCGGCTGGGCCTGGGTGTCGGGGGAGTCGACCAGGCCGTACGGGACGGCTGTCGCGGGCGGTTCGCCGGTGGCCCAGGCTGCCGCCAGGTCGTCCAGTGTCAGATCCGCGGGCAGCGGCGGCAGCAACGGCCGGAACGGCGCCGGGCGGCCCAGCCTGTGCGCGGCGGCCTCGATCGCGCGGACGGTCAGCGTCTGGTCGGTGGCCGCGCCGCCGTGGTCCGTCCGGTCCTCGGGGCGGGCGGTGCCGAGCGCGACCCAGTCCACGATCCGGATCCGGGCGGGCTGTGCCCCGCCGGCGGGCGGCGGGTCACCCAGGTAGCCGGATTGGAACAGGCGCGGGGTCCGTGTCTCGTCCTTCGTGCACAGGATCATGCCGCGGCCACGCAGCCGGCCGGGGATGGCAGCGGCGTCCGGGGCGCCCAGGACCTCGACGCTGTCGGCCGGTTCGTTCTGCCGGAGCGTGATCCGCAGGTCGATGTTGTTCTTCAGCTCGGCCGACAGTTTGCCCTGCAGCGACTGGGTGGCCAGCACCAGGTGCATGCCGAGTGACCGGCCCTTAGCCGCGACGTTGACCAGCGCCCGCAGGAAGTCCGGGGACGTCTCCAGCACCCGCGCGAACTCATCGAAGATCATCACAAGGCGGGGTAGCGCGGGCAACCCGGGCGCGCCGCGCCGGGCCGTCCAGTATTCGTCGATCTCCCCGCCGTACCGGGCGAGCAGGGACTCCCGGCGGCGCACCTCCGCGCGCACCGAGGCGAGCACCCGGTCGGCGGCGGCCTCGTCGAAGACGTCCGCCGGTGTCTCGCCGGTGGAGCGGATGAGCCCGACGACGTGCGGGCAGTGCTCGAACGGCAGGAATGCGCTGCCGCCCTTGAAGTCGACGAGGACGAGGTTCAGCTCGTCGGGGGTGTTGGCCAGTAGCAGGGAGGTGACGAGCGTCTGCAGCAGGATGCTCTTGCCCGCACCGGTGGCGCCGCCGAGCATCGTGTGCGGTCCCTGCCCGGCGAGGTCGACGGTGACCGGCCCGTCCGCGTCCGCGCCGAGTGGCACCCGTGTGGTCGGTCCTGGCTGGTCCGCCCACAGGGCGAGCACGTCGTCCGCGGACGCCACGCCCACACCGACGAGGTCGAGGAAGCGCACCGGGTAGGGGAGGGCCGACTCCGCGCTGCCCAGCGACAGCCGGTCGCGCAGCGGCGCGACCGCCCGGGCGAGCCGCTCGGCGTCGCCGGGGCTGATGCCCTCGGCGTGGCCGACGGTGACCTGCTCGCCGCGGCGGTGGGTGAGCCGGACGGCGCGGGCGTCGTCGACCTGGCATTCGGCGCGGCACTCGTTCATCCCGTGCCGGTCAACAGCGATCACGTACACGCCGACATCCGGCCCGTCCCGCAGGATTGCCTTCATACCCGGCAGGTTGCGCAGCGCGAGCGCGCCGTCGAGCAGGACGACGACGTCCTCGGCGAAGCGGACGTTGCCGGCGCCCCGGCGTTCGGCGAACCGGATGGTGATCAGATCCCGGAGTTCGGCGATGCGGCTCGTCCGGGTCTGCTCGGTGTTGCCGACCCAGCAGGGCACGGGGTTCGCCTCGCCGGCGGCGACGTGTGGCAGCCAGGTGGCCCACGCCAGATGACTCCGGCTGCTGGACGTGATCAGGACGATCCGGAGGTCGTCGGGGCTGCGGAGCACGCCGAGCTGGACCAGCAGCCACCGGGCCAGGTCATCGGCCGGTCCGGTCGGGCCGGTGACACCGAGCACACCCGCGGTGCGCAGGTCGATAGTCAGCGGTATGCCGTGCAGGGCGGGCTCGGTGAAACCGGCCCACCGCTCGCCGCGCAGGTCGATCGACGCGGGTTCGCCCGCGATGCCCACTCGCAGCCGCAGACCGTCGGGGGAGTCGGCGTTACGTGGCCATACCCGGCGGTCGGCTCCGGTCGCGGCAAGCGTGAGGTCGAGCCGGTCGGGCGCCTGCACGCGGCGGATCTTCTCCTCGGCAGCCACAAGAGCCGTGGTCGTGTGCAGCGCGGCCGCTTTCTCGGTCTCGAAGCGCCGATCGTCGGCAGCTCGCTGTCTGCGGGCCACCACCTGGGTGCCTATGACGCTGGCGGGACCAAGCAGGCACATCACCAGGACGATGGGGTTACGCATGACCGCGAAGAGGACCGCGCCGATCACGACCGGTAACAGGGCGGGGATCCAGACGGCGCCCCGAGAGGTGGCATGCCGGGCGGGGGCCGACGGCAGCGCCACCTCGGTGCGGCTGATGGTGGGCGCGGGTGCGAAGGCCCGGTCGAAGTCGAGGCGGCCGTCCTGGCTGTGGGCGGTCGACAGCGGAGTTCGCGGCAACGGCACCCACTCCATGCGGTCGGTACCGATTTCGAGGGTGGCGCCGGCCGGGAGGGGAGTCGGCCCGACCACGAGCGCGCCGTCGATCAGGGTGCCGTTGCTCGAACGGAGGTCCTCGACGGTGGCCGTGGCGTCCAGGGACACCGTGAGTGCCGCGTGCCGGCGGGAAACCTCGTCGCACCTGAGCACGACACGCTCCTGCGGATCCCGCCCCATCATGTGGTGGCCCGGAGCGAGCCACACGATCAGGCCGGCGTCGTGGCCGTCCAGCACCCGGAGGGCGCCGGCGACACCGGGTTGGACGGCGCGCGGCTCAGGACCCGGAGTTCCGATACTGATCGTCACGCCGTGTACCAGCGGGCTTTCGGCGACGGTCTCGGCTCGGTTGAGTGGCTGGTCGCCGACGAAGCAGCGGCGACCGCCGACCGGCAACGGCAGCGCGTCGAGCACGGAGCCGACCCCGGTCTCGGGATCGGCCGACATCTCGACGTCGTACCTGGCATCCGTGCCGGGGTCGTACACGCTCAGTCTGAGGATCATCCTCTGCTTCGCTCCCGTCGAAGCACACGCGGACTCAGCCGGTAGCGCAGCATGGCGCGCCAGCCGCCGGCTGGGAACTCCAGCTCTGCCTGACCACACCCATCCCATCCGCCGAACCCGAAACCTACGGGTGGGTTGTCAGCCAACCGATAGTGACGTGGTCGATCGGGCATGGGAATGT
>NZ_CAAAFO010000119.1:52323-52833 GCF_900634715.1 Candidatus Protofrankia californiensis | reverse complement strand
GCTCTGCGAACCACAGTAGTCCGCTGGTAGATGGAGATCGACTATCCCGTCAACAGTCGGCGGTGACGGCACCGAGCCTACAGCGACAGGAGGGGTGATGAGTATTCTCTCCAAGCCGGATGTCCCATCTTCCGGGAAGGCTGCTGATTCATTCCCGCCCCGCGGCCTGGTGGCACTGCGTTTCAAGGAGCGGTTGACGGGCTATTTCTCGACCCGGGTGACCGACGACTTCCAGGCGGGATTCACGCAGGGGCGGGCGGACGGAACATCGGTCGACATCGACATCGACATCGACATCGACATCGACCTCGCCGTCGACTTCGATGACGTCGACGTGCTGCTGCGTGACCAGACCACACCGGGACGCCCGTCGGGAAGTGTGCGGGTACCGGTCCTGTCGAGCGAGGCGCTGACGATCGAGGACGGCGAGTTCGTCCTCGTCGAACCCGACCCCGATCAGGTCGAAACCTGGCATATACGGTATCGGCTGACACTCGTCGCGGGTGACGA
>NZ_CAAAFO010000119.1:48112-51903 GCF_900634715.1 Candidatus Protofrankia californiensis | reverse complement strand
TGAGCGCTACACCCTCGACGGCTTCAAGGTGTTGCACGACCGTCCGGGGCTTGACGCGTGGTCCGACACGACGACCCTCAACCTGACGTTGCGCACGGATGCCGGCCGGACGCTCGGGGTGGGCGTCGCCAGGGTCGAGCGCCGTGACTTCGTCCGGGCGCTGCGGGCGATCCAGGTGCGGGGTGTCGCCGACGCCGGCCGCCGCCGGGCATATGAGCTGGCGGCCCTGAAGCTGTTCGCCGGATACCTGCTGCGGATCTACGGTGGCCCGCTGGACGAGGCCCGGCGTTTCCCCGCCGCTCCGGCCCGCCCGGCGGGTCCGGGCAGCAGCCCGGCGGGCCCGGGGCGGCGGGTGCTGCGCCTGCCGGATCCCGAGATCCGCTGGTGCGGGGAGGGCAGCCGTTGGCACGAGGGTGCCGATGTGGGTGCGGACGGCTGGCTGCGTCTCATCCGCTACCGGGGCGGGGACAAGGGGCCGGTCCTGCTCGCATCCGGGTTCGGCATGTCCACCGGAGCCTTCCTCGCCGACACGATCCGCACGAACCTGACCGAGTTTCTCGTCGAGCATGGCTACGACGTCTGGCTGTTCGACTACCGTGCGTCCATCGACCTGCCCTCCTCGGCCAGCCAGTTCACCCTCGACGTCATCGCCACCGAGGACTGGCCGACCGCGGTCGAGGAGGTCCGGCGGGTGACCGGGGCCGCCGACGTCCAGGCATACGGGCACTGTGTGGGTTCCGGCTCGCTGCTGATGGCGTTGGCGGCCGGCAAGCTGCCCGACGTCCGCTCGGCGGTCTGCGCCCAGTTCCCGCTGCATCCGGTCGCGTCACCGTTGAACAAGCTCAAAACAGGCCTGCACGTCGGCGAGGCGCTCGGTGGCCTTGGCCTGAAGCTCGTGCGGCCGGGCCGCCGGTTCACCCTTCCCAACGTCGCCGTCGACCTGGCGTTACGAGCGGTGCCGATGGCCTCGTCGGAACGTTGCGGCCAGGCGTTGTGCCGCTGGATCAACGCCATCTTCGGCTGCACCCACCGGCATGCACGGCTCAACCAGGCCACCCACGAGGCACTCAACGACATGTTCGGCGTCGGCAACATCACCGCGCTCGGGCACCTGGCGTCGATGATGCGGGCGGACCTGGCCGTCGACGCCGCGGGCCGGGACGTCTACACCCGTGATCCGCAGTTCCTGCGGCTGCCCATCCACTTCCTGCAGGGGACGGACAACTACATCTTCCTGCCAGAGGGAACCGTGCGGACTCTGCGCTGGCTCCGCGACGCCAACGGCCCGGAACTGTACAGCCGCAGCCTCCTGCCCGGCTACGCACACCTGGACGCGATCATCGGTCAGGACGCCGACCGTGACGTCTACCCGCTCATCCTCAACCATCTGGAGTCCAACCGTCGGGGATGACACGTCGGATGACGGGTTCAGATGGTGACGGGTTCAGGATGAGGCTGTGCGGGATAAGGCTGTGCGGGATAAAGCGTCGGGGCGGGACGCCGGAGGCGCGGCCGTCCGGGGTGGGCGTCGAGGTGAGCTCCGGCCCCGAGCGGCCCGGTCCAGGGTGGATGGAACCGGGCCGTGGCCTGAGGCGCGGTACCTGGGTCAGGCGTGCGGTACCTGCCGGGCCGCGCGCGTCTGCACCGCTTTCAGGCCGAGCTGCGCGGCTGTCCGCAGTGCTGCCGTACGCAGCTCCTCGGCGCGTTCCCGGTCGCCGTCGGAGCCCCTCGACATCAGCACGAGCGCGTACTCCATCTGGGTGAGCGCGACGAACGGAGGAGATCCCATCGCGTGGTGCCGCTGTAGGGCCGCCTCGAGGTGCGCGCAGGCGGCGTCCCACCGGCCCAGTGTCGCGGCGAGCACACCGAGGTGGTGGGTGACCGCACCGAGGAAGCCCGCCAGACCCAGGGTGGCGTTGTGCCGGGCGAAGGGAAGGATCAGCTCGTAGAGCTTCCCCGCCCATACCCGGTCCCCGATCGCGGTTACCGCCTGGATGAACGCGACGATCGTCGCCCACCACGAGTAGTTCTCGTCCAGCTTGGCCGGGGCGTCCGGGGAGAGGCTGCCCAGCAGTTTGCGGACCTGGTCGTCGGCTGCCGACTCCGCACCCAGCCACGCCCTCATCGCCGGCCAGATCTGGATCTGCGACTGCAGGGTCGCGATGTCGTCGATGAGCGAGCGGGTCTCACCGAGGTGTCCCTGCAGCCACAGCATCGGAAGTGCCTGACCGATGAGGATGAGTTCGGTCTGCGAATGGCCCAGCTGGCGAAGCCGGGTCTGCAGCTCGCCGGTCAGGCGTTGGGCGTGTTCGTACCGCCCCTCGATCGTGGCGACGACCACGTCCCACATGGCCGCCATCCGCAGGAACTCGGGATGGCGCAGCTCCCGGGCGAGGTCGGCGAGAGTGGCGGCGGTGTCGGCCGCCAGCTCGAAGTCCCCCCGCCGGAACCGCGCGGACATCCTGATCCGCAGCCCGTCCAGGAGCAGCTCGTGGTTACCGAGCTCCTCGCCCAGACGCAGGATCTCGGCGGCGTCGGCGAGCTGCTCGTCGACGTCACGGGGGCCGTCCAGGGCCCAGCAGCGGTGGCACAGGACGATGGCCAGCGTCGCCAGGTCGTCCACCCGCCGGGCCATGGCGATCGCTTCCTCGCAGAGGGCCACCCGCTCGGCGTACGGGCGCTCGTGGTGCACCCAGTGGGCGAGGCGTCCCAGCGCCCTGGCCCGCGCGGGGCTGTCCACGTTGCCCAGGCGCTCCAGCGTCTCCTCCAGCAGCGCCTGACCCTGGGGATCCGGACTCACCGCCGGGGGCAGCACACCGCCGTACCCGAAGGCGGCGCGGGTGAACAGGTCGGTGACGTCGCTGTCGCGGGCGACCGTGGCCGCCTCGACGAAACGGGCGTCCCGGGCCGGGTACTCCCCGGCCCGCCCGTGGGCGTCGCCCAGGGCGAGCAGCAGCTCGGCGCGCAGCCCTCCACCGTTGCGCTCCAGCACGTCAAGCGCACGGCGGTAGTGCAGCACCGCGCCGTCGAAGGCCGCCTCCGCCAGTGCGCGGTCACCGGCGAGCCGCGCGTAGTGGACGGCCCGGTCGGCGACGGCCGGGTCCGCGCACGCCCAGTAGTGGTGGGCGAGCTCGGCGTGGGCGCTCGCCTGGCGGGCCTGGAAGGCGTCCCCGATCTGGCGATGCAGGCGAGCGGCGCGGGTGACACCCAGGCTGTCCCGCAGGAACCGGCGTACGACCGAGTGGGAGAAGACGTACCGGGCGGGCTGGTCGTGGTCCTCGTGCACCAGACCGGCCTGCCGCGCCTCGTCGAGGAGGTCGAGCAGGCGTATTTCGTCGATCTTGGCTGTGGCGCCGAGGATGTCCACGTCGAACTCATGGCCGATCACCGATGCGACGGCGAGGGAGGAGGAGCACTCCTGGGACAGCCGGCTCAGCCGCCAGCGCACCAGATCCCGCACGGTTTCGGGGATCTCGACGCGGGACGGGCCTGACGGGGCCGGCGGGGCCAGGGGCACCAGCTGGTTTGGCCGGACCGGGCCGGGGGGAGCCGGCGGGCCACTCGACGGAGTCTGCTCGAAGGCCGGGGTCGAAGCCGGGGGAAGCGCCCCCACGTCCACCAGGTGCCGCATCATCTCGGTCAGGAAGAACGGGTTGCCCGCCGTGTCCGTCCGCAGCTCGCGGGCCAGCGCGAGATCGGGTTCGGCCGGCCCTCCGCCGGTGACCTGCCCGAGCAGTGCCACGGTCTCGTCCTCGTCGAGGCCGCCGACGGTGATCCGCCGGCAGTCGGCG
>NZ_CAAAFO010000119.1:45927-47506 GCF_900634715.1 Candidatus Protofrankia californiensis | reverse complement strand
GGGCAGGAAGTGGCTCAGCTCCCCGTGGTCGGTGCTGCGGTAGGTGGCCACCACGAGCAGGGGTGTCGCTCGTGGCATCCGCATCAGGTGCTGCAGCAGGAGCAGGGAGGAGCGGTCCGCCCACTGCAGGTCGTCCAGGACGGTGAGGACGGGACGCCGGGAGGCCATCGTGCACAGCCAGCCGTCAAGGGCCTCGAACAGGCGGAACCGTTCGGCCTCGGCGTTGCCCGGCAGGGGGGTGCCGACCACGCCGACGCGCTTGGCGACCTCGGGAAACAGCCGGGAGATCTCGTCGGCGTGCTCGCTGAACTCCGCCCATAGCAGGGACCTCGGGCAGGTGCGTGAATACTCGCCCAACGCCTCCCGGTAGGCCTGGTAGGGGGCGAGTACTTCCTCGTCCCAGCGGCCGTAGAGCACCAGCCCGCCGTCGTCGAGCGCGGTGCGGGCGACCTGTGCGGCCAGGGTGGTCTTCCCGATCCCGGGCTCCCCGCTGATCAGCGCGAGTACCCGGTGTCCGGATCGGGCCCGGTCCCAGCTCTCCCGCAGGGCCCGTAGTTCCGCCACCCGACCGACGAAGGCGGCGTCCGCCATGCTCGCCAACCAGCCGAGGTGGGAGCCGCCGGGAGGCCCGGTATCGGTATCGACGTCGGTGTCGTCGACATCGGTCGGCCCGCTGCGCGGATCGGTCGGCGTCGAGGAGTCAGGGGCCCGCAGCGGTGGGAACGTGTCCTGCAGGTCGGGTACCACCAGCTGCCAGATCCGCTGGGTCCGGTCGAAGTCCTTCAGCCAGTGCTCACCGAGGTAGCGCACGTCGAGACCGGCGGGCAGGGCGTCCTCGACGAGCGAATGGGTGATCTCCGACAGCAGGATCTGCCCGCCGTGCCCGGCGGAGCACAAACGGGCCGCCCGGTGCACCCCGAGCCCGACGTAACGGCCGGTCCACGCGGTCGGCTCGGTGGTGTGGATGCCCATCCGGACGCGGACCCGGGCGCCGGCCGGCCATGGATGCGACGCCAGCGCACGCTGGGCCGCGACGGCGGCCGCCACGGCCTCCTTGGACGTGCGGAACGCGACGAAGAACGAGTCGCCCTGGGTGTCGATCTCCCGGCCGCCGGTCGCGTCGAAGGCCTGTCGTTGCAGGCGTTGGCATTCGGCCAGGATCTCGCCGTAGCGCTCGCCGTGTCTCCTGACCAGTCGGGTCGAGCCCTCGATGTCGGTGAACAGCAGCGTCACCGTGCCTGTGGAGAGCGTCACCGTGCCTGCGGAGGTCGAGTCGGTCAGCATGGTCCGGTTGGCGCGGGAGTCGGATGTCACCAGGCGCATCCGTGGCCCGGATTCCATGTCGACCTCGTCCGTGCCGCACGGCTGGTTGGCGGCCCCGGAGGTGTTGGTGACAACCACATCGCACCCCTCGGTTCCCCGGGTTCTCCGACGGGACGGAGAAGCCATGATCGCGTTGCCTTTGGTCCGCTGGATACTCGCGGGCGAAACCCGGTGGGGAAGCCCGTCCAGGGATATCAAAACACCTGCCGGGGACGCGCACCCGACAACGGGTCGTCCACGGTCGGGACCGTCTCGA
>NZ_CAAAFO010000119.1:43521-45736 GCF_900634715.1 Candidatus Protofrankia californiensis | reverse complement strand
GCCGAGAGGCGGTCATCCCGGTTGTGAAGGATGATGTGACTCAACGGACGGGAAAGGTGTGACGTGACGCGCCGAGTGTGTCCTTGACCCCCGGGTTGGTCGTCCCTACTGTCCGGTCCACGGTCGGAAGTTGACATAACATTAACTGTCTAGCTGACGGTGAAGGTTGAAGCTCACCGATCGTTCCTTGCTCCATCCACTCGGCGCCGCCTTCCTCGCTGCACCGGGCGGCTGGGGCATGTCCCCTGTCCGCCCACCGACGTTGCTGGAGGACCGACACCGCATGGCAGCTCCTCAGAACTACCTGGCGGTGATCAAGGTCGTCGGGATCGGCGGTGGCGGCGTGAACGCCGTCAACCGCATGATCGAGGTCGGTCTCAAGGGCGTCGAGTTCATCGCGATCAATACCGACGCCCAGGCCCTGCTCATGAGCGACGCCGACGTCAAGCTCGACGTCGGACGCGAACTCACCCGCGGACTCGGTGCGGGTGCGGACCCGGAGGTCGGCCGCCAGGCGGCCGAGGACCACCGGGAAGAGATCGAAGAGGTCCTCAAGGGCGCCGACATGGTGTTCGTCACCGCGGGAGAAGGCGGTGGCACAGGCACCGGCGGCGCACCGGTGGTGGCCAACGTCGCCCGGTCGCTGGGCGCCCTGACGATCGGTGTCGTCACCCGTCCGTTCACCTTCGAGGGACGCCGTCGCGCCACCCAGGCGGAAGCCGGGATCGACGCCCTGCGCAACGAGGTCGACACCCTCATCGTCATCCCGAACGACCGGCTGCTGGCGATGACCGACCGTGACATCAGCGTGCTGGACGCGTTCCGCAGCGCCGACCAGGTGCTGCTCTCCGGTGTGCAGGGCATCACCGACCTCATCACCACACCCGGCCTGATCAACCTCGACTTCGCCGACGTCAAGACCGTCATGTCGCACGCGGGCAGCGCCCTGATGGGAATCGGGCGGGCCCGTGGCGACGATCGGGCCATCGTCGCGGCCGAGCAGGCCATCGCCTCGCCCCTGCTGGAAGCGAGCATGGACGGCGCCCAGGGCGTCCTGTTGAACATCTCGGGTGGTTCCGACCTCGGCCTGTTCGAGATCAACGCCGCCGCCGAACTGGTCGCGGACGCCGCTCATCCCGAGGCGAACATCATTTTCGGTGCGGTGATCGACGATGCGCTCGGTGACGAGGTCCGGGTGACGGTCATCGCCGCGGGCTTCGACACCGTCCCGGCCCGGCCCAAGGCGTTCCTGCCCGGCTCCCGCCGCAGCACTGCTGGCCAGCCCGCCGCCACGGGGAACTCCGCCGCCTCGGGAGGCTCGGCCTCGGGGTCGTCGGGATCCACGCCCACGACGGCCCCCGCGGCCTCCTCGCCTCCGGCGCCCGCCACGGTCACGCCGGCTGCGTCCTTCACCGCCTCGACCGCGCAGCCCCGGACCGTTCCCGCGACGGCGGTGACGACCCCGCACACGTCGGCGTCGTCCGCCCGTGCGTCGTCCCAGCCGGCCTACCCCCGGACGTCCGCGCCCGGCCAGGTGGCGGAAGCCTCCGACGACCGGGACTACAACCACGACGCGCAGTCACCGTCCCGGCGGGAAAGCGCCGACACCAGCGTTGATCAGGGCCATCCGCCGTACAAGGAGCCCAGGGAGGGGCCTCGGCCGAGCTATCCGCCGCCTCGCAGACCGGTCCGGCCGATCGCGGACGACGACGACGAGCTCGACGTCCCCGACTTCCTCAAATAGCTTCGTTGCCGGTATCGGTCCGGACGCAGGTGGCGGCCATGTTCGTCGGGAACTTCCCGCGGTTCGTCCTGAACGTCCCGTGCGGTCACCATGAGGCCGGCGGCGGTCCGCCGCGGGCGCACCCGGCGACGATGCGGCTGCCACGACACGGGCGAGACAGGTGATGATCGCACCGATCGCGGGAGGACCGGCCTCGGCACAGCGGCGCGAGGAACTGCGACACAACCTTGCCGATGTCCGTGGGCGGATCGCCGCAGCGGCTGCCGCGGCGGGTCGCCCGGCCGACGAGCTCACCCTCATCGCGGTGAGCAAGAACTGGCCGGCGTCGGACGTCGCCCTGCTCAGCGGGCTGGGTGTCACGCATTTCGCGGAGAACCGCGAGCAGGAGGCCCGGCCGAAGGTGGCGGCTGTGACGAAATACCTCTCCGGTCGCGAACTTGACAGTGAGGTTTCGTCCGCATGGCAGCCGCA
>NZ_CAAAFO010000119.1:40225-42988 GCF_900634715.1 Candidatus Protofrankia californiensis | reverse complement strand
GGCGGCTGCGCCAGAATCCGGGCCCTGCTGGCATGGTGCCGGCCGGGGATGCCAGCCGGGCCCGGTGGCTGTGCCAGAATCCGGGCCCTGCTGGCATTTTGTCGGCCAGCTCCAGCGCAACAAGGCCCGTCCGGTGGCTGGATGGGCTCATTGGGTGCAGTCGGTCGACCGTGCGCCACTGGTGAATGCGCTAGCCGGTGGGGCGCTCTCGTACGATCGGGAGATCGCCGTATGTCTGCAGGTGTCGCTGGATCCGGCCGGGTACGACACCGGTCGAGGTGGTGTTCGCCCGGCCGACGTCCTCGCTCTGGGCGACCTTGTGGCCGTAAGCCGCGGCCTCGTCCTCGCCGGGGTGATGGGGGTTGCGCCGCGCGGCCTGCCGGCCCGTCCGGCCTTCGCGAGGCTGCGCGAGGTTTCGGACATGCTTCGTCGAGAGCATCCGGACGCGTCGGTGATCAGTGCCGGCATGTCCGCGGACTTCGCCGAAGCGGTGGCCGAAGGCGCGACACACCTTCGCATCGGGACGGCTTTGTTCGGTCCACGGCGTGGTGTCCCTTAGAGTCGCGCTCATGGGTGTCGCGCGCAGGGCGATGGTCTACCTCGGTCTGGCCGAGGAGGACGAAAGCTACCTCGACGAAGACGAGTACGACGACGCCGGTCGTGAGGACCGACGCGACGTCGGTGAGCCCATGCCCGCCGAGCGGTCGGTCCGTCGTATAGATGCACGTGAGGAGCCGCCTGCGATGCCGCGACGTCCCCCGGTGGAACAGCTTCGGCCGGCTGGTCCGGTTCCGATGCGCAGGCCGTCCGCGATCGAGGAGCCGTCACCGTACCGGATCACCACCTTGCAGCCGCGAAGCTACAATGAGGCTCGGCAGATAGGGGAGGAGTTCCGGGACGGGACTCCGGTTATCATGAATTTGACCGAGATGGATGATGTTGACGCCAAGCGGCTGGTCGACTTCGCCGCGGGTTTGGTGTTCGGCCTGCGCGGATCGATCGAGAAGGTCACCAACAAGGTGTTCTTGCTCTCGCCGCACAACGTCGAGGTCACCGAGACCGACAAGCGGCGCATCCGTGAGGGTGGCTTCTACAATCAGTCATGATCATATGTCAGCTGTCATCAGACTCAAGTCCCCACAGGTACAGGAGAGCCCGCCATCAGCACACTTGGTGACGTGATCTCCGCACTCCTGCTGGTCTACCTACTGTTACTGTTCGCTCGCGTAGTGATAGATCTAGTGGTCTCGCTGAGCCACACCTTTCGTCCGACCGGAGTCCTGGTACTAGTCTTTGAGTCCGTGTACACCGTCACTGATCCACCGCTGAGATTAGTGCGGCGGTTCATCCCGCCCCTTCGGGTGGGTAACGTGGCGTTCGACCTCGGATTTTTATTGATCTTAGTTGTGATCTGGGTCTTGCGGAGACTCGCAGATGGGCTGTGACGAAGTCGCGCACGTGGCGAATGCGCGCGGCAGACTGCCGCTGGACCGCCCTCTCCGGGGAACGGCGATGCCGCATCATGAGGAGGCGACGTGGCTCTGACACCGCAGGACGTACAGAACAAGGTCTTCAGCCCGACCCGGTTCCGCACCGGCTACAACGAGGACGAGGTCGACTCCTTCCTCGACGACGTCGAGAGCGAGCTCACCAGGCTCCTGGACGAGAACACCGACCTGCGCCGACAGCTCGACGAGGCCCGCCGCGCGGGCGGCGGTGCTGGTTCGGGTGTACCCGCCCAGGTGCTGGAGGAAAACCAGCAGCTGCGCAGGCAGCTGGAGGAAACCCGGCGCCAGGTCGCGCAGGCTCAGGCACAGGCGGCCCAGGCAGTACAGGCAGCGCAGGCGGCAGCCCGCGAACGTCCTGCCGCACAGCCGGCGGCGACCACGGTCATACCGGCGGTACCCCCGGCAGCCGCGGCCCCGGCCCGCACCGGCAACACCCAGCTGGACGCCGAGATCGAACAGCGTGTGGCCCGAACCCTCGTGCTCGCCCAACGCACCGCGGACGAGGCGCTGCGGGAGGCTCGTAACGAATCGGAGCGCGCACGGCGCGAAGCCCGCGCCGACGCCGACCGCATCATCGGCGAGGCTCGCGCGCATGTCGCCGAACAGCTCGGTGGCCTGGAGGACGACAAGCGTCGCCTGGAAGGCCAGGTCGAGCAGTTGCGGGCCTTCGAGCGCGAGTACCGGACCCGTCTGCGCGCCTACCTGGAGATGCAGCTGCGCGATCTGGACGGCATGCCGACACAGCCGGCTGTCGGAGCCGGCGGCCCCTCACGCCCGCCGCTCAACCCCGGCACCGGCTCCCCGCCGCCTCCGCCGCCCCCTCCGGTCGGGATCACCGCCAGTTCCGCGGCGGCCTCCGGTCCCACGTCGGCCTTCCCGTCCGCTTCGCCCCTGGGCGCGGGCGCGATGGCGCGAGGAAACGACAACGGCGGGGTCCGCGCACCCGACATGGAGACGGCTGCCCGCCGGGACGCGTCCGGACTGCAGGACTTCTAAGGGCCTGCCCGGTGGATCTTCGTTCGCGCGGATCGGCGCTCAGGCGGTCACCCGTCGCGTTGTCGTCGCCGATGGAACATCACCACGGCATCGCGGACTCCTAAAGGCCCCTGGATGTATCCACGATCCCGGCATACCGGTTTTGTAACTGTCTGCGTGCAGGGCGTCCGGAGCGTTGATCTCCGGCGGCGGCAGCCATGACCGTCGTCAGCGGCGTCCTCGTCCTGCTGTCGGCTGTGCTGCTGGGCATGGGCGTCCT
>NZ_CAAAFO010000119.1:39125-40145 GCF_900634715.1 Candidatus Protofrankia californiensis | reverse complement strand
TGCCGCTGGGGGTACGCAGGCCGTCCCGGCGCCCACCGGCAGGCCGGGACACTCGCTGAGTTCCCCGGCCAAGCCCCGCCTGGGCCGTTGGCCGAGCCTCGCCGCCGGCCCGAAGCCCGGCCGAAAACCCCGGCCTGAGCTCGCGGCCGAAACCCCGGCCTGAGCCGTCAGCCGAGCCTCGGCCCCGTGGCGGACGCCGACACGACTCCGGGGCACGCTTCGAGCGTCCCGAACATGCCTTGGCCCCGTGACGGACGCCGACACCGTTCCCGCGCTGTCAACCGGCTGCGTTTCCGCGCCGTCAGGGCCGGTGACGACTACCTGCGTCAGTCGGTGGCGACCGCCGCCGGCCGCAACCAGAACGTCAGTCCGAGGTCCGGCGCGGTCCGGCCGGTCTCGCCCGCGGCCTGAC
Organism: Candidatus Protofrankia californiensis; assembly: GCF_900634715.1. Classification (GTDB taxonomy): domain Bacteria; phylum Actinomycetota; class Actinomycetes; order Frankiales; family Frankiaceae; genus Protofrankia; species Protofrankia californiensis. The sequence continues at coordinate 39,733 of NZ_CAAAFO010000119.1, read as the reverse complement.
CCGCGGGATCGGCGCCCTCGGTGAAGGTCACGGCGAGGACCTCGGCAGCCACGGTGGAACCGTGCTCCCGCAGGGCCTGGCCCGTCTGCGGCGTGTCCGCCGTCCAGCGGACGCCGATCCGGTCGGTGATGTCCAGGCCGGAGGCCTTACGCGCATCCTGCAGGATCCGCACCACGTCCCTGGCGATACCGGCCCGCCGCAGTTCGGGGGTGATCTCCAGGTCGAGGGCCACGGACAGCCCCGACTCCGACGTCACGGCCCATCCCTGTCGCGGGGTCTCGGCGATGATGAGATCGTCACCGGCGAGCTCGATCCGTTCGCCGTCCACCTCGACGGTGAGCCGGCCGTCCACCGGCCGGCCCGCGCCGGCGACGGCCGCCGCGACCAGCGGGGTTCGCTTGCCGAACCGGCGGCCCAGCGTCCGGAAGTTCGGCTTCACGGTGACGTCGACCACGTCGGCGGTGGCGGCCTCGACGGTGGTGACGTTGAGCTCCTCGGCGATCTGCGCGCGCAGGTCCGGGGAGAGCCCGGCGAACTCGGGGGCGGCCACGACCGCGCGTGCCAGCGGCTGGCGGGTCCGCACACCGCTGCTCGCCCGTGCCGCCCGG
>NZ_CAAAFO010000119.1:37416-38831 GCF_900634715.1 Candidatus Protofrankia californiensis | reverse complement strand
CGACCAGCTTCGACCACAACGTGTCGGTGAGGAACGGGGTGAAGGGGGCCATCAGCCGGGTCACGCCGTCCAGGCACGTGTAGAGGGTCTCCAGGGCGTCCGGATCGGCCTCCCAGAACCGCCGCCGGGAGCGGCGCACGTACCAGTTGGACAGGTCGTCGATGAAGCGGGTCAGGCGGCGCCCGGCGCGCAGCGAGTCGAACGCGTCCAGCGCCTCGGTGACCTCGGTGATGGTGGCGTGCAGCTCCGACAGGGCCCAGCGGTCGAGCACCGGCCGGGCCTGCGGTTCGGCGGCGGGTGCACCCCCCGGCGCCCAGCCGGCGGCGTTCGCGTACAGGACGAAGAACGACGCGGTGTTCCAGTAGGTCAGCAACACCTTGCGGACGATGTCCTCAAGCGCCTCGTGGCCGACCCTGCGGTCCGTCCACGGCGAGCCGGCCGCGAGCATCAGCCAGCGCACCGCGTCCGCCCCGTGCCGTTCGAACAGCTCGAACGGGTCGAGGACGTTGCCCAGATGCTTGCTCATCTTGCGGCCCTCGGCGTCGAGGAGGAGGCCGAGGCAGAGCACGGTCTCGTACGCCGAGCGGTCGAACACCAGCGTCCCGACGGCCATCAGCGTGTAGAACCAGCCGCGGGTCTGGTCGATGGCCTCGCAGATGTACTGCGCCGGATACTGGCCCTCGAACTCCTCGCGGTTGCGGTGCGGCGCGCCCCATTGGGCGAACGGCATCGCGCCGCTGTCGTACCAGACGTCGATCACGTCGGGGACGCGGCGCGCCACCGCCGAGCAGGTCGGGCAGGCGATCGTGACCTCGTCGACGAACGGCCGGTGCGGGTCGAGCGCGGACAGGTCACGCCCGGCCAGGGAGGACAGCTCCAGCAGCGACCCGACGCAGGTCAGATGGGTCGGATCGGCGGTGCAGCGCCAGATGGGCAGCGGCGTGCCCCAGTAGCGGTTGCGTGACAGCGCCCAGTCGACGTTGCCTCGTAGCCACTCTCCGTAACGACCATTCTTGATCCGCTGTGGGTGCCAGTCGGTGCGTTCGTTCTCCTCCAGCAGCCGGCCGGCGATCGCGGTCGTGCGGATGTACCAGGACGGCAGCGGATAGTAGATCAGCGGTGTGTGGCAGCGCCAGCAGTGCGGGTAGCTGTGGGCGTAGTCCTCGGCCCGCCACAGCACCCCGCGGGAGCGCAGGTCGTCGATGAGGGCCGCGTTGGCGTCCTTGAAGAAGACCCCGCCGACCAGCGGGAGGTCGGCGGCGAACCGGCCGTCGCGGCCCACCGGGTTGACCACGGGCAGCCCGTACACGCGGGCGACGGCGAGGTCCTCGGCGCCGAAGGCTGGGGACTGGTGGACCAGGCCGGTGCCGTCGGTCGTGGTGACATAGTCGGCAAGGACCACCGAGTGCGCGACC
>NZ_CAAAFO010000119.1:32094-37126 GCF_900634715.1 Candidatus Protofrankia californiensis | reverse complement strand
TTGCCGTGGTTGCCGTGGTTGCGGTTGTTGCCGTGGCCGGGCGGGCAGCTGCGGCCGGGCCGGTGGCCGGGGTGGCGAAGTCCTCCGCCGGCAGCAGCTCGAACGGGCGGGCGTAGGTCACGCCCGCCAGTTGCGAACCTCGCATCGTCTGGACGACCTCGGCGTCCGGCCCCACCGCGGAGGCGAGCAGCGGCTCGGCCACCAGCACCAACTCGCCCTCGCGCCCGCCACCGGCCGTCCGGGCGACCGCGTAGGTGACGTCGGGATGCACCGCGACCGCGGTGTTGGACACCAGCGTCCACGGGGTGGTAGTCCAGACCAGCAGGTTCACGCCCGCCTCAGCAAGCGGACCGGAGGTCACCGGGAACCGGACGTACACCGACGGATCGACCACGTCCGCGTATCCCTGAGAGACCTCGTGGTCGGACAGGGGTGTTTCGTCACGCGGGCAGTACGGGGTGACCCGGTGGTCTTCGACGAGCAGCCCCTTGTCGAAGATCTGCTTGAGGGACCACCAGACGCTCTCGATGTAGGGGGTGTCCATGGTGCGGTAGGCGTTGTCCAGATCGCACCAGTAGCCCATGCGCTCGGTCATCCGGGAGAAGTCGGCGACGTGACGCAGCACCGACTCGCGGCAGCGGGCATTGAACTCGGCGATGCCGAAGTCCTCGATGTCGCTCTTGCTGGTGAAACCCAGCTCCTTTTCTACGGCGAGCTCGACGGGCAAGCCGTGGCAGTCCCAGCCGGCGCGGCGCGGAACATGAAAGCCCCGCATCGTGCGGAAGCGGGGGAAGAGGTCCTTGAAGACGCGCGCCTCGACGTGATGGGCGCCCGGCCTGCCGTTGGCGGTCGGGGGACCCTCGTAGAAGACCCACCGCGGCCCGTTCGCGGTCGCGTCCAGGGAACGCTGGAAGACCTTCAGATCCTTCCAGCGCGCGAGCATCTCGCGTTCGGCAGCGGGCAGGTCGACCTGGGTCGGCAGCGGTGGGAACACCGGTGCCGACTGGGTGGGCTGAGTCGGCTGAGCCGACTGGGCGGGCTGAGCCGGCTGGGTCGGCTGGGTCGGCATGGCAGGTCTCCGTCGGGTTCGAGCTCCAACGGAGGGACGACACCCCGCGGTACCCGGCGTTCACCGGGGCGCGGTGGTACCGCGGTACCACCCTCCTTGCCTCCCGGGACGCCGGTGTGCGGCGGCCTGGGCGACCACTCTTCGCCTGCGGTGCCGGATCTACTAGGGGCGCACCGGCCCTGTTCTCCCGGCGGCTCGGGGGTGATCTTCACAGCGCGCTGGCCGCCGGGCTTGCACCGTCCCCGGCTCGCTGGACGCCGTCTCAACCGGTCGTCCCTGGCTGCGCCCGCCGCTACTTGTCCCGTCAACGCCGTCCGCTGTAACAAGCGTAATGGATGAGGCGGAGCATCCGGCGGCCCCCTGCCGGGCCGGTTCAGGACCTGCCGGGCTGGTTCAGAAGCACCGGTGGGTTCAGGACCTGACCGTCTGCCCAGGACTGCCGGCAGGGTTCAGGAGCTGCCGCTACCTTCAGGAACCGTCGGCGGGTTCAGGGTCTGCCGGCAGGTCGGGGCCTAACCGCCGGTTCGGGACCTGCCAGCGCCCATCGGACGATCTTGGTGCTCGACGTCGTCCGGCACGGGACGGCTGCGGCGGACCGTGCCCCGCGCCGGCGGCGTCCCGGCAGCGGCACGCCGGCGGCTCACCGGGCGTCGCCGCGGTCGGCGGCGTGCCGCGGGCACGGGCACGGTTTCGGAGCCGCCCCGCAGCACCCGGACCGGCCAGTGGACAGCGCGGACAATACCGGTGCAGCGCCGCAGCGACAGTCCCAGCGCGCGGGTGCCGAACGGCCCGAGGTAACGGTCGACCTTGTGGACGCGGGTGTGGCAGCGGTGACAGATGGGGACCAGGTCGCGGTCGGACTCGTGACCCGAGCCGGCCCGGAAGTAGTCGACATGGTGTGCGTGGTAGCCGACGCCCGAGGGTCCGTCCCGCCACGGCTTTCCGCAGATGTGACACGGACGCTTGCCGGTCTCGGCGAGCCATCGCCTCCGCCGGGCCTTCCACTCGTGGCCGCCCACGTAGTCGCCGTGTCTGCGGTAGCCGTTCAGCCTGCGGGTGAGGTAGAACCGTCCCCGCTCGATCCGCCGGTCCACATGCCCGGCGAGGCCGAGCGCCACGCCGACGGCCAGGACCACCCCGACCCAGCCCAGCAGTTGCCCGGACGCCAGGTGCCACCACAGGTCCGCCGCGGCTGCGACGGCACCCCACAGGACGCCCGGAATATCCGCCACGATGCTCAACCCGATCCCCCTTTGTCCCCAACCGTGGCAGCGATTATGTCCTGGAGCAGAGAGCCGAAGGCTGCGCGATCATGCTCTTTCCGCGCAGCCGGAGGCATGGCTCCCCGGGCCAGTAGGTGGAAACCGCTGCGATGACGACGAAATCTACCTACAGATCCGGAAGGCGTGGGTGGAAACCGCTGCGATGACGACGGTTTCCACCCACGTCTTCCGAGTGCAGGGCGTGGTCGAGGGTTCTGGTGAGGGTCGGGTCGCAGCGGTGCGCCCTCGGTAAAGATCGAGACGTGTACGCTGTCGCCTCCGCTCGCCAACCCCAGACCGATCATGAGGGCACAGCAACAACCTTGCCGTCAGCCATCTTTGCGGGAACGGCCGTCTTGTTAACTTCGGCCCGACCGTGAGGGTGTGGAAACCGAGAGCGAAATCCGCCTTGTCGTGAAGGTCTTCTGACGGGGCGGGGATGGCCGTTGGCTGGTCGGGCATGACTTCCGGCAGGCGGAGCGTGGCCGGGGGCCGACGGTCATGGTGTGTTCTGGCCGTAGAGTGGGTCGGGTGTGGGAGACGTCGTCCACGGGCGGGACCGGTGGGGATGTGACTGCCGGGGTGGAAAGCAGGGGACCCGTCCCGGGCCTGGATGATCCGGGTGCTCCGGACCCCGATGCTTCGCCGGCCCACGAGGGGAACCGCATCAACAGGAGCCGCACCAACAGAGGTGGACCACAGCCGGTGCGTCGATCGCCGCGTGCGGTGGCCACGCTGGCCGGTGCTGGCCTTGCGGTCGTCACCATCGATGTGGTCACGAAGATCGTCGCTGTGGCGCATCTGTCGAACCGGGCCCCGGTCGACCTGGTTCCCGGCCTGCTCGACCTTCGGCTGACCCGCAACCCGGGGGCCGCATTCAGCCTTGCCGGCGGTGCGACCGTGCTGTTCAGCATCGTCGCCCTGGTGGTTGTCGTGGTCATCGCGCGAACCGCCCGGACGTTGAAGTCGCTGCCGTGGGCGGTCGTGCTCGGGCTGCTGCTCGGTGGAGCCCTGGGCAACCTCACCGATCGGATCTTCCGCGCGCCGGCTCCGCTGCGCGGGCATGTGGTGGACTGGATCCACCTGCACCACTGGCCGGTCTTCAACATCGCGGACTCGGCAATCGTGATCGGCGGGGTTCTCGCGGTCATCCTGGGAGCCCGCGGTGTCGGTCTGGACGGGCAGCGGGACGACCTGGACGGGCCGGAGGGTTCCGAGGGGCGGCGGGGTCCCGACGGGCAGCAGGCGGCGGGTGCCGGCGACCGTGACAGGTAGTAGCGGGACCGGCAAGGTGACCAGAATAGGGGACAGGGTGGGGGACAGGCGTGCTCTCGTGGTCCCCGATGGGCTCGACGGCCTGCGCCTAGACGCGGTGATCGCGCGGATGTTCGGGTTATCCCGGACGGCCGCGGCCCAGCTTGTCGACGCTGGCCATGCCAGCGTGGACGGAACCGTACGCGGTCGGTCCGACCGGGTCAGTGGCGGGGTGTGGCTCGACGTCGAACTGCCGCCACCGCCGAATCCGGTGCGGGTGGAGGCTGATCCGGTACCCGGCCTGCAGGTGATCCACGACGATGACGACATCGTGGTCGTGAGCAAGCCGGTCGGGGTGGCCGCGCACCCCGCGCCCGGCTTCACCGGTCCGACCGTGATCGGCGGGCTTGCCGCCGCGGGTTACCGTGTCGCGACCAGCGGTGCCGCGGAACGCCAGGGAGTCGTCCACCGCCTCGACGTCGGTACGACGGGCATCATGGTTGTCGCGAAAAGTGAGCACGCCTACACCGTGTTGAAGCGGGCTTTTCGGGACCGTGAGGTCGAAAAGATCTACCGTGCTCTGGTGCAGGGGCATCCTGATCCGTCCAGCGGCACGGTGGACGCGCCGATCGATCGTCATCCGCGCAAGTCCGGCCTGTTCGCCGTGGTCGCGGACGGAAAACCCAGCATCACGCACTATGACACCGAAGAGGCGTTCCGGGCCGCGTCGTTGCTGTCGGTACGGCTGGAGACCGGACGGACCCATCAGATCCGCGTGCACATGTCGGCGTTGCGGCATCCCTGCGTCGGTGATCTCGCCTACGGCGCTGATCCTGTCCTCGCCGGCAGGCTCGGGCTGACCCGGCAGTGGCTGCATGCCGCCCAACTGTCCTTCGCCCATCCCGGGGACGGCCGGTGGGTGACGTTCACCAGCCCTGATCCACCTGATCTGGCGGAGGCGGTGGCCGTTCTCCGGCGGCAGTCGTGACCGTTACCGGTCGCCCGGCGGTCACGTTCCAGGCCCTGAAGCGTCAGCGTGCCAAAATCCAGCTCGCCAAGGGCTGGATCGGGGCCAGAGGCCGTACTGGGAAGCTCCGGACGGGACGGGCTGTCGCCGGGTTTGTGCGGGGTGTGCTCGTCACATTGGATCGCCTGGACGAACGTGTGCTGCCGGTCGCAGGTCGAGTACTGGACACACTCGCTGCTCGGGTTCTGGGCATTCGGACTACAGCCTTGAGCATGCGAGCCACGCTGGGCGCGCGGACGAGCGATACGGCCAGCGGTGGCAGTGGTTTCAGCGATGAGCTTGCCAGGTCGCACAGTAACGGGATGGTGCCGTACGGTGATAAGGGTGACCCGGTCGTGGAGACTACCGCGGCCCGCCGGGGCCTTGGCGGCTCCCTCGTCGTCGAACGGAGCATGCGGGTGATGGTGCTGGGTGCGGTCT
>NZ_CAAAFO010000119.1:30612-31485 GCF_900634715.1 Candidatus Protofrankia californiensis | reverse complement strand
CACTGGCGCGAGGGCCGGCCGGCGGACGCGATCTCGGGCAGGTCGGCCGCACACAGCTGGCGTTGCCTGCCATGGGGGAGCATGCGGATCCGGCCGCCGGGCTGGCGAGCACGACGGCGGGCGCCGCTGCCGTTGATGCTGCCACCGTCGCCGCCGTTGCCCCGGCCGTGGTCTCCGGTCCGGTCGCCGTCCCTGGTCCGGTCGAGGAGATGCCCGCGGACGCTGTCCTGCTGGGCCCGCCACCGCAGGAGACGGTCGAGGGCTACCTGAGGGCGGCGAGGATGCGACTGACCGCCTCGGCGCAGGCGCCCGAGCAGCCTGACACCTATGCGATCGTCGGTTTTCCGGGGTACCGGACGCCGGAACAGGCCTTCGGACTGCTCCAGGACCTGCGGACCGTGCGCGTGTTCTTCCGGGTTCCCCCCGATGGCACGGCGCTGTCCGCGGACGTCCGCGACCCGCTCGCCGACGTCCGGACCGCCTTCGCGCGCGCCGCCGACGCCGCTGCCGCGCGGGCCGACGCCGCCGGTGCTGCCGGTGACGCGGGTGCCCGGGCGCTTGCCGCGGACGAGGCAGCGGCGCTGGGTGACTCCTGCGCCTGCCTGTACGGAGCGGTCGTGGTCGCCGCGGCGCGGCAACTTCTCGCCCTCGCTGACACGGGGTCGGTTCGGCTGGTGGACGTTGCGCCACCGGGCGTGTCCGGTCCGTCGGCCGTGTTCGTGCCCCTGCGACCCGAACAGCGGTGAACGGCTCTGTGACGGCTGTAACAGCTGTGCGGACGTGGCGGGCACGCGCTGTCCTTGCGCTGCTCATCGTCGCCGTGTCGCTCGCGCATCCGCCGGCGCGCGACGGAGCCGGTGGCTCCGATAGGGC
>NZ_CAAAFO010000119.1:29636-30222 GCF_900634715.1 Candidatus Protofrankia californiensis | reverse complement strand
ACTCATGTCGGTTATGTCGTCGATGCCGGCTCCGATACCAGCCCGGGGACACCGATCACGTTGGGACGCGGGAGCTCCCCGTACACGCTGACCGTCCGGTCACAGAATGGCGGCGAGGGCGTGGCGGAGGTCACCGCCCAGGCGCCGGGAGTCGACTGGGCGGTCCGGGGCGCGGAGTCCGCGGTGCTCGCGATCATGGTTGACGGTAAGCCGGCCACCGACGTCGTCGTGCCCTCCGAGCATCCGATCACGAGCCGCGTCCAGCTTGGACATGTCTCTGCCGGCACCCACACCCTCACGATCGCGCTGGACGAGCGGGCGTCCACCTCCGGCGCGCACGCGGTGGTGCTGCGTGATCTGTCGGTATCGGTCGTGGCACCCAGGGCCTCCGGTGAACCGGATCCGCTTGCGTACGCCCCGATCCTCTATGGACGGTCACTGCCGGAGTTCGGAGGCCCCTTCCAGAACAACCACACCGACACGCCGCTGCTCGCCTGGCACACGCAGGCCCCGGTAGCGGGCCGGCGGGGCCACACGCTGCTGGAGTACAGCGTCATGTTCAGCAACGAGGACGGCGGCACCGGCG
>NZ_CAAAFO010000119.1:26740-29296 GCF_900634715.1 Candidatus Protofrankia californiensis | reverse complement strand
CCGACCCCGGCATGCGGTTCGTCCTCGCCGTCGATCACGAGCTCGCCGCGGGCGAGGCACGTGAGCAGATGATGGACACCGTCGGGTGGACTTATCAGGTGTCCGCGGCCGAGGTGCGGCGTGAGGAAAAGATCGAGCCGGTGGCGTCCGCGTACACGCCGGCGCTGTCCGACCCGCGGAACTACCTGTACGTCGTGATCCGTAAGACCACGTCTGTCCCGGTCGCTTCGGTTGACGCCGGCCTTGCCTGGGTCGGTGCCACGGTCGGGGTCCGGCTTGCGGGTGCCCCGGACGTCCTCTACCGGTCCGACCACATGATTCCCGGCTGGTCCCTGCAACGGGACGGCTCGGTTGCCACCGCCGTGGAACTGCCCGCGGGCACGCGGCTCGACGACATCGCCACGCTTGAGGTGCTGCGGGCCCCGGCGAGCGTGATCGACCCGGGTTCGACGGTGACGGTCACCGGTGTCGAGCGGGCGATCATGCTGGATGCCGACGCGTTGCCCGCGTCCGGGTCCCTGACCTGGTCGGGCACGGCCACGCTCACCGCGTCCGATCCGAGCGCCGTTCTGTTGAGCCGCTGAGCTGTTGTGAGCCGCTGAGCTACTGAGCCGTTGCTGGGCTACTGCTGAGCCGTTGCTGGGCAGCTGGCACCGGGTTGTGCCGCTGACAGACCGGGTTGTGCCGCTGGAGCAGGTAGGCGCGTGTCGTCGGCTCGAACGTTGTGAACGGGGATTTCCACCGTATGACCCCGTTGTCGGGCCGGCGACATTCCAACCGTTGTCGCGTACGCTCCGTACGAATATGGACTCATACCGCAAGTAAGAGGCGCCCGTACCACCACAACCGATACCCGTATTTGTGATCAAACTCACTTGTGGCGTCGAATCCGCTCGATTCAAGAATCTCTCAAGAACTCTTCCCAGTGCGGTCGTTCACACTCAGGACAGTGACTGCCTGGAGGGCCAAAGGCAGCGTGATCATGTTTCTTTCACGACGTTGGGCGGCCCAGGTCTCCGGGTTACTAGGAGGAGGGATCGCTGGTGGTTTCAGTCCTGCGCAACAGTCTGGATGGCGAAGGAAGCACTGTCGAACCCGCGGAGTACTGGGCTCTTTCCGACCATCTTATCCCTGATCAGGAAGGTCGGCGGCCGATCCACGCGCCGCCCGGGGGCGCCCCGGCGGAGGCAGTCCGAGAAACCGAGCAGATGACGCTCGAGCAGCACACCGCGGTCCTTGCACAGCGGCGGCTGCTCGCCGAGCAGGGAAACGACCCGGAAGCCACCCGGCGACACCACGCCCGCGGCAAACTCACCGCCCGTGAGCGCATCGAACACCTCCTGGATGCGGACTCCTTCACCGAACTCGACCTCTTCGCCCAGCACCGCGCCACCGGCTTCGGAATGGAACGTTCGCACCCGCCTGGCGACGGGGTGGTTACCGGATTCGGTACGATAGACGGTCGGAGTGTGGTTGTCTTCGCCCATGACGCCCGGGTTCGCGGCGGAGCGCTCGGTGAGACGTTTGCGACAAAGATCCACCAGGTGCTGGACCTGGCCGAGTCGATCGGCGCGCCGGTCATCGGTCTCAACGACGGAGGCGGTGCGCGGATACAGGAGGGCGTCGCGGCGCTCGCCGGCTTCGGAGGGCTTTTCGCGCGCAACGTCCGTCTCTCCGGGGTCGTTCCCCAGATCAGTGTCATTCTTGGTTCCTGCGCCGGTGGCGCGGTGTACTCCCCGGCGCTGACGGACTTCATCTTCATGGCCCGCGACACCGCGAACATGTTCATTACCGGACCGGACGTCGTGCGTTCGGTGACCGGTGAGGAAGTGTCCCAGGCCGAGTTGGGCGGAGCGCAGGTCCACGCCGAGCGCACCGGCGTGGCGAGTTTTCTCGCCGACGACGAGGAAACCTGCCTGGACGAGGTCCGTTACCTGCTTTCCTTCCTGCCGTCGAACAACAACGAGCCCCCGCCCGCGGTCGAATCGTCCGACGGCCCGAACCGTCGGTGTGAGGAGCTTCTGCGGATCGTGCCGCCGAACGAGCGGACGCCGTACGACATCCGCGCCGTCATCGAGGAGATCGTGGACGACGGCGAGTACCTGGAGGTGCAGTCGCACTGGGCCCGCAACATCGTGTGCGTCCTGGCCCGGTTCGACGGGCGGGTCGTCGGGATAGTGGGAAACCAGCCGATGGTGCTGGCCGGTGTGCTCGACATCGACGCGTCCGAAAAGGCGGCGAGATTCGTCCGCACGTGTGACGCGTTTAACATCCCACTCGTCACGCTGGTCGACGTCCCCGGCTTCCTGCCCGGGGTCGACCAGGAACACAACGCCATCATTCGTCGAGGTGCCAAGCTGCTGTACGCATACTGTGAGGCGACCGTTCCACGGATCCAGATCATTCTTCGCAAGGCGTTCGGTGGCGCGTATATCGTCATGGACTCCAAATCGATCGGCTCCGACCTCTCGTTCGCGTGGCCGGTCAACCAGACCGCGGTCATGGGCGCGGACGGGGCCGCGAACATCATATTCCGTAAGGAGCTGGCGGCGGCGG
>NZ_CAAAFO010000119.1:24861-26595 GCF_900634715.1 Candidatus Protofrankia californiensis | reverse complement strand
TCCGCGGCGAAGCCGACCGGAGAAGCCAGCCCGAGAAGCTGACCGAGAAGCCGGCCGGCGACGTGGCACGGCGCAGGGAAGACCAAACCGACGGGGAACACGGAGAAGGAGCGACTGTGCGACAGAACCTGCGCGGGCGGTCGTCCGCGGTCCGGCCGGCGGGTCCTGCCGGCGTTTCGCCGAAACGGCCGGTGCCCGAGACGACGGGTGGGCCGGCGGCCGTGACGATCGCCGTGGCCCGGGGATGCCCCACCAGCGAGGAACTCGCCGCGGTGCTGATCGCGCTCCAGGCGGCGAGAGCCACCGCGCCGCCAGCCTCCGACGCGCCCGCGAGCCGGGACCGACCGTGGTCCAACGAGCATGCCGGCGTGGCACGAACGGTGCCTGGGGCCTGGGGTCCCGGGCCGCGCGTGGTGCTCGGACCGCTCGGCCCGAGCGGCGCACCCTCCAACCGACCGGAAGGGAGAACCCGGCGATGACCCGGACCCGCGTCACAGCTGCGGTCCCCCTCGTCGAGGGGGAAGCCGAGGGGGAATCCGTCCCGGGCACACGCTGCCTGGCTATGTTCCCCGGGCAGGGTTCCCAGCGGCCCGGCATGGCCGCCGCCCTTATCGAGCGCTATCCGGACACCGCAGGCCGGATCTTCGCGATGGCGGACGACGTCCTCGGTCTCCCGCTGACGAGACTGTGCGTGTCGGGCTCGGCGGAGGAGCTCCGCCGCACGGACGTCACCCAGCCCGCGATCACCGCGACGAGTCTGGCCGTGCTCGAGGTGCTGCGGGCCGGCGGTTTCGAGGCGTCCAGCGTTGCCGGGCACAGCCTCGGCGAGTATGCGGCACTCGCTGCCGCCGGTGTGCTCGACGCGGAGTCCGTTCTCCGCCTGGTGCGCCGCCGCGGTGAGCTCATGGCTGACGTCGGTGGCCGTACCCCGGGCGCGATGGCGGCGGTTATCGGGCTTCCCCCCGATCAGGTCGAATCGTTGTGCCGGGACGTCACCGACATCGGCGTCGTGGAGGTCGCCAACTACAACGATCCCGAGCAGACGGTCATCTCGGGTCTGACGGAGGCAGTCGCGCATGTCGAGACGCTGGCGGCGCAGGCCGGTGCGGAACGGATCGTGCGGCTCGACGTCGGCGCGCCCTTCCACTGCTCTCTGATGCGTGACATCGAGACCGAGTTCGGCGCCGAACTCGACCGGCACGTGTTCGGTGAACCGCGGGTGCCGGTGCTCAGCGCGGTCACCGGCACCTATGTCCAACAGCCACAGGATGTACGTCTGCTGTTGCGGCGGCAGCTTGTCGAACCGGTCCGATGGGTCGACACGGTGCGACGAGCCGTGGCGGACGGTCACAGCCTGCTCGTCGAGGTCGGGCCGGGCCGGGTCCTGACGGGATTCGCCAAACGGATCGCCCCGGACGTCCAGGCGCTGGGGACCGCCCGTCCCCAGGCGATCGACGTGCTGCTCGCCGGCCCTCGCCGCCGCTCCCTGCAGCCGGTTTCCGCCTAGCGACCCGGGGACGTGCTAGCGACCCGGGGACTTGGGCCTTGCGGCAATCCCCCTATTCTTACCAGCCCGTACCGACCCCGTAGCAGCTTTCACCACACCGCGCTGCGTGCTTCCACCACATCCCGTTCCTTGAGTGAAAGGACATTTCCATGACCGACATCGCCAGCCTCTCCGCCGCCGTCCAGGAGGCCGTCGCCGACGCCCTCGGCCTGGACGAGACCGAGGTC
>NZ_CAAAFO010000119.1:23917-24543 GCF_900634715.1 Candidatus Protofrankia californiensis | reverse complement strand
GACCTCGGTGCGGAGTCGATCGATCTGCTGGACATCCTGTTCCGCATCGAACGGAAATCCGGTGTGAAGATCCAGGCGTCCGACATAGGCAACCACATCCAGGGCGGTATCCCGGACTCGGAGTTCGGTGACGAGAACGAGATCGTCACCTCGGTCGGCCTGGCTCAGCTGAAGAAGGTCATGCCCCAGATCGACGCCGACGAGCTGGCCGGAAAGCTCCCGGCCGATCAGGTGATGAGCCTGTTCACAGTGCAGAACCTCACCGACCTGGCGGTCCTGCGCAGCACGGTCACCGTGGACGCCGCCTGAGGCGTCCGGTAGTGGGCTTCGGCCGCGGTCACCCGGTCCGGGCAGCCCGGACCGGGTGACCGCGGTGGGGATGTGCCCTGCGTGTTGTTGACACACCGACAGCGAACAGCGACACCGACCGACGTGGCCGGCGGGCCAGGACGGAGGGGGAGAACGTGACAAAGCTGCAGGGGCAGGTCGCCCTCGTCACGGGGGCGTCCCGTGGCATTGGCCGCGCGATCGCCCTGGCGCTCGCGGACGACGGCGCGCACGTCGCCGTGAACTACCGATCACGCGCTGACGAGGCACAGGCCGTCGTCGAGGAGATCGAGAGCGCC
>NZ_CAAAFO010000119.1:21126-23335 GCF_900634715.1 Candidatus Protofrankia californiensis | reverse complement strand
CGCCGGCGACGTCGCGGACTTCGAGCAGGCCAGCGCGCTGGTGGAGCGGGCCCGCGCCGAGCTGGGCGGGCTGCACATCCTCGTGAACAACGCGGGGATCACCCGTGACGGCCTGATCTACACCATGGCGCCGGGGGACTGGCTCGAGGTCATGCGGGTCAATTTCGGCGGGGTCTTCAACTGCACGCAGGCGGCGATGGGGCACTTCATGGCGGAACGCGCCGGCGTCATCGTCAACATCTCGTCGGTGATGGGCGAGCGCGCCTGGACCGGTGAATCCGCCTATGCGGCGTCCAAAGGGGCGATCAACGCCTTCACTCGCAACTGCGCGCTGGAGCTGGCCCGTTTCAAGGTACGGGTCAACGCTGTGCTCCCGGGTTTCGTCCCCACCGATCTCGTCGGCGGACTGCTGACCAAGGACGGTGGGAAGGGCATCAAACGGCGCATCCCCTGGCGGGACTTTGCCACACCCGAGCAGGTCGCCCGAGTGGTGGCCTTCGTCGCCGGGCCCGATGCCGAGTACATGACCGGGGAGCTCCTGCGCGTGGACGGCGGGGCCGCCGCCGTGCTCGGTACCGGCCGTCCCGACTAGAGCACCGGCCGGGACCAGGGCACCGGTCAGGTAGCCATACGTCCTGTTCCGATCAAGAAATTGAGCGCGAAAACGGCTGCTGTCACGGCCGTCTACTCCCTCACTTTCATGATTCGACCATATTCGATCAGGAATGCTCGGTCGGCTTCGGGATGGATCCGCGCTATTTGACCGACGCTCCAGTAACCCGGGAACTCCGGTAATCCGGGACTTGGGCCTTCCAGCAGCGCGAGAAAAGCATGATCGCGCTGCTTTCGGCCCGCCGACCCGCGTACCTGGGTCTCGACCGTCCCGATCAAAGGCGCGTGAACCGACAGGAAGGCAGACACGGCGGATGCGCTTTCACCTCATTGACCGGATCGACTCCTGGGAGCCGAACCGGCGGATCGTCGGGCGCAAGGTGACGTCCGCAGCGGAGCAGTTCTGGCGGGCCGGCTTCGCCGGGCCGGTCATGCCGCCACCGCTGGTACTGGAGGCGCTGTGCCAGGCGGGTACCTGGCTGGTGATGATGAGCAGCGGGCACCGCAAACGGGCCGCGCTGCTGTCCGTGGGCGAGGTGTCGTTCCTGGGTGATGTCACACCTGGTGACGTGCTGCTGCTCGACGGCACGGTCGTCTCGATCTCGGACGAGGTCGCCGTCCTGGACGGAAAGGCCACGGTCGGCGAGCGGACCGTGCTCACGGCGACGTCCATCATGTGTGCCCTCATCGACGCCGAGCGGCTGGACGACCCGGCCGCCACAGCCCGGATGGCCGACCAGCTGACCAGGGCGGTGAGCACACCGTGAGGCGCGTGGCGATCACCGGTGTGGGCGCGGTCACCCCGGTCGGCAACGATGCCGCCACCACCTGGGCGAACCTCGTCGCCGGCCGCAGCGGGGTGGGCACGCTGACCACCTTCGACACCTCGACGTTCCCGGTTCGCATCGGCGGGCAGGTCCGGGATTTCACCCTTCGTGACCACGTCCCCGAAGCCGCCGGTTGGCGGCACCTGTCGCGGGCCGGGCAGTTCGGGTTGGCCGCGGCGGCACAGGCGTTACGCGGATCCGGGGTCACCCCCACGACCTACGACCCCGACGAGTGCGGGGTCGCGATGGGTGGCAGTGTCGGACGTCCGGAACTGCAGCAGGTTGTGGACATCGGCCACCTGCGGGAGCGCACCGGAAACCGGGAGATCTTCCGCCACCCGCCGGGGGACGTGCTGCTGCGCGACCAGAACGTACCGGTCGCCGCGATGGCGCGGTTGACCCGCTGCGCCGGGCCGATGGTCGGCGTCAGCACCGCGTGTTCCGGTTCGGGGCACGCCATCGGGGAGGCGTTCCGTCACATCCAGGAAGGTGACGCGACGCTCATGCTCGCCGGCGGTTTCGACGCCCTGACCACCTGGATGGACCTGCTGGGTTTCAGCCTGCTGGGTGCGTTGACCGACCGTTACAACGACGATCCGGGACGGGCTTCGCGCCCGTTCGACGCCGACCGGTCGGGCTTCGTCATCGGTGAGGGCGCGGTCGTCGTCGTGCTGGAGGAGCTGTCCGCGGCCAGGGCGCGCGGGGCACCGATCCTCGCCGAACTTCTCGGCTACAGCTCGACCCTGAACGCCTACCGGATCACCGACTCG
>NZ_CAAAFO010000119.1:18360-21041 GCF_900634715.1 Candidatus Protofrankia californiensis | reverse complement strand
GCGCTCAACCTGCTGGTCGGACTCGGCGCCATCCAGCACTCGGTTGTCCCACCGACGGTGAATCTCGACACCGCGGATCCCAAGCTCGACCTCGACTACGTCCCGCGGGTGGCCCGGCCGATGCCGGTGTCGGGCGTCATGGTCAACGCGTTCGCGTTCGGCGGGACCAACACCTGCCTGGTGGTCGGCACCCCGAAGGAGGAATCATGATCGGCGCCGACATCGGTTCGGATCCGCTCCCGGCAGCCTTTGACCGGCTCGTCCAGCTCGACCGAGGCCGGCAGGCGGTGGCCGTGCGTAACGTGCCCGGCACGCTGGACGTCTTCGACAGTCACTTCCCACGGTTCCCCGTGCTGCCGGGCATGCTGCTGTTCGAGAGCATGGTGGTCCTGGCCGGGCTGGTCCTGGCCGAGCCGGGTGAGCGCTGGCGGCTGTCCGGCGCGCAGGTGGTGCGGTTCCGCCACTTCGTGCGGCCCGGCGACGAGGCGGAGATCACCGTCCGCGTCCTGGACTGCGCGGCGCAGACTGCCAGGTGCACCGCCTCGGTCACCGTCGACGGGCGTTCCGTCGCCTCCGCCCGGGCGCTGAACCTGCTCCGGGAACCTTCGATGCTGGCTGCGACAGCATGAGAAGGGTCGTGATCACCGGGATCGGGCTGCTCACGGCACTCGGTGAAGGTGCCGAGGAAACCTGGGGCGGTGTGCTGGAAGGCCGTTGCGGCATCGGGCCCCTGCGCGGTTACGACCCGTCGTCGTTGCGCACCCGTCTGGGTGCCCAACTGGTGGATTTCGATCCCGGACGGTACGTGGGTCGCCGGATGCTGCGCAAGATGACCCCCAACGACGAGATCGCGATGGTGGGAGCCGTCCTCGCACTGCGCGACGCCGGTCTGGACGACCAGCGGCCGTTCGGCCAGCGGGCCGGTCTTTTCGTCGGCGGCAACAAGGAGCTTTCCCGCCCGGAGGGGGTCGTGGCAGGGGCGCTGGCCGCCCGTGCCGACGACGGCACCGCCGACTTCCACCGGCTCGGGCGGATCGCCTCTTCCACGCTGACGCCGTTGTTCTACGTCGAGGGGCTGCAGGCGGCGTCGCTGTTCTACATCTCCGAGGCGTACGGCTTCCTCGGCCCCAACGCCTACTTCGCGGGCACGGCCGAGGCGGGGGCGACGGCCGTGGGACGGGCGATGCGCGCGATCCGGCGCGGGGAGGCCGATCTGGCGCTGGCCGGCGGGTTCGACGACCCCACGTCCTGGTGGTCGATGTCGAAGATGGACGGGCTCGGCGTGCTCTCGGCCCGCAACGAGCTGGGCGCGGCGGCCTGCCGGCCCTACGACCGGGCCCGCAGCGGGTCGGTCTTCGGTGACGGTGCCGCGTTCGTCGTCCTGGAGGAACGCGAGGCCGCCATGGCCAGGGGAGCCCACTGCTACGCCGAGATACGCGGTGTGGGGGCCGGTAACGACGGCGGCATGGTCGTCACCCCCGATCCGCAGGGCCGCGGGCTGGTCCGCGCGATCACGGCGGCGCTGCGGGACGCGGCAATGCCCGCCCACGACGTCTCCTACATCGCCTCGCACGGCTGCGCGACCACGCTGGGGGACCTCAGCGAGGCCCAGGCGATCCGCCGCTCGCTCGGTGCCCGCGCCGACACCGTGTGGGCGAGCAGTGTCAAGCCGCAGACCGGGCATCTGGTCGCCGGGGCCGGGGCGTTGAACACGGCGATCGCCGCGCTGGCGCTGGACGCGGGCGTGGCTCCCGCGACCGTCAACCTCGACGATCCCGATCCGGGCTGCGACCTGGACTGGATACCCGGCCAGCCCCGCGAGGCCCGATTGACCGGCGCGCTCGCCCTCGCCCGTGGCCTGGCGGGCCAGCAGGTGGCGCTCGCCCTGGGCAGGGCCGCATGACGCAGCCCGATCTTCATCCGGATAGCGATCTTCATGCCGGCAGCGACGGAGGGGAGCCCGACATGGCGGACAGGACACAGACCGCCGGTGACGCCACTCGGGTGGTCGTCACCGGTCTGGGGGCGGTGACGGCACAGGGCGTCGGCGTGGCGAAGCTGTGGGAAGGCGTACAGGCAGGTCAGGTGGCGATCCGCCCGGTGAAGAACCTGCCGATGGACGGCTACCGCACCGCGCTCGGCGGAGAGGTGCAGGAACCGGCCATCCCCGCCTACCAGTGGTCACTGGGCGGGGGCCGGGAACCGGCCCTGGACTTCGCTCTCGTCGCGGCCGAGGAGGCGATGGCCGCGTGCGGCATCGGTGTCGGGGACGCCAAAGGTGCCGGGGGTCCCGGGGCTGCCGCCGGCGCTACTGGTACCACCGGTTCGCCGGCCACGTTGCTCCCCGCCGAACGGTGGGGTGTCGTGCTCGGCAGCTGCAACGGCGGGCTGGTCAGCGGCGAGCGGGCCCTGCGCGACGAGCTCGCCGGCCGGGAACCGGACTGGCGCAACACCGTGGTGGTCTCGCCGCAGGCGATCGCCGAGGCGCTCGGCGCGGCCTTCGGGCTGCGGGGGCCGGTCCTCTCGGTCAACACCGCATGCGCCTCCGGAGCGCACGCGATCGGTCACGCGACCGAGCTGATCGTCACCGGTCAGGCGGACGCGGTCCTGGTCGGCGGCACCGACGCCTTCTCCGACGTGGTCTTCGCCGGTTTCAACAGCCTGGAGTCGCTCGCGGTGGG
>NZ_CAAAFO010000119.1:16758-18087 GCF_900634715.1 Candidatus Protofrankia californiensis | reverse complement strand
CCCCACCGCGCCGCATCCGCAGGGCGTGGGCGCCGCCCGGGCGATCACCGCCGCGCTGTCCCGCGCGGGTGTCGCCGCCAGCGAGGTGGGTTACGTCAACGGCCACGGGACCGGCACGCCCAAGAACGACCCGGCCGAGAGCAACGCGATCCGCACGGCCCTCGGCCCGGCGGCGGAGACGGTCGCGGTCAGCAGCACCAAGTCGATGGTGGGGCACCTGCTCGGAGCGGCGGGCGCGGTCGAGAGCATCGTCACGATCCTCGCACTCGACGACCAGGTCGCCCCGCCGACCGCCGGGTTCACCGGCCTGGATCCCCAGTGCGGGCTCGACGTCGTACCGAACGTGGCCCGGCCGCTGACGACAGACGTCGCGGTGTCCAACAACTTCGCGTTCGCCGGGGCGAACGCATCGGTCGTGTTCGGCCGTCCCGGCCGGCGGCCCGCCCCGGCGGCCGAACGGGAGCGGGAACCGGTCGTGATCACCGGGCTCGCCGCGCTGACGCCCGCCGGGACGAGCGTGCGCCAGCTGTGGGAGGCCTACCAGAGCGGGACCACCGGCGACCGGTCCACGGACGGCCTCGGCGTCGGCCACGTCGAGCTCGACCCGGGGGCCTACCTGCCCGCGCGCCAGCGGCGGCGGCTGGACCGGCTCGGGCTGCTGGCCGTCGTGTCCTGCCAGGATGCGCTCGCCGACGCCGGACTCGCCGACGTCCAGCGGCCCGCGACCGGGGTCGGTGTCGTCCTCGGCACGGGCCTGGGCCCGATGGAGAGCATGGAGCGCTTCACCACCCCGCTGCTGACCGAAGGCCCGGCGGCGGCGAACCCCGCGGTGTTCCCCAACACCGTGTACAACGCCGCGGCTGGTCAGGTGGCGATGCTGCTGGAGCTGACCGGGGTCACCACGACGGTGACCGCCATGCACGCGGCCGGCGCGGCAGCCCTGTGCGTCGCCGCCGACCTGCTGCGTGCCGGCGCCGCGGACGTGATCGTCTGTCCCGCCGTCGACGTGCTGTCACCGGCCGTGGTGAACGCGTACCGCCGGACCCCCTTGTTCGCCGGCGCGGGCGGCACGTACACGCTGGCGGAAGCCGGCTTCGCCCTGGTGTTGGAGCGGCTGTCGGTGGCCCGGGCACGTAACGCCCGGATCCGGGCACAGCTGTCCGGGCACGGCATCGCCTCGGACGCGAGGGGCGTGGGCCGCTGGGACGGCCGCGGCCGCGGTGTCGAGCGGGCGATGAGGACCGCGCTGGCGGCGGCCGATGTCGACCCGGGCGCGCTGTCGGCCGTGTGGGCCAACGCCGCCGGGATCAGGGCTGTCGACCGGCCGGA
>NZ_CAAAFO010000119.1:15797-16242 GCF_900634715.1 Candidatus Protofrankia californiensis | reverse complement strand
TCCGGCCGGCCCCCGCGTCGAGACGCCCAAGCGGAGCCTGGGCGAGCCGGTCGGGGCGGGCGCGCACCTGTCGGCGGTCCTCGCCGTGACGCAGTGGGAGACCACCGGGGCCACCGGCCCCGTCCTGGTCAACAGCTCCTCCCTCGGTGGTACGCACGTCAGTCTCGTCCTGACCGACCCAGGGCACGGCGATCATGCCAGCCCAGAGGGCGGTGATCATGTTTCTCGCGCCGCGGGCGACCCGGGCGACGCCAGCTCCCGGAAGGAGCAGTGATGACCCAACACCATGTCCGGATCGTGAGTACCGGCGGCTATCTGCCCGGCGAACCGCTGTCCAACGACGATCTGGAGCAGCTGTGCGGTCCGTTGCCGGACGACGTGTTGGACGGTCTGCAGGTGCAGCGGCGCCACTGGATGATCGATCCCAGGACCGGCGAGCATCTGG
>NZ_CAAAFO010000119.1:3611-15421 GCF_900634715.1 Candidatus Protofrankia californiensis | reverse complement strand
AGGTCCGGTCCGGATGCGCGGGGGCGATGCACGCGCTCGACATCGCCCGGCGCCAGCTGGCCGACGGGTCCGCGCGGACGGCGGTGGTCATCGGCAGTGAGGCGACGTCGCCGGTGCTCGCCCCGATCTTTCTGGGACGCCGGCCCGACGCCGTCCGGCTACGGGACCGGATCGCCATATACAACTTCGGGGACGGGGCGGGGGCGATGGTGCTGCGCTCGGATCCCGCCGGGCCGCAGACGCCGGCGAGTTTCCACGCAAGCGTCAACGCCTGCATGGGTGGGGACCGCAAGCCCGGCATGCAGATCATCGGGGGCGGCACCCACGCCCCCGT
Source organism: Candidatus Protofrankia californiensis (assembly GCF_900634715.1). Lineage (GTDB taxonomy): Bacteria > Actinomycetota > Actinomycetes > Frankiales > Frankiaceae > Protofrankia > Protofrankia californiensis. The sequence goes on along the minus strand of NZ_CAAAFO010000119.1, from coordinate 15,087 downwards.
CGCCGAACAGATGCGCAGTAAGCGTCCGGTCGAGCTGCGACTCGACGTGGTCGAGTCGGCCAGCTTCGGACCGCGGGTGTTCGTCACCGCCCTGGACGAGCTGCTGCGCCGCAGCGGTCTGACCCTGCGGGAGGTCGACGCCTGTGTCGTGCCCGAGGGCAACGCCGGCTACTTCAACGGCGAACTCGAAGCCGCCGGGCTGTCCGCCGAGGACTGCAAGCTGCTCGAGGGCAGGATCGTCGAGAACCTGACCGACGTCGGGGCGACCGGTTCCGCCGCCGTGCCCCTCGCGCTCGACGACGCCTGGACCAGCGGGCGGATCCGGCCCGGCGACCGCGTGCTGCTGCTGGCGATCGAGACCAGCAGGTGGCTGTACGCGGGGCTCTCGCTCACCTGGAGCGCCGCCCTGCCGGCCGCCGGCCTGTCTGCCACTGATCTGTCTGCCGCCGGCGTGAACGGGCAGGGCATGCCGCGATGAGCGTCCGCCAGGACGCCGAACACGACTCCTACGACGTCGTCGTGGTCGGCAGCGGGCTCGGCGGCCTGACCGCCGCCGCGCTTCTCGCCCACTGGGGACGCCGGGTGCTGGTGGTCGAACGTCACGATCGGATCGGCGGCTACGCACACGCGTTCGCTCGCCGTCGGCATCGTTTCGACTCCGCGGTGCATCTGATCGCGGGGGGTCCGCCGGTCACCGTGGGAAATCCGGGAATCGTGCCGGTGCTGCTCGATCTGCTGGGTGTTGCCGACCGCCTTGAGTTCCACCGGTTGGACCCCTTCTATCGTGCGGTCTTTCCTGATTTCCAGCTCGACGTCCCGGCCGGTCCCGGTTTTCTGGACGCGCACGTGGAGCGGTTTCCCGCGGAGCGGGTGGGTCTGCGCCGGATGCAGCGCCTGTCGACGCTGCTCACCCGTGAGGTGCAGCGGCTACCCGCCGACCTGCCCACCTCCGAGCTGCTCGAGAGCAGTTTTCCGCTGCTGCACCGGTACCGTCAGGCGACCGTTTCCGACGTCCTCGACGAACATCTGCGCGATCCACGGCTCAAGGCGGCGCTGACGGCCCTGTGGCCGTACCTGGGGGTACCGCCGTCGGCTGTCGCCTTCGACATGTGGGCGCCCATGCTCACGACCTATCTGGAGTTCGGCGTCTACTACTGCGCGGGCAGTTTCCAACGTCTGGTGGATGCCCTCGGTGCCAGCGTGACCGAACACGGTGGGGAGGTGATGGTGCGCACGACCGTGCGACGGATTCTCGTCGAGAGGGACCGGGTGACCGGTGTCGTGCTCGACAACGGCCAGCGCGTCACCGCTCCGGTTGTCGTCTCCAATGCCGATCCGCTGCAGACCTGCGAGGAGCTCGTCGGCACCGCGAACGTCGACGGCGGCTACCTCGGGCGGCTGCGTTCGATGCGGTGTTCGTTGTCGGCCGCGGTGCTGTACCTCGCCACCGACATGGACCTCGACAAGGAGGGCATGGCGCACGAGACCTTCATGTTCGACAGCTGGGACCATGACGCGACCTACGCGGGGATCCTCGGAGGCGCGGTGCCCGCGCTGACCGTGAGCGTCCCGACCCTCAGCGATCCGTCACTGACCCGGGACGGGCTGCATCTGGTCACCGCCGTGGCGTTGCTTCCGTATGACGCGGTGACGTCCTGGCGCCACAACAAGCCGACATACGAGCGTCTGATCATGGACAGGCTTGAGGAACTGGTGCCGGGAATCGGCCGCAGGACGATCCTGGCCGAGGGCGGAACACCGCGGACGATGGAGCGCTACACCCTGAATCTGCGCGGCGCCATCTACGGGTGGGAGCACACGCCCGACCAGAGCACCACCGATCGGCTGCCGCATCGGACCCCGATCGAGGGTCTGTATCTTTCCGGGCACTGGACGCAGCCGGGGGGAGGTGTCCTGTCGGTGATCAGCTCGGGCGTTCAGACCGCCGAGATCCTCACCGGCGCATCGGTGCTGGAACGTCCGCGACCGGTGCCTTTCTTCGCGAGTCTGGCTGGCTGAACCATTTCACGCGCGACCGCGCATATTTCGGAAATGCCTGATGATTTCCGTCCGACCGGATCCGCGCGCAAACCGGCGTGGAATGCGACCGGCGGAACCGCCGCCGGTCCAGGGGCGGCCGGAGAAAACAACGGAGGAATAGGATATGTCGAGCGAGAAGAACAAGGAAATCATCCGCCGGGTGTTCGACGAGATCGCCAGCAAGGGTGACTTCGACGTGGTGGACGAAATCTATGCGGAAGATTATCTCGACCACGCCCCGTTTCCGGGCGCACCGGCGGGCCGGGCCGGGGTCAAGCATTCGATCGGTGGGCTGCGTGCCGCGTTCCCGGACCTGCACGTGACGGTCGAGGACATGAGCGCCCATGGGGACAAGGTGGCCGCCCACAACACCTGGGCGGGCACCCACGACGGCGAGGTGCTGGGAATTCCCCCCACCGGCCGAAGCGTGAGCTTCAGTGGTGTCGTGGTATTCAGGCTCAAGAACGACCTGATTGTCGAACGCTGGGCGGTCGACCTCGAGCTCGACCTGCTCAAGGAGCTTGGCATGAGCCTGCGGTGGTCGCGGCCGAAGGCGTAACCGTGTACCCCTGCCGGCCCGGCACGGGTACGGCACGGAGAACCGCAGCCTGGCGCGAGTGAAGCGCATCCCGGGACGGGAAGCTGTCGCCCGGCATGTCGATCATTGTTCGGGTGTTGTCCCGGCGTCGTCCGTCTTCTGCCGGCCCCGGGCCGAGTTGGTCGGGTTGTGCCCCGTCCGGGGCCGGCGGGCATTCACCAGACCCGCCGTCCGGCTGTACACGCAGTGGGTCCGGGGTGATCGATCCATGTCAGGTGTGAGACAGTCTTTACGGTCAAGTATTTATCAGTATTTAATGCTCCCCAGGGGAATGTGTTAGGCCATGGGGGGCATGGGGTGGTCGAACTGCTTATACTGGGCCCGCTCGAGTTGCGAGTGGCGGGTATTCATATAGATCTTGGGTCGGCGAAGCAGCGAACGGTGCTCGCCGTCCTGTTGGTTGATCTTGGGCGTCCGGTGCCACAGGATCTCCTCATCGACCGGGTGTGGAGTGGCTCACCCCCGGCCGAGGTGCGCAATGCTCTGTACACGTATATCACCCGTTTACGGCGGATACTCGTGCATACCCGCCAGGCGGAGGGCGGACGGGTCGAGCTGGTCCGGCAGCGAGGCGGCTACCTGATCGACGCCGACCCCGCTCTCCTCGATCTGCATCAGCACCGTCGTCTCGTGGAGCGGGCCCGGGCAGCGGCTGGTGACGACGCGGAGCGGGCTTGCCTGCTCAAGCAGGCCGCGGACCTGTGGCGGGGCGAGCCCCTGGCCGGTCTGTCGGGGGACTGGGCCGCGCGTGTCCGGGAAAGGCTGATTCCGCAGCGGCTCGGTGTGCTGGCGGAACGGGCCGATCTCGAGATCGGGATGGGGCGTGCCGACAGAGTGATCGACGAGCTGCAGGAGGTGTTCGCCGAGAACGAACTGTTCGAACCGCTCAGCTGCCAGCTCATCCGGGCGCTGTGGCACGCCGGTCGCGGTGCCGAGGCACTGGAGTGCTACGCGCGGGTACGCCGGCGCATCGCCGACGAGCTCGGCGTCGAACCCGGTGCGCAGCTGCAACGGGTCCACGAAGCGATCCTGCAGGGCAGCCTCGAGGTCGTTGCGGTCTCCGGGCCGGGCGGGGGAGTTGCGGCTCCGGCTCTTCCCATGGTGCTCGGGGTCGCCAGAACGCCTGGGGCTGCCAGGGCTGCGGCATCCGACCCGCGAACGGACGCGGCGGATCCGCCGGAGGTCGACGACCCGTTGCCCGCGATGCCGAGGCCGCCGTGCCTGCTGCCCGCCGCTGTCGGGGATCTCACCGGTCGCGACGAGGAGATCGAGCTGCTGTGCCGGAGGCTGACCTTAGCCGGTCGTCCTCCCGTGATGCCTGTTGCCGCTGTGCTCGGCATGGGCGGGCTTGGCAAGACCGTCCTGGCGGTCCATGCCGCGCACAGGTTGCGCCGGCACTTCGACGACGGTCAACTCTATGTGAACCTGCATGGTCAACAGCACAACCCGGTCGATCCCGATGATGCGCTCGCCCGGTTCCTGCGCGCCCTGGGTGTCGCGGAAAGTGAGATCCCTCTCGGTCTTGATGCGCGCGCGGAGGTGTACCGCAGCCTGCTGGCCGACCGGCGGGTCCTGGTGATGCTGGACGGTGCCGCTGACGAGAGCCAGATCGAGCCGCTGCTGCCGGGCTCGGGCAGCTGTGGGGTGCTGATCACCAGCCGGGCGCGGCTGGCCGCGCTTCCCTGCACCCGCCTGCATCTCAAGGTGCTCGACTCCGGCAGCACAATCCGGATGCTGGCCCGGATCGTCGGCGACGACCGCGTGTCGGCCGACCCTCTTGCCGCCCGTGAGCTGGTGCGACTGTGCGGCTACCTGCCCCTGGCCGTTCGCGTCGCCGGGGCGAAGCTGGTAGCGTATCCCCACTGGAAGATATCCGGCCTGGTGTCCAGACTGGTCGACGAGCGACGCCGGATGGCCGAACTCCGCCACGGTGCCCTTGATGTCCGGGGCAGCTTCGACCTGTCCTACCAGCGGATCGACCCACAGGCGCGGCGGCTGTTGCGTCGGCTGGGTCTGCTCGGCCTCTCGGTTTTCTCAAGCCGGGTCGCCGAACAGTTGCTGGAGACCGACAGGCACACCGCCGAAGGGACCGTCGACCGCCTGATCGACGCACAGATGCTCGACATCGCCGACACCGAACCGGCCGGTGGTGTGTGGTTCCGATTGCACGAGCTGGTCAGGATCTACGCGCGCGACCAGGCAGAGATCGAGGAGGACGGCCAGGAGATCCTCCGGATCACCGCACTCGGACGCGACTGGACCGCCCGTCTGGCCGTGGACGTCCCGGCGCAGGCAGGTGCCGCCGAACGGTGGAACACCGCGTGGAAAAAATGGGAGGCGGAAGCCAGCGTCGGCAGCTACTGACCGCACGGGCCGCGCGCGGGGCGCGATCGACGCAGGTCGTCCGGTCAGACCTGAATACGGTTGTCGATGGCGGTGACGATCTCGTCGATCGCGTCGGTGACGGGGATCCCGTTGCGCTGCTCGCCGTTGCGGTAACGGAAGGAGACCGCGCCCGCGGTCGCGTCCGCGTCCCCGGCAAGGAGCATGAACGGCACCTTCTGCTTCTGCGCCGTTCGGATCTTCTTCTGCATCCGGTCGTCGGAGGCGTCCACGTCGACGCGGACCCCGCGGGCGCGCAGGCGCTCGGCGACGTCCCGCAGGTACGGCACGTGCTCGTCGGTGATCGGGATACCGACCACCTGCACCGGTGCCAGCCAGGGAGGGAAGGCGCCGGCATAGTGCTCCAGCAGCACCGCGAAGAACCGCTCGATCGAGCCGAACAATGCACGGTGAATCATCACCGGACGCTTGCGGGTGCCGTCCGCGGCCTGGTATTCCAGATCGAAGAGCTGCGGTAGCTGGAAGTCGACCTGGATCGTCGACATCTGCCAGGTCCGGCCGATCGCGTCCTTGGCCTGAACGGATATCTTCGGGCCGTAGAAGGCGGCGCCGCCCGGGTCGAGAACGAGGTCGAGCCCCTGCTTGGACGCGGCCTGGCGCAGCGTCTCGGTCGCCTCGGCCCATTCTTCGTCGGTGCCGACGGACTTCTGCGGGTCCCTGGTGGACAGCTCCAGGTAGAAGTCGCTGAGGCCGTAGTCGCGCAGCAGGTTGAGGACGAACGTGAGCAGGCTGTCGAGCTCGCCGGGCATCTGCTCGAGGGTGCAGTAGATGTGCGCGTCGTCCTGGGTGAAACCACGGGCGCGGGTCAGCCCGTGCACCACCCCGGACTTCTCGTACCGGTAGACCGTACCGAATTCGAACAGACGCAGCGGCAGCTCGCGGTACGACCGTCCCCGGGCCCGGTAGATCAGGTTGTGCATGGGGCAGTTCATGGGCTTCAGGTAGTACTTCTGCCCCTCGTCGAGTTCCATGGGCGGATACATGGCGTCGGCATACCAGTCCAGGTGGCCCGAGATCTCGAAGAGCTGTCCCTTGGTCGCGTGCGGGGTGTACACGAAGGAATAGCCGCCTTCCTCGTGCCGGCGCCGCGAATAGTCCTCCAGCACCTTGCGGACCACGCCGCCCCGGGGGTGGAAGACGGCGAGGCCGGATCCGATCTCCTCGGGGATCGAGAACAGGTCGAGTTCGACGCCGAGCCTGCGGTGGTCGCGCTTCTCGGCCTCGGCGAGCATCGTCAGGTGGTTCTTCAGCGCCTCTTTCGAGTCCCACGCCGTCCCGTAGACGCGCTGGAGCTGCGGGTTCTTTTCGCTGCCACGCCAGTAGGCGGCGGCGGTGCGCATCAGCTTGAAGACGGGGATGTGCCGGGTGGAGGGCACATGCGGGCCGCGGCACAGATCCTTCCAGCAGGTCTCGCCGCTTTTCGCGTCCAGGTTGTCGTAGATCGTCAGCTCGCCCGCGCCGACCTCGACACCGGTCTCGGCGTCGACTCCGGCCGCGCCCTTGAGGCCGATCAGCTCGAGTTTGAACGGTTCGTGGGCGAGCTCCGAGCGTGCCTGGTCGTCGGTGACGACCCGGCGGGAGAAGCGCTGCCCGTCCCGGATGATCCGGCGCATCTCCTTCTCCAGCGCCTCGAGGTCCTCCGGGGTGAACGGGCGGTCGACGCCGAAGTCGTAGTAGAAGCCGTCGGTGATGGGCGGGCCGATGCCCAGGTGCGCCTCGGGGAACAGCGTCTGCACCGCCTGGGCGAGCACGTGCGCGGCGGAGTGGCGGACGATCGCGAGCCCGTCCGCGCTGTCGATGGTGACGGGTTCGACACTGTCGCCGTCACGCAACTCGTATGCAAGATCGCGTAGAGTGCCGTCCACTCGGGCTGCGATGACCGACCGGTTCGCGTCGAACAGCTCCGCCGCGGTCGTCCCCGTCGTCACTGCTCGCTCACCTGAGTGGGCGTTACCAGGCAGGACGATCTGGACGGTTGGCACGGGTCGGCTCCTACGGAGATGGGCACAAGGTTCGGGGAGATGGGCACGGGGTTCGGTGAGTGCCCGATGCTACCCGCCGGCCCTTAACGGTAACGAACGGATTTCCCGGCGGCCGGTGCGCGGACACCAGTGGTCGGGCTGCCGAGGGTGTGGTCCTTACGGTAACGAACGGATTTCCTGACGGCCCGTATGGGTGGGTCGCTTCCAGATCGTGGTGGTCACGGAGGAGGATGGGTGTGGACGATGGGGCTGGCTGGTGGGCGATGTGGAAGTCGTCACAGCCGGTGATCGCCGCTGTCCGTCGTCACGTGATGAGATGGCGTGACCGTCGACGACGACTTCGAGACGACTGTGAGACTTCGAGACGACTGTGAGGAGCCCCTGCGGTGAAGCTGGCGATGGACACCCGGGAGGTCTTCGACGCGGAGAGCCTGCTTGAGGAGTACCTCGGGCCACGTAAGCGCGGCCTGCGTTATGCCTACCCGTACTACGACGGACTTGCCACCAACGGTGACCCCGACCTGCTGTGCACGGGCGATCTGCTCGCTCCCTGCCTGCTCGGTGTCCAGGTGGACGTCGACCGGATGCACACGTTGACGGCGCTGACGCCGTTGCTGCAGCGCGCACTCGACAAGCTCCCGCCCGGTATCGAGCTGATCGAGGCCGACGAGATCACTCTTGATCTTGTTGCGGCCCTGTACGACCCCCTGGACGATCCGGACGTCTCCGACCGCGACGTCAAGGGGTCGTTGATCGCAAAGGTGCTGCACCGCAAGAGACCCGCGTTGGTGCCGCTGTTCGACTCCAAGGTCAGGATCTTCTACCAGCACGAGCGCTGCATCCCGCCATCCCCGCGTGACGGACGGTCCTGGCGTGAGTACATGCAGCTGTTGGTCCGCGCCATGCAGTACGACCTCAAGGAGAACGCCGACGAGTTCCACCGGCTGTCCGCACTCGTCCCCGAGAACGGACCGCCGCTGACACCGCTGCGCATCCTCGACATCGTGGTGTGGATGAGCAGTGCGGTCTGATCGCTGCCTGCCGCCGAGGGCACGGTGAGACGCGGCAACGCGCCATCGGGGTGCCTGTCCGTACTGGCCGTGGTGCCGCTGCGGGCGGCACGCGGACTGGCGGTGGGACGGGCGCCGACCCACTACGAGGTCGGGCGGGGGGTGGGCCTGCGTGGCCGGATCTGGAACGGCATCGCCGACAGCTCCTTCGACGGTGTCGTGGTGGTCGGCGTGGACGGCCGGGTGGCCGCTGTCGGGCCCCGCGACCAGGTGGCGCTGCCGGACGGCCTGCGCGTGATCGACTGTGTCTGGATCGGGCCGGGTGTCATCGACGCCCACGTGCATCTGCCGGCCACCGCCACGCCCGGATACGACGAGCTCCGCGCCGGCCTTGTCGCGGTGCGTGACCTCGGTTCGCCGATTGAAAGGCTCGTCCACTGGCGGTTCGCCGCACCGATCATGGTTGCCGGCACGGGCCCTCGGGTGGTGGGCGCGCCGGAGCGCAAGCCGCGTCCGGGCCTGTCCGGGGAGCCCGACGGCCCCGCCCACGACATTGCCGCTCACCGGCCGGAGGTCCTACCCCGTGGTGTGAGCGCGGCCGGCCGTCGCGGCGCGGCTGGTCGGATCGCAACGAGCCGCCATGCGCTGGGCCGCCACGGGTTGAACCATCATGCGTTGGGCGGCTACGCGTTGAGTCTCCATGGGCTGGGCCGTCACGGGCTGAGTCGTCATGGGCTGGGTCGAAAGGCGCAAAGCTGGAACGTCCATCGCGACGATGCGGTGGTTGCCGTCGAAAGCCCCGCCGCGGCCCGCGGTCTCGTCGCCGGTCTCGTCGCGGACGGCGTTGATCTGATCAAGGTATATGTCGGGGACGCCGCGACAGCGGCGGATACCGGGCGCGGAGGCCGTTCCGACTGGCTGCCACTGCGCCAGGCCGAGCTCGCGGTCATGGTCGAGGCCGCCCACGCCGCAGGTCTTCCGGTGACAGCACATGCACTGAGCGTTGCTGCTGTGGAGATGGCGCTGCGGGCGGGGGTGGACGAACTCGCCCATGTCCCGGTGGAACCCCTGCCACCGCGGATCGTCGACCGGATCGCTGCCGCGGGCGTGCCGGTGATCTCGACGCTGCAGTCCCACGCCGGGCTCGGTCCGGCGCCCGGGCGTAACGCGGCGCTGCTCCACCGGGCCGGGGTCGCCCTGGTCTACGGCACCGACGCGGGGGGCATGGGCAGCCGGCCGCCCGGGGTCGACCCCCGGGAGCTCGACCGGCTTGCCTACGCCGGGCTCGGGCGCCTGGGTGCGTTGCGTGCCGCGACGTCCGCAGCCGCCCGGGCGGCCGGGCTCGACGGCCGCCGGCCGTCCGGGCGTATCGAGGTGGGTGCGCACGCCGCCGTTGTCGGGCTTCCCATGGATCCCCTCGTCGAGCCCGCCGCCTGGCGACATCCGACGGTGGTCGTCAACGGCCAGCGGGTGATCACCTCGTAATGTACACAGATGTGAAGCTTTCCATCCTGATGCCGGTCTTCAACGAAGAAGCCACACTTGCGTCCGCGGTCAAACGGGTACTCGACGTCGGCTACCGGTCCGAGATCGAGCTCGTGGTGGTCAACGACGGCAGTACGGACGGAACCCGGTCCATCCTCGACGCCCTCGACGACCCCCGGGTGGTCGTCGTGCACCAGCCGGTGAACCGGGGCAAGGGTGCCGCTGTGCGAACCGCGAGCGATCTTGCTACTGGTGACTACCTCGTCATCTGCGACGCCGATCTGGAATATGCGCCCGAGGAGATCCCGGCGCTGCTGGAACCGGTGCTCGCCGGCGAGGCGGAAGTCGTCTTCGGCTCGCGGACGTTCAGCGGCAACACCGCGTTCTCGTTCTGGTATGTGGTGGGTAACAAGCTGGTGACGCTGGCCGCGAACGTTCTTTTCAACAGTTACATCAGCGATCTGGAGACCTGCTTCAAGCTGCTGCCGGTCAGCCTGTACCGCGAGTTGGACGTCCGCTCCGCCGGCTTCGGGATGGAGGCCGAGGTGACCGCGAAGCTGCTCGCCCGCGGTATCCGGCCGTTCGAGGTCCCGATCAGTTACAAGGCCCGGACCCGGGCGCAGGGCAAGAAACTGACCTGGTGGGACGGGGTCGAGGCGTTGTGGATACTCGGCTCGGTCCGGGCCCGCCGTCGCGCGTCCGGTCGCTGAGGTGCAGCGACCCAGGTAATACCGGCCGGCTCTCTAATCGAACGCCTCCAGCCGCGCGAGAAACATGATCGCGTGACCTTCGGCCGCGCGAAAAAAATCATGATCGTGTGGCCTTCGGCCGGCGGGAGGCGTCCCTCACCTGCCCTCAGGCCGACTCCGCGTCCGCGGGCTGCGACAATGGGCCGCGTGCTGAGCTACGCCGTGCGTGGGCTCACCCGCCGGCACGGCGTCGGTGAGCATGCCGTCCTTGCCACATCCGACCTCGACCTCGACATCGAACGTGGCGAGGTCTTCGGCGTCCTCGGGCCGAACGGCGCCGGTAAGACCACGCTGGTGCGCCAGCTGATGGGGCTGATACGGCCGGACGCCGGTTCCATCGAGATGTTCGGGTGGGACGTTGTCGCCCGGCCGGACATCCCGCCGCGGCTGGCGGCCTATCTCGGCCAGCAGGACATGGCCCTGGCCGACCTGCCGGTGGGCCGCGCGGTGGAGACCACCGCGCGGCTGCGTGGCCTCGGCCGAGGCGCGGCGCGGGCGGCCCGTGACGCCGTCGTCGACGAACTCGGCCTCACGCCGATCGTGACCCGGCCGATGCGGCAGCTCTCCGGTGGTCAGCGCAGGCTTGCCTCGGTCGCCTGCACCCTGGTCGGCGACCGTGAGGTACTCGTCCTGGACGAGCCGACCACCGGCCTGGACCCCGCAGCCCGGCGCGCGGTGTGGTCGGCGCTCGAACATCGCCGGGCCGCCGCGGGCGTCACCGTGGTGCTGGTCACCCACAACGTCCTGGAGGCGGAGACGGTGCTCGACCGGGTCGCGGTCCTCGACGCCGGCCGGGTGATCGCCTGTGACACCCCCGGACGGCTCAAGGCGTCGGTGAGCAACGACGTCCGATTGGATCTTGTCTGGCGTTGCGAACCACCCGCCCACGACCCGACGATCGCCTTCCTCGCCCGGCAGGCCGAGATCAGCGGCCGCCGCTGGACCACGCGCATGGACGCCGCCGACGCCCGCGACGCGCTCGCGCGGCTTACCACCGGCCCCGCCTTCGCGGCCCTCGACGACTTCACCCTGGCCACGCCGTCCCTTGAGGACGTCTATCTCGCCCTTGGCGGAGCATCCCGCACTCTGGAGCGCACATGACCACGGTTACCCCGTGACCGCCCCCGCAGCCTACGACGCGGCCGGGCAGATCGCCGGCCAGGCTGTCGAGATCGACGGCCGGACCGCCGAGATCGTCGAGATCGTCGA
>NZ_CAAAFO010000119.1:2357-3328 GCF_900634715.1 Candidatus Protofrankia californiensis | reverse complement strand
GCTGTTCGTCGCCGCGTTCCAGTCGCTCGGGATCATGTTGCTGCTACGTGGGGTGGTCGACGCCGGCAACGAGACAACCAGTGAGCAGGTGGTAGCGGGTTCGACCGTGCTGGTGGTGGCCTTCGTCGCCCTGAATCTTCTCGCGCAGCGCTTCGGGGCGCTGCGTGCTGCCGGGGCGCTGGACTACTACTTGACCCTGCCTGTCCCGGGAAGCGCCGTGGTACTCGGCACGGCCGCCTCCTATGCGTCGTTCGCGGTGCCGGGGATGGTCGTCACGGCCGTGGTGGGTTCGCTGCTGTACGGCCTGCCGCTGTCGGGCCTGTGGATGTTGCTGCCGGTAGCCGTCATGGCCGGCGCGTCTCTTGCCGGGATCGGCGCGGCTATCGGGCTGCTCGCCCCCCGCCAGGAACTCGCGACAGTCGCCGGTCAGGTCGGCATGAGCGTCGTGCTGTTCCTCGGGATCATTCCGGCGGACCGGCTGCCCGTCGGAATCGACGTGCTACGTGACCTGGTACCCAGCACGTACGCGGTGGACGTGTTGGCCGCCGCCTTCCGGCCGTCCGTCGACTGGGTTGTGGTCGCCCTCGACCTGCTGGTGTGCGCACTGGTGGCGCTTGTCACGCTACTGGCGGCCAGCGTCGCACTGCGGCATGCCGGTAATACGCGGCATTAGGGCGTTCCGGTGGATCCTCGATCGCGCGGACCGGCGTCCAGATGGCCGGTATCCACCGGACACGGCCTGGCGTGAGAGCCGCATGAGCGGTGACAGGACCGTTGGCGGCGCGCACAGTGCGGGGATGCGGGACTTCTCCGGTACACGCCAGCCCGGCGCGCCCCGGCCGGACCAGGGTGACCGGCTCGACGGCGTTGCGGATGACTGGCCGGCGTTCGAGGAGCCCGAGCGCCGCTTCTGGGTCGTCGGCAGAGCCGAACTCCTCGCCGGCCTGGTGTGCGCGGTTGCCATGGCCGCC
>NZ_CAAAFO010000119.1:0-2003 GCF_900634715.1 Candidatus Protofrankia californiensis | reverse complement strand
AGCGCATAGCCGCCAGCGCATGGTTGCGAACAGTGCCGTGACCGCTGGCGTGTGCCCACCCGCGTCGGCTCACACCCGCCCGCGTCGGCTCACGCCGGCCTGGGCGGCCGACGGTGGCTGACGGCGGCCCACAGTGGCCTACGATGCCCGCCGGACTCACCCGGTGGGCTTGTGTCCGGTTGTCGTGGACGATGATGATGCCGTGTCGGCTTGGGTCAGGAGGGCGGGGCTGTGGTCGAACCCACACCGGAGTTGCTGGTCGTCATCGCACCGCAGGCAGCCGGGCCGCAGCCGGACGCCGACGACATCGACGGCCCTGGTCCTGGTGGCGCGGGCGGTCCCGCGGCCGAGGGGGGACCCGCCGGAAACAACCGGTACCAGACCATCCTCACCGCCTTGCGGGAGATCGCGCAGGTGACGGTGGTCCTGCCGCCACGTCTGGCCCTGGTCGCCGCTCCGAGGGGCCGGGTGGACGCGCTGGCCCGGCTTCCCGGCGTCCTCGGGGTGTTCCCCGAGGCCGTTCCGGCGGGCCTACGGGAGACCCTCACCGCGAGCGAGAACCTCTTCGTGGACGGGTGGCTCGCGCGCCTGGCCGGCAAGCAGCGTTCGGCGGAGGGACTGCCCTGGGACGCCACCGGTACCGGCCGGCTGCCCCCGGGTCCTCCGCATGACCGGAAGCCTCCGAGTGACCCGTGACCGCTGGCAGCGCGAAAGAATATGATCGCGCCGCCTTCGGCCCTGTGACTTGGGCGGCCGGATATGGTGTAGCAGGCTGCAGACCAAGTGTCAGCCCTATCACGAGACCCGGTTTTTGTGACCGCCCAGGAGTTCGTAGCCATTGACGTGATCGAGGTCAACTGAGGTGGTGGCCTGAATATCGTGTTCGGCGCGAGTCGTGAACTTCGTCCGTAGCGAGACGTGTCGGTCGTCCAGGACGTACAGGACGGGCTCTTGAGCCTCATGGCGATGAGGTAAGGAACGACGGGTGGCGGACATAGACCAGGCGAAGCAGACCGTACGCGAGCGGGTGTGGTCGCTTCTTGAACAGTCTGGCGTAGTGGAGCCAGGGGTACGGGGCCACATTCCGGCATTCGTGGGTGCGGACGAGGCCGCCGAACGGCTGACAACGCTTCTGGCTTGGGAGCACGCCCAGGTCGTCAAGGCCGTACCGGACCGTGCGCAGCTTCCTGTACGAGCCCGTACCCTAGCGGTGGGTAAGATCGTCTATATGGCCGTGCCGAAGCTGGCCGTGCCGAAGCCCTTCTACCTCCTTGACCCGCACGACCTCTCGGTTCCGCCTGAGGAAGCCGCCGACCGGGCTGTCGCGGCGCGCGTCGCCCGAAAGATCGGCGTAGACGAGATGCAGCCCGTTGACCCCGTGGTCTGTGGCAGCGTGGCCGTCAACCATGTGGGCGTACGGCTCGGCAAGGGCGCGGGTACTCGGACATCGAGGTGGCGCTGCTTGCCGAAGCAGGTTTGCTTACTGAGCAGACGACCATTGTGACGACCATGCATGACTTGCAGGTCGTAGAGGAGGAGCTACCAGAAGCCGAGCACGACTTCCGGACAGACTTCGTTGTGACGCTGGAGTGGGTCATGGCGTGCGGGCGGCCGAAGCGGCCACGCGGGTTGTCGTGGGAGAGTCCGAGCAAGGAGAAGATTGCGGATACTCCCGTATTGGCGGCACGAGCAGCCAGCCAGGCTAACGCATCGTAGGCTTATTATCGTCCACCACCCGCGCGGTATTCGTAGGTTCAATTCTCCCACGCGGTCTGGTTCGGGAAGCGTTGTACACAAGTCGTTGTACATAAGTCAACGTATTCACTCAGGTCGTATTCACTCTGGCGACTGAAAGCCGATAAAACTTTCATGTCCTCAATCACCGCGATCGGATGTGCGACACGGCGGGATGATCTTAGAAGGGTGGCGGGCCGAGGTCCGGGACGCCACCTGGCCGGGTTCGGCCTGTCTCTGGAGCGTGGCTCCCGGCCCCGACCCCCGGG
>NZ_CAAAFO010000118.1:5772-6322 GCF_900634715.1 Candidatus Protofrankia californiensis | reverse complement strand
CCGGCCGCGGCCGGCTCCTCCGCGGTTGTCTCGGTCATCGGCTCGGTCATCAGGTGCCTCCTCCACCTGCGCATCTGTACGCAGTGTGACAGTGGAGTTACACCGTTGTTCTTACAGTCCCGAGCTCGAACTGGTCGAAGCGATCCGGGGTCATGTTCCTGGGCAGGTCTGACCTGATGTCGTCGCCGACTCGTTCGGAAACGACCTGTGCGGTGATACCGGGCCCGGGTCCGCCCAGCTCGACCAACGCGGACGGCACCCGCTTTCCAGGTTGCCCGAGTGCCTCGCGTAGCGCGCGTGCTACCTGCCGGACCCGCGAGTCGTAGTGCTGGTCGTCCGTTATCTGGAGGATGAGGAGCGGCAGCTTGCTCATCAGATGCTGGGGATCGCTCGGGGCGGCCGCCCGCGCGAACCCGCTGAGGAACGTGTCCGCTCCGGTGTCATCTGGGAATGCTGCTGCCATGGAGGTCTCCGTTGTGCCGAGCGCGGACCGTTCCAGGCCTGTGACTATATACCGCTGTCCGTGGAGCCTCGGTCGCCTTCGGAATGT
>NZ_CAAAFO010000118.1:4895-5361 GCF_900634715.1 Candidatus Protofrankia californiensis | reverse complement strand
AATGGCTGCTCCGCCGAACGCCCTGCGGGTGATTACAGCCCGGCGCCAGACTCGTGAGCATGGGAATTGTTAGTGGCGGGTCAACGTGCTGGGATTCTGTTGGGCTGTGGCGTTGCGATCTTGTCGATCAACCGAAGGCGGTCTCACGATCGACAGTAGGCCGTCCCAGTTACTGACCCCTCGGCATCTTCCGGCCTCGCGCCTGATGGCTGCCGGCCGGTGAACTCCGCGTCCACAGGCAGGGTGAGACGGCCCACGTGAAGGGTCTGTCGACTGTTGAGTGCTCCGCAGCAGCGGACGTCCGCGGTCGGTGTCGGCATCGTTCCTCTGCCTGCACGGTCGGCATGTCTGTGTGCTCTTCCCGGGGGCGGGGCCCATCGCGCCGGAAGCGGGACGGTTCGGTTGGATGCTGTCATGGCTGTGACCGTGGATGTGAATGCGCTGCTTGCGGAGGTCGGGCCGGATG
>NZ_CAAAFO010000118.1:3676-4618 GCF_900634715.1 Candidatus Protofrankia californiensis | reverse complement strand
CGGTCAGCGTGGGCTAACTATGAGGTTTACGGTGACATAAACTCAGCGGTGTGACGACGATGATGCGGGTGAGTCCCGAGACCAGGGAGCGTGTGCTCCGGGTCGCCGTCGAGGATTTCGGCGGCGTCAGTGCCGATGAGACCGTGCGCCGGTTGCTGGACGAGCACTGGCAGCGTAAAGCTGTGGCCGTGATGGACCGTTTCCGCGCGCGGGATCCTGATGGTTGGGCGGAGTATCTGGCGGAGGGGGAGTCGTGGAGCGTGGTGGACGCCTCGGTCGCCGATGAGGTGTGGAATGAGACCGGGTGAGGGTGGGTGTCGCGCCCTGGGAGGTGTGATGGTTGGACGTCGACCCTGCCGAGGGTCGTGAGCAGGCTGATCGGCGTCCGGCTCTGGTGGTGTCCTCCCGTTTCCATCTGGCGTTGACCGGTGGGGCGCTGGTCAGCGTCCTGCCGCTGACCACGCGGGAGCGGCCTGGCTGGCTTCACCGGGTCCGGGTCGACATTCCCGGTGAGCGTGCCGGCTGGGCTGTCACGGAACAGGTCCGTACGGTCTCGGCCGGCCGGCTCGCCGGTCGCGGCCCGCTCTACCGGCTGCCTGCCGCACAGGTGGCCGAGGTGCGCGCTGTGCTAGCCCAGATGATCGACCTCTGACTCGGTGTCCCGGTGCATGGCCGCCAGTCGGTTGCGTTTTTTGCACTTTGCGGGATGACGATGGTCGGGTGTTGCGAGGGAAGCGGAAGGGGGCCCGGCGATGACTTCAGAAGCGGTGATGCCGACGTCGGACGAGCGGGCTGCCCTGGTTCGCCTGGTAGATCTTCTGGATGAGGGTGGCGGTCGGTCGTTGGCGTTGATTCAGGGCGGGGTTGAGGCGGAACTGCCCCGTTCCGTGCGTGACGTCCTTGTGCGGGTGGCCGAGGTGCTCGCGTCCGGCAGGGGTGTGG
>NZ_CAAAFO010000118.1:1908-3289 GCF_900634715.1 Candidatus Protofrankia californiensis | reverse complement strand
CGGTGGTGCCGGTGGACCAGGAGCTGACGACGCGTGAGGCTGCCGATCTGCTGGGTGTCTCCCGTCCAACGTTGATCAAACTGTTGGAGGCGGGGGAGATCGGCTACTCCCGGCCGAGTTCGTCGCGGCGGATCCCGCTGGAGCAGGTGCTCGCTTACAAGCAGCGGCGTAGCCGTAGACGTCGTGAGCTGTTGGCGGAGATGACCGCGGACGCGGTGGAGATGGGCATGTACGGGTCACCAGCGCCTACCGGCACCGGCACCGGCGACGCGTCTGCCCCTTGATGGCGCCTGTAACTCCACTGGGTTGAACTACACTCGGTTGTAGTTTGGCTGGGAGGAGTGCGGGTGGCTGCGGGCGGGTTCGTCGGGCGGACAGCTGAGCTTGCCCGGTTGGACGCTCTGCTGGGGAGGGTGGGGGACGCTCGGCGTGACCTTCCCGGGGTGGCGGTGCTGCTGCGGGGCCGGCGCCGGGTCGGCAAGTCCCGGCTGGTCCAGGTGTTCTGCGAGCGGGCGGGTGTGCCGTCGGTGTTCTTCCAGGCGAGCCAGGGTGCTGATCCGGCGGCCGAGCGGGTCGCGTTCGCCGCCGCCGTGGGCGAATCGGAGCTTCCGGGCCGGGACCTGTTCGCCGCCGGCACGGTGCTGCCGACCTGGACGGCGTTGTTCCGCCAGCTCGCCGCGGCGCTGCCCGCCGACTCCCCGAGCATCGTGGTCGTTGACGAGCTGCCCTGGCTGATCGAAGCCGACCCGACGCTGGAAGGGACGTTGCAGACGGCGTGGGACACACTGCTCGCGCACCGGCCGGTTCTGCTGGTGCTCATCGGCTCGGATCTGGCCATGATGGAACGTCTGGACGACTACCGGCGGCCGTTCCACCAGCGCGGCACGGTGATGGTGCTGCCGGCGCTGAACCCGGCCGAGGTCGGTGCCATGCTCGGCCTGCCGGCGGCCGAGGCGATCGACGCGCATCTTGTCACCGGCGGCCTGCCGCTGATCTGCCAGGAATGGCGCCCCGGCCAGTCCGTCGAGGACTTTCTCGCCGGGTCGCTGGCCGATCCGACATCGGCGCTGCTGGTCTCGGGTGAACGTTCGCTCGCCGCCGAGTTCCCGGGGCATCTGCAGGCCCGGGCGGTGCTCACCGCGGTCGGTACCGGCGAGCGCACGTGGAGTGGTGTCCGCGCGGCGATGTCCCCCCGGGCCGAGCCAATGGCGGCAAGCTCCCTGACCAACGCCCTGCGTCTGCTGGAAGCCAAACGGGTGATTGCCGTTGACGCGCCGTTGTCGACCAGACCGGCTGAGAAGGACCGTCGCTACCGGGTGGCCGACCCATACCTGCGTTTTTATCTGGCGTTTCTGGAAGCGGGCCTGCCCCTGGTCGAACG
>NZ_CAAAFO010000118.1:0-1338 GCF_900634715.1 Candidatus Protofrankia californiensis | reverse complement strand
CGGACGCGCCGACCTGCTGCTGCGGCGAGTGCGGCGTTCCTGGACCGCCTGGCGAGGCCGGGCCGTCGAGCCGGTGATCCGGGAGGCGCTGCTGCGGATCGCCCCGGAACTCGGCTGGCCCGAAATCGAAGCCGTCGGCGGTTGGTGGAACCGGCAGAACAACCCGGAGATCGACCTGGTCGGTGCCGACCGTCAGGGCGTCGCCACCCGGATAGTGTTCACCGGCAGCATCAAATGGCAGACCTCAAGGCTGTTCGACCAGCATGACCATGCCACCCTGGTCCGTGACACGGCCGCGGTGCCGGGGGCCGACCCGGCCACCGAGCTGCTCGCTGTCAACCGGAGCGGTGTCGTCGCCGGCCTGCCGGTACGGACCGTCGGCCCGGACGAGCTGATCGCGGCCTGGCGGGCATGAGGCTACCGGGCTGTGCAACAGCTACCGGGCGAGGCGTAGCAGGGTGGTGGTGCGGCCGTCGGCGAAGTCGCCTGACTCTCACTTGTCCACAGAGGGCCGATCAGATGCTCTTGGTCCGCGTCAAGGGTCGAATATCGGCACTCGGACTTCGTTGACAACATAGATTTTCCACCGTCCGCGGTCGGTGTCGGCATCGTTCCTCTGCCTGCACGGTCGGCATGTCTGTGTGCTCTTCCCAGGGGCGGGGCCCATCGCGCCGGAAGCGGGACGGTTCGGTTGGATGCTGTCATGGCTGTGACCGTGGATGTGAATGCGCTGCTTGCGGAGGTCGGGCCGGAGGCGGCGAGGCGTGGACGAGAAAGCGTTGCCGACGGCCGGGTGAGCGGCCTGGCCGCGGTGAACGGGGGCGTCCGGGCGACGGTGACCGACCGCGAGGGTAATCGGTCAAATGTGTCGGTTGTGATTGTCGGCCGCACCCTGGTCGGCGACTGCGACCGTGACAACAGGCCGGACGGCGCGCTGTGCGAGCACGCGGTCGCCGTTGTCGTGGCCGCCCTCGACGCCGGCATCACGTGGACCGCGACGGCGGACGTGGCCGGCGCCGCGGTGGGCTTGAACAAGCACGAACGGATGGTCGCCGAGGCCGCGGCGGCCCTGACCCGGATCGAGCTGATCGGCCTCGTCGTGGAGCAGGCGTCGGCCGACCGGCTGTTCGCCGGGAAGGTTCTCCGACGTGCGGGGCGGCTTTCTCCGGCAGGCCCGGCGGAGCTCGACCGGGCCCGCCGGCTGGTGCGGGACGCGGCCGCCATCCCTGACAGTCACCGCCAGTGGGATTTTTATGATCTCGTCAGGGCGGGGGTGGGGATGGCGGAGGAGCTGGAGCTGCTCGCGGTGCGGCCGCCGACCGCCGAGGTGCTCGCCCT
>NZ_CAAAFO010000117.1:52752-61783 GCF_900634715.1 Candidatus Protofrankia californiensis | reverse complement strand
GCACTGGCACCAAAGATCCCGAAGAAGATCTATACCAAATCGACGATCATCCGACGCCTTACTGGCCGATCTAGGTCTGATGCCAACGACACAACCGCCGGGGGCGATACTGGAACCCCACCACATGCGCGAAGGGGCTGTCGTGACTATACGCGATCATGCAATCGCCACCGCGATCGCCGTGCTCACCGCTGGTGTCTTCGCAAGCAGCACGCCCTTCTGGTGGAAGTACGTAATTCCGTCGCACAAGAGCCGATATTTATCCGGGCCCACGACCTGCGCAGATGCGCCTGGGGAGATCTGGTCAGTCAATTCCAAGTCCCTAACTCGGGTGATCTAGATCATTCATCGTCACAGGTCAGAGCGCCGCTACGGATCTTGATCGGGGAGTTTTGAATAACCCTCAGAGCTGCACCATCTTCTGTAACGACGCTATTCTCATTGACTAAAGATCTGCTCTGAGTTATTTATAAATCAGGTGCAAGTACTCGAGCGGGCGTGCTTGTTGTCCAGTCATAATTTGTGAGTGGATAGATCCACTGCTATGAACCGGAAATCCGGGTTTTACGTGTCGCTGACACCAGTACCGAACCGTTCCAATATTGATGGCCGCCGGCAGCGCGAAAGGATATGATCGAGCTGCCGGCGGCCCTCGAGAAAGCTAGAAGATTTTCCCGGGTGGCAGCCATTGGAATGTGTCCGACGTTCGTGCCATCGCATACAGCCGGTCGCCGACTCTCGCGACAATTTCCAGATGCCGGCCGAACGAACTCTGGATCATAGTGACCGCGTCGACGTGCCCGAGTTCGGTGGCGAATGCGGTCGGGCCGCTCCAGGGAAAGCCGGACGCGTCGTTGTTCCGCCACAGGTGGACCAGGCCGCCGGTGGCAGACGGCGCGACCACCTCGAAGTTGCCGACCCGGCCGAACCCGCTCTGGACCAGCACCGGATTTCCGGTCACGCCTTCGGCGAACACCGTCGAGGTCCGCCACAGGCCGTCCTGGGCACGGTAAAGGTGGACCAGCCGGCCACCGGCCAGCGCGACGGCTTCCAAGTTGGTGGCACCCAGGTTCCCCTGGATGAGGGTGACCGCGTCGACATGGCCGAGGTTCGCTGCCACGAGAACAGGCTGGCTCCAGGGGAAACCGGCGACGTCGTTGTTGCGTGAGAGGGACAACAGGCCGATGTCGGCGGCGGGCACGAGCACCTCGAACGTGCCGCGCCGACCCAGCCGGCTGTGGATCAGCGACGGCGTCCCGGCGACACCGTCGGTTATGTGGACGGAGGACTGCCAGCGTAGGGTCGGCCCACCGTCGCGCCAGAGGAACACCAGTGATTCCCCGATCCGGGCGATCACCTCCAGGGCTCCCGACGTCGACAACCGGCTCTGGATCATTGTGAGCGCGTCGATCCGCCCGCTGGCCTGTGCTACCTGCGTCGGTTCCCGCCAGGGGAAACCGGCGGCGTCGTTGTCTCGCCACAGGTGCGTTATCCCGGCGAACGCCGACGGCACCACCATCTCGAAGTTGCCGGCGCGGCCGAAGTTGCTCTGCACCAGGACTGGATTGCCGCCCACACCGCGACCCCAGCCGATGTGGCTCGGCGTGTACCGGCACATCTCGAAGCTGTTTGACCGCATCAGACAGGTGACGCTGTCCGGCGCGCAGCCGTCGCAGTTGCCGTTGGGCGTCGCGAACCGGCCCCATGCCCCGCCGCAGGTGCACCCGCTGGCAGCGTATTCGTCGGGACAGCCGAAGATGTGGCCCGTCTCGTGGGCGAAAACCCGGTCGAGGTTGTCAGGACCCCATCCGTCGTTGTCGTAGGATAGGACGAGCCGAGGTCCACCGATGGAACTGTAGGCGAAGTACGACAGCGGGTACTTGGTGACGAACGCGCAGTAGGACCACTGTGTGACGTGGATGTCGCGCAGGTCGTCGACGTAGTCGTAGACCCCGTCGAAGTTCGGTTGGTAGCCGAGCTGGCTCATTGCGGGGTCCCGCCAGCGCGCTTCCAGGTCGTCCGCGGCGGGGTCCGGGGCAGTGGCGATCCGGACGACCTTGATGTCGTAACTGAAGGTGAGGTCCGCGGCCGGATTGGTGGTGGCGTACCAGGAAAGGCCGTTCTGGATCTCGGCGACGGTCTTGGTGCGTTCCGCGGCGGTGAACTGCAGGTCGGCTGTTGGCCCTTCCACGATGACCACGCCGATCGCGATGCTGCCCTCCATGAAGCCGCTGGTGGGTCTGCCGGTGCCACCCCCGCCGGCCGGCTGGCCGGCCTGTGCGTCGGTCGGGGCGGCGGTGAGCGCAGGCAGCGTGCCCAGGCCGGTGGGGGAGTGCGAGCCGGTGGGGGAGTGCGGCTGCCGCGGGGAGCCGGCGCCGGTACCGGGGGTGCCGCCGGAGGAGCCTCGCGGCGGTGGGACGTCGGTGCATGGCCGGTCCCAGTCCCAGACCTCGTCGGACCTGGCACGGTCCTGTTTGGCCTGCTGGTAGTCGGCGCTGGCGCGTAACCGGAAGGCTGCCAGACCCAGACGCTCGATCCCGTCGAGATGGCCCGCATCGATGGCCGTGGCGCCGGAGGCGTCCGGCCCGGGGGAGGATGCCGCGATGGTGGGGCTGACGATGCTGACTCGGCCGTAGCAGTGGAGCACCCGCGTGGACTCGTCGACCGGCGACGGCTGTTCGACCGGGTCGGAGTCGTCGTCACGTGCCGTGTTCGCCTGTGCGTACACATTCCTCACGATGATCTGTTCGTCGGCTGGTATGTCCCCCGCCATGGATGATCCGTATCCCTTCTGTTGGATGAACTGTGCGGAGTTGTACCTGTTTGATCTAGGGTTGTGTCGCGTTTGGGAAAAGTGCGTGGACATCTGACCTGCTGTCGCATCCGGGCATTGGGTTCAGAGCCGGAACAGGCCCGGCCCCGGACCCGAGGTCGTCGGGTCCGGGGCCGGGCCTGGGGATGCCGGGCGCGGTCGGAGCGGTCACAGAGGGCGGCGAGGCGGGGCCGATGGCGGCGGCTCGCCCCGGTGCTGCGTGTCACCCCAGCTCACGTTCCCCTGAACGCTGGGCTGGAGATGTTGGCCTGGTCCGGTCTGAGGTCCCTGCTGGCCTGGCTGGCCGCCACGAGCCTGCGCCGTCAGGGCTTCCGCCACGTTATGCATGATCATTTCGACCAGTCGTACGGCCTGTGTGGTCGGAAGGTTCAGCACAACCTCGGCGTCGCCGGCAATCGTGAACTTCACGGATACATCCGCCATGTTGGAATCCCGTCCTTGGTTGGGCTCTGGCTGCCTCCGCAGGCGCACGTGCCATGATTGCGCCTCCTTCGACCTGAGTGTGCCTGGATAAGCGTGCAGGTGCGGTTTGGACCCATCTGTCGCACGGGTCACGGTACGGCGCAGCGGTTCGTGGTTGTCCGCTGCCTCGCGACGGACCTGCCGGAGGAGTCGCGCCGATCACGGTTGGGTAGTGTCCGGGCGGTGACGGCATCGCATCCTCCCACGTGTTCGGACCTGGCCGGCTGTTCCGGGATGCCGTCTGGACCGCCGTCCGCATCGGCCGACGTCCACCGCAGACACCCCAGCGTGGCGGAGTGTGTCGCCGAGCTGGAACGTTGTTATCCCCCGTCCTGGGCGCAGTCGTGGGACGCGGTGGGGCTTGCCGTCGGTGATCCGAACATGCCGGTTCAGCATGTTCTGTTCGCCGTCGACCCCCTTGTCGAGGTCGTCCGGGAAGCTGTTGACCGTGGCGCGCAGCTGCTGGTCACCCACCATCCGCTGTTCCTGCGGGGGGTGCACGGGGTTGCCGAGACGAGCGCGGGCGGGCGGGTCGTGGCCACCGCCATCCGCGGTGGCGTGGCACTGTTCAGCGCACACACGAATGCCGACGTGGCCTGCCCGGGGGTGAGCGACGCGCTCGCGGACGCTCTCGGGCTCGGCGTCGTCGAACCGCTCGGTGGCCCGTCTGGTGACTTGCCGGGTGACTCGCCGCAGCCCGGCAACGGTGGTCTGGGCCGCGTCGGTGACCTGGCCGGGGCCGAACCACTGCGTGCCTTCTGCGCGCGCGTGGCCGCCGCGCTGCCCGCCACCGCCGGTGGGGTGCGTACCACCGGCGACCCGGACCGTCCGGTGCGCCGGATCGCGGTCTGCGGTGGTTCCGGTGGGGAGCTGATCGCCGCTGCCGCGCGCGCCGGCGCCGACGCGCTGGTGACCGCCGACGGACGCCATCACCACGTCCTCGACGCCGTGGCCGCCTACGACGTGGCGCTCGTGGATGTGGCGCACTGGGCCAGTGAATGGCCGTGGCTGCACAGCGCCTCCGCCCGGTTGCGTGCCGGTCTGGCCGGTCGAGGCCGTACGGTGAACACCACGGTCTCCGGCCTGGTGACCGACCCGTGGCGGTGGCACGCGGCCTCGTCGTGGCCGGGCGAACCGGATCGTGACCGGGCGGACCAGGACGACCGGGCGGAGGCAGGACCAGCGGTGACGGATGCTGCCGGGAGCAACGCCTGCGGAGCACAGTGAGGAGCACATGAAGGCTGATCCAGCGACCCAGCTTCGTCTGTTGGACATGCAGGCGATCGACTCCAGCCTTGACCGGCTCGCCGTGCGGCGGCGGAACCTGCCCGAGCATGCCGAGATCGACAAGCTGGACGCACAGCTGGCCGCGCTCAACGACGACCTGGTCCGGGTCTCCACCCAGCTGCGGGACCTGAACCGGTCGCAGAAGAAACTGGACAACGAAGTCGACCTGGTGCGCTCCCGGGCCGCTCGCGACCGCAAGCGCCTGGACTCCGGGCAGATCACCAGCGCCCGTGAGCTGGAGAACCTGCAGGCGGAGATCGCCTCGCTCACCCGCCGGCAGGGCGTGCTCGAGGACGAACTGCTCGAGCTCATGGAGGCCGCCGAGGGACTGGAGGCCCGGGCCGGGGCGATCACGGCGGACCAGGAGCGCCTCGAGGCCGAGCGGGCGGCATCCGCGGGCAGGCGGGACGCGGCGCTGACCGAGATCGACAGCGAGGTGGCGGCACGCCGCGCCGAACGCGAAGCCATCGCGCCGACGCTGCCCGCCGACCTCGTGGCCCTGTACGAACGCCTGCGCGCCTCGTCCGCCAGGGTGGGGGCGGCCAAGCTCGTCAGGCGGAGCTGCGAAGGATGCCACCTGGAGCTGTCCGGTGCCGACCTGCGCGACCTCGCGGCGGCTCCCGCGGACGCTGTCGTGCGCTGCGAGGAATGCCGGCGCATCCTCGTCCGGACCGCGGAATCAGGTCTGTGAGCGAGATCAGGCCTGTGGACGAGATCGGGTCCGTGAGCGAGCGACCGGATAGGAGCCGACCATGAGTGACCGTCCGTCACGCCGCCTGGTCGTCGAGGCCGACGGCGGATCAAGGGGTAATCCGGGCCCGGCGGGGTACGGAGCGCTCGTCCGGGACGCCGACACCGGCGAGGTCCTGGCCGAACGGGCGGGCGCGATCGGCCGGGCCACCAACAACGTCGCCGAGTACCAGGGCCTGATCGCCGGGCTGCGCGCGGCAGCCGACATCGACCCGGCCGCCGACGTCGACGTCCGGATGGACTCCAAGCTCGTCGTCGAGCAGATGAGCGGACGCTGGAAGATCAAGCATCCGGCCATGCGGCCGCTGGCGACGGAAGCCGCCGGCATCGCGCGGGAGTTCCCGCGGGTCCGCTACAGCTGGATCCCGCGGGAGCGCAACGGCCACGCCGACCGGCTGGCGAACGAGGCCATGGACGCCGCCGCGCAGGGCCGTACCTGGGAACCACCAGAACCCCAGTCACCGGAACCCGCGCCGCACACGGCACCGACCACCAACCGGCTGTCGGGCTGGATGGCTCCGCCCGCACCACCCACGACAACCGTGCTGCTACGTCACGGGCAGACACCGATGTCGGTGGAGAAGCGGTTCAGCGGCATGGTGGACGCCGCGCTGACCGACGTCGGCCAGGCGCAGGCGCTCGCCGTGGCACAGCGGCTGCATGACGTCCCCTTCGACGCGGTGTACTGCTCGCCGCTGAAGCGGGCCCGGCAGACCGCGGACGCCCTCGGCCGTGATTACCTGATCGACGACGACCTGCGCGAGACCGACTTCGGTACCTGGGAGAGCCTGACCTTCGCCGAGGTCCGCCAGCGTTTCCCGGACGAGCTGAACGCCTGGCTCGCCGACCCGGCGGTCGCCCCGTCCGGCGGGGAGAGCATCCTCGACACGATCCGGCGGGTCACCGCCGCCCGGGACCGCATCCTGGCCGCGCATCCGGGTGGACGGATCCTGATCGTCTCGCACGTGACCCCGATCAAGACCCTCACGCTGCTGGCGCTGGACGCCTCGCCCGCGGTCCTCTACCGGCTTCACCTCGACCTGGTGTCGATCTCCACGATCGACTGGTACTCGGACGGGCCGGCGGTGCTCCGCAGCTTCAACGACGGCATCCACGCCGCCCACCTGGTCGAGTCGGGACAGTAGCGGGCCACTGTCCCTGATCGGGTGTCCCTGATCAAGGTTGGCCCCCGGCTCGGGGTTGGCCTGATCGAGGCCCTGTCCGGGGTTGGCCGTGCTCAGCGTCCGCTGTGCTGTGCTGTCTGCTGTGCTCAGCGTGTCTGCTGTGCTGGGTGCTTGCCGCGGCGGTACTGGCGCAGCTCCTTGCGCACCTTGATCTGCGTGATCAGCCCGATCAGCAGTCCGATCACCAGGCCGGCCGCCGCCGACGCGGCGAGCGCGCCCGCGAGCGACATGTTGTGGGTGGAACCGAACAGCCATATGTTCACCCGCTGGTCGTTCTGTACGACGAACACAATCATGGTGATCGTCAGCAGCAGGACGAGGACGGTGATCGCGTAGGTGGAGTAGCCGACACCGCGACGCCGTTCGGCCGGCGCGGGTCCGGCAGGCGGGGTGGGTCCGGTGGGTGGGGCGGGCGTGGTCGGGCCGGCGTCGGTCACCCCGGGCCCGGCCGGTACCGGGTGACCCGGCTCCGCCGACAGGCGGCGCTGGCAGCGGACGGGTGTGATCAATCTTCTTGGTGGGTTCCCCGGGCGTTGTCACGGCCGATCCCGTCCCTCGTCTTCCAGGTGATGTTGTGCCAGGTGTGTTGTGACAGCCGGTGCTGTGCTGTCCTAGCACGCAGTATCCCCGCCGCGGGTTACCGGGGCAGGCCGGGGTGGCCGCTGTGGCATATGCTGACGGTCACGGATGAGTCGGCCAGGCGGTCGCGTCGGTTCCGCTCACGCGGAGCCGCCGAGGAACGTCCGGGCTCCACAGGGCGGGGTGGTGGGTAACACCCACCCGGGGTGACCCGCGGGACAGTGCCACAGAAAACAGACCGCCGGTGTCCTCGGACGCCGGTAAGGGTGAAACGGTGCGGTAAGAGCGCACCAGCGCCCGGGGTGACCCGGGCGGCTAGGTAAACCCCACTCGGAGCAAGGTCAAAAGGTTCCGGAGCTCCAGGGTTCCGGAGCTGCGCAGGCGTTCGAGGGCTGCCCGCCCGAGCCTGCGGGTGGACCGCTGGAGGCTGTCGGCAACGGCAGCCCGAGATAGATGACCGCCAGCCGGGGATCGCTTCGCGCCCCCCGGCCCACAGAACCCGGCGTACCGGCCGACTCATCCGCCCCACCTGCGCCAATGTGCAGATCATGGCTCTGAGCAGGGCTTTTAGTCTGTCGTGACCTTGCCGGGCCTCTCCTGTGCCATGGTCCACAGACGGTCCGGTCGTCAGGCTGGGACATCGACCCTCCCTGCCGTGGTCGGCTGGCCTGGGAGCACCGCCTCGACCCGCAGGTCGCCGGTGGAGCCCGGACGGACCACCGGCACCAGATCGTCCAGACCGGGGTTGCCAGCCGCGCGCCACCGGTCGGCCCATTCATCCAGGATGTCCGCCGCGATCGGGGACCCAGCCGTGACCATGGTGTCAGAACGCAGCCCGAGGAGGGCGAATCCCTTGTCGTCGCTGTAGCCCACACACACGCCGGCCTCCGACCAGAACGCCGTGGTCAGTCCTGGCGGGGCGATTGTCATCAGGTAGGCCCAGAACGCGGTGTGATCAGAGCCGGTCCATTCGGCTACGTCCGTTTGAACGGCTTGGGTCCGCGCGGCTTCAACCAGAGCAACCCGCTGTCGCAGCGGAGTCGAAGCGATCCACTCGTAACTCATCCAGAACAGGGGCTGGCTGTCCACCACGATCAGGAGGTCGTCATCGAACGCCGAAGCTGACCATTTACGGCGGGGCACCCGGTCGAGCGGGGCGAAGCTGCCGGCCACGAACCGGACTCCGCGCATCGTCTTGCCGTCCCTGCGCAGTACCGCTACCGCGGTGCACCCGGCGCGCGGCAGTAGCCGCATGGGAGCCAGCAATGTCCCGCCGTCGGCGAGCTGGTCCCGCCAGGCGGTCGGCAGGTCACCCTCGGGGGTCGCCCATGCGATGATCCTATGGAAAAGCCCCCACCGGGCCGGCCATAGCGACCGTCTCCAACGAACAGTTCGATGTTGCTGATGCACGCGTCGTCGAGCCACGGGCCCGGGTGACCAGTTCCGGCACCAGCTCGATTGATGTCACCGAGCCGCGTGGGCCGACCGCCACACCGAGGACGGCTGCGCTGTAGCCCGAACCAGTTCCGATTTCCAGTACCTGCTGTCCCTGGTGCACGTCAAGGTACGCCACCAGTCGGCCGATCACGTCGGGTGCGGACACTTGCGGAAGAATTCCCTTGCCGGGTTCTTGCGCGAATGCCTGCCAATCGATCGCGATCGTCTGGTCCGCGTCGGATGATGTTGTCTGTTCCACAAAACACCTCTCGGTAACCCGGGGACCTGGGCCTCCCGGACCTCCTGGATCCGACAGGAACCCCGAGCGCGAAAAACCATTATCGCACTGCCTTCGGCCCGCTGGCCGCGTCCGACGGACGGATCCGCTCGCGCCGTTCTGGAGAACGGCGCATCCGGCAAGTGCTGGTCGACAACCCGGGACCAGACGAAACCGGGACCGGGCGACCCCGTATCTATTACACTGGTATTTAGCTGTTGG
>NZ_CAAAFO010000117.1:43694-52124 GCF_900634715.1 Candidatus Protofrankia californiensis | reverse complement strand
GGCTACGACATGGACACCCTCACCGGCGACGCGGTCGCCCTGATCCGGGAACTCGGTGTTGCGCCGGTGCACTGGGTGGGCCTGTCTATGGGCGGCTTCATCGGACAGCGCATCGCGGCCCGCCACGGCGAGTTGCTGCGTTCGTTGATATTGCTGGACACCAGTGCCGGGCCCGAGGACCCGGGCAAAGTCCGCGAGTACAAACAGCTGGCATGGCTGCTGCGTCTGTTCGGCATCAAACCAATTCTGGGCAAGGTCAGTTCGTATATGTTCGGCCCCACCTTCCTTGCCGACCCCGCCAGCAAAACCACGATTGACGAGTGGGTCAGTCGGCTCAACCGTAGCAAACGCGCCGCCGTGCGTAAGGCGGTTCTCGGGGTGGCCGACCGCGCACCGGTGGACCAGGAGATCACTGGGATCACGGTGCCCACGCTTGTCGTCGTCGGCGCCGACGACAAGGCCACTCCACCGGAGAAGGCGGAGCGCATCGCAGCCCGCATCCCAGGCGCCCAGCTGCAGATCGTCGCGAACTGCGGACATACCAGTACCCTGGAACAACCCGTGACGATCATCGGACTGCTGGACAAGTTCCTCGCCACGGTCGACCAGGCCTGAACGGGGTACACAGGCTTTCCCCAGTCACGGCAGCAGCGCGTCGAGTGCACCGAACATGTCCTGGCTGACCTTTCCCACTGAGTCAGGCACACCGGTGAAGGTGAGGAAGCCGTGGATGAGTCCCAGCGCGGAGATGTGCTTGACTGTGACGCCAGACGCTTCCAACCGTGCTCCGAAGGAGCGCACAGTGGTAAGACTCTGGCGAATTCGCTACCGCACGGCTATCGATAACTTCGCGGGACCACGCACATTGATCCGGCCATTCCAGTGCACATCCTCGACAGCGGGCGAGGGGAAGCGCTGGACGAACCGGGTGAAGGCCTTGGGGACAAGGCGGCGAAGTCTCGTATGGTTCGGTGGATCCTGATCCAGGATGGACAGTCCGCGCATCAGCCGGTTCTCCTTGCCGAGCGTGCTGGAGTCGCTCTTCCACAGTGGAAGGTGTGTCAGGTATTGTTCGTCAACGGAGTGTCCTGATCTCTGCAGTTTCGACACGTCCTCATACCTGGACAAGATCCAGAATCCGAGAGGGTGTTCGTGGGCGGGCGCGGTGGTGCGCAGTTCCGCGTAGTGGGGACAGGGATTGTCAGTGAAGCCGTCGGCGAACGGGTTGAAGACGAACACTTCTTCAGCGTGGTGGGGAAGGATGCTGTCGGTCATTGTTCAGCTCACCTGCTCGAGTCGGTAACATACATAAGGAACTTCGTGGATCTCAAACCCGTCGGCCAGGTCGCCCTCGCCGTCGCCGCAGCGAAAGGCACCGGACTGGCCGTCACCCGAATCCTGCTCGAGGAAGGTGCGCGAGTGATGACGGCTTCCCGTACGAGCAGTCCCACCACCGAAACCACGCGCAACTCAGGAGGTCACCGCTGCACGCAGCAGAAGGACTCGAAACCCTGACGCTCACGCCGGTGCGATGAGGCGCATATCTTCTCCGCGCCGTCAGGCCTTGAACGCTTTGATATTGCGCATGGTCACGAAAGCAGTGGCGCACAGCGTCTCCTCGCTCCCGTTGGCCGAGTAGACATCGGCCGCAGCGACGGTCATGATGGGGCCCGCCTTGACGACTCGGCCGCGCGCGATAATTTTCTCGCCTTTCGCCGGAGTCAGAATTTTAACCGTGTAGTCGATGGTCATGTTCACCCATCCGGCCGGCAGCAACGTGCCGGCCGCAGCGCCTCCGGCAAAGTCCGCCAGTGAGCCGAGCACGCCGCCCTGGATGAAGCCGTCATGCTGCGTGAGCTCTTTCCGGTACGGCTGAATGATCTCGACGTCTCCTGGCGCTATCCGGCCGAACTCGAAACCCAGGTGCTGCGCGGCCGGCATGCTCAGAACCATGCCCCTCACGAATTGCTCGAAGTCGGGGTTCGCCGCTTTCAACGCTGCCATGTCCAGCATTCTCTCTGCTGATCGACGGATCCTTCAAGCGGCCGAGGGCGTCACCGGCGTCCAGACCTCGAACCCGCCATCCAGATAGCGTTTCCTGGCGGCGGCTCGCATGATCTTGCCGCTGCTGGTTTTCTGCAGCCGGCCCGGCAGGGTC
The DNA here is from genome assembly GCF_900634715.1 of Candidatus Protofrankia californiensis. Lineage (GTDB taxonomy): Bacteria > Actinomycetota > Actinomycetes > Frankiales > Frankiaceae > Protofrankia > Protofrankia californiensis. The sequence goes on along the minus strand of NZ_CAAAFO010000117.1, from coordinate 49,966 downwards.
AGCACCAGGTCGCTCACCGAAAGCTCGTGCTCCCGTATTAGCGCCGCTCGAATCGACGCGGCGACGTCCGTCACGTCAGCTTTCCGCCGTTGCTCGCCCTTGATTTCCTGGACGACGACGAGCTTCTCGCCGTCGGAACCGGGAACCGAGAACGCGGCACATCCGCCGGGTTTCAAGGCGGGATGTGACGATTGAACCGTATGCTCGATGTCCTGAGGGTAGTAGTTTCTTCCCCGAATGATCACCAGGTCCTTCAGTCTGCCCACTATGTACAACTCGCCGTCGACCACCAGGCCGAGATCACCGGTACGCAGGTAGGTACGACCGGGCTCGCTGTCACACTCGGCCTGGAAAGTGTCGGCAGTCGCCTCTGGGCGCCTCCAGTAACCGTGTGCCACGTGCTCTCCGGCAACCCAGATTTCTCCCACCTGGTTCGCGGGACACGGGCGTCTCGTTTCAGGGTCCACGATCCGGAGGGCTTCTTCCGGGAGGACGAGTCCGGATCCTGCGAGGGTCCGTCCGCGGTCACCAGGCGTCTCGACATAGCGCTTGTGACTGAGCTCTTCGACATCCGCCTCAATGGTGCGCGGGCCGCGGCCCTTCTGGCTGCCGGTCACCAGCAGAGTTGCCTCGGCCAATCCGTAGCACGGGTAGAGTGCTTTCTCGCTGAACCCGAAGGGCGCGAAGATTTCAGTGAATTGGCGCAGTGTCTCGGGTCGAATGGGCTCAGCGCCGTTGAACGCGACCTTCCAGCAGCTGAGGTCAAGGTCCGGGATATTTCCCCTGGCCGCTCGTGCGACGCAGGCGTCGAATGCGAAGTTCGGTCCACCGCTGGTGTGGGCGCGGTACCGGGAGATGGCCGACAGCCACAGGAGCGGCCAGCGGATGAACGCCATCGGTGACATGAGGATGCTGGTCGTCCCGAGGTAGAGGGGCTGCAGGACGTTTCCGATCAGACCCTGGTCGTGGAAGAGCGGCGCCCAGCCGACAAACGTCGAGTTCTGATCATGGCCGAACGCCCGCCGTATCATCTCCTGGTTCGCGGAAAGGTTTCCATGAGAAACCATGACCCCCTTCGGATCGGATGTGGAACCCGACGTGTACTGAAGGAAGGCGATGGAATCCGCCGAACAGGGCTGCGGCTGGAAGCTCGTATCCGCCGCGTCCGCCACCTGGTCGACCAGAAACCAGGGCAGGGCTCCGCAGACCGGCTCCAGGGAGGATCTGGTACTCTCGATCATCGTGCTGACGGTGAGTACTGCGGAAGGCTCGCAGTCTCTCACGATGCTTGATGTCGCGTCCTGAACCCGCTTCTTGCGCGGGGGGTTGACGGGTACCGCGACGACATGCGCGTAGAGGCATCCGAAATATGCGACGATAAAATCCAGACTTTGCGGGAAGATCAGCAATGCCCTGTCGCCGGGTCTGCAATGCCGGCTTAGCCACCCGGCCACGGCGAGCGCTCGTGCGTGCAGGTCGCCGTACGTCAGCACTGCTTTTTCTTCCTCGTATTCATTCAAGAACACGTACGCCCTGCTGGCCGGCTCGAGGGCGGCGCGGCTCTGCAGGATCTCTGGAAGCAGCGTTCTCTGCTGCACCATTTTCCTTCCCCTCCTCCGGAGGAGTTCGACGGAGCTCACTCCAATGCTTCGGTCCGTTACCTGGTGCTCCTCGGCGAGACCGGAAGGTGCTTCAGACCGCGGACGATGAAGCTGTGGTCCTGCCACTGGAGTTGCTCTGTCAGGAGTTCCAGGCGTTCAGTGCGCCGGTACAGGTGCTCGAAGGCAACCTCCGCCTGCAGTTTGGCCAGCAGCCCGCCCAGGCATCCGTGCATCCCGTGGCCGAAGGCGAGGTGCCCCCTTGCGTCGCGGGTGATGTCGAACTCGTCCGGCTGACTGAACACCGCGGGGTCGCGGTTCGCAGCGCCAAGACACAGGAGAATCTGATCGCCCTCCCGTACCTGTTTTCCGCCGATTTCGACGTCGCGCGTCGCGAGACGCTTGGTCAGCTGGAGCGGGCTGTCGTAGCGCAGAGCCTCCTCGACAGCGCTCGTCACAAGCTCTGGCTGCCGGTGGAGACGAGCGTCTTGACCCGGATGCTGAAGCAACGCGAGGAGGCCGTTGCCTATGAGGGATTTCGTGGTTTCGTTGCCGGCTACGAAGCACATGATGCACACGAAGACGAGTTCTTCGTCGCCGAGCTTGTCGCCACCACCGGTCCGCGCGGCGAGCAGCTGGCTTATCAGGTCGTCGCCCGGCCGGGACCGGCGTTCGGTGACCACTTCGTCCAGGGCGTGCGCGAACATCTCGACGACATCGCATACACGCGTGAAGTCCTTGGCTTTCATCAGCCCCGGCTCGAGCAGGAACCGGATGTCATGCGTCCATTGGCCGACGTGTTCGCGCAGACTGTCCGGGAGCGCCATCCAGTCGCACATGACCGTAACCGGCAGGGGCGCCGCAAAGTCAGCGATGGCATCCATGCCGCCATCGTCCCAAGCCCGTTGTACCAGCTGTTCGGCAACCTCCGAGACACGGGGGCGGAGCTTGGCAATTTCCTGCGCCGTGAACACTCGGTTCACCAGCCCGCGCAGCCGCGCGTGGTCCGGATTGTCGGTGAAGACGAGCGACTTCCTCCCCAGCCGCCCGATTCGCGCCACGTTGTCCTGCGACAGCCGGCTTGCCTGCCGGCTGATCAATTCAGGTATGAGTCCGGCGCTGAAGGTACGGTCGCGCAGGACGCCTTGTACGTCGGCATGCCGCGTGAGCACCCACATACCCAGCGTCCGGTGGACGGGCTGCGCGCTGCGAAGCTGCCGATAGAGCGGGTGGGGGTCGCGTCGGAATTCGGCGCTGAAGGGGTTGAACCGGATTGGCGCCTGAGCGCGTTTGGCCGTGTCAGCAGCCGCCGTGCCGTGTGTCTCCAACGTCATCCTGCCTGTACCCCGCGGCGGTCGAAGTACTTGCCTCTGAAGGGATGAAGAATGATCCTGAACAGGCAGATCTTTCCCATCCGGAAGCCAAGGGCAGACAGCTTCAGATAGCGCTCGTACCGGGCGACCACGTCCGGTCCGACGACATGAACGGCTTCGTCGCGGTGCAGGCGCAGCCGGCGTGCCCACTGCTCGCACGTCCAGGCGTAGTCGAGCCGACCGTTGGTCACGGATTGGATCTCGAAAATACCCTCCGCGGCGGCGGTAATTTCCGTAAGCGTCGGCAGATCCGCTTCGGGAAATATCTCCTGCTGGATGAACGGGCTCGCGTTCTCGCGGGACATGTTCGCGTAGGCGATCGTCTGCAGCGACAGCACGCCGTCCTTGTTCAGCCAGCTGTGGCAGCGGCTGAAGAACTTCCGGTACAGGCGGACCTTCTCGGCCGACGAGTCCTCGGCTCTGGCAAAGTGTTCGAAAGCGCCGATGGAGATGATCCCGTCGAAAGGGGTGTCGGGTTCGTAGTGCAGCCAGTTCTCCGTCCGGACCTCCACGTCGGGATACCCGCGGGACCGGATGAAGGCCGCCTGCTCCTCACTGAGGGTGAGACCGACGGACCGCTGGACCCGGTGCGCCTCGGCCAGACGCTGCAGGATCGCGCCCCACCCGCAGCCGATGTCCAGCACGCTGTGGGCCCGGTCGGCGCGAATCGCGTCCAGGTGGAACTGCAGCTTCCTCTCCTGGGCGGTTTCGAGTGTGTCGTCCGTGCCTTCCCGAATCGCACACGAATAGGTCAGCGAGCGGTCCAGCCAAAGGCTGTAGAACGCATTTCCGACGTCGTAGTGGTGGCGGACGGCAGCCGCTGCACCGATCGTACGGTCGATGTCGACTGATGCAGTCATGACTACGCCACGTGCTGTTGACTCTGCGCATGCAGATACGCGGCGACTGCATTGATGCTCGGGTTCTCGAACAATGCCTCGGGAGCCAGGTCGACGCTGTAGCGCTCCTCGACCTCGATCAGCAGGGAGACGGCGAGGGCGGAATCGATGCCCAGCCGGTCGAAGTCCGCGTCCGGGTCCACCGCCTCCACGGGCATCTCAAGGAGATTCGCGACATACTCCTGGCACCATGTGGCAATCGCTTCCTTACTCGGCTTCAACGTGCTCGCTCCTTATGTCGCGGTACTGGGGGCGGGCTTGCCGTTCCTGGGTATAAGACTTGCTTTCATCCGCTCTTCGGACGGGCGTTTCAGGTCCCATGCGAGACCGCAGAGCGCAAGCATTCTTATGAGCCAGTAGCCCGGGTCGAGGCGGTACCATCTCAAGCCGAAAGAAGACGACTCGGGGAACGCATGATGGTTGTTATGCCACGATTCGCCAAAGGTCACCAAGGCAAAGATTCCGCCGTTCCTGCTGTTCTCCTTGGATTCGTAGGGGCGGGTGCCGAACATGTGCAGAAAGGAGTTGATCGCCCAGATGACGTGCTCCAGGACGAATATCCGCACGAGGCCGCCCCAGAAGAAGCCGCTCACCGCTCCGGCCCAGCTCTGGTAGACGAGGCCGCCGATGAGCGCGGGGAGTGCAAGCCCGAGTGCGACCCAGTAGTAGTAGAGGCGGGCAACTCGGACCAGGGCGCGGTTTTTGATCAGGTCCGGTGCGTAGTGGACGACGTTCGGATATTCGTGGCGGCGCATCCACAGGAAGTGGGAGTGGGCCAGGCCGCGAAGCCGACCCTTCAGGCCGCCGCCGGCGAGGTTCGGGGAGTGGGGGTCTCCTTCGCGATCACTGCACTCGTGGTGTCGCCTGTGCAAGGCGACCCAGGATACCAGGCCGCCTTGACCGGCCATCGAGCCGAGGACCGCGAGTGCGGTTGCAGCGGACGGTGCGGCCTTGAAGGTACGATGCGTGAAGAGTCGGTGATAGCCGACGGTGACGCCCAGTCCGGTCACGAGCCACATCGAAAAGAGCAGGGCGAGTTCGGTGACACCGATCGGATGTACCGCAAGAAACGCGAAGGCGGCGGCGGTACCGACAATCGGGAGGACGTCGAACAGCAAAAAGTGGCGGCGCTGTAGGCGGTGCAGGTAGGGATTGCTGATCGTCTTTTTACGAGGAGTGGATCCACCGGTTCCGAACTCGGGTTCGGGAATGTACGTCGTAGGCTGTACGCCTGCCATTCTCGACCGCCCCCTCCTGAGTGCTAGACTTGATGTCATCAGTCGGACGGTCCTGATCGTAACAGTCAGCGAAGCCGGATACGGTAGGTGTATTGGAATTGCCAATCGGAAGATTGGAATTCACTATCAGACGCCTACCGACCTTGAACTCGTAAGGTGATCCGGCCATGCGGGGTCGAGCCCAGCCAGGAAAGCCCCGAGCAGGTCGAGGCGGTTGTCGTTTTGTCCGGATCGGCTGCCGGGCAGGCTTTTTCTCCGTTGGTAGCAGTGGCTCCGGTATCGTCCACTGTTCGTTCGTCAGATCACCCTGCATCACACGGTGATCGTGACGGTTCGGTCACAAAACCGGATCAAGGTGGTGGGCGCCGGTACCGGTGCCGTGACGCGCGAACTGGCGCCGCTGTGCCGGGAAGTCGTCGCCTACGAGGTCGATCCGCGCATGGCCGACGCCCTTGAGCCAGTGGCGCGAGAAAGCCCGAACATCCGGGTCGTGCGGGGCGACATCCTGCGTGCCGCACCTCCGGCTGAGCCGTTCGCGGTCGTCGGCAACATCCCCTTCACCGTCACCGCCGGTGTCGTCGGATGGTGCCTGGGAGCGGAGCATCTGCGTTCGGCCATATTGCTGACCCAGTGGGAATACGTCCGCAAACGCACCGGTGACTATGGCCGATGGAGCCTGCTGACCGTCCTCACCTGGCCGCTGTATGAATGGCGGCTGCTCGGCCGGGTGTCGAGGCCGGCCTTCCGGCCCGTGCCCGCCGTGGACGGTGGCATTCTGCGGCTTGAACAGCGGGCCTCCCCGCTGCTGCCGCAACGGTCGCTTCCGGCGTACGAGGATCTTGTGCGGCTCGGGTTCAGCGGGGTGGGTGGTTCCCCGGCCGCCTCGCTGCGGCGTCGCCATTCCTCCGCCGCGGTGAACGGCGCGCTGCGCGCCGCCGGCGTCGGCCCGGCGACCGTGGTCGGCCTCGTGCCGCCGGACGCATGGATCACGATCTTCCGTGGCCTGCGCGACCGAGGCTGACGCAGGCCGCCCGCCCGCCGCGTGCATACGGTCCCCCGATCGTGCGCACGCGACTATCTTGTCTGTCTCGCTTGTCTGTCTCGCCGGTGGGATGGGGGAGGTCGCGAGGTGATGTGGTCGCCGGACCGGGACGCGCTGCGCGG
>NZ_CAAAFO010000117.1:35592-43297 GCF_900634715.1 Candidatus Protofrankia californiensis | reverse complement strand
CCGCGCAGCTCGTCACCGGGCTCGGCGGCGTCGGGATCGCCGTCCCTGTCGATCACCTCGACTCCGATCAGGTGCGACGCCTGGCGGCACGGATCCGCGACGAGCACGGCCATATCGATGTACTCGTCAACGACATCTGGGGTGGTGAACTCCTCAAGGGCGGCCCAGCCGAGTGGAACACCCCGATCTGGTCACACGATCTCGGTGCGGGCCTGCGGATCCTCCGGTTGGCGATCGACACCCACCTCATCACCTCCCACCACCTGCTCCCGCTGCTCATCGGCAGGCCGGGCGGCCTTCTCATCGAGGTCACCGACGGGACGGTCGACCACAACGCGTCGCGCTATCGCATCTCGGTGTTCTACGACCTGGCGAAGGCCGCCGTGAACCGGCTGGCCTTCTCCCAGGGGCACGAGCTCGCGGCGCATGGCGCCACCGCGGTCGCTGTCACCCCTGGTTGGCTGCGCTCGGAGATGATGCTCGACGTCTTCGGAGTCTGCGAGGACACCTGGCGCCACGCTCTCGACCCGTCCAGGACGGGCCAGGGGCAGCCTGTAGCCCCTGCCGACTTCGTGCTCTCCGAATCGCCTCGCTATGTCGGCCGGGCGGTCGCGGCACTCGCGTCCGATTCGGACCGGAGCCGGTGGAACCAGCGGTCGGTCACCTCTGGTCGGCTCGCGTCCGAATACGGTTTCACCGATGTGGACGGCAGCCAGCCCGACATCTGGCGTTTCATCGAGGACCAGGAGGCCGGGCGCGCCGCGGACCACCACGCCTACCGCTGACCCGGAGCCTGCGTTCGGGCCTGTCCTGATTCGGACGGCCTAGAATACCCGTTCCCTTCTGATGCCGGTTGACCGGCTGTTGTAATCTGACTTTTCTGTAATCCGGTTTTTCGTAGGACGCTGCAGACCGCGCAGACAATGGTCGAACGCGGTGAGAAAGAGCTGCACGCGCCGACCCTGGCAGCCGCCATCACGGCGCTGGACGGCGAACGCCGTATCGCCCGGCTCCTGCCGCGCTCGACGTCCCACAACCCGGACGCGCCACCAGCCGGCGCTCACGACGAGACCTGACCAGACCGGATATTCCGGTTGCGCATCACTTTTGGTAACAGAATCACGACAGACTTGACCGGCAATGCAACCGCTTCGCTCGTAGCGTCATGTACCGGTACTCCAACCCGCCTCTTGACGCGGTGGACGCCATGGTCATCGCCACTGCCGAGCGGCTGGGCGCGACAAAGGTCGCCACCGTCGATCGCAAGGACTTCCAGATTGTCGTACCCGTCCACCGGGACATGTTCGAGATTCTGCCCGCCGAGCTCGAATAACCGACTCGACCAGCCCATCCCATTCCACCATCACTTTTCGTAATCATGATCTGGATGTGGCTTGTGGGAGTCGAACGCGTAGTTACGGCGGCTGGTTGGGCAGGCGGCGGCAGCGGCCAGTCGTCGATTCGCCCGGCGTAGTGTCGCCCGCACGACGATCGGGTGTACGGGCCGCACCAGCGCGAAGTACGCCCGACCGAGCCGGTTACGCAGGTTCACCACCGTGGACACGGTGACCACCCCATCCCGGACCAGCACCGAGGCTCGGAAGGCCAGGTGCGGTTTGTCCGCGCCGAGCAATGTCTCGTCCCGGCTCGCGCCGTACTCGCGGAACGACCGGCCGAACAGCGACCGGGACCAGAGCGCCGGGTCGGTTGGCATGCCCGGGGCGAGCCGGATGCTCCACGCGTCGGCGAAGTCGATCCGGTGAAAGGCATGACGGGCGAGGAGGGCGTTCGTCGGTAGCTCGGCCCGGCGCGGGACCGGAGCCGTCAGCCGCCGCAGGAGCCGTACCCAGGACGACCATCGGTGCGACCGGTTGACCTGGTCGACGCCGGAGGACTCCTGGTTGGTGCCGGACGACTCCGCACGGTCGAGCATGTCCTCGATCAGTGCGTCGTGCAACCAGCGGAATACGACTGGCCAGGAGAGGTGTCCCCAGCCGACGGGCCGGGCGACCAGTTCGTGCCGCAGCGTGTCGCCGTCGGCCGCCAGCCGGTGGTGTCCCCTGAGCCGGGTCGGCGGGTGGAAGGTGAACGTGACCGACCGGCCCGGCTCGTACTCCGTGACCGTGTACCGGATCGGCCCGTGCCCGCCGTCGGCTCCGATGCCCAGTGGCCGGTCGAATCGCATGGCCGGCCAGGCCTGTACCGGCCACAGCCGGTCGTCGTCCCCGGCCAGTCCGTCGATGAGGGATGCGGCCACGGCAGAGGGAACCGTCCGTTCATGCACGTTGTAGATCAATGTCCGCCCTTCCGTACGGTACCGTATGGAAGGGGACTGTACGGTACCGTACGGAAGTGGCGCAACGGGCGAGGCTCTCCGCGGACGACTGGGCGGACGCGGCGCTTGCCGCGATAGCCGAAGGCGGTGTCCCCGCGGTCGCGGTCGAGCCACTCGCCGTCCGTCTCGGCACCACCAAGGGCAGCTTCTACTGGCACTTCCCCAACCGGGACGCGCTGGTGGTCGCCGCCCTCGCCCGGTGGGAGCACCGGTACACGACCGAAGTGATCGACAAGATGGATCGCGAACCCGATCCGGTCACACGACTGCACAGCCTGTTCTCGACCGTGATCGCTGTGGCCGAACGGGACCGGACCGAGGTCGCCCTGTTGGCCAGCGCCGATCACCCGGCGGTCGCGCCGGTACTGGCACGCGTCACCGCCCGCCGGGTCGACTACACCGCGGATCTGTTCGTCCAGCTCGGGTACTCCCCGCAGGAGGCCAGGCTGCGGGGTGTCCTGGCGTTCAGCGCGTACCTCGGGTACGCCCAGCTCCTGCGGGCCGCCCCCCAGGTGCTGCCCGCCGATTCCGACGCCTACCGGCGCCTGGTCGGTCGACTCCTGGCCGGGTGAGCTGGCCGGGTGAGCTGGCCGAGTGAGAACGTGAATCGGCTGCGAACGCACGCGGTCAGGTCGCTGGTTGTGCCTGCCGGGTGGGAGAACGCAGACCTTCCGGCCGCGTGGACAATGTAGCCTCGGTCAAGAGGTCCACCCGAGATCGGGTAGCGGGTGGACGGCAGGGAGGGCCCGACGTCGTCGACCAGCGGCCACTGGGCGTCGGGGCGGATGCCGCCCTGGTGAACAGCCCGGTTTGCGCCGCCGGTCGTCCGGACGGCCTGGTGTTGGCGAGAAGGCTGGCACGCACAGTGATGGTCGAAGTCGAGGGCTGCCGCCTGAGATGCGCCCGGACGTAACGACCGGACCACTGGGCAGGCCGGGTCGGAACCGGGAGGGCACGGATGATCCACACACGCCGCAGGTCGAACGGTCTGCCGGTGGTGTGGATCGAAGTCGCTATGATCATCGTTTTCTACTACACCTACACGGCCACCCGGTCGGTAGCGGGCGGTTCCGTCCGCAACGCGCTCGCGGTCGGGTGGGACATCATGCGCATCCAGGCCGACCTGCACCTCGATATCGAGCTCGGGCTCAACCACTGGCTACAGGGCGTTCCCGTCCTTGCCGTAGCGTGCTGTTACTACTATGCGACGCTCCATTTCATCGTCACGCCGAGCGTCCTGGCCTGGCTCTATCGCAAACGCGCTCGTCACTACCTGGCGGCCCGCTGGACGATCGTGTGCGCAACCGTGATCAGCCTTACCGGGTTCTTCCTGCTTCCGACGGCACCACCGCGCCTGCTGTCCGGCGCCGGCTTCATCGACACGATGGCGTCGTTCCACAACTGGGGCTGGTGGGCTGGTAACTCCAGCGCCGCCCCCAAGGGGCTCGGCGGCATCACCAACCAGTTCGCCGCCATGCCGTCCCTGCACTGCGCCTGGGCGCTGTGGTGCGGTTGGAACATCGCCCGCCTGGCACGGCACCGCGTGACCAAAGTGCTCGGCGCCGTCTACCCAGCCGCAACGGTCTTCGTGGTGATAGCCACCGCCAACCACTACGTGCTGGACGTGCTGGCGGGCTGGCTCGCGCTCGGGCTCGGGGCCGCGGTAACCGCTGTCGTGATGCGGTTCGCGCACGGACAGGGGCAATCTCCCGGACGCCCGGTCGACCAGACCGGTCACCCGGCTGACCAGACCGACGACCAGGCCGACGGTCAGACCGGTCACCCGGCTGACCAGACCGACCGTCCGGCCGACCAGCAGCCCCGGCGCCAGCCACACCTACCCCAACCGGCCGCGATCGTCCGCGCCGGCGGTGCGCGCACGGCGCTCGTGGAGCCGCCCCGGGGATGACACTCGTGGCGCCACTCCGGGGATAATTGGCGACCCGGTGCAGGTCACGGGCATATCGATGTGCGAAAGTTGACCCGCGGCGGGTTGTTCGCCGTGCTCCCGTCGGCCGTTGGGTCGTTCCTCCGCAGGCGTTGGCGGTGGCGCGTCCCGAAGGCGTCCCCAGCCAGAATCCGTGCGGAGACCATGTCGATGTCCTTGGCCCAGATGGTTGCGGTGAAGCGGCCCCATCCTGTCGCGTTTTCGGTGTTCCTCGTCGTCGCCTGGCTGCTGCTTGCGCTGCTGGCGCTCGGCCTGCGGCGCGGGCCGATCGAGGACGAGCTTTCCGACCGGGCCGTCCTGGCGGTGCGCTCGCACGGCCAGACCGGTGCGCAGGTGAGCTTCGACGGCCGGGACGCCACCGTCCACGGCACGTTCCCCAGCGTCGCGGACGCCGAGACGGCACGCCAGGTGGTGGCGCGGGTGTCCGGAGCACGGTCGGTCTCGTTGGGTAGTGACATTCACATCGTCCCGGCAGTGCTACCCGGAGTGGTTGCCAAGCCCTTCGTGATCGCGGTCGACGGTGGCTCGCTCACCGTCACCGCTACCGTGCCCGACCGAGCTGCCCGTGAGCAGTTGCTCGGCGCTGCCGCCGCGGCGAGTTCCGCCACACTGACCGGGAAGGTGACGGTCGACCCCGATGCGGCCGCGCCGCCGGTCACCGCCCTTGCGGATCTGACCCGCACGCTTACGGCGGTTGCCGGTGAGCACAAGGTGACGATCATGGGTTCCTCGGTGGTCGTGGAAGGGAGCGTGGGGGACAGCGACGAGGTGACCCGGTTGGGTTCCGACCTCCTCGCCGGGGCTCGCAAGACGCAGCCGGCCGCCACTCTTGACAACCGTCTCACCGTCCGATCGGTGGCCTCGGCTCTCCCACCGGTCGGCGAGGGCACAGAGGGCACAGCGCAGCCGGCGACCGGTCGTCTTGTCGGGGCCGTTGCCGAGGACCGGATCACGTTCGAGACGAACAGCTCGGAGCTGACTGAGGCTGACCGCGTCCACCTCGATCGGATCGCGGCGGTACTGCGGGAGAGCGAGCTCAGCGTGCTGCTGGCAGGTCACACCGACACACGGGGCCCGCGCGCCGTCAACGAGGCGTTGTCGCTGTTGCGGGCGCAGACTGCCGCCGGCTATCTGTCCGACCGTGGCGTGCCCGCGGAACACCTGCGGGCTGCGGGGTTCGCCTGGGACCATCCGGTGGCGACAAATGACACCGAGGCCGGGCGTGCCGCCAACCGGCGGGTGGAGATTTCTGCTCTTGTACCGTAAGTTGTCGCATCCCTGGGCCGACGAGCCGGGGTACCCGTGCCGTCAGACCGGGGAGTCGTGCTCAGGGCGGTTATCCCGGCTCGCAGGCATCCGACTGGCGGGTGACCGCGGGGCGCACCATGGCGACTATCCGGGCCTGCAGGGCCGGCCTGGTGACCTGTATCGCCAGGAGGACGAGCAGGCCGCCGACGGCGCCGTCCACCCAGTAGTGGTTGGCTGTGGCCACGACGACGGCCGTGGTGGCCACGGGCTGGACGATGGCGAGGCAACGCCATCGGCTGCACAGAGCGATGATCACGACCCATGCCTCGATGATGGCCCAGCCGATGTGCAGGCTTGGCATGGCCGCATACTCGTTTGCGAAGCCGTCGCCTTGGGCGTAGGGCGACGGGCCGAATATCGCGCCGGTGTCGATCAGGTTTGTCATCACTCTTGGCAGCAGGCGTGGCGGGGCAAGCGGGTACAGAATATGGATCATCAGTGCCATGCCCGTCGCAATAATGATCACATTGCGAACTCTGGGCCAGGCGGAGCGGTGCCGGACGAAGACCCAGACGAGCAGCGCGATCGCCGCGGGGAAGTGCACCGCGAAGTAGAACTCATTGATCAGGATCGTCATGTAGTGGGAATGCAGGGCCAGATGTTGGACGGCTGCTTCGTCGGGCAGGTGTAGCCGCCGTTCCATGTTCCATACGGTGACCCCGTGTGACAGCGCTTCGGTCTGGTGATCGTCGACGACGTGCCGGCCGAAGCGGTAGACCATGAATAACAAGCTGAGCAGGACGGTCTGGGTGACCGCATAGCCGGCGGTGCCGAGGAGGTGACGCCCTCGTTTCGCTGCGTCGGCCGTGAGCGGGGTACCGGCCGTGGCGCTGGTTGTGGATGGAGCGTCAGCTATGGGCTGGGCATCGGCCATGGTCACAGAGGGAGCGTCGGCCGTTGACGGAAGACGATGATCGTGGTCGTCACCGTCGCGGTCGTCGAATCCCCGGCCCATATCGGACAATGTCGGACAATGTGCACTCACTTGGTTGGTCCACAGCACATTGTGCCCCCCTCGAAGAAACGAGACCGTACCGTACTGCAATACCGTATCCGGGCTGCTGATCGGACCTGCTGTTGGGTGTGATCCGCATCTCGTGGAGAACCGCGCCCCGCAGCGGGCGGTCGACGTTTTCAGCGGTGCCAGGCGTGCTCGTATGCCCGGCTGGTCATGCCACGGCTGTGATCGGCCCGTTGTGGTCGACCCGTTGCGGTAGACCGGTGGGTCGGCTGCTCACCCCTGCTTGCCTCCAATCGGCCCGTGTGGGACTCTTGTGCCCGGGTCTTTATTTAGGGAAGGTTTAACTTAGCTACGAGCGTCCGCCGTCATCGGCCCAGCTGTGCAGAGCGTCTGTGAGTCATCGGTTCCGGGTCATGGGGTCAGGGCGGTCTCCCAAGAGTGTGGTGAGGTGCGGTGCTGGTCTGTTCGTGCTTTGCTGTCACCGAGCGGACGTTGCGCGGCGTGATTGAGTCGGGCGCGTGCGACACGGGCGAGGTTGGTGACGTCTGTGCCGCGGGCACCGGCTGCGGTGGATGCCTCGACGAAATCGAGGAACTGTTGACGGGTTACCGCCGTGCCTGTCCGGTTGTGTCGTCGGGCTGACATAGTGGAGGTTTCATGTGAGGGGCGACCCGGAAATTGTCGAACTACTCAACCGCGTCCTCACGAATGAGCTGACGGCCGTCAACCAATACTTCCTGCACTCCCGGATGCAACTCAACTGGGGTTACAAGCGGTTGGGCAAGCATACCTACGACGAGTCGATCGATGAGATGCGTCACGCGGACAAGCTGGTGCATCGGGTCCTCTACCTGGGAGGGCTACCCAATCTCCAGCGGTTGAATACACTACGTATCGGCGAGACCGCTGTCGAGCAGCTCAACTCCGACCGTTCCCACGAGATCGAGGCATGTGCGCTGCTGCGTGAGGGGATCGTCCTGACCCGCTCTCGCGACGATGTCGGATCGGCCGTTCTGCTGGAGAGCATTCTCACCTCGGAGGAGGAACACATCGACTGGCTGGACGCCCAGCTCGAGCTGGTCGCCCAGATCGGCGAGGCGCACTATCTCTCGCAGCAGATCCACGATTAGAAGGGCAAAGGCGACGCGATCAT
>NZ_CAAAFO010000117.1:28656-35234 GCF_900634715.1 Candidatus Protofrankia californiensis | reverse complement strand
GTTTTCGCACCCGGGAGGCCCGGACCCCGAGTCGCCAGCGGACACACCTGCTACCACAGCCTGACGTTCTGTGCGCACCTGGCTGCCGCTACACTCGCCATGCGATCAGGAAGGCCATGCGATCCAGAAGATAGCGTGACCAGCCGAGATATGCACCGGGCTGACAGGCGCGAGGAGATCCGTTGGTCGCTAGCATGACCGGCTCTGTGGCTGACGTGGTATCCACCGGACTGCTGGTGGCGACGTCCGACAACCGTGTGGTCTGGGCGAACCGGGCCCTGCTTGATTTGGTGGCCACCGGCGGTGGTGTCGCGTACGACATTGCCGCCGGTGTGGTAGGCGACGGCATTGCCGGTGCCGCGCATGACAGCGCTGCCGGTGTCGTGCGCGACGGTGCCGGGCTGGTGAGCACGGTGGGCGGCGGGTACTGGCGGGGTGAGCCGGACGCCGATCCGGTGTATTCCGCCCGTGTCGCGGTTGCCGAGGCCGGGTTGCCGTTGGCCGGGGTCGTCCCGGACACCGAACCCCGCGAGGCCCAGTGGCAGGCACCAGACGGCACCACACGCTGGTTGGAGGTCCGTGCCCGGACGCTGGCCGGCGGTCGTCCCCCCGGGCTCGGGCAGGTGGTCTCCGACGGTTTCGTCCTCTACGAGATCGCCGACGTCACCGGGCGCCGCCGCGAGGAGGAGACCTTGCGGCTTCGTGAGCGGTGGCTGCGCCATGTCGAGACGATTGCTCGTACCGGCATCTGGGAGTGGGACCTCGTCACCAACGAGATGGAGTGGTCCGACGAGTTGCTGGCCATGTTCGGCTATCCGACAGACACCCACATCGACTACGACACCTTCCAGTTGCTGGTGCACCCCGAGGACCGGGCGACGGTCGAGAGCGTGTTCGACCAGGCGATCGCCACCGTCACCCCGGTCGAGGTCACCCACCGCATGTATCTGGCCGACCGGCTGACAGAGTGTGTGCTGGAGTGGCGCGGGGATGTTCTCACCGACGACTCCGGCACACCGATCCGGATCATGGGTACGGCTCACGACGTCACCGAGTTGATCCGGATACGCCGTGAGCTCGCCCACGCCGCCGCGCACGAGCCGCTCACCGAGGTGCTCAACCGGCGGGCGACAACGGCCCTGCTGGCCGAGCGCCTGGCTGCCGGGGTCGAACGCACCGGTGCGCTGCTGCTGGTTGACGTCGACAACTTCAAGATCGTCAATGACCTGCGCGGCCACTCGGCCGGCGACACGGTGATGCGCTCGGTGGCCCAGAGTCTGGGTGAAACGCTACCGGCCGCCGTCATCGGCAGGCTCGGTGACGACGAGTTCGCGGTGGTCCTCCAGACCGGCGACGGGCTGGACGCGCTGGCTGTCGCGGACACACTGCGCGAGCAGGTCGCCCGGCATACGGTCATGGTGGATGGTTTCGCGGTGCGGGTGACGGTCAGCATCGGCGTCGTGTCGCTGTCGGCCGTGGGCGACTGCGACACCGCCCTCGCCCACGCCGGGCTCGCCCTGTCCGAGGCCAAGGATGCCGGGCGCAACTGTGCCCGGCTGTTCACTCCGGAGCGGCACGAGTACCTCACTCGGCGCACCCTGGTGGTGCAGCGGATACGGGACGCTCTCGACGCCGGTCTGCTGGCCTTGGACGCACAGCCGGTCGTGGATCTGACCTCGCACGAGGTGCAGGGATACGAGGTGCTGCTGCGACTGCACGACGGTCAGCATCCCGAGCTCGGTCCGGCCGAGTTCATCAGTGCGCTTGCGCACAGTGATCTGGCCTTGAGCCTGGACCGCTGGGTGGTGCAGCAGACGGTGGCCGCGCTCGCCTCCGTCGCCGCCCGGGGGGCTCGGCTCCGCCTGCACGTGAACATCTCCAGCCGGTCGGTCGAGGACCCCGACTTCGCCGACTTCGTCCTGTCCGCGCTACGCGCCGCTCGAGTCGATCCGTCCCAGCTCGGTATCGAGATCGCCGAGAGCGTGGCGGTCGCCGCCGCGGACGCGGTACGCCAGCTCGCCGAGACCCTCACCGGCGCGGGCTGCCGGTTCACCCTGGACGATTTCGGGGTCGGGCTGGGCTCGTTCGTCTACCTGCGAAACCTGCCCTTCACCAACGTGAAGATAGACGGCGATTTCCTGCGGCACGTCGACACCTCCCCGGCTGATGCGGTGCTGGTGGACGCGGTCGTGCGCATTGCCCGCTGCCTGGGCATGTACACCATCGCCGAAAGCGTCGACCGTGAGTCGCTGGCGCCGGCACTGCGTGATCTCGGGGTGGACTACGCGCAGGGATTCCACCTCGGGCCGCCCCGCCCGTTGACGGAGCTGCTGGCCGGGACATCCGATGCGGACCCGCAGACCCACGAGGCCGGCCTCAACAGTTTTCTCGGCTGATTTCCCGGTTCCCTCTTCTCCGGTTTCCCGGGTTGATTTCCTGACGGTCGGAGACGGGGCTGACCGGACAACCAGCGCCGACCAGAAGGGTTGTTGGGCCAGCCAGCCGTATCAGGAAGGTCGCCGGCTATACCAGGAAGGTCGCCACGGCCAGCCCGACGAGCGCCGCGAGCGCCGCGGCGTCCGCGCGCCGCGGGTGCGCCGGCTGGTGCGCGACCGCGCCGAAGCCGCCACGGGCGACGATCGCCTCGGTCATCTCCGCGGCCCGCCGTAGGCAGGTGACGATCGCCGTGCACAGCAGCTCGGTCGTCGATCGCGCCTGAAGCGGCAACGCCGCGAGCCGACCCGCCATCCGGCGGTGGCCCGGCCGCCGCCCGACACGCAACCGCCGGACCGCCAGCAACGTGCGGATCTCGTCCACGAGAAGCGGCAGGCAGCGGATGGCCAGCGCCACCGTCGCGACCCACTCGTCGACCGGCAGCCGCAACCTGCGCAACGGCGCCAGCAGCCGGCTCAGGGCGGGCGCCAGCTCCGACAGTGGCGTGGTCCACCCCAGCAGCGCGGCCGCGGCGAACATCGTCATGGACACCGACGTCAGGCGCAGCCAGTCCAGCATGCCGCCGACGGACAGCCGCACGCCCCCGACCGTCACGAACGGCGCCGCATGCGACTGCGCGGTGAGTACCACACCGATCATCAGGCCGTACCAGAACCAGCGGGGCAGGCGCGGGGCCGCGCCGACGGGGATCCGGGCGACGATCATGGAGATCCCGACGAATCCCGCGACCATCCCGATCACCGGCCAGGATGGCCGCACGGCGATCAGCATCCCCAGCAGCGCCATTATGACCAGTTTCGTGCCGGCCCACAGGCGGTGCACCGGACTGCTGCCGGGGATGTAGCGCAACAGGTTGGGCTCGGTACGGCGGATCCGCCCGGCCGGGCGCTGCCGGGGGAACCGGCCGCGGCCTCCGGCCGGGCGCCGTGCGCGGTCGGTGTCCGGCCGGGATTGCGGGGGCACGACCACCGGTTTCCGCGCCGGTACGGAACCCGGGCACGCGGCATCCCTGACATGGGCATCTCCGACATGGGCATCGTCGGGACGGGCGCCGTCGTCGACACGGGGGGCGTCGTTGGGGCGGACACCGTCACCGATACAGCTGTCGCCGATACGGACAGCACTGTCGTCGGGGCGGACAGCGCAGTCGGGGAGCGCGGCGCCTGTAGCAGCCCCCGCCGGACGCGGGTGGGGCAGCAGCGCGGGCATGCGGCACGGCGTGCCGTCGGTGAACGGTCCGTCATGGACGAGCCGTCCGGCGTCCAGGACGAGCATCCGCTCGGTGAGGCAGGCCATGCCGTCCAGGTCATGGGAAACCACCACCAGCGTCAAGCCGGTCCGGATCCGAAGGTTCACCAGAACGTCGATCAGAATCCGCCTGGACGGGGCGTCCAGGCCCGCCAGCGGCTCGTCGAGAATCATCAGCCGGGGTCGGCAGGCGATCAGTCCGGCGAGCGCGGCGCGGCGCATCTGCCCACCGGAGAGATCCTCCACCCGCCGGTCCCGGAAGAGCTCCGGGTCAAGCCCGACCGCGGCGAGAGCCTCGTCGGCGGCAGCCGCGTCCACACCGGCCGCCGCGCGCACGTCAGCACCCACGGTGGGCGCCAGCAGTTGCAGGCGGGAGTGCTGCACGGCCAGTCCGATCTCGCCGGGGCAGGCGGTCAGCGGCCGGCCGCCAAGGCGCGCCTCACCCTCCGACGGACTCAGCAGACCGGCGAGGACGGCGGCCAACGTCGACTTGCCCGATCCGTTGCGACCGCGGATCAGCACAGCCTCGCCGCTGTCGAGACAGAAGGAGATACCGCTTAGCGCCCGGCGGGCCCACGGCGACCGGGGCGAGTAGACCTGCCCCACACCGTCGAGGCAGACCAGCGCGGGCGCGCCCGCGGTCCGCCGCTGCCCGTCCGAGGTGACGGATGCGACGGGCGTGACGGATGCGACGGGCCTGGCAGGTACGGAGGATGTGACAGGAGCCGGATCCACCGGATTTGTCTGGCTTACCGGTGCGGCTGGTATGGCGGGTGCGGCAGACGACGGGAGGGATGGGACAGCCGTGTGGGAGGGGACGGGCAGGGTCCGCGGCGGGCGCGGGGCGGACCCGCACGGCGTATCGCCCGCCGACGTCAGCCGGCCGGCGTCGAGGACGATCCGGCGGTGCGCCCGGTACGCCTCTGCCGCGTGATGGGTCACATGGACGACCGCGACCCCCGCCTCGCCGGGCAGTTGCGCCAGCAGGTCGGTGAGCTGGTCACGGCCTTCGGCGTCCACCATGGCGGTGGACTCGTCGGAGACGAGCAGCCGGGGTGCCCGCGCGAGCGCGGCCGCGATCGCCAGGCGCTGGAGCTGCCCGCCGGACAGCGTGGCGGTTTCGCGGTCGGCGACGTTCGCGAGCCCGACCCGCTCCAGCAGGGTCTCGACGTCGACCGTACGGCCACCGTCGGGCAGGCCCCAGACGACGTCGTCACGGACGCGCACCCCCAGTACCTGCGACTCCGGCCGCTGAAAGATCATGGCGGTTCCGCCGGTCCGGCCCAGTGCGCAGTCGCCGGGCCGCAGCACCCGCCCGTCGGTGGGGCTCCAGCCGCTGATGATCCGGGCAAGCGTCGACTTCCCCGAACCGTTACCGCCGACGATCGCCACGAACTCGGCCGGCCGGATCGTCAGGGACACGTCCCGCAACGCATCTTGCGTAACATGAGGGTAGCGGTAGGTAACTGATTCCAGGTGGACGGGCAGCGGATGCGGATATTGGCGCGCTGGCGACGGTTTCTGGTGTGCTGGCGCCGATCTCCGTGTCGATGTCCACATGGGTGCGTTCGGGTGGTCGGTCCGGGCGGCCGGTGCGCCGACGGCGAGCCGGCGCAGCACCGGGCGGGTGACCACAGCCGCGGCGAGCACGTTGACGGCGGTGTTCGCCAGCAACGTGATCGGCAGCAGCGCCCACCAGTGCGCCGCGCCCCACCGGACGATCGAGTCCGCGGTGCCCAGACCCGGACCATCCGGGTCGACGCCCAGCCGGATGGCGCTGCTGCGGGCGCCGTCCCAGCTGTTGACGATTTCGGCGAAAACCAGTGCTCGCAGGTCGGTGAGAACGCAGAACAGCGCGTTCATGCCGAGCGCGACCGGCGCCCACAGCGTGGTGAGGCCCACCACCGTGGTGCGCACGAGGCCCCAGTGGCGGCGGTGCGCAGTGCCCAGCAGCGTGCCGGTCATCATGCAGGATGTGATCGTGATCGCGAAGCCGGTGCCGCCGATGAGAACGGCCACCGCCAGCGCTGTGACCATCGCAGTGAGGGCCGCCCGCAGCCTCCAGCGCGCGGCGAGCGCTGCCGCCGGAACCGTCGCCGCGATCGTGAGCACCCAGCCGAAGGGAAGGAAACGCGCGACCATGCAGATCGCGATCACCAGATCGACCAGGAGCGCGGCTTCGACGATTTCCACCGTGCGCAGCCGCTGCCGGGCCCGCGGCGTCCTGGACGGCTGCGGCCGCGGCGACACCGGTAGGTGGAGGACCGGAGGGCGGGGAGCCGGCTGTGGGCATGTCGGACAGCATGGCCACCGTCAGTTCTCCGATCCGGCGGTGATCTCGTCGACGATCGTGGTCGAGCACCTACGTCCGGCGGACAGCCGCGGTGTCACCGTGGCGAGCGGGGAACGCGTCTGCTCCTTGGTCAGTTCCCGCAGGCCCACTCGCCGCTCCACTCATCTACTTGCCCCCATGCGTGCCGCACCGGACATCCAACTGTCGCATGGAACCTGCGGGGTGTTCGAACCGCCCGGCCCGAAGTCCATGCCACCTGCGACAAAGATCATGAACGCTTTATGTTGCCCGCGAAGCTGGCCACGAACGGTGAGAGACCGCAAGCCTACGAGTATGCGCCCGTGGGTCGGCCCGTCGACCGCTGATCATCAGAAGGGGATGTTCGATCAGTACTGTTAACGGCATCGTCAACGGGCAGTCCGGCGATGCGGTGCCTGCCGCCGGACCCGACACCGCATGGCCTGACGCCGCAGGCCCCGAGGCTGTAAGACCCGGCACTGGGGGACCCGACGATGCTGGGGGACCCGACAGCACTGTGGGACCCGACGGCACTGGGGGACCCGACGGCACTGGGGGACCCGAC
>NZ_CAAAFO010000117.1:24200-28401 GCF_900634715.1 Candidatus Protofrankia californiensis | reverse complement strand
GTGGGACCCGGCGGGGTGCCCCTGGGAACGACCCCGCGGACCATGGTGCGGCTCCTTCCGGGCGGCGCTCCGGGGAACACCGGCAGTGGGGGGTACCGTGCCGAAGCCGATCCGGTGCTGCTGCGGCGCTTCTACCGGGAGATGGTCATGGTCCGCCGGTTCGACGAGGAGGCGACGGCCCTGGCGCGTACCGGCGAACTCGGATTGTGGGTGACCTCTGCCGGGCAGGAGGCCGCGCAGGTCGGGTCGGTGCACGCATTGCGTGACTATGACGAGGTGTTTCCCAGCTACCGTGAGCACGCCGTCGCCCTTGCACGCGGTATTCCGCCCAGCCAGCTGCTCAGCCTGTTCCGCGGAACCGACTTCGGCGGCTGGGACCCCGGTGCCCATCGGGTCCGGGCGTACACGCTGGTGCTCGGTACGCAGACGTTGCACGCGGTCGGGTACGCCCGGGGGATTCAGATGGACCAGCGGCGATGGCCGAGCCGGCTCTCCGGCGACGAGGCAGTGATCGTCTACTTCGGGGACGGCGCCGCAAGCGAGGGCGACACCAGCGAGGCGATGTCGTGGGCCGCGGTCGACCGCCTGCCCATGGTCTTCTTCTGCCAGAACAACCAGTGGGCGATCTCCACGCCGGTTTCCCGGCAGGCCCGGGTAGGGCTGCACCGGCGGGCCGAGGGTTTCGGCATGCCCGGAGTCCTCGTCGATGGCAACGACGTGGTTGCGGTACACGCTGTCACCCGTGCCGCCGCCGACCGGGCCCGCAGTGGCGGCGGACCGACGTTCATCGAGGCGTACACCTACCGGCTCGGCGGGCATTCCACTGCCGACGACCCGAGTCGCTACCGCGGGGCCGAGGAGGTCCAACGGTGGCGCGCCCACGATCCGATCGTGCGGCTACGACGGCACCTCGACGCGTGCGGTCTGCTGGGGCAGGCATTCACCGATGAGGTCGAACGGGCCGCCGACGAGCTCGCGCAGCACGTCCGAACGGCTGTCCCGACGCTGCCCGACCCGGCAGCGGAACACATCCACCGGCATGTCATCACCGACAGTGGCGACTGACCGGACCGAGGGCCGGCCTGACGGCCGGAGCGGCGGTGGTGACCGGGCCGGTTCGGGCCGCATGGCCAGTTCACATGGCCAGTTCACATGGTCAGTTCAACGGACGGAAGGACGGGGGCTGGATGGCCGGGGGTTCCGCGGTGTACACGGCCAGGGTGCGGGCGAGGTCGGTCGGGTCGACACCGATGGCGTGCATGCTGCGGGCGAGATCGTCCATCACCACCAGGGCGTGGTGCAGCAGGACCTCGGCGATGCCCGGAGGCCGCTGGATCGCCAGCCGGAACGCGTTCGTGGTCTCGGTGTCTCCCGTCAGCGCGGCCAATGCGCCGACGCGGATCCGCTCGCTGAGCGATTCCCACACCCCCTCCGCATGGGGTGCCTGCGCGCCGCGCCATACCCCGCGGTAGGTCAGCGACCGGATGACCATGTGTGGCTGTTCGCCGGTCCGCAGGTGCAGCGTCACCGCCCACATCGCCAGCAGCCAGCTCAGCGACTGCAGGATGCGCACGGCGTCGACCCGCAGGCGCGTGGCCAAAGCCTCCTCCGCCTCCTGGCGGGTGGTCGTGTCCGCCCACGCCTGGACCAGCCGTTCGGCTTCCACGATGTCGGTGATGTCCAATTCAGGGGTACACGGTCGTGCAACCGCGGCAGCTCGCTGCGAGGCGGTGTCGACTAATGCGAGCGCACCGACATCGTGCAGTGTCTGCCAGGAAAGTCCCGCTGGCGCCATAGTCGATACGGTAACGGCCCGTTCGTCCGTTGAGTCCATCTATAACGCAACTCACTGAACTTTCTTTACTGCTTCGGATGCCTCCGGTTGCCAATACGGCGGATGCCACCGCGCCCGGACCCACTCTGAAACATGCAGCGGATTAATTTGAAACGTCCGAATAAATAAAGATGGCGCGATCATGATTTTTCCGTGCCCGGATCCCCGGATCCCCGGACTGCTGTTCGCCTGTTGGTCTGTTACGGCGTGTGGTCTGTTACGGCGTGCCGGCCGGCTTCCGATCAGGGTGGTCGTCAGGTTTCGATCGATGTGATCACGGTGATCGCAGCGGCAGACGCGGTCGGAGCGGGAAAAGTTCGTCACTCGCCGCCGACGCGGGATGGCGCACGATGGTCGGGACGGCGCACGATAGATGTCGTGAGTCGGGGAACCCTGCGTGTCTACCTCGGCGCGGCGCCGGGCGTGGGCAAGACCTTTGCCGCCCTTGACGAGGCGCACCGGCGTCGGGAACGGGGTACCGACGTGGTCGTCGGCTTCGTCGAGACCCACGGTCGTCCCAAGACGGTCGCGCTGCTCAAGGGGCTGGAAGTCGTCCCGCGTAGGGAGATCTCCTACCGCGGTTCGACGTTCACCGAGATGGACGTGGACGCCGTGCTCGAACGCAGGCCCGCGGTTGCGCTTGTCGACGAGCTCGCGCACACCAACGTCCCCGGCAGCCGCAACGCAAAGCGCTGGCAGGACGTCCAGGAGCTCCTTCAGGCGGGTATCGACGTCATCTCCAACGTCAACATCCAGCACATGGAGTCGCTCAACGACGTCGTCGAGACGATTACCGGGGTGTCGCAACGGGAAACGGTGCCCGACGAGGTCGTCCGCCAGGCCGACCAGGTGGAGCTGGTCGACATGGCACCGGAGGCGCTGCGCCGGCGGATGGCGCACGGTAACATCTACGCTCCCGAGAAGATCGACGCGGCGCTGTCGAACTACTTCCGGGTGGGCAACCTCACCGCGTTGCGGGAGATCGCGTTGCTGTGGGTCGCGGACAAGGTCGACGAACAGCTCGACCGGTACCGGGCCGAACACGGAATAGCCGGCACCTGGGAAACCCGGGAAAGGGTCGTCGTCGCTCTCACCGGTGGGTCCGAGGGCGACACGCTGATCCGTCGGGCGGTCCGGATCGCCGACCGCAGCAAGGGCTCCGACCTGCTCGCGGTGCACGTCGCCCGCTCCGACGGACTGACCGGGGCGAACCCCCAGGCACTCTCCCACCAGCGGACGCTGGTGGAAAGCCTCGGCGGCACCTACCACCACGTCATCGGTGACAACGTCCCGACCGCGCTGCTGGACTTCGCCCGCGCGGAGAACGCCACCCAGCTGGTGCTCGGAGCCAGCCGGCGGGGGCGCTTCGCCCAGATGCTCAGCCCCGGGATCGGCGTCACCACCACGAAACTGTCGGGGTCGATCGACGTCCACATGGTCACCCACGAGGAAGCCGGTCGCGGGCGGCGCCTGCCGCGTCTCGCCCACGGGCTCGAGCCCCGGCGCCGGCTGATCGCGACCGCGATGGCCGTCGGTCTCCTGCCGTTGCTGACGGTTGTGCTCGCGCACTCCCGGGGCTCGCTCAACGTGACCACCGACGTCCTTGTCTACCTGCTGGCGGTAGTGATCGCGGCCTTGGTGGGCGGGTTCTGGCCCGCGCTGCTCGCCGCGGTCGCCAGTTCCCTGCTGCTGAACTACTACTTCTTCACCGCACCCCGGCACCGCTGGACGATAGCGGAGCGTAATAACGCCTTTGCTCTTGTTGCTTTCGTCCTCGTCGGGGTCATGGTCAGCAGAGTAGTCGATCTTGCCGCTCGCCGCTACAGCCAGGCGGTGCGGGCATCCGCCGAAGCCACCACCCTGTCGGTGCTCGCCGGCAGCGTCCTACGCGGTGAGGACGCGCTTCCGGCCCTGCTCGAGCGGGTCCGGGAGACGTTCGGGATGACGGCCGCGACCCTCCTCGAACGTACGGACGAAGGCGGGCAGGGCACCGGGGAGGCAGGCAGGGCAAAGGCGGGCCCCGGAGGGGCAGGCGCCGCGGAGGTAGACGCGGCATCGGAGGGCAACCGACCGGCTCGGTTGGGTGGCCGTGGCTGGCGTGCCGTCCACAGCGTGGGTATCGACCCGTGCGCGCGGCCCGAGGACGGCGACGTGGACGTGCCGGTCGGGGACAACCTCGCGATGGTGTTACGTGGACGCCCACTGCCCGCCGCGGACCGTCGGATACTCGCCGCGTTCGCCGCGCAGGCCGCGCTCGCCTTTGAGCAGCGTCGGCTTGCCGAAGCGGCCGCCGAAGCCGGGCCGTTGGCCGAAGCCGACCGGGTCCGCACCGCCCTGCTGGCCGCGGTCAGTCACGATCTGCGCTCA
>NZ_CAAAFO010000117.1:22467-23756 GCF_900634715.1 Candidatus Protofrankia californiensis | reverse complement strand
CCCGGCATCCCGGCGGAGAACCGTGACCGGGTCTTCCAGCCGTTCCAGCGCCTCGGCGACCGGGACAACACCACCGGCGTCGGGCTCGGGCTCGCCCTCTCCCGCGGTCTGGCCGAGGCCATGGGCGGCTCCCTCGTCACCGACGACACTCCCGGCGGTGGGCTCACCATGGTCCTGTCCCTGCCCGCCGCGTGGTCCGTCCAGCAGCCGGTCCCCGCTGTGGCCGCCGACGGCTGAGCAACACAACAGTATGGTCCCGGTGGCTTCCTCCCGGCCTCGTCCGCAGCCGGCCTCCGTGGCCGAACTTGTCGAGCCTGGGCATGGTGGAGGTGCCCGATGTCCTTGATGTATCTACATGATGTAGGTACATTCGATGCGTGGAAACCATCGGTCTACGAGAACTCAATCAGAACCCTTCCAAGGCGGTAGCCCGGGTGCGCTCCGGAGTCTCGATCGTTGTCACGGATCGTGGCAAGCCGGTACTGCGTATGGTGCCTGAGGCTGATCAGCCGGGCACTCTCCAGCAGATGGTCGCCACCGGAGACGCCAGAGCCCCCGCCGAACGGGGCATTCCGGATGTGATCCCCGATCTGGCGCCTGACGTCGAGAGCCTGGCCGAGGTCCTCGTTGCGGACCGGGACCGGGAGCGCAGTCGTTGATCTATTTCGACGCCTGCGCCCTGCTGAAGTTCATCAAGCAGGAGAAGGAGACCGAGGCGCTGAGGGCTTGGCGTGCGCTGCTTGCGGAGGGGACCGAGTTGGTCACCAGTGGACTGACCCAGCTGGAGATCACTCGTACCTTGTTGCGCGCGGGTGCCGACCACCAGCGGGTGCCCTACTTCACGGGCCAGGCCCTGCGGGGCGTGTATCTCGTGGATGTCACCAGCACCGTGCTCGCCCGCGCCATTGCCTACCGTGTTCCGAGGTTGGGCTCGCTTGACGCCATCCACCTGGCCAGCGCGGATCCGTTCCGGAGCGAACTGACCGACTTCGTCACCTACGATCGGGAGCTGACCGCTGCAGCTGCCGATCTGGGTTTTCCGGTGAGCTCACCGTCATGATCGAAGGCGTAGGTAGAAAAGCTGCTATCGGTTCGTCCGGTTCGTGCCAATTATCTACACTTCTTTTTGAAGTCCTGTCACAACAGCCGGTGGGTGACCGGCGGTTTAGATGGCGTCGGGGAGGTCTGCGGGGTAAATGACGCGGATCTCGCTGATCGTCGCTGGGAAGTCGCGTTGGTTGTTGGTGATGAACCGGTCCGCGCCCACCGCGACCGCGGTGGCCAGGTGG
>NZ_CAAAFO010000117.1:20737-22105 GCF_900634715.1 Candidatus Protofrankia californiensis | reverse complement strand
TATCGGTTCTCACGGCCGGTTCTGATTTCGCGGATCAGTTCCTCGGCGCGGGTCACGCTCAAGCCACCCGATGTCGGTAGCGGCGTGGCTCGCGCGGTCTGGAGCAGTTCGTGGATGCGTTCGGCGTCGGCCAGCGCGGCGTGCGCCCGACGGGCACGCAGCGCATCGGGGCGGATGAGCACGGCTGCTGGGCGGCCGTGCCGGGTGATTGTGATCTCCTCGCCGTTGTCCACGCGGGTGAGTAGCTCGGGGAGGTTGGCCCGTGCCTCGCTGACGGTCATCGAAGTCATGACGATAGTGTACGCAGACGTACATGGATGTACAGAACGGCTGACCACTCGGCTCCACGTGGCAGGCTTTCTTATTTCCAGCCGATTTCTCGGGCGCTTGGTTGTGGCAGGACGGGCCCCATGGCTGAGCTGGTCAGGGCTGGTAGCGGTAACCCATGCCGGGTTCGGTGATGAAGTGGCGGGGGTGCGCTGGGTTCGGCTCGAGTTTGCGGCGCAACCGTCCCATGTACTCGCGTAGGTAGTGGCTTTGCTCCTTGGGCGAGGGACCGCCGGTCCGGGGGAGAAGCTGACGGTAGGTGAGCAGCTTTTCCGGGTTGCGGAGCAGGACGTCGAGCAGGTGCCATTCGGTGGGAGTGAGCCGGACGGGGGCGGAGCCGGCGGTGTCCGAGGGGCTGGCAGTGTCCGCGGGGATGGCGGGGTTACGGATGATCCGCCGGGCAGCGAGATCGATCGTGTAGTCGCCGATCGTTGCGGTGGGCGGGTCGGTCGTGGCCGGGGTGCGTCGGGCGACCGCCCGGAGCCGGGCGAGGAGTTCGTCGACGCGGAAGGGCTTGGTGACGTAGTCGTCGGCGCCTGCGTCGAGCGCGCCGACCTTGTCGTTACTGCCGGCGCGGCCGGACAGCACGATGATCGGTATGGCGGTCCAGTCGCGCAGGGCGTGGATGACGTCGGTTCCATCGATGTCGGGCAGGCCGAGGTCGAGCAGGATGATGTTGGGTTGTTCGGTGGCGGCCGCGGCGAGTGCCTGGCGTCCCGTGGACGCGGTGATGACGTCATATCCCCGGGCGTGCAGGGTGATCCGCAGTGCCCGCAGGATCTGCAGTTCGTCGTCGACGATCAGGATGCGGGTCACGCTTCGACCTCCGCAACGCCCGCGTCGGTGGGTGCGGCGGGCAGCGACAGGACCATGGTGACGCCTCCGCCGGGGGTTTCCTCAGGGGCGAGTTTCCCTTCCATGGCTTCGCTGAGGCCGCGGGACAGGGCGAGGCCGAGGCCGACTCCGGTGGTGTTGTCACGGTCCCCGAGACGCTGGAACGGGGCGAAGACGCGTTCGTGGTCCGTTTCGGGGATACCGGGA
>NZ_CAAAFO010000117.1:17234-20344 GCF_900634715.1 Candidatus Protofrankia californiensis | reverse complement strand
CGGACTGCGCAGCTCGTGGCTGACGGCGCTCAGCAGAGCCGTACGGGCGCGGTCGGCCTCGGCCAGTTCGGCGGCTTGCGCGGCCTGGACGGCCAGCCGATGGCGATCAAGCGCGACCGCGGCCTGGGCTGCGAACGCAGTGAGCACGCCACGGTCCGCGCCGGGCAGAACCCGCCCTCGCAGGGCCAGGTGAAGGTCGGGGCGGATGGGAACCGCGGTGTCGGCATCCTCCGGCAGCAGGCACGGGTCAGGGCCGCTGACACCGACGACCGTCCAGGTGTCGGTAGCCCGGGTGACGCCCATGGTGCGGCGTTCGAGGAGGGTGACGGAGAGCATCCCGAATGTCTCACTGATCCGATCGAGCACAGCGGACAGCGCATCCTGGCCGGCGACGAGGCTACCGGACAGGGTGGCCAGGGTGTGGGCCTCGGCCTTGGCGCGGGCGGCCTCCCGGGTGCGGCGCGCGGCGATGTCCACGATCACACTGACGGTGGCGGCGACCAGGACGAACACGATGATGGCGAGGACGTTCGCAGGGTTGCTCATGTACAGCGTGTGCAACGGTTCGGTGAAGAACCAGTCGGCGAGCAGGCTTGCCGAGATCGCAGCGAACACGGCCGGGTAGAGACCGCCGACGACGGCGATGCCGACGACCACCGTGAGGTAGAGCAGCAGGCAGCTGGCAAGGTCAAGGTCGCCCCGCAGCCGCGAGAGCCCGATGGTGAGGGCTGGCAGGGCCACGGCGGCGAGGATCGCCCCGGCAATCCGACGCCGGGGGGTGAGGCCGCCGGCGAGTTCGGGCAACCGGTAGTAACCTTTACCCGCTTGATCGTGCGGGACGATGTGGACGTCGATCTGTCCGGATGCACGGGTCACCTCGGCGGTGACGCCTCGGCCGCCGAGGATGGTGCCGAGCCACGTGCGCCGGCTCGCCCCCAGCACGAGCTGGCTGGCGTTCTCCCCACGGGCGAACTCCAGCAGCGTATGTGGGATGTGCTGCCCGATGACGTGGTGGTAGCTGCCGCCGAGGCTTTCGACCAGCTCACGTTGCTGTTGCAGCGCCGCCGCGGATGCGCTGATAAGACCGTCGCTGCGGGTGACGTGGACAGTGAGCAGCTCGCCGCCGGATGCCCGGGCGGCGATGCGGGCACCGCGCCGGATCAGCGTCTCCCCCTCCGGCCCGCCGGTGAGCGCGACGACGACCCGTTCGCGGGTCTCCCACCGGCGCGAGATGCCGTGTTCGGCCCGGTAGGCGTCGAGCTGCTCGTCGACCTTGCCGGCCATCCACAGCAGTGCCAGTTCGCGTAGCGCGGTGAGGTTGCCGATCCGGAAGTAGTTGCCGAGCGCCGCGTCGATCCGGTCCGGTGGGTACACGTTGCCGTGCGCCATTCGGCGGCGTAGTGCCTCCGGGGCCATGTCGACGAGCTCGACCTGGTCGGCGCGGCGCACGACCTCGTCGGGAACGGTTTCCCGCGCAGGGACGCCGGTGACCGCCTCGACCACGTCGTTCAGCGAATCCAGATGCTGGATGTTGACGGTGGCCAGGACGTCGATGCCGGCGTCGAGCAGCGTCTCGACGTCCTGCCAGCGCTTGTCGTGACGGCTGCCGGGAATGTTGGTGTGGGCGAGCTCGTCAACGAGCGCGACCTGGGGGTGTCGGGCGAGCAAGGCGCCGAGGTCTATCTCCGGGAACGTCCGGTCCCGGTAGGACACCGCGCGAGTTGGGACGATCTCCAGCCCTTCCAGCAGTTCCGCGGTGTGTACCCGGCCATGGGTCTCCACGACGCCCACCACCACGTCGGTTCCCCGCGCGGCCCGGCGATGGGCCTCGTCCAGCATCGCGTAGGTCTTCCCGACCCCGGGGGCCGCCCCCAGATACACCCGCAGCCGTCCCCGGCTCATCGTCCGCGCCTCCTCACCGTTTGCGACTTCCTACTACCGTTCGCGGTTTCTCACCGGGCAACCTCCTCACCGCGCGAGTCCGTCAGCGAGTGGTCCGAGCGCGAGCGTGGGCAGGTAGGTCAGTGCCCCGACGAGGATCGCGACACCGATGACGAGCACCGCGAACGTCGGGGTATGGGTGGCCAGCGTGCCTCGGATCGTGGGCACCGCCCGCTGTCCGGCCAGCGATCCGGCGAGGGCGATGACGAGTACGATCGTCAGGTAGCGGCCGACGAGCATCGCCAGGGCAAGCCCGATGTTGTAGAAGTCGGTGTTCGCGTTCAGCCCCGCGAACGCGCTGCCGTTGGTGTTCGCGGCCGAGGCGAACGCGTAGAACCCTTCGGACAACCCGTGGGCCCCGCTGTTGAGAAACGACGTCGGTGGTGTCTTCAGCCCGAGCGCGAGCCCGGTCCCCACGAGGACGGTGAGCGGCGTGGCCAGGGTGATCAGCGCGACCAGCCGGATCTGCGCGGCGCCGATCCGCTTGCCGAGGTACTCGGGTGTCCGTCCGATCATCAGACCGCCGAGGAACACCGCGACCAGGGCAAGGGAGAGGATGCCGTACAGACCGGAGCCGACCCCGCCGGGGCTTACTTCCCCCAGCAGTATGTTCACCAGCGCCATGCCGCCGCCGTAGACGGTGAGGGAGTCATGGCTGCCGTCCACGGCTCCGTCCGCGGACGCGGTGGAGCCGTTCGCGAACAGGGCCGTGCCCGCGGGCCCGAACCGGGCCTCCTTGCCTTCCATACTGGTGCCGATGGCCTGGGGGACCGTGCCGGGGTGCGCGGCCTCGCTGACGGACAGCACGCCGAGGGCGGCGGTGAACAGCACGGCCATCACGCCGAGCAGTAGCCAGCCCTGGCGGGTGTCGCGGGCCATCCGTCCGTACATCCGCGGGACCGCCGACGGGATGAGCAGCATGAGCACGATCTCGACGACGTTCGTGACCGCGTTCGGGTTCTCGAACGGATGTGCCGAGTTGGCATTGAAGAAGCCGCCGCCGTCCCCGCTCATCAGTTTGACCGCCTCCTGAGAGGCCACCGGACCGCCCGGAATGGGCTGGATGCCGCCCGCGGCCGTGCCCACGACACGAAAGTCGTGGAGGTTCTGGATGACGCCACCGGCCAGCAGCACGAGCGCGAAGACCGCACACAGCGGCAGCAGTACCC
>NZ_CAAAFO010000117.1:4726-17179 GCF_900634715.1 Candidatus Protofrankia californiensis | reverse complement strand
GGGTACGGACCAGCCCACGAACGAGGGTGAGGGCCACGGCGAGGCCGACCGCGCCGGACAGGAACGAGTGCACGGCGATGCCGAGCATCTGCGCCAGATGGCCGAGCGTGCTCTCACCCGCGTAGGACTGCCAGGAGGTGTTGCTGACAAAGGACACGGCGGTGTTGAACGCCTGTGCCGCCGGCATCGCGGGTCGCTCGAGCGCCAGGGGCAGATGTGCCTGCAGGCGTAGCAGGGCGTAGAGGAACAGGATCGACACGGCCGAGAAGGCCAGGACGCAGCCAGCGTAGGTCGTCCACCGCTGGTCTGCGTCCGGGTCGACCCGCATCACGCGGTAGAGCGCGGACTCGGCGCGCAGGTGTCGTGGCGAGGTGAAGACGCGGGCCAGGTAGTTGCCGAGCGGCACGTGGACGGCGGCGAGCACCGCAAGGACGGCCGCGGCCTGCAGCCACGCGCTCATGGCCGCCTCCGCGGGCCGGCGGGGCTCTCGAAACCACGTTGGTTGTTACGGCGCTGGTTGTTACGGCACGGCCTGGTGCAAGGTCGTGTTGCGCGAGGCTGGATCGCACAAGGCTGGATCGCGCGGTGTTCCCTGGTGCGACAATACCCGTTACGATCGTATTCGTTATAATACGTCCTGGTATGTCGAAAATCATTCATGTGTACTTCCCGCACGTGGACGGTGATGAGGGAGGTGGTGAGGGAATGGCCTTCGTGACGAGAGAGCCTCGGGCCTCCGGCCGCGCGGAGAGACCTATGATCGCGCGGCCTTCGGCCAGGGTTGCCGGGTGGCGCGTGGCGGGACTGAAGACGAGTACCGCGCACCACCCGGCGGCTGTGTTGCCCTGACTACGGTGTTGCCTGACTACGGTGTTGCCCTGACCGGAGTCGCTTCGGCCGGGCGGCGTCAGCTCGTACGCAGTTTGTCCAGGGCGAGGTTGAGCTCGAGGACGTTGACCGTGGGTTCGCCGAGGAAGCCGAGCGCACGGTTGTCCACCCGGTCCTCGACCAGCTTGTGGACCACTGCCGGGTCGAGCCCGCGGGCCCTTGCGACCCTGCTCACCTGCAGGTTGGCGTAGGCCGGGGAGATGTCCGGGTCCAGGCCGCTGCCGGAGGCGGTGACCGCGTCCGGGGGCACCGGGTTGTCCTCGCTCTTGCCCGGCCCGGGGACGATGACGCGCCTGCCCGCCGCGTAGTCGCCGCCCAGCGTCGCGCACTCGACCTTCACACCTTCGTAGGTGGCGACGAACGGCTCCGCCGGGCATTCCTCGTTCACGCTGACGACCCGGGTGACCGGCCCGGCGTAGCCCGGGTCACGGTAGAACACCGACAGGACGGCGCCGACACCGCCCGAGGTGCAGTACGGACGCTGTCCGTTGACACCTTCGAGCTCCCCAACGGCCTTGCTGCGGCCGCAGACCTGGGTGAGCAGGCTCTGCTTGCTCTCGTCGTCGTCAGTGGTGGCGGGGTCGTCGAAGGCGTCGACGACATCCTCCGGACCGAGATTGGACGCGGATGTCGCGGTGGGGTCGTAGCCGTCGCCGGCCGCCGACGGACGGGACTGGAAGTACTTCGGGATCGGGTTGCCGTCGGAGTCGGTGAACAGCTGGCCGATCAGTGCCGAGCCGACAACCTGTCCATTGGCTGCCTTGACCAGGGAGCCGTCCGCCCTGTGCTTGAGGCCGGGCAGCTGGGCGACCGCGGTGATCGTGAGTGGATAGGCGATGCCGGTGATCACCGTGAGTACCAGCAGAACGCGCAGGGCGGCGAGGAGGTGCCGGACGAAGCCAGGCAGACGCGAGGAGGCCATGATGATCACCGAACTCCGGGGATGAACTGGATGACCAGGTCGACCAGCTTGATCCCGATGAACGGGATGATCAGGCCGCCCAGTCCGTAGATGTAGAGGTTGCGACGCAGCATCGCCGCAGCGTTGCTCGGCGTGTAGCGCACACCGCGCAGGGCAAGCGGGATCAACGCGAGGATGATCAGTGCGTTGAAGATGACCGCGGACAGAATCGCGGACTCCGGGCTGTGCAACCGCATGATGTTGAGCTTGTCCAGCCCCGGGTACACCGCCGCGAACATCGCCGGAATGATCGCGAAGTACTTGGCGACGTCGTTGGCGATCGAGAACGTCGTCAGGGCTCCACGCGTGATGAGCAACTGCTTGCCGATCTCGACGATCTCGATGAGCTTCGTCGGGTTGCTGTCGAGATCGACCATGTTCCCGGCTTCCTTGGCCGCGGAGGTGCCCGTGTTCATGGCCACGCCGACGTCGGCCTGGGCGAGCGCGGGGGCGTCGTTGGTGCCGTCCCCGGTCATCGCGACGAGCTTGCCGCCATCCTGCTCCCGCTTGATCAGGGCGAGCTTGTCCTGCGGAGTCGCTTCGGCGAGGAAGTCGTCCACCCCTGCCTCGTCGGCGATGGCCCGGGCGGTCAGCGGGTTGTCGCCGGTGATCATGACGGTGCGGATGCCCATGCTGCGCATCTCGTCGAAGCGCTCCCGCATGCCCGACTTCACGATGTCCTTGAGCTGGATCACCCCGAGGACGCGGGCGGTCCGCCCGGCACTCTCGTCCGCGGAGGTGCCGGTCACCTCCGCGACGACCAGCGGCGTCCCACCGGAGGCGGAGATGCCGTCCACCACCTGGCCGGTGTCGTTGGGTGCGGTCCCGCCGTTCTCGCGGACCCACGCCAACACCGCGGTGGCCGCTCCCTTGCGGATCTGCCGCCCGCCGCCGTCCTGGGGCCCGGGCGCGGCCAGGTCGACACCGGACATCCGGGTCTGCGCGGTGAACGCGACGAACGTCGCGGTGGACAGTTCGCCCGCGGTCCGTTCACGCAGGCCGTACGTGGTCTTGGCGAAGACCACGATCGAGCGTCCTTCCGGTGTCTCGTCCGCAAGCGAGGACAGCTGTGCGGCATCGGCGAGTTCGTGCTCGTCCACATCCCCGACCGGGATGAACGCACGCGCCTCGCGGTTACCAAGGGTGATGGTTCCGGTCTTGTCGAGGAGCAGCGTGTTGACGTCTCCCGCCGCCTCGACCGCGCGGCCACTCATCGCGAGCACGTTGCGCTGCACCAGTCGGTCCATGCCGGCGATTCCGATCGCCGACAGCAACGCGCCGATCGTCGTGGGGATCAGGCACACCACCAGCGACACCAGCACGATCCCGGTGACGCCGTTCGCGTTCAGGGCGGCGCTGTCGGGGACGCCGGGCTGCTGGGCCTTCGAGAAGATCGCCAGTGGTTGGAGGGTCGCGACCGCGAGCAGGAAGATGATGGTCAGTGAGGCCAGCAGGATGTTCAGTGCGACCTCGTTCGGGGTCTTCTGCCGGTTCGCGCCTTCCACCAGTGCAATCATCCGGTCGATGAAGCTTTCCCCGGGCTTCTGCGTGATCTCGACGATGATCTGGTCGGACAGCACCCGGGTGCCACCGGTCACCGCGGACCGGTCTCCACCGGACTCCCTGATCACCGGGGCCGACTCGCCGGTGATGGCGGACTCGTCGACGCTCGCGATGCCCTCGATGACGTCGCCGTCGCCGGGGATGAACTCGCCTGCCTCCACCACCACGCGGTCGCCCTTGAGCAGGCTCGGGGCGGGGACCCGTTCGATGCGCGCCGCGTCGATGACCTGACCGGGTTCCCAGCCGGCGAGCCGGCGGGCGACGGTGTCGGTCTTGGCCTTGCGCAGTGCGTCGGCCTGTGCTTTTCCACGTCCTTCGGCGACCGCCTCGGCGAGGTTCGCGAATACCACGGTCAGCCACAGCCAGACGACGATCAGCCATGCGAACGCGGTGGCGTCCCGGATCGCGAGCGCGGTGGTGAACACGGCACCGATCTCGACGATGAACATGACCGGGTTACGCCACAGCGTGGTCGGGTTCAGCTTCCGGAACGCGTCCGGGGTGGAACGAACGAGCATCTTCGGATCGAGCAACCCACCCTGTACCCGCCGTGGCGGCCGGGAGGAGCCGGGATCCCGCAGCGACCCGGCGGGGTTTTCATTCACAGTAACCGTGGACATTTAGTGAAGGCCTTCCGCGAACGGTCCGAGCGCAATGGCCGGGAAGTAGGTCAGCGCGACGACGATGAGCGCGACACCGGCGACGAGGCCGACGAACAACGGCCGGTGGGTGGGCAGCGTCCCGGTTGACGGAGGAACCGGCTTCTGCTGGGCGAGGCTGCCGGCCAGGCCCAGGACGAACACGATCGGTAGGAATCGGGCGAGCAGCATGGAGATGCCCAGTGCCGTGTTCCACCAGTTCGTGTTCACGGTGATACCCGCGAACGCCGAGCCGTTGTTGTTTGCTGCCGACGTAGCCGCGTACAGCACCTCGGACAGGCCGTGCGCGCCGGAGTTCAACATGTTCGCCCGCTCACCCGGCAGGGCCATGGCCAATGCCGTGACGCCGAGGACCAGCGTCGGCGTGGTGAGGATGTAGAGCGCGGCGAACTTCACCTCCCGCGCGGCGATCTTCTTGCCGAGGTATTCGGGTGTCCGCCCGATCATCAGGCCACCGACGAACACCGCGAGCACGGCGATGATCAACATGCCGTACAGTCCCGACCCGGTGCCGCCCGGAGCGATCTCCCCGAGCATCATGTTCAGCAGCAGAACCGCGCCGCCGAGGCTCGTGTAGGAGTCGTGGAAGGAGTTCACCGCACCCGTGGACGTCAGCGTCGTCGCAGCCGCGAAGGTGGCCGAGTTCGGCACGCCGAAGCGGGTCTCGGTGCCCTCGGTCGCGGCGCCGACGGATGCTGGAACCGTGCCGTGATGCGCCATCTGAAAGCCGTGTACCAGGAACATGCTGGTCAACGCGAGCACGACCATGACGGAGACGATCGCGAGGCCCTGGCGGGTGTCGCCGACCATCTTCCCGAAGGTTCTCGGCAGCGAGAAGGCGATGGCCAGCAGCAGGTAGATCTCCAGCCAGTTGGTCCAGGTCGCCGGGTTCTCGAACGGGTGGGCGGAGTTGGCATTGTAGAAACCGCCGCCGTTGGTGCCGAACTCCTTGATGATCTCCTGGCTCGCCACCGGGCCGCCGGTCACGGTCTGCTCGCCGCCGGCAACGGTCGCCACCGTCTGGACATGGTGGAAGTTCTGCACGACGCCGCCCGCGATCAGTATGATCGCACCGATCACGGAGATCGGCAGCAGTATGCGGACAACGGTGCGGACCAGGTCCACCCAGAAATTGCCGAGCTGGTCGGTGCGGTTGCGGGAGAACCCGCGGACCAGGGCGATCGCCACCGCGATACCGACCGCGGCACTGGTGAAGTTCTGCACCGCGAGACCCGACATCTGCACGAGGTAGCCGAGCGTCGACTCGCCGGAGTACGACTGCCAGTTGGTGTTCGTGACGAAGCTCGCGGCCGTGTTGAACGCCTGTCCCTGCTCCATCCCGGCGAAGCCGAGGTTGAGCAGCAGATGGCCCTGCAGGCGCAGGAAGGCATACAGGAACACTACCGAGACGAGGGAGAAGGCGAGCACGCTGCGCAGGTAGGTGCTCCATCGCTGGTCCGCGTCCGGATTGACACCGACCAGCCGATAGATCACTTTTTCGGCGCGTAGGTGATGCCCGGATGTGTACACCCGGGCCATGTAGTCACCAAACGGCCGATAGGTCAGGCCAAGCGCGATGGCGAGAGAGGCGGCGAAGATGATCCCCGCCGTCGTGGTGTTCATTCAGTAACCCCTTAAGGCCGTCGATGGCGCAGGAAGCTTCACAATGGCTCCGCCTTCGGCCCGGTTGGAAAAATCTACCAGCAGCGCGGGAAAATCCATTACAACGCCTTCGTCCAGGCAGGTCAGAACTTCTCCGGAAAAAGCAGGGCGATCACGAGGAAGATTGTCAGGATGATCGCCAGAACCAGGCCGGTCAGGTTCTCGGCGGTCACAGCTTCTCCACTCCTCGCACGACAAGTCCCAGGACCGCGAATATTGCGATGGTCAGGACGACGAAAATCAGGTCACGCACCAACTACTCCTTCTGTCACAGCAGGGACCGGCGAGGTACGGCGATGCTCCTCGGGGCGATGGCAACCTCACCACGACCAGCGGCCCGGATGCCGACGGCGACACCGGGCTCGTGTTTGCTCGTGTTTCGCCGGATGTCCCGACCGGATGCCCCGAGGAGAAGCACGACACGCCGGATGTCCCACGTGTCACCCGGGAATGCTGACATCATGAAACACCCTCGGACCGCGCTGGTTGCTGTGCTACCGCACCGGCAGCGACGGCTAGCATCGACCCCGCAGGAGCCGGCTACCAGTGGTGTTGACGCCCTGATGACGCCAAATGTTGAAACTTCAACATGCCGTTGACATTCGTTGTCGAACGCCGGGTATCCACGTTTCGATCGTGGTAACGATCGTGGGGGAAGGTCCGGTCGGCCGGCCTCTACGGCGGCCCTGCCTCCATGGTCCGGCAAGCGGCGGGTCAGCAGGTGGTCGGGAGCGCGGTCACGTGGTCGGGAGTACGGTCACGCGATCAGAGTCCGGGGTGACATGAGGGGCCCATCCGGATGCGATCCGCTCAGGAGTCGACGCGCATGAGGCCCTCCTGCGCGACGGAGACGACGAGCTTGCCGTCGGCGGTGTATATCTCGCCGCGGGCGAAACCGCGGGAGCCGGACGCCGACGGGCTTTCCTGGATGTAGAGGAGCCAGTCGTCCGCGCGGAACGGACGGTGGAACCACATGGCGTGATCGAGACTGGCCAGCGAGATCGTCCGGCCGTCCGTCGACCTGTGCGGGAGCAGGGTCGTCGTGATCAGCCGCAGATCGGACGCGTACGCGACCGCGCAGACGTGGTAGAGCGGATCGGCGGGCAGCGTCCCCCGGGCACGGAACCACATCCGCTGGTGCGGGCTGTGCGGCTCCCCGTGCGAGGACCACACGGGCTGCTGGATGGAACCGTCCGGCCCTTCGGTCGCCACGAGTCGGACGTCGAGATACCGGGAGAAGAAAGGCTCGATGTTCTCGCCGTCCGAGAGATTCTCGCCGTTCGAGAGAATCTTGGCGAACTCGCCGAGCTCGCCGAGCTCACCGGACGGCCCGTCGGGTGGCGGTGACGGCGGCATGGGTGACTGATGCTCCAAGCCGTCGGTGGCGCGCTGGAAGGACGCGGACAGGTTGAAGATCGCCCGGCCGTGTTGGATGGCGACCACGCGCCGGGTCGTGAACGATCGCCCGTCGCGGATCAGGTCCACGTCGTAGATGATCGGTGCCGCGGGATCACCCGGCAGCAGGAAGTAGGCGTGCAGTGAGTGAACCGGACGATCAGGGGCGACGGTTCGGCCGGCGGCGATGAGCGCCTGCGCCGCGACGTGGCCCCCGAACACCCGGGTTGGCGCCGTGTGCCACGACCAACCGCGGAAGATGTTGGTTTCGATGCGGTCGAGGTCGAGGACCTCGACCAGGGAGTCGGTCTCCGCGCGCGTCACCTGATCGACTTTACCTATCCGGCGGCGGCACTTCCCCCAGCAGCGATGATCCGGGGATTTCGGCCGCGGGCAGTGCGGGAGAAGCGTGATCGTGCTGCCATCGGTCCTCCGGTGACCCGGGGACCTGGGCCTGCAGGGCGAAGGCGGTGGCCGGGTCGCGCCCGGGGGAGGGGATCGTCGCCAGGAGATGACGCCGCCACAGCCCCTCGGCCTCGTCCGCCGCGCCGGCCTCGATCAGCGCGACCAGCCGCCGGTAGGGGCCATGAATGTCGTCCCCGGCCTCTGGTATCCCCGTCTGCGTCAGATCGGTGTCGGCGGTCAGTCCGCCCTCGTGCGCCATGCCGATGATGTGGCGCAGCATCCCGGCAAGTACGACCAGGGTCTGGTTGCCGGCGAGTTCCACCAGGAGGCTGTGGAAGCCCGCCACCGCGGCCCGCGATGCTCCAGGAACTCGGGCCTCCCGGACGCCTGCCGGCCGACCCGCACCTGCTGTGGCGGCCTCGATGGAGGAAAGCGCCACCCGCAGCCTGGCAAGGTCCTCGTCCGTGCGGCGTTGCGCGAGCTGGCGGACGCAGGACGGTTCGAGGAGCGCCCTGGCCTGGTGGACGTCGGCGAGGGTGGCGCCACGGTATTCCAGGACGAGCGCGGCGTAGCGGGCAGCGACGTCACCGTTGGGCGTGTGGACCCGGGCTCCTCCGTGAGCCCCGCGCCGGACGCTGATCAGTGCTTCGGACTCCAGGACGCGGAACGCCTCCCGCAGCGTCGGGCGCGAGACACCGAACTGTTCCATCAGGACGGCTTCCGGGGGGAGGGCGTCTCCCTCGACCAGCTCGCCACGCACGATCTGGCGTCGCAGGCGCGCGGCGACCAGCTCGGCGGTCTTGGGGACGCGCACCTGCCGGCCGATGCGGCCGTCGCCGGCCGGAGGTCTGCCGGTGCCGTTGTCGCGCACCCCGGGTGGCAGATCGGCCGGCAGATCAGGCGCCCTGACGCCACCGCGTTCCCCGATGCCTACCGGGCCGTCCGCTGCGATGTCGGCTGCGTTCAGTAACACCATGATGGTCCCCCTCGGAGAGATCCGGTTGCGGGCGGACAGTGCATGATCTCCTGGCTGCAGGTCGGCTCCTTCGTCCAGAAGATCACATTGCCGCTGTTAGCGATGTCACTAGAAGTGCTGGCGAGGTTGCATTGTGACACTACTAGCTGTCGGTGCATACAAGGGGTGTCAAGATGACTACATAATAGTGACTGTTTGTAACCAATGTTCACTGAATTTTTACTAAAAGTAGTCATACAGAAGCTTCTTGTCGTCATCTGGCAGTCGCGAGCGCCACGCCACGATCAGAGCGGACGGTGCGGTGAGTGAGCCATGCGGACGAAAAAAGT
This sequence comes from Candidatus Protofrankia californiensis, assembly GCF_900634715.1. Lineage (GTDB taxonomy): Bacteria > Actinomycetota > Actinomycetes > Frankiales > Frankiaceae > Protofrankia > Protofrankia californiensis. The sequence continues at coordinate 8,341 of NZ_CAAAFO010000117.1, read as the reverse complement.
GCCGGCCGGTGTTCCACCCGGATGGCCCGTGTCGTGCACGTCGACGGTTGCGGGCCATCGGATCCACACTTGAGGAGATCGCGATGACGGCTCTGTATACGGCCGAGGCCACCGCATGGGGTGGGCGTGAGGGGCGGGTGACGTCCAGCGATGGGCGGGTGGACCTGACCCTGTCCCTGCCCAAGGGGCTCGGGGGCGACGACGGTCCGGGCACCAACCCGGAGCAGTTGTTCGCCACCGGTTATGCCGCATGTTTCCACAGCGCGCTCAAAGCCGTCGCCCGGCGGGAGAAAGTCGATGTTTCCGGGTCGGCGGTCACTGTACGGATCGAGATCGGCCCGGATGACGACGGGTTCGCCCTTGCCGCCGCGATCGAGGTCGAGATCGAACAGGTCGACCGGGACGTGGCCGCCAGGCTCGTCGAGCAGGCCCACGCCCTCTGCCCGTACTCCAGGGCGACACGGGGCAACATCGTCTCCACCGCCACCCTGGTGGCCGGCTGAGCGCCGGTAGAGCGGGAGCCGGCCGGTAACAGTCGGCGGGGCGAGGGCCAGCCGGCAGAGGTGACAGGGGCTAGTCGGTACCGGTGAGGGTCGGCCCACAGGTCGACCCTCACCGGTACCCGGCCGACCCGTGGGCTGCCGGGTATGCCGCCCCACCCACCCACCCGGGACGTGCCCGCTGCCCGGGACCGTTCCGGATCTCCCGGACTTCGAGCGAATCCTTTATCTCTTTGTCATCTCTTTGCCAGAGCGATTTCGCCGCCGGGGATGCCGGTGAAAGACCGCTGAGGATGCTAAGGATTGGCTGTGTCGCGGCCGGTGAATCGGCCCCAATATTCGTGGTCGGCGACCTGGCCTCGGATACGACTTCGCCCGGATCGGGCCGGATTGGGCGGGGCGTGGGGTGCTTGTGCCGCCGGATGGTCGTAGCGTCTTCGTCCATGAGCGACGCGCGAATCGCGACCGTTGGCGTTGAGGAGGAGTTTCACATCCTGGATCTCACCTCCCGGCAGCTCGTGCCGCAGGCTACGGCGATCCTCGAGCGTGTTGCGGAGGATCGTTTCTCCGCCGAGCTGCTGAAGTCGGTGGTGGAATCCAACAGCCGTCCGTGCACCGATCTCGCCGACCTGCGAGGCAATCTGCTCCAGCTGCGGCACGAGCTCGTGGCGGCCGCCGAACCGCTCGGACTCGGCCTCGCGTCCGCGGGAACCGTTCCGTTGGTCGACCAGGACGTACTCGGGATCAGCCATGACCCACGCTACGAGCAGATGCTCGCCGACTACCAGCTTCTCGCCCGGGAACAGCTGATCTGCGGCGCGCAGGTGCATGTCGAGGTCGCGGATCGCGACCTCGCGATAGCGGTGGCCGCATGGGTCGCGCCGTGGCTGCCGACGCTGCTCGCGGTGTCGGCGAGTTCCCCTTACTGGAAGGGCATGGACAGCGGCTACGCGAGCATGCGCACGCTGGTGTGGCAGCGGTGGCCGACCGCCGGTGTCACCGGGTCGTTCAGCACGGCGGCCGAATACGACCAGGTTGTCGCGGATCTGATCAAGTCCGGGGTGATCAGCGACCCTGGCATGGTCTACTTCGACGTCCGTCCGTCCGCGCATCTGCCCACGGTCGAACTGCGTGTCTGTGACGCCTGCCCGGACGTCGACACCGTCATCCTCATCGCCGGCCTGTTCCGTGCGCTCGTCCGCCGGGCGACCCTGGCGATCGAGACCGGCGTGCCCGTACCGCCGCAGCGAACGGAACTGCTGCGGGCGGCCACCTGGCGGGCGGCCCGGTCCGGGATCGAAGGTGACCTCATCGACGTGGCCGGGGCGGGTCCGGTACCAGCGCGGGACCTGCTGTACCGGCTGGTGGACGAGGTGCGCGCCGAGCTCGAGCACGCCGGTGACTGGGAGCTGATCCGCGATCTCACCCACTATGCCGTTGGACGCGGCAGCGCCGCGGCCCGGCAGCGGCGGGCCTTTGCCCGGCGCGAGCGGCTGGCCGACGTCGCCGACCTCATCCTCGCCGAGACCCGCGAGGTGGCGGGCGCGGCGAGCCCGCTGGCCGCGGCCGTGGCATCCACCCGTCGTCCGCAGCCGGCGGCGGGCCTGCTGGCCGGCTACCAGCCGGAGGGTTTCGACGAGGTGGTGGACGCCGACGGCGCGGTCCGCGCATCCTACGGGAGTGTGATCCAGACGCTGGACAGCCTCGGAGCGGGGGTGCTGGCGCAGCGCTCCGACGCCCGCGGCGCCGAGCAGATCTCCCGCGGCGCGGTGTTCCGGGTGTCCGGGGAGGACGCGGCCCGCCCCTTGCCGTTCGACCTGGTGCCGCGCATCGTCTCCGGCGCCGAATGGTCACGGCTGCGGGCGGGTCTGTCCCAGCGCGTCCGGGCGCTGGAGGCGTTCCTGCACGATGTCTACGGCGAGCAGTCCGTTCTCCGGGACGGCGTGGTCCCGGCCTGGGCGGTGCGGGACGCTCCCGGGATGCGGGCTGCCGGGTTCGACGTGCCCGTGGACGCCGTACGGGCGAGCGTCACCGGCATCGACCTGGTCCGGGATGCCAGCGGTAGCTGGTACGTCCTCGAGGACAACCTACGGGTGCCCTCCGGGGTCGCCTATGCGATGGAGGGCCGGCGGCTGACCCGGCTGATCCTGCCCGAACTGGCACTGCCCGACGGGCTCATGGGGGTCGACGGCATGCCCACCCTGCTGCACGAGACCCTGGTCGCCGCGGCGCCCACCCGGGCGGCGGGGGAGCCGGTGGTCGCCGTGCTGACCGACGGGTCGGACAACTCGGCACATTTCGAGCACACGCTGCTGGCCGAGGAGATGGGGGTGGCGCTCGTCGAGCCGTCGGACCTTGTCGCCGACGACGGCCCCGACGGCGTTGTCATCCATCACCTCGGCCGCGCCGGCCGGCGGCGCGTCGACGTGCTGTACCGGCGTTTCGACGAGGACGACCTGGACACGGCCGTGGCCGCCGACGGCCGGCCGCTGGGTCCGGCGCTGGTCGCCGCGGTGCGGGCGGGCACCCTCAGTCTGGCCAACGCCCCCGGTAACGGGGTCGCCGACGACAAGCTCCTGTACGCCTACGTGCCGCAACTGATCAGCTACTACCTGGGCGAGCGGCCGCTGCTGGACGACGTCCACACCTATGTCTGCGGGGATCCCGACCAGTGCGCGCACGTGCTGGACCATCTCGACGAGCTGGTCGTGAAGCCCGCCGACGGCTACGGCGGGGACGGTGTCCTGATCGGCCCGCAGGCGGGTGAGACCGAGCTCGCCGCCGTCCGGCGGCGCATCCTGGCTGATCCGCGGCGCTGGATCGGCCAGGAGCTCGTGCGGCTGTCGACCCATCCGACCTGGCATGAGGGCCGGTTGCTGCCGTGCTCGGTGGACCTGCGCGCCTTCGTCTACCTCGGTGCGCAGGCAGTCGTCGCGCCGGTGGCGTTGACCAGGGTCGCGCCCCCAGGCAGTTTGATCGTCAATTCGTCCCGGGGCGGTGGTTCCAAGGACACCTGGCTGCTGAGCTGACGGACCGCACAGCGCAGTCCCGCAGCCCGGCGGGGTTGTACCAGCCGTGTACCAGCCGGGCTGTGCGGGTGGACGGGCGGCAGAGG
>NZ_CAAAFO010000117.1:2048-4373 GCF_900634715.1 Candidatus Protofrankia californiensis | reverse complement strand
AACGGGCGTCCAGGAGGGCCGTCGAAGAAGCCTATACGTGACCGACAGGAGCAGATATGTGCGGTCTGAGCGGAGAGCTGCGATTCGACGGTGCCGCGGCCGATGTGGACGCGGTGGTGCGGATGGCCGAACGGATGCGCCCGAGGGGTCCGGACGCCTCGGGCGTGTGGGCGTCCGGGCCGGTCGCCTTCGGCCACCGGCGCCTGAAGATCATCGATCTTTCGGAGCGCGGTTCGCAGCCGATGGTCGACAGCGAGCTCGGCCTGACCTCGGTCTTCAACGGCTGCATCTACAACTACCGGGAGCTGCGCGAGGAGCTGACCGCGCAGGGATACCGTTTCTTCTCGGCGTCCGACACCGAGGTGATCGGCAAGGCGTATCACCGGTGGGGTACCCGCTGCGTCGACCACCTCGCCGGGATGTTCGCCTTCGCCGTCCACGAGCGGGACACCGGCCGTCTCGTCCTCGGCCGTGACCGCCTCGGTATCAAGCCGCTGTATGTGACCGGGAACTCCGCCCGCCTGCGCTTCGCCTCGACGCTGCCCGCGCTGCTTGCCGCCGGCGGCGTCAGCGGTGAGATCGACCTGGTCGCGCTGCATCACTACCTGTCGTTCCACTCGGTGGTCCCGGCACCGCGCACGATCCTGCGCGACGTCCGCAAACTGCCCGCGGCCACGGTGCGGACCATCGAGGCGGACGGTTCGAGCACCGACGAGCTCTACTGGCGTCCGGACTTCTCCCGGGACCCGGCGTACGCGGGCTGGTCGGAGGAGGACTGGCGGGAGGCGATAGGTGAGCGGCTGCGCACCGCCGTGCGCCGGCGCATGGTCGCCGACGTCGGTGTCGGCGTGCTGCTGTCCGGCGGGCTGGACTCCAGCCTGATCGTGGCGCTGCTCGCCGAGGCCGGGCAGTCGGGCCTGGCGACCTTCAGCGTCGGGTTCGAGGCCGCCGGCGGCGAGTCCGGTGACGAGTTCGCCTACTCGGACGTCATCGCCGCCCACTTCGGCACCGACCACCATCAGATCCGGGTGGCCAGCGAGCGCCTGCTGCCCGCCATCGACCGAGCCGTCGCCTCGATGAGCGAGCCGATGGTCAGTCACGACTGCGTCGCGTTCCACCTGCTGTCGCAGGAGGTCTCGCGCCACGTCAAGGTCGTGCAGTCCGGGCAGGGCGCGGACGAGGTGTTCGCCGGCTACTCCTGGTATCCGCCGTTGGCCGGCGTCCGGCGTGACGAGGCGGTCGAGGACTACCTGCGGGTGTTCGCCGACCGCTCCCACGCGGCGATCAACGCCGTCCTCGAGCCGGAATACGCCCTCGGCACCGACGCCAGCCGCGCCTTCGTCACGGCCCACTTCGCCGAGCCCGGCGCGGCCAGCGCCGTGGACGCGGCGCTGCGCATCGATTCGACGGTCATGCTGGTGGAGGATCCGGTGAAGCGGGTCGACAACATGACCATGGCGTCCGGTCTGGAGGCCCGCACCCCGTTCCTCGATCACGAGCTCGTCGAGCTCGCCGCGGCCTGCCCGCCCGGACTCAAGCTCGCCTCCGGTGGCAAGGGGATCCTCAAGGACATCGGCCGTCCGATCATGCCTGCCGAGGTCATCGACCGTCCCAAGGGCTACTTCCCGGTCCCGGCGATCCGACACCTGTCGGGGGTGTACCTTGACCGCGTCCGAGAGTCGCTCACCGACCCGGTCGCCAAGGCCCGTGGGCTGTTCCGCGCCGACTGGGTGGAGGCCATGCTCGCCGCGCCGAACGACAACCGGACCACCCTCGGCGCGAACGCGCTGTGGCAGGCCGCCCTGTTGGAGATGTGGTTGCAAACCCAGGGGGTGTCATGATCGGTAACGGTGTGGCGGTCGGATCCCCCGAGCGCCGGGAGCCCGGCGGGCGCCTCGCCGATCTGGTGGACGACTGGGTGGCGGCGGCAAGCTGCTTCTCGCCGAGCCTGGGCAGCGCCGGCGAGGTCGCCTACGTCAGCGACCGTGACGGTACCCCGCGATTGTGGTTACGCGACGTGACTGGGGTGGAGTGGGTGGTCGACACCGGCGCCGGCCATGTCCGATCCGTGGTCTGCTCACCCGGCGGCGCCTGGATCGCCGTGGTGGTCGCGCCCGGGGGCGGGGAGTACACCGAGGTCCGGGTCGTCCGCCCGGACGGCAGCGGGCTGCGCCGCCTGGCCGGCGGCTGGTACTCGACCGTACCGGGGCCGGGGCTGGGGCCGGCTGCCGGCGCTGACACCGGAGCGGGTCCTGGAGCCGTGGAACCGGGTGGTGCTCACGCCGCGTTCACGACACCGGCTGTTGTGGCGCCACCCTTCCCGCC
>NZ_CAAAFO010000117.1:521-1521 GCF_900634715.1 Candidatus Protofrankia californiensis | reverse complement strand
GGCGGGAAGGGCGGCGGGCTCCGTGGCAGGTGCCGAGGCCGACACGGCGAGCGCGGCCACCCTTGGACGCTGGACGCCGGACGGCACCGCCGTGGCTGTGTGCGAGTCGGTCGGGTCGGGAATGACCCATGCTCTGCTCGTCGACCCCGAGACCGGGCGGCGTGACCATCTGGCCGTGGGCCAGGCGCTGGCCGTCTGCGACATCGACGGGGACGCCGCGAGCGGATACCGGCTGCTGCTGCGGGAGGGGCCCCGGGGCGTCCGCCGGCTCATCCTGGTCGATTCGGCGACCGGGCGCTTCCATCCCCTGCTGGATGGAACGGGCACGGTGGGGCTCGGCCGGTTCGCCGCGGACGTCACCGCTCCAGCCACGGATGCTGCCTCGTCCGGATCGTCGGGTGGGACTGTGGCCTACGTCCTTTCCGACGCCGGTCGGGAACGAGCTGCGCTGGTCGCAGTGACCCTAGGTAACGATTTCATGCCGAAGAGTGTCGATGTCGTGGCGGCCCGTGACGACGCTGACCTGGAGCGGTTCGCGCTATTGCCAGGCGGCTTCCCCACCGGCAGCGGCACCGGCAGTGGCAGAGCGCGGCCCGCCGCCGTGCTGGCGTGGAACGTCGACGGGCAGACCGTTCTCGACGTGGTCGATCTCAACCCGGGTGGATCGGGCCGCCCCCGGAGTCGCCGGGCCCTTCCCTCGCTACCGCGGGAGGTCGCGGGTAGCCTGCTCGTGCGCGACGGTGGACGCGGGCTGCTGCTGGCACTGGTCGGTTCGACCGTCCCCGGCGAGTTGTGGACCTACGACTTCGTCTCGGCGTCGGCCGGCTACCGATGTCTGGTCTCTCATGCCCCCACCGCCTTCCCGGTACCGGCGCTCGCGTCCGTCAGCGATCCGGACGGGGTCCCGGACGCGGATCCGGCGATACCAGCTGCGGCTGATCCTGCGGCCGGTCCTGCCGCGAGCCCTACGGCCGACCAGCACGGCGACCTCGCCACCGAC
>NZ_CAAAFO010000117.1:0-445 GCF_900634715.1 Candidatus Protofrankia californiensis | reverse complement strand
AGAACGGCGACCGGGTTGCCGGCACGGCGCAGCCGCAGACCCGGCTCGTCCGGCCGGTGCTGCACAGGTTCGCCGCCCATGACGGTCTGGAGCTGTCCGGCTGGCTGTACCGGCCGTACGGCCAGCAGGCTCCGCACCCGACCCTGCTGTTCTTCCACGGCGGTCCGGAGGCGCAGGAACGTCCTGTGTTCAACCCGCTGTTCCAGGCTCTGGTGGCCCGCGGGATCGCCGTGTTCGCGCCGAACGTGCGAGGATCCACGGGCTACGGCCGTGCGTTCAGCAACGCGGACAACCACCGTCGCCGTTTCGACGGCATCGCCGACGTCGCGTCCTGTGTCCGCTATCTGGTGGACGCCGGTCTCGGTGACGGCGGGCGGATCGGGGTCGCGGGCCGCTCCTACGGGGGTTATCTGACGCTGGCGGCGCTGGTCACCTACCCGGAGCT
>NZ_CAAAFO010000116.1:13449-14921 GCF_900634715.1 Candidatus Protofrankia californiensis | reverse complement strand
CCTCTGCCGACAGGAAGATCTGCGGTCAAGATCGCCGGTAATCGACGAATGCAACAGTGCCAGTTGGAGAGGAAAGCAGCCGTGGGAGGGTTTGCGGGCTCCGTGGTGGCAAAGCATCGGTCATGACTGCAAGGCACCGCCGGGACGAGGAGCCGGCGCTCGGCACCGGCCCGGATGAGGCGGTCCGGGAAGCGCAGCCGGACCGCCTCACCGGGCTACGTCCCCGCTCCTGGTTCATGGTGCTGCGGCGTACGGTCAAGGAGTTCAAGGACGACGAATTGCCAGACCGGGCGGCTGCGCTCACCTACTACGGCGTTCTGGCGATCTTTCCGGCGTTGCTGGTCCTGGTCTCACTGCTCGGGGTCGTGGGAAAATCCGCGACCGACAGCATCCTGACCAATCTGGAACAGCTCACCCCCGGCTCCGCCCGAGACATCCTGCGCAATGCGGTGAACAGCATTCGCGACACCGCCGGCGCCGGAAGTGTCCTCGCCCTCGTCGGCCTGGCGGGGGCACTGTGGTCCGCCTCCGGCTACATCGCCGCCTTCATCCGCGCAGCCAACGTCGTCTACGACATCCCCGAGGGACGACCGGCGTGGAAGGTCGTGCCACTGCGACTGGCCGTGACGGTCATGCTCATGGTCCTGCTCGCGGCGAGCGCGGTCATCGTCGTGTTCTCCGGCGGCCTCGCCGACCAGGCAGGGAAAGCGCTCGGAATCGGCAGTGCGGCTCTGACCGCCTGGTCCTATGCGAAATGGCCGGTGCTGGCACTGCTCGTGATCATCATGATCGCCCTCCTGTACTGGTCGGCACCCAACGTCCGGGTACGCGGCTTCCGCTGGCTGACTCCGGGCAGCGCCCTCGCCGTGGTCATCTGGCTCGTCGCGTCCGCAGGCTTCGCCTTGTACGTCGCGAACTTCGGCTCCTACAACAAGACCTACGGCACGCTTGCCGGTGTCATCGTCTTCCTGGTCTGGCTGTGGCTGTCGAACCTGGCGATGCTGCTCGGCCTCGAGTTCGACGCCGAGATCGCCCGGGAACGGGCCGTCGCCGGTGGCCTGCCCCCGCACGCGGAGCCGTACGCAGAACCCCGCGACACCCGCACCTGGCCGCACCGTCCACGCGGCACCCGGAAACGGGCTGATCACCGAGCGAACTGACGGCGATGGCCTGGAAACGGACAGACGGCGGGTTCAAGGACGCCGCGCAGGGGATTTCTCTGGCACCGCCACAACCACCGCGACGTCCGGCGGCAGGTGCGAAAGGTCCCCGAGCCAGCCACACACCCGAAGGAAGATCAGATACGGCAGGCGCACGGACACAGCTGACCGTCATGCCGACGGCCGCACCGTCGCATCACCCAAGGTCACAGGCCCAGACTGACTTCTGGAACCCCACAGGCTCGGGCGCTACGGTGCCGCTCCTCGACAGCACCTGATATCTGGGATTGTTGCGTTGGCGAGATCCGCCGT
>NZ_CAAAFO010000116.1:12300-12929 GCF_900634715.1 Candidatus Protofrankia californiensis | reverse complement strand
AGCGGCGCTGGTGCATCCGTCAGGATCGGCCGATCTTGACCGTAAATCTTCCGGTGGAGGCGTCCTCCGCAGTCGTTCCGGGGCGTCTGAAGCCTCCGTGAGGCGGTCACGTGAGCTTTGTCGACGGGAAGATCCAAGGAACGTGCGGATGCCGACGGACCCACCGGCCTGGGATCACGGCCCTGACCGTCTCATGGGCTCACCGCCGACCGATCACCGGACCTGTCAGCCGGCCGGACCTGCAGTACGACCCTGGAATCAGATCCCGGCGCGTTCGGTTGACGTGGAGCTACCAGTTGGGACTGACGTCGCCGCCCTGGCTCGGGATACGGACAGGGTCTGTCGCGTTCAGCGAAGCCGAGACACGGCAGGCCCCTCCGAGTCGATGATCAGACCGCCAGTGCGAGCTTGCTGAAGGCAGCCGGTACCCGTAGGTGCGGGCCGACCTCGACGCGGAGTTCGTAGTGGCCATGTCGGACGTTCTCCCACGAACGCATGCCCCAAGCTGACCGTCTGGGCGGAACGGACGCGTGTCAGCCCGCGCATCGGCCGCAGTCGGGCTTTCAGCCGGCTGCGATCTGCTTCGATCGGATTGTTCGCATACTGTTCGTCTCCCTTGGGCGGGAACC
>NZ_CAAAFO010000116.1:0-12177 GCF_900634715.1 Candidatus Protofrankia californiensis | reverse complement strand
TCCTGCGGACCTGATGCGCCGCTCCGGCAGCACGGGTGGCTGACGTCCACCGGCCCTGACGAGGTCGCGGGAGCGTCAGACGAGGACGTCGGCGAGCTCGGAGGCGGTGCGCGCGAGCGCGGGCAGCGTACGTTCGACGAGTTCGTCGGTCATGCGCACGGTCGGCCCCGAGACCGATATTGCCATGGGCGACCCGGCCATGAGCGGCACCGCAGGTACCGGGACCGCGACGCAGCGGACACCGATCTCCATCTCCCCCTCGTCGAGGGCGTGGCCGCGGGAACGGATCAGCGACAGCTCGCTCAGCAGCTCGTCGACGTCCGTGATCGTCGCTGGCGTGCGCGGGGTCAGCGGTGAGGTCTCCAGGATCGTCCTCGTCCGGTCGGGGGGGAGCATGGCCAGCAGCGCCTTGCCGACGCCGGTGCAGTACAGCGAGACCCGCCGTCCCACCTCGGTGAACGTCCGCATCGAGTGCGAGCCGGGCGCCTGCGCCACGTACTCCGCGAGGCTGCCTGCCAGCACCGCGAGATTGACCGATTCGCCGAGCTGGTCGGCCAGCCCACGCAGCACCGGACCGGCCCGCTCGCCGAGCAGCGCGTTCGCGCCCGCGCCCAGGGGGACGAGTCTCGAGCCGAGGCAGTACCGACGGTCGGGCAGCCGCCGGAGGTAGCCGCGTGCGGCGAGGGTCTGGACGAGCCGGTGGATGGTCGGCAGTGGAAGCCCGGTCGCCGTGGCCATCTCACTGATCGAACACGCTCCGTGTGCCGCCTCGACGACCTCGAGCACGGTGAGGGCACGTTGCACCGACTGCACCCCGGCGGCTCCGGAGGTGTCCGGAGCACCCGCGGCTCCCGTCGCCGTGGGGTGCTGATCGAAGGTCATGACTTTCCGAGCCTCCCGCACTGTCTTGACCGCTGCCTGCCGTCCGATCTAGCCTTCTTTCACAATGTAATATTAAAATTCCGCATCGTGAAATAACGATACCAAGCGACACCGAGAGACGGTGATGCTTTCGTGGACGCGGCGCTCGCCGAACTGGTTGATGAACTGCCCGATGGTGTGGTTGTCACCGATCCTGACCTGCTGGAGAAGTACCGTCGCGATCGGGCCGCCGACCCGCGGGCGGCCATGCCCCTGGCTGCGGTGCGCGCCGAGAGCACCGAACAGGTACAGACCGCCGTGCGCTGGGCGGCGCGTCACCGGGTGCCGGTGGTGCCCCGGGGGGCGGGCACCGGGCTGTCCGGCGGTTCCACCGCCGTGGACGGCGGGATAGTGCTGTCGACCGAGCGGATGCGGACGATGCGGATCGACCCGCTCACCCGCATGGCAGTGGTGCAGCCGGGGCTGCTCAACGGTGAGGTGAAGGCTGCCGCTGCCGAGCACGGCCTGTGGTACCCGCCCGACCCGTCGTCGTTCGAGATTTGTTCGATCGGCGGCAACGTCGCGACGAACGCCGGCGGCCTGTGCTGCGTGAAGTACGGCGTCACCACCGACTACGTGCTCGGCCTCGAGGTGGTGCTGAGCGACGGCACGGCCGTGCGACTCGGTGGCCCGAGGCTGAAGGACGTTGCCGGTCTGTCGCTCACCAAGCTGTTCGTCGGCAGTGAGGGAACTCTGGGGATCGTCACCGAGGCGACGCTGCGACTGCTGCCGGCCCAGCCGCCGACCAGCACGCTGGTGGCCACCTTCGCCAGCACGCTGGACGCGACGAGGGCGATCCTGGCGATCACCTCGGCCGTGCGTCCGGCGATGCTCGAGTTCATGGACCGCACGTCCATCAACGCCGTCGAGGACATGCTGCGGATGGGGCTCGACCGCGACGCGGCCGCGCTGCTCGTGGCCCGCTCGGACAGCCAGTACCTCGCCGCCGAGCTCGAGATGAAGACCATGGCCGCGGCGTGCGAGGCGAACGGTGCCACCGAGGTCCTCGCGACCGACGACGCGACGGCCGGCGAGGCGTTCGTGGTCGCGCGCCGCAGTGCCATCCCGGCGGTCGAACGCCGAGGCAGGGTGCTGCTCGAGGATGTCGGTGTCCCGCTCCCCAGATTGCCCGACCTGGTCGCGGGCATCGAGGCGATCGCCGCGGCCCGGGAGGTCACGATCGCGCTGATCGCCCACGCCGGCGACGGGAACACCCATCCGCTGATCGTCGTCGACCCGGCAGACGAGGACATGGCCCGACGTGCGGAGCTGGCCTTCGGTGAGGTCATGGACCTGGCCATCCGCCTCGACGGCACCATCACGGGCGAGCACGGCGTCGGCCGGCTCAAGAAGGCGTGGCTGGTCGATCAGGTCGGCCCGGATGTGCTCGGCCTGTCGCTGCGGATCAAACAGGCGCTCGACCCGATGGGCATCCTCAACCCAGGAGCGATCTTCTCGTGACGACGGGGGAGGCGGCCCGGCGGGGTGGACACCACCAGCGGCCTGACCGGCAACGCGCTGGTCCGACTGGAGCGCGAGCCTGAGCTGCGTCGGCGGTTGATCGACGAGCCGGAGCTGTTGACGGCGGGACCGCCCGGGGCTGCTCGGCTGGGCCTGGGCTCGAGGTCGAGGTCCACGGCGCGTCCTCAGCGCACGGGCACGGTCTCGCCGAGCAGGCTGCGCCGGAGCGCAAACCCCTCGTAGCCGTCCCGCTCGACCTGCTCAAGGATGCGCCGGTAGTCGCGCACGCCACCGGAGTAGGGCATGAACACCCGCGGCTTGCCGGGCAGGTCGTCGCCCATGTAATACGACGGCGCCCGGGGGTAGAGCGTCTCCTGCGCCCGCCGGTTGACATGCTCCACCCATCGGTCCTGGGCCTCCTCCGTCGCCTCGATTTCGACGATGCCGTCGGCGACCGCGGTGCGCAGCAGCACGGCCAGCCAGTCCACGTGGTGCTCGATCGAGAGCAGGACGTTGCTGAGCAGGGACGGGCTGCCCGGCCCGGCGATGACGAACAGGTTGGGGAAGCCGGCCACCCCCAGGCCCAGGTAGGTGCGCGGGCCGGTGGACCACGCCTCCCGCAGCGAGTGGCCGCCGCGGCCGGTGATGTCCGGGCGCAGCAGCGCACCGGTGAACGCGTCGAACCCCGTCGCGAGGATCAGCACGTCGAGCGGGTACTCCGCGTCCGTCGTCCGCAGGCTGGTGGGCGTCACGTCGCGGATCGGCGTGGCCCGCAGGTCCACGAGCATGACGTTGTCGCGGTTGAACGTCTCGAAGTAGCCGCTGTCGACTGACGGCCGCTTCCCGCCGAACGGGAACCCGTGCGGGGTGAGCAACTCGCGGGTGCGTGGGTCCTTCACGATCGCCGCGATCTTCTCGCGGCAGAACTCGGCGGCCGTGGCGTTGGAGGCCTCGTCGAGCAGCAGGTCGTGGTACGTGAAGAGGAAGCCGAATCCGGCGCCGGCCCAGGCCTGCTCGAAGCGGGCGCGCCGCTCCTCCGGGTCGGCTGCGGCCGCGGACGCCCGGTCGGGCATGAAGCCCAGCCCGCTCGGCGAGTTCTGCGCGATCGCGCGGCGCTCCGCGTAGGCCGCCTTGACCTCGGCATCGCGCTCGTCGGAGACGGGCCCGTTGCACGCCGGGATGCTGAAGTTGGCCGAGCGCTGAAAGACCGTCAGATGCGCCGTCTGTTGGGCCACGATCGGGATGAGCTGGGCCCCGGAGGACCCGGTCCCGATGACGCCGACCCGCAGGCCCGTCAGGTCGACCGGCTCGTGCGGCCAGCGCGCGGTGTGGAACACGCGCCCGGCGAAGATGTCGAGTCCGGCGATGTCCGGTGCCTTGGTGGCCGAGAGGTTGCCGACCGCCATCACCAGGAACTGCGCGTCCCACACGCAGCCCGTGTGCGTGGTGACCGTCCAACGGGCGGCCTGCTCGTCGTAGGTGGCGGAGGTCATCTGCTGTCCGAAGACGATGTCGCGCCGGAGGCCGAAGTGGTCGGCGACGTGCTGGGCGTAGCGCAGGATCTCGGGCTGCGCGGCGAACCGCTCGTTCCACCGCCACTCCTGCTCCAGCTCCTCGGAGAAGGAGTAGGAGTAGTCGTAGCTCTCGACGTCGCAGCGCGCGCCGGGGTAGCGGTTCCAGTACCAGACCCCGCCCACGTCGTCGCCGGCCTCCAGCACGACGACCGACATCCCCTGCCCCCGCAGGGCGTGCAGCGCGCGCATGCCCGCGAAGCCGGCCCCGACGACGAGGACGTCCACGGTCTCGGGCGCTGTCATGCGGAGGCCCAGATGCCGCCGTCGACGGGCAGGACAGCCCCGGTCACGTACGCGCCCGCGCGGCTGGCGAGATACACCGCTGCGCCGGCCATGTCGTCGTCGCGGCCGACCCGGCCGAGCGGCGAGGTCGCGGCGATCTCGTCACCGTGCTCGTCGAGCACTCTCGCCATCATCTTGCTGGGGAACGGCCCGGGTGCCACGGCGTTGACCGTGATCTGACGGGGCCCCAGCTCGCGGGCCAGCACGCGGGTCAGCTGATGCAGCGCCGCCTTGCTCGCCGAGTAGGAGTAGGTCGGCGTCGCCGGGACCCGCAGGCCGTCGATGCTGCCGACGTTGATGACGCGGGCCGGGTCGTCGGCCGTCGCCGCCGCCTCCAGCTGCGGCAGCAGCGCGCGGGTGAGGAAGAACGGCGCCTTGAGGTTGAGGTCCAGCACCTTGTCCCAGGCGGAGGCCGGGAAGTCCTCGAGGGGAGCGCCCCACGTCGCGCCGGCGTTGTTCACCAGGATGTGCAGCCGGGGCTCGCGGCTGCGGAACTCCTCGGCCAGGCGGGCGCACTCGGCCTCCTGGCCGAGGTCGGCCTGGAGGAACTCCACCTTGCCGAAGGCGGACAGCTCGTTGACCGCGGCCTCACCGCCGGCCTGCTTGCGCGAGCTCAGGTACACCGTGGCGCCCGCATGCACGAGGCCGCGCGCCATCATCAGCCCGATGCCGATCGTGCCGCCGGTGACCAGGGCGGTCTTACCGGTGAGGTCGAACAGGCTCAAAGGGGTTGTCCTTCGGAGTCGGCGAGCTCGCGTTGCGCGCGCTCGGTGAGCAGGAACTTTCGCGGCCGCCCGCTGGGGGTCAGGGGCACCTCGTCCGCGGCGAGGGCGAGCACGTGCCGGGGGACCTTGAAGCGCGCGAGCCGCTCGGCGCAGTAGTCGGTGAGCTCGCTGGTGTCCACGACCGCGCCCGGCTTGGGCACGATGAACGCGACGCCCACCTCGCCCATCCGCTCGTCGGGCAGCGGCGCGACGTGCGCCTGGCCGACGGCGGTGTGCGTGAGCAGGACGTCCTCGATCTCCTTGGGCATCACCTGCTCGCCGCCGCAGCGGTAGCACTCCTTCTTGCGGCCGACGAGGGTGATGTAACCCTGAGCATCCATGCGGCCGAGGTCGCCGCTGCGCAGCCAGCCGTCAGGCGTGAACGCGGCCGCCGTCTCGTCGGGCTTCTTGTAGTAGCCCGCCGTCACCGACGGCCCCATGCACACCAGCTCGCCCACCTCGCCGAGCGGCACGTCGCGACCGTCGTCGTCGAGCACGCGGTAGAGCGCGAGCCGGCCCTCCAGGGCCGGGTCGCCGACCTGACCGACGTCGCGCAGGCGGCCGTTGGTGGTGAGCAGGCGCTCCCGCGGGTCGTCCGGGCTGGTGACCGTGGTCGACGCCGTGGTCTCGCTCATGCCGTATCCGGTAGTGATCTCCTCGGGTGCGAGCACCTCGGTGATGGCGTCCCAGATCCACGGCGGTGCATGGCCACCGGAGGAGAGAACCGACGTGAGGCTCGACAGGTCGCGGACCGCGCGCCGCTGCTCCTCGATGACGTCCATCGTCATGAGCGGGATCAGCAGCGCGTCGTCGGCCCGGTGCCGCTCGATCGCCGCCAGCGTGTCGGCCGCGGTGAAGGCCAGCCGCGGGATGATCGCGCCGCCGGCCATGAGCACCGAGAGCATGCCCTCGACGTAGCCGTAGACGTGGTACATCGGCAGCGAGAACACGATCCGGCGGCCGTCCTGGAAGCCCCGCCCGTACGCGCTGCCGTACGCCGTGCGCAGCAGCATGTCGTGCGTGAGCAGCACGCCTTTGGGCGTGCCGGTGGTGCCGGACGTGTAGATGATGTCGGCGTCGGACTCCGCGTCGGGCGCGGAGATCGGCGCGAGCTCCGCGGCCGGCTCCGCCAGCTCCGCGAAGGTCGTGGCCCCCGCGCGCCCGCCGCCCGGGGCGGTCGGGAACACGACGACCCGGCGCAGCTCCGGCAGCGCGGCCCCGCCGCCGCCCGTCGCCCACCCGGGCGCCAGCTCGTCGAGCATCCGCAGGTAGTCCAGGTCGCGGAAGGTGTCCATGGTGACGAGCAGGACCGAGTCCGACTGGCGCAGGATGTAGCCGAGCTCGTCGCGCCGGTTGAGGAAGTTGATCGGCACGGCGACGGCGCCGACCCGGGCGATGGCGAACTTCAGCGCCACGAACTCCGGAAAGTTGCCCAGCACGAAGGCGACGTGCTCGCCCGGCCGCACCCCGGCGGCCTGCAGCCCGGCGGCGATCCGCAACGACCACTCCTGCAGCTCCCGGTAGGTCCAGGTGCGGTCGTCCGTGATGACGTACGGGCGGTCGGGGTGGGCCTCCGCGACGACGTCCAGCAGCTGGTCCAAGGTGCGCGGGACCCAGCCCGGAAACCCCGGAAACCCCGGAAACATCGCCTCGAGCGCCGCCCGGCGGGTGGCCAGCGGGGCGAGCGCGGTGCGCGCATCCGGGGCCACCGCCAGGGTGCGCTCGTCGCCGGTCATCGTTACTCGTCCTCGTTCTTCGCGTCGGCGGTGCGGGCGGCCAGGTAGGCGTCCCAGTAGGAGCGGTGCTCCTTGAACTGGCGGTCGCGGAAGCGCACGGCCGGGCGGACGCCGCCCTCTCGCCAGATGGCGGTGAACTCGTCCAGGGCCGGCCCGGCGATGCCCATGGCGTCGAGGTCATTGGCCGCCGCCATGCCGGTGTGCATGCCCTGCGCCTCGAACCAGCGGTTCGTGACCTCCTTGTGGGAGTAGATGGCGTCCAGCGGGACATGCGAGACGCGCTCGGCGTAGGCGCGGGCGACCGCCTCGAGCTCCTCGCGTGGGACGGCCCGGTTGGCCAGGCCGAACTCGGCGGCCTCGATACCGGTCATGTTGTCGCCGGTGAACAGCCATTCCTTGGTCTTGCGCATGCCGAGATGGATCGGCCACAGGCCGAACACGTGGATCTCGCCC
This sequence comes from Candidatus Protofrankia californiensis, assembly GCF_900634715.1. Classification (GTDB taxonomy): domain Bacteria; phylum Actinomycetota; class Actinomycetes; order Frankiales; family Frankiaceae; genus Protofrankia; species Protofrankia californiensis. The sequence continues at coordinate 4,986 of NZ_CAAAFO010000116.1, read as the reverse complement.
ATCGCGCGCGCCTCGGGCTGGCCGAGCAGCGCATCCTCGGCGACGAACGCGATGTCGCACACGCCCATGAGGTCCAGGCCGCCGGCGATGCAGTGGCCGTGCACGACCGCGATCGTGGCCTGGCGCAGCCGGAACAGCCGCATCCAGCGCTCGCGGGAGAGGTGGAACTCCCGGCGCGACCAGACGGGCGAGCGGCGGTGCGGCCGGCGCTGCACGTCGTTGACGGCGCTGTCCGCGTCCCACAGATAGGAGAACTCGTTCAGGTCGTACCCGGTGCTGAAATGGTCGCCGTTCGCTTTGATGACGAGGACGCGTGTCTCGTCGTCCAGGTCCAGGTCGTCCATGACGAGGTCCAGCTCGTCACGCAGCTGACGCGAGAGGGCGTTGCCCTTGTGCGGGCGGTTGAGCGTGACCGTGGCGATCCGCTCTTCCTTCTTGTAGATCAGGGTCTCGAGCTCCATTGCGTCCTCATGTCTCCGGGCGGGGCCGCGCCAGGGGGGAGAGCGGGTGGGGCCGCATCGATGCGGCCTCCCTCCCGTCGGCGAACCCGGGTAGGGCGGGTCAGACGGCGGCGGGCGTCAGCTTGAGCTTCTGCGCCATCGGCATGACCTTCTCCGCGAAGAGGCGTAAGCTGTTCTGCGACTCCTCGAAGGTCATGTGCGCGTACGACAGCACGACCATCGGGTTGAATTCGCCGACGGCCCGCTGCCGCTCGGCGTACTTCTCGATGATCTGCTCGGGAGTGCCCCAGTTCTGCGCGTTCACGTAGGCGCTGCGGGCCGCGTCAAGGCCGGCCTCCTTGATGAGGTCCGCGCCCTGCTGGTAGGCCTCGTAGCCCTTGATGTTCTTGAAGTGGTCGCCGGCGAAGTCGTAATGCTCCATGACGGAGGCGAAGTGGCGGCCGATGTACTCCTCGGCCATCCGGCGCGCCTCCTCCTCGTCCTCGTGGCAGAGGGTGACATCGGTGAGCATGGGCGGCGGGATCGGCCGGCCCGGGTGGGACTGGGCGAACCGCTCGCGCCAGGCGTTGATCCCCGGCACGTGTCGCTCGATGTCGTACTGGATGAAGGTCATCATCGTCGCGCCGAGGCCGGCCGCGGCCATCGCCGAGTCCGGGGACATGGCAACGCAGTGCAGGTCGTCGCAGTAGCCCTTGGCCGGGCGGGGGCGGATGTCGACGGCGGGCTGCTTGTAGAACCTGCCGTCGTTCTCGCCGATGCCGGTCTCGAGGCCGCGCAGGATCATCTCGGCGGCCTCGTCGAAGCGCTCGCGCGACTCGTTCATGTACTGCCGCATCCCGCGGTACTCGCACTTGGCGAGGCCGCGCCCAATGCCGAGGCCGACCCGGCCGGGGGCGAAGTGCTCGAGCATCGACATCTTCTCGATGACCCGCAGCGGGTCGTTCCACGGCAGGATGACCGCGCCCGGGACAAGCTTGATCCGCTGGGTGCGGCCGGCGATGTAGGACAGGTACTGCATGTTGTCCGGGCACAGGCCGTAGGCCTCGAAGTGGTGCTCTACCGCCCACAGCGAGTCGAAGCCGAGCCGGTCCGCCGCGAGCGCCATCTCGATCTCGCCTTGATACACCTGACCGTCAGTCAGATCGTTGTGCCAGTTCTGGAATACCTGCAGAAGTGCGAACTTCATCGGTGCTCTCTCCTGGTCTCGAGGGGTCCGGGGGACTGGGGTTCAGCTGCTCACGCTGGAGCGGGTGGTGGCGCGGACGAACTCGCCCATGCCGTCGATGGCCTCCCGGCCCTCCGGGAGGATCGGGGCGAACAGCGGCCAGATGTGGAACTGGCCCACGCCGACAACCAGCCTGGCTTCGCCGCCGCGGGCCCGGACACCCTCGACGAGGCGGACCGAGTCGTCGTACAGGACCTCGTCCGTGCCGACCAGGACCAGCAGCGGCGGGAGCCCGCCGATATCCGCGAGGGCGGGCGAGAGGTAGCGCGAGTCCAGTGCGACCTCCCCGGCGTACATCCCGCCGAGCAGGCCAAGCATCGCCTCCGAGGCGATAGGGTCAACGCCGGCCCTGGTCTTCATGGACCCGCCCGACAGGGTCAGGTCGGTGAGCGGGGACACGAGCAGCCCGCCGGCCGGCATCAGGTCACCGTCGTCCTTCAGAGCGAGCAGCGTGGCCGCCGCTAGCCCGCCGCCCGCGGAGTCGCCGCCGATGACGATGCTGTGCGGGTCGCGGCCCTGGGAGAGCAGCCAGCGGTACGCCCCCTTGGCGTCCTGCAGCGCGGCGGGGTAGGGGTGCTCGGGCGCCAGGCGGTAGTCGAGCAGCAGCACCTGCCCGCCCGACCCGGCGGACAGGGCGACGCCGAACGAGCGGTAGCCGCGGGCCGAGCCGAAGCAGTAGCCGCCGCTGTGGCTCCACAGCACGACGGTGTCGGGTGAGGCGCCCGCGGCGGTGACGAGCAGCGCCGGCGTACCGCCCGCATCGACCTCCTCGATCGTCGCATCCCCCGGGATCGGGAACGACGCGCAGAACTTGTCGTAGCCCGCGCGCCACTCGGGCATGTCGGCGGGCGGGGCCAGGGCCGCGAGGAGTCCCTGCCACAAACTGCGTACCTGCTCGAGCTCGGCGCTCGCCATCGCGTCCACCTCTCCGTGGGCGTCGGGATCCATCTGCCAAACGGCGTTTGAATCGAGACCCTGACATCGAGGACGACATGTGTCAAGGGTCACAAGTAAGGCTTGACCCCACTTGCGGCCGGGCCTAGATTCAAACGCTGTTTGGTATGCGTTCGAACAGCAGGAGGCGCGCGTGGCAAGCAAGCTGACGGGTCGTACGGCCCTGGTCACCGGAGCGGCCCGCGGTCAGGGCCGGGCTAGCGCGCTCCGCCTGGCCCGGGACGGGGCCGACATCCTGGCCCTCGACATCGGCAACGGCGCGCCCGAGGAGGGCTACGCGCTGGCCACCTCGGCAGACCTCGAGGAGACCGCACGGCTCGTCGAGAAGGAGGGCCGGCGCGTCGCAAGCGCGCTCGTTGACGTGCGCAACCGGGAGGCGCTCGCGGGCTTCGCCGCGCAGACCGCCACCGACTTCCCCCGCCTCGACGTGATCGTCGCCGCGGCCGGGATCGTGGCGGCCGCGCCGCTCGGCGGCCCGGCCGCGACCTGGGACCGCGTCATCGACACCAATCTGACCGGGGTCTACAACACGGTCGCGGCGTTCGCGCCGCGAATGGTCGAGGCGGGCAACGGCGGGTCGATCGTCTTCCTCAGCTCGGTCGCCGGCCTCAAGGGGCTCCCGCTGTTCGGCGCCTACGGCGCGGCCAAGCACGGCCTGCAGGGCCTGATGAAGGCCATGGCGCAGGAGCTCGGGCGGCACGGGATCCGCGTCAACACGATCAACCCCGGTGGCGTCACGACCACCATGACCACCGGCAACGACGAACTGCTCGCCCTCTTCGGCAAGGACGACCCCGACGCGGAGCTCTTCCGCAGCTCGTTCATCCCGGTCATGCCCGTCGAGGACGGCTGGATCCGCCCAGACCAGATCGCCGACGTGATCGCGTTCCTCGCCTCCGACGAGGCGCGGTACATCACCGGCCAGGCCGTCCCGATCGACGGCGGAGTGATGGTGCACTGAGCCCGCACGTGATCCGGCGCCCTCGTCGACGCGACGAGGGCGCCGGATCACCCGGTGCGGCGCGCCCCCGCGTCCGGCACCGCCGGCCCGGCGACGATCCCGGCCCCGACCAGCAGGCCGGTGGCCATCCGCGCGTACGACGCGGCGATGATTTCCGGGGTGTCGTGGCCCTCGCGGCGGTACCAGGTGGCCACGGAATTGACCGCGCTGAGGATGAAGAAGGCGGCGTGCCGGTCGTCGAGGTCGGCCGGAACCGTGCCGTCCGCCTGCGCCTGCCTGATCAGGTCGCGGACGACGACCTCGAACTCCGCGCGCTGGGCGAGCACCTCGCTGCGGTACTCCCCCGTCAGATGGGACCACTCCGTGAAGTACAGGCTCATCAACTCGTAGCGCGCGAAGAAGTACTCCAGGTACGTGCGCACGAACCAGTGCAGCCGGTCCAGCGGCGGCGCCTGCTGTGCCGCGGCCTCCTGCAGAATCGCCGCGGCGTCGCGGTTGATCAGCTGGAAGATCTTAACGAGCAGGTGTTCTTTCGAGTCGATGTAGTAGTAGAGGCTGCCCTTGAGCATGCCGAGCTTGTCCGCGACGTCCTGGATCGTCGCCGCCGTGTACCCCTTGGCCCAGAAGACCTCGATCGCGGCCTGCACGACCTCGCCCTCCCGGCGGCGCTGCTGCAGCGCAGGGACGAGCGGCCGCTGGGGCCTACGCTTCTCCGGCGGCATGGTGGAATTCTACGGTTCCCACGGGCAGCGGGGCTCCGCCGGGTGGCCCGTCCCGTATCGGCCGGGCGCGCCGGCGCGGCTGACACACCGGCAGCATCATCGATGCCTGTCCATGCCCGCAGCGACTCGGCGTCAGCCCGGAGACGGCGGATTTCACGGCCGGAAGCGTCCGATGACGGGGTCGAGCGGTCCACACCGCCCCATGCCGCACCGGATGCACGTACTCGCGGGACGGAAGAGTTCCCGGAATGTGCGGTCCCTGGCGATGTGGACCACGCCCATCCCGCCGACCCCGATGCGACTGAGCAGGGTGACCGGCGTGGATCCAGGGCTCCGGCAAAGTTGCTTATCAGCAGATCATGATGGTGTGAAGCGGCCGTTCGGGGCGGCGGGCGTGGTGTCGTAACCCTTTCGCGATGTTGGTGGTGCCGGTCAGGTGAAGGATGCTGACGGCGAGGTTGCGCAGGCTGGCCATGACGCGGGGCCGTTGTCGGTGCGGGTCTGGTTGTGGTCCTCGGCGAACGTGACGTCGCGGACCCAGTGCAGCCGGTTCTCTATGTGTCAGTGGCCGCGGACGCTGTCGGCGATCTCTGCATGGATGATCTTGGTGGCGTCCAGGTCGGTGACGGCGTAGGCAGTTTCGGTGCGCCACAGGCCGCCGGT
>NZ_CAAAFO010000115.1:2584-9515 GCF_900634715.1 Candidatus Protofrankia californiensis | reverse complement strand
GAGCTGGAACAGGCCGATGTCGTGGTCGTTGGTGGAGTCCGGCGCCTGCAGGAACGCGGCCCTGCCTGGCATCGAGATCGTCACCCGGAAGTCCAGGACGTCGGTGTAGAAGGCGGTGGTACGCGCGACATCACGGACGTAAAGGACGACGTGGTTGAGGCGGTGGATGCCCATGATCTTCTCCTCGGGCGGCTCGACGCCTGGTTCTGTGGAGCGCTGTCCCGCCGAACGCTGTTCTGTTGAGCGTTCAACTATCTTGAAGGTACCCCCGTCCGTCCCGCTATACCCGAGTTGCCGGAGACGATCTCAACCGGCGCGGTCAGGATGCGCAGTCCGGCACGCTGCTACTGTCCGTGGTCGTGGTCGTGGTCGTGGTCGTGGTCACGCTCCGGCGCCGGTGGCCGCGTCCAGCGCGTAGACGTTGTGGTCCAGACCGCCGATGTAGAGCAGGCCGTCCGCGACTACCGGTGAGGAGTCGTCTATCGGTCCCCGCGTGGCGAACTTCCAGCGCAGCTCACCGGTGACGATGTCCACGGCGTACACATAGCGGTCCCGGCTGCCCACGTAGACCAGATCACCCGCCACGGTGGGTGAGGAACGGATGCCGTTGCCGGTGGGGAACCGCCAGCGGACCCGGCCGGTGCCCGCGTCCAACGCGTACAGGTTGCCGTCGTCGCTGCCCACGTACAGCACCTGGTCCACCACCGTAGGTATGGAGACTACGCCGTTCTGCGCGGTGAACTGCCAGGTCGGTGTTCCGTCCGTGGTCTTCAGGGCGTAGACGTTGTGGTCGTCGGCGCCGATCCACAGCATGCCGCCGGACACGGTGGGTGAGGAGTCGACGGTACTGCCGGTGGCGTGACGCCAGCGTTCCTTTCCGTTGCGGACATCCAGACCGTAGATGTTGTGGTCACGGCAGCCGACGTACACCCCGCCACCGATGACCGCCGGTGACGAGTTGAACCAGTCGCCGCCGGTGAAGCGCCAGCGTTCGAGGCCCGTGACCGTGTCGACCGCATACAGATTGTGGTCGCGGCATCCGATGTAGACCAGCTCGTCGACCACGGTCGGGGAGGAGTGCATCGCCGCCCCGGTGTCGAACCGCCAGCGCCGCAGCCCGGTCGCGGTGTTCACCGCGTGCAGGTAGGTGTCGTTGCAGCCGACGTAGACCGTGCCGTCGGCGACCGCCGGAGACGATGTCACCGCATCGCCGGTCTGGTATCGCCAACGTTCGAGGCCCGTGACCGCGTCGATAGCGTACAGATGGCGGTCGTTGCTGCCGATGTAGACCACGCCTGCCTCGACCGCGGGGGAGGAGTAGACCTCCTCACCAGTGGTGAACACCCACGGCCGTGGGCCGTCGCTGCCGCTGGAGCCGAGCAGCCGCAGGCCGCCCCACGTGCCCGCCCCGGCCGCCGCGGCGACCGCGACGCCGCCTGCCGCTCGCAGCAGGGTCCGCCTGTGCGGCCGCGCGGGTGCGGGCCGGTCACCGGCATGTTCCTGGTCGGCACGACCGGCATGTTCGTGGTCGGCATGACCTGTACGCCCCCGGCCGGTACGGTCGCCCGGCAGCATCTGCTCCAGTGGTAGCGGCGGCGTTGGTGCGATCAGCGGGGACCGCTGCCCCGACGGGGTGGAGATCGGCTCCCGGGGGGTGGGCGGCGGCTCGGATCGCACCCGTGGCCCCGGCGCCATCCTGGTCAGGGTCGTGCTGTCCCGGTCGGCGTCGCGCTGCGCCCTGCCTGCCTCGGCCCTGCCTGCCTCGGCCCTGCCTGCCTCGGCCCGCGCCTGTGCCTTACCTGCCTGCGCTTCGGGTGACTGCCCACCAGGGCTGGACGGGCCGGAGAGTCGGTCCCGGGCGTCCGGGCGGTGTCCGCGTTCGTAGGCGTCCACCAGGTCGTAGACGGCGGGTGGCAGCCAGTGCTTCGCACCGAAGCCGGTCGGCGCCTCCTGCCAGCGTCCGTCGATCTCCTCCAGCAGACGGTTCGGGGTGGGCCGCCGCGCCGGATCGCGTTGCATGCAGCGGCGGATCACGTCGGTGAGCTCCGGGGGGAGCATGGACAGGTCCGGTGGCCGGGACAGCAGCTGGGCCAGCACGTTGACCGGTGTGTCGCCGGTATAGGCGGTGCGGCCGGTTGCCGCGAACAGCAGGGTGGCGCCGAGGGAGTACACGTCGGTGGCCGGGGCCACCGACGCGGTGTCCAGAGCCTGTTCCGGGGACATGTAGTGCGGTGTCCCGATCACGGCCTGGGTGATCTGCGCGCTGCTGACCGACGACCGGACCAGCCCGAAGTCGATCACCTTGGGGTTCTCCCGGGTCACCAGCACGTTCGACGGCTTGAGGTCCCGGTGGATCAGACCCACCCGGTGGATGGAGTCCAACGCCTCGGCGATCCCGGCCGCCAGCCATAACACCGCGTTGACCGGCAGCGGGCCGGCCTGGCGTATCAGCCAGAACAGGGACGGCGCGGGAACGTAGGCGATGGCCAGCCACGGCATCGCGGCGTTGGCGTCCGCGTCCACCAGGGAGGCCGTGTACACGCCGCTGACCTGCCGGGCCGCCGTGGCCTCCCGGGCGAAACGCGCCCGGAAGCCGGGCTCCTCCAGCATGTCGGCGCGCACCGTCTTGACCGCGACCAGCAGCCCGGAGCGGGACTGGCCCAGGTACACCCGGCCCATCCCGCCGCTGCCGAGCCGGCCGAGCAGGCGGTAGGGGCCGATCGTCCGCGGGTCCTGCGGCGTCAGGGCGTCACACATGCTCTCGAAGGAGCTGTTCGCGCCCGTCACGTCCGCCTCCACCGGTTTGTCACAGCCGTCATCGTGCCCCGGGACACCACCTTTCGGGTGATCTTCCGGGCGATTGTTGTTCGGATAGTCGTTCCTTGGACGATTGTCCTCCGGGCGTGGTAATCGTCGTGCCTGGTCACCGGCCCGCGCGCACCGGGGTCGTGCTGTCGGCTCCCCCCGTACCAGTTCCCTCCGTGCCAGTTCCCTTCGTGCCGGCTCCGCCTGCGGGAGCCGTCGCTGCCGTCAGCGCCCTGCCGATCGTCGTTTCCAGCCAGGGGGCGAGCTGGTGCATGCCGGATGCGGTCAGGTGGACGGCGTCGACGTAGAACGGGCCACCGGAGGCGGTGCGGGTCCAGCACTGGTCCCCCCGGCACAGCGCGGCGTCGACGTCCAGCAGCAGGACCTGCGGATACCTGCCGGCGGCCTCGGCGACCAGCGCGTTGTAGCAGCGGCTGGACTGGGCGTCGGTGTCCCCGGTGCTGCTGCGGCTGTTGGCCAGCAGCACCGGCCGGCCGGGGGCCTGCTGCTCCCACAGGTGCGCGGCCGCGGCCAACCGCTCCCGGTAGATCTGCCGGTAGCCGACGTCGCAGGGGGAGACGACCGTGGCGCGGTCCGGCCGCGCTGCCGCGTCCCCGCTCAGGTCGACCATCAGGACGTCGGGATGGCTGGCGGCGATCTGGGAGCGCCAGTACCGGTCCCAGCGCACGCAGTTCTCCGCCGGCGCCGCCGGTGCCCGCGCCGACACCGGTAGCTGGGCGTCAGCGCTGACGTGGGCCTGCGGTGTCGCGGGTGGCGCCACCGGGAACAGCCCGCAGCCGGGCAGTGAGCGGTCCACCACCGGGTAGCGGCCGGAGCCGTGCCGGCCGACCGCGGCAGCTAGATCACCGGCGAACGACCCGCCCAGCACCAGCACCACTGGTCCCGTGCCCGCCCGTAGCCGCTGCTCGGCCAGGGCGGGCAGCCACAGGCCGCCGGCCGCGACGGCGGTGTAGGACACCAGCAGTACCGAGGCGGTCCGCCCCAGCCGCCACCGGCGCAGCCGCAGCCGGCCGACCACCGCGTCCTGCAGCAGCAGCCCGAGGAGCGCGGCCAACCCGCCACCGACCACCAGCAGGGCATGCGGCCGCACCCGCGGGAAGGCGGACGCCAACGCCCAGAACACCGGCAGGTGCAGGAGCAGGAACGGGTAGGCCATCCCGCCCAGCTCCACCGGCGCGCCCCGGCCGAACAGCCACTGCAGCGGGCTGCGGCGGGCCGGTGCCGCCGGACGGTCCACGCTGGCCAGCAGCAGTGCGCCCGCGCCGGCGGCGACGGCAGGCCCCCCGTTACGCAGCCAGTCGGCGGGATGCGCGGTGGCGACAATCCCGCCGGTGACCAGCACGGCCAGCGCGACCGTCCCGGCTGACGTCGCCCACCAGAACCCCCGGGCCGGGGTGGCGCCGGCAGAGCCGCTCGTCGCCGGGGTGGAGTCGCCGGGGCTGCTGGTCGCCGTCCGGACCTGCGCTGTCCGGACCTGCATGGCCACCACCACCGCGGCCGCCGTGGCGCCCAGCAGCCATTCGGCTACCCGGACGTGGCTGCCCAGGGCCAGTTCGGGCAGGTCCGCGCCTGCGGCGGTCCGGGCCGGACCGACCAGGCAGGCGCCGGCGGCAAGCAGCGCGGTGACGGCCGCGGTCAGCCAGGCCGTCCAGCCCGTCCGCGCTGGCCGTCCGATCCGCCGGGCGATCCACCACGCGCCGGCCAGCAGCAGCGGTCCCGCGACGGCGAACTGTTCGACCAGGCTCAGCAACCACAGCAGACCCAGCGGGTCCACCTGGGCGGGACGGTCGGCGTACCAGTTGCCGTCGGCGCCGGTGAGCTGGCCCCGCGCTACGAGGTCGAACCAGTTCCCCAGCTGCGCCAGACCGGCAACAGCCTGCGGGCCGAGCTGCCGGGCCTGGCCGGGCGGGCTGAGCGCCACGGCAAGCCCCATGGTCGCGGCGAGGGTGAACAGCAGCAGCGGAACCCGCTGCTTGAAGTGGTCGCGGTATGCGGTGCCCAGGCCGAAGGCAGCGCGATCATGTTTTTCTCGCGCTGCCGGAGGCCCAAGTTCCTGGGCTGCTGAGCGGAGCCTGCCGTCCAGGCGTGACCATGCGGCACCCAGCAGGGTGCGGGTGGTCAGGTAGCCGGTGGCGGCCAGCACCAGATCCGGCCCGAGCAGCTCCGCGCGGAATCCTCCGGTGCTCTGCAGCATCACCGCGAGTACCGCAAGACCGAACACACCGATGACGGCACGTGACGGGGGAAGGGTCAGCGTACCGCCCTCCAGGTCGAGAAGCAGTCCCGGATCGTCTGTTCGGCAGCCCTGCCGGCGAACGACTCGTGCCGGTCCCGCAGCGGGTCGACGGTACTGGGATCAACGTGGAAGTCCACCCGCCACCAGTACAGGCCGGCCAGAGCACGTTCCCGCGCCATCCGGCAGGCGGCGGCGAACCAGCGTTGCTGGACGACCTCGTTGACCGGGCCACCGTTGTTCGGATTGGCCGGATGCCGGTAGATGCCGTCCTGGGCAGGAGCGCCCACCTCATACAGCAACAGGCCGGGTATGGTGCCGCGGGCCCGGCGGTCCAACCAGGCGTTCCAGCCCGCGGCCAGTTCCTCCACGGAGGCGTCGTCGGGCAACGGCAGTTCCGGGTAGGCGTCCACGCCGACCCGGTCCACCGGCATCCGGACCGTGGTGTGCACGAACACGTCCCAGTTGAACGCGTACCCGGTCTCGCCGCTGAACAGGGTCCGGGCGTATGCGGCCAGATCCGCCCAGTGCGGGTCGCCTTCCAGGGAGTTGAGTTCCGTACCGATCACCACTGTGGCGACGCCGGTCCGCTCGGCGAGGGCCAGGTAGGGCGTGAGGAAGCGGCGATAGGAGGCGAACCAGGCATTCCGCTCGACCGGCCTGATCGTTCCACGCCAGTCCAGCCGGTTGGCGGCGGTCAGGTTCCGTTCGTCGAGTGTCGGACGTAGGGTGACGCGCAGGCCGGAGTGCTTGGCCTCGTCCAGGAGGATGCCCAGCCGCTCCGGTGTGGGGGTGCTCCGGGCGCCGTGGACGGCGTTGGACCTGGCCGTGTCGGTGAAGAAGGGGAAGGAAACGCAGATCGCGTTGGCTTCCAGGTCGACGACGTAGTCGACGATCTGTCGTGCCTTGAGGCGGATCAGTTCGACGGAGTCGCTGGGATTGTCGTCCCAGTAGACCTGGACGCCGAGTTCGGGCCGCCCGGGATGCCAGGGGTAGGCGACCGCGGGGCCCGAGCCCGGAGCCGAGGCGGAGGCCGGGCTCGGGTGCTCTGCGCCTGAGGCCCGGCTTGGGACGCCGTCCGCCGCGGGCGCCGTCTGCGGCGCGGCCGGCCGGAAGGCGGGCGTGCGTTCCTGCGGTACGGCGGCGCAGCCGGTGCCCGCGGTGAGCATGACAAGTATGGCGACCAGCGTCATGCCGGCCGTGTCCAACCTGATCACATCGGTTTCGCGATCACGTTGAAGGTGGATTCGCCGTTGCGCAGGAAGCGGACCAGCCCCCGGAACACCGCGATCGCTTCCAGTAGGGAGAAGACCGGAATCAACAGCAGCAGGCACGGCGGTTCCCACCACCGGCGCCGGGGGTGCTCCGAAGCCCCTGCGTTGATCTTCAGGCCCTCCCAGTAGAGCCAGATGCTGTAGGCCATGTTGGACGCCCAGATGGGCAGCAGCACGGCGCTGACCGGGGTGGTGTCGGTGTCCCCGAGCAGCGCACCGACCAGGACGATTAATCCCAGGTGCTGGATCGGTCCACATGCCCAGATCAGCACGTTGTGCAGGAGAAGCAGCCGGTGGCGCAACGGGACGGTGCGGTTGGCCGCCAGCCGGAACAGCCCCCAGGACCAGCGTTCCCGCTGCCGGACGAAGTCGGCCACGGTGGCCGGGGACGCGCCGTAGGAACGTCCGGGGAACCAGTCGCTGCCACCGGGGTGGCGACCGCAGAAGAGCAGGGCGAACTGGGCGTCCTCGACGATGGCCTGGGGGCCGAAGTCCCAGCCGGTCGCCGCCTCCACCGACGCCCGGACCAGCAGCAGCTCCCCGTGCAGTCCGGCGCGCGGCATGCCGCGGCCGGTGGTGGCCGCGAACAGGCTGATGT
>NZ_CAAAFO010000115.1:0-1983 GCF_900634715.1 Candidatus Protofrankia californiensis | reverse complement strand
TAGCCGCGGGGCACGGTGACGACGCGGATCAGGTGGTCCGTCGCCGCCAGCGCGGCGATCTGGTCATAGGCCGCACAGCCCTCCTCGACGACCACGTCCACCCGCAGGTACGGGAAGTAGTCCGGCAGATACCGGCAGAAGGAGCGAACCACCCGCTCGAGGGCGGGGTAGGTGTCGTGGCGTCCCACGGTCGGGACGACCACGATCAGCGGATTGTGGACGATTGCCGCGCTGACCGGCAGTTTGCGGTTGCGGCGCAGCCGAACGGCCGTGAGCACGCTCCCGTACATACCGATGACGGTGTTTGTGATGGGCAGTGTCCAGACCACCGCGGCTATCCAGCCCATGAAGCCGAAATCGGGGTCGCGGGCCCAGGCCCACCATCCGAAGGCGCCGAACGCCATGAAGCCGATCAGAAACGAGCTGAAACCGGGCCGCCATACCCACCGCTGCCGGGATTTGGCCAGCGGCATCGTGTCGTGCTCGACGGCGGTGGCCCAATCCAAGGATTCCCGGCGCATGAGATGCTCGGACGTGGTCACGCGGCTCCCCCCACAGGAGTACTGATCACGGTCCCCGAAACAATACGCCAGCCGGACCGGAGCGGGTGTATCCCGTAGGCGACGGTTGCTGTTGCCGACGGCGGCCGTAGCCTACCGGCGGTCTCGATGCGCGTGCCGTTCAGGGTCGACAGTAGCGCTTCGTGGTGATTCCGTTGTCGCCGGTGGAGCCCGTCCCGGTCGGGTTTTACTCCGGTTGGGACGGGAACTCCCGACCACCCTGAGACATCCGTCTGGCGTGCTCGGTGAAAAGTGCGGCGGTACTCGACGGGTGGATCACGCGGAGGCCGTCGTAGTCGGGGTAGTGGGAGCCGTCGTCATTGCGCCCGGTGAGGAGCCAGAACTGGTCGCCGTCGCCGTCGCGGCCTTCGACCTCGGCCGTCCAGGCCGCGTAGACCGTGTTGCGGGCGGCCTCGTCGTCCCGCCAGGAGAATTCCTCCAGCACCGCCGGCACCCCGGCGTCGGCGGCGTCACGGAGGTGGTCGTGAATCCATCGGACGCCCCAGTCCGGCGATTTTTCACCCCATTGCTGGGGATGGAGATGAAATGTTCCGTAATCGATCGCGGGCAGCCGGACGAGTCGATGCCAGGCCACCCCCTCGCGGTTGGAATAGGGGTGGTCGGCCGCGCCGGCACGGCCGTAGAAACCTTCGTCGCCGACCGCGACCAGCTGGCGGGGCGCCAGCCGCTTGACATGTTGGCTCATCTCGTCGGCCCAGGCGACCAGCGTGTCCCCGGACGGGTCGGACGGGCAGCGGGGCTCATTGGCCAGCTCCCAGGTCATGACCGCCGGCTCGGAGTCGTACGGCACGCCCGTGTACCGGTTCCGCCGGCTGATCACGTGCTTCACCCAGGCCTTGTAGCACTTCCTGATGGTGCGGCGGTGGAAGAAGTCGTCGTGTTCGGCGGAGAACCATGCGGCGTACTGTGGGATCCCCCCGAAGTCGCCCCAGTTGTTCGCCAGGACAATCACCAGCCGCAGCCCTAGCTGCCCGGCCCTGAAGACGGCGTAGTCCAGGTGCTCGAAACCGTCCTCGTCATATCTGAACGGTTCCGGCTGCAACACCACGCCATCTGCCGCAGCGCCGTCGAGGAAGCCCCAGCAGCGGACCACCCGCAGGCCCATCGTCGCGGCGTCGCTCAGCACGCTGTCGGTCATGCGCCGGCTCTTGTAATGCAGGTAGTAGTTGTTGGTGCCGCAGAAGCGGAAGCGTCTGCCGGCGAGCAGGAACGCGCCGCCGTGAACCCGGACGAAATCAGGGGTCCCACGGCCGGTGGGGCTGGATCCAGCAGGGGAGGACACGGTCCGGGACGATACGGCCATCCCCGGGGTGGGGCCATCCTCGGGGTGGGGCTGTCCCGGGGATGCCGGGACCGGTCGTCCCGATCGTCCTAGTCGTCTATCGTCACCCGGCGTATCCGG
>NZ_CAAAFO010000114.1:87507-91752 GCF_900634715.1 Candidatus Protofrankia californiensis | reverse complement strand
TGACGCCGTCGGTGCCGATGCGGCGGATGCGGTTGTTGCCGGTGTCGGCGAAGTAGACAGCGCCGGTGTTGTCCACCATCGGATCGTCCGGCTTGCTCAGTTGGGCCGCGGTGGCTGGCCCGTTGTCGCCGGAGAAGCCGGCGACGCCGGTGCCGGCAGCCGTTATGATCATGCTTGGTCGCGACGATCGGCTGATCAGCAAAGCGATGACCACGACGATGACCGCCCAGACGGCTACGCCGGCGGCGACGACCCGTCGACGCCGCCGGCGGCGGGCGCCGTCCGCCGGTTTCGGGGCGATCGGCTCGGGCACGAGCACACGCCGTGCGGTCACTTCGCCGTCCTGGTCGCCGTCCTGGTCGATGTGCTGGTCCGCCCGCTGGTCAATGTGCCGGTCGACCCGCCGGTCAGTGGTGCGACCGATGCCCGGTGCCGGTATCGGTGCCGGCACCGAAATCGGCACCGGTGTCGGTGTCCGCCCCGGGGCCTGCCGGCTGTCCGGTGGGGGCGGCGCCGTCCGGCCCGGCGGCGCCGCAACGGCCTGTCCGCCGGCGAGTCCGGACACCCTTCCCGCTCCCGCCGGGTACCGTGCGGCCTCGCGGACGTCGTCGGCGACGTGCAGGCTGATCGCGCAGCGGCTGGTCCAGCGCGGGCCGTACGCGCGGGCGGCGGCGCGGGCGAGGTCGAGGGCGAAGGCCCGGGCTGTGGGATGCCGTAGCGCCGGGTCCCGGTCAAGGGTGCGCATGAGGATCTCCGCCACGGATTCGGGAACGCCCGCGGGGGGCAGCGTGGGGAGGTCGACCTTCTGGCGGATCAGCGCCATCAGGGGCAGTTCCGGGTTGAACGGCGGAGCGTCGGCGAGCATCTCGTAAAGGACGATTCCCAGCGCGTACAGGTCGGTGGCCGGGCTGAGGCGACCGCCGTCGAGCTGTTCGGGTGCCATGTATCTCGGCGTACCGACGATCGTGTTGGCGGTGACCGTGGTGGCGTCGAAGATTTTCGCAATGCTGAAGTCGGTGACCTTCAGCAGGCCGTTGCCCGAGAACAGCACGTTGTCGGGCTTGATGTCGCGGTGCAGCACGCTCTTGCTGTGGGCGCAGTCCAGTGCCTCGGCGATGGCCAGCCCCGCGGCGCAGGCATCCTCGGCGGACAGCGTCCGGTGCCGGCGGGTCAGGGTTCCTCCGGAGAGCAGTTCCATGATGAGAAGGCACAGGCCGTCGTGCTCGACATAGTCATAGATCCGGACGATGTGCGGGTGGTCGAGCCCGGCCAGCAGACGGGCCTCGGTCGTGAAGGCGGTGGGGACGTCGGGGTCCGTCATCCCGGGCAGGATCTTGATCGCCACGTCTCGGCCGAGGCCCTGGTGGTGTCCGGCGAGGACCAGACCATGCCCGCCGCTTCCGAGCTCTTCACCCAACGTGTAGTTGGGCAGCGCCGCGGCCACGCGAGAAAGATCGACTAACGGCACGGATCCACCTCGTAGTGGCCGGGGGACTCCGGCCTCTGGCGTCGCGAAAAACATGATCGCGCCGCCTTCGGTCTGCTGGCCCCCGTCGCGAGTATCCGAAAGCCCAGCCCCGCTCCGGCTCCCAGGAACGTCAGTGCGGGCAGGACATAACGGTGATCGAAGCCGGCCGTCAACGGCGGTACGGCCAGCAACGTCAGACCGGCGGCGGTGATCAGCGAAAGCGGCGTACGCAGCTGGGCACGGTAGCGACCCGCCATTGCGATTCCCAGGACGGCGCCGAACAGCAGCAGGCCCAGTACCGGCCCGGGGACGGCCACCCGACGCTGGTAAACCTCCAACCAGGTGGCGAACGGCTGGTGCAGGCGGTGCGCGCCGTCGCCGTGTTCGTAGGCGCGGACGTCCTCGGGACTGCTGCCACCGGGAATGAAGGTCCGATCGGGGACCGGGTCAGGTGGAACGTGAAACACGAAGGGACGCACCATGCCCGCATTCGGGTAGTCGGTCAGCCGCGGCCCGAACGTCCGGGAGAAGTCCCGTAGCACGATACCGGCGTAGTCCAGCGGCTGCGTCACGACGGCCCGCCGGGCGAACCTTCCGGCCAGCGATTCCTTCGCCGGGCTGAAAACGGCACCGGGAATACCATGTAACGGCGTGTCGGTGTGCCAGATGTAGTTCGACGGCGGCTGGCGCGCGTCGAGCCGTTCTCGCGGGCAGAGAACCGCCAGGTCGGCCGGCGGGTGCGTCCGGGCACAGTCCACGAACGAGGTCGTCCGGGAATAGAGGAAGACTCCGTCGCTTCCGACGATGCCGACCTGCCCGTGCACCGTCTGGAACCAGACGCCGTAGCAGCCCAGCGGTATGAGCAGGGTCAGGCAGAAGGCGAGTACGGGTCGCCACCCGGGACGGCGGGCCAGCAGCCAGAGGCCCGCCACCACCGCCAGTGGAAGGCCGACCGTGCGGGTCAGGGTCGCCCCTGCCAGCAGCCCGCCCGCGGCCAGGGCTGCGATCGTGGGTGGCCGGCGCCACCACAGCAGGGTCACGACAGCTGCCACCGCCAGGACGGTGAACAGCGTCTCGGCCATCACCATGTGTTCGACCTGGATCTGATATCCGTCGAAGAGCTGCGGGACGGTGGCGAGGGCGGCAAGCCAGCCGGGCATGTCGTACCGGCGGAGCAGCGCGTAGATCATGACGGCGACGGCCAGGCCCAGAAGATGCTGGACGACGACGACGAGCCGGAAACTGTGGAACGGTTCCAGCACCATCAGGAAGAAGCTGTAGCCCGACGGCCGGACCACGTACGGCTGCGGTCGTAATGCCACACCGAGGTATTCGAAGCTGTCGTTGAACCACAGGGCGGGCACGTAGCCGATGACCGCCGTGAGACGTACGACGGCCGCCGCCGCCAGCATTGCGGTGAACACCGGATGCCGGGAGGCCAGGCGAACCCCTCCGGAACACCAGGCCGTGCCGGAGGCGTACCAGCGGGCGTGTAACTTGCGGCCGACCGACGAAACCTCGCGCAGTACGGACTCGCGCAGTATGGACTGCGCCCGGGGGAGGAGCTGCGCGGTTCGCCGCGTCCGGGCGTGTTGCCGGCGGCTCGAATAGAACATCACTATCCGGGCCTCCCCCGTCTCGCCATCCATCGACCTGGAACGGACCGGACGGACCGGCTTTGCCGGTCCGTCCGCAACCTCGGCTCCTGATCGGGCGCGCCCTCCCCGGGAGCACTGCCTCCGGATGCTGCGCACCGAACCCTGCGCGTTCTCGGCCGGGCCGATACACATCATCCGCTGTGAGCAGGAAGTCGCGGGCCCTGCCAGGAATTACCCGGACGCGGCCCGTTGCTTGCACGGCGATTCTCGAACACGTCCTGGAACACGTCATGGACGACGATTCCCGGACGCCTTCCATGGTCTGTCTGGTGGATATTGGCCGATCCGTGCGATTGAAGATCCACCAGGCAGGCCCTTAGAACCAGCCGCGGCGGGCGCCCAGATGCTGGAGCTGTTCGTGCAGCAGGCCGGCGAGATGGTGGCGGTCGGTGTCGTGGTGGCCGACCCGCAAGCGGCTGAGCGCGTCCCCACCGGAGTGCAGCAGCCCGCCGCGCCGGTCGGCCTCCAACACCACGTCCATGCCGGACGGGTCGACCAGGAACGTCACTTCCAGTTCCTTGATACGGCGGGCGTACTCTCCGCCCGGATGCAGCTCGATCTCCTGGTAGAAGGGGAGGTCCGAGCCGGACAGCCGGCCCTTTTCCACGTCCGCGGAGTGGAACCGGAAACCGAGGTCGCCGAGCGCGGCGAGTACCGCCTCCTGAACGGGCAGCGGGTGCACGTTCACCGGGTCGAGGTCGCCGGGGTCGACCGCTCCCGGAATGTCCACCGTGGTCTTCACACCGATCTTCATGCCGTGCAGGTGCCAGCCGCCCACGTCGGTGATCGGGGTCTGCCAGGGGACCGGCAGCTCGAACCGTTCGCCGGTTTCCTGGTTGGCGGCGACGGTGAACTTCCCGCCGATGCTGCGGGTACCGAAGCTGACGTTCTCGTACCAGGTGGAGTCGTCGGTCTCGACCTCGACGGTGGCCTCGAGCGCGACCCGCACCTCGTTGATCTCCTGGTCGACCTTGCCACCCCTGACGGTCACGGTCCCGGTGACCAGCCCGCCGGGAAGGACCTCGGAGCGGTCCAGGACTGTTTCGACGTCGGCGTTGCCCACTCCCAGCCGCGCCATCATCCGCTTTATGCCCACGCGCCTTGCCCACCCCTCATACC
>NZ_CAAAFO010000114.1:83706-86937 GCF_900634715.1 Candidatus Protofrankia californiensis | reverse complement strand
CATCGTGTCTGCCGTCATGTCTGTCGTCGTGCCCGGCGTCGCGATGCCGGCACCGCACATCCCGACCGATGCCGAACATCGCCGCGGGTTCTTACGCTCTCACACGAGGATTACCGCGACCCGCGGCCGTCCGAGTCATACCGCGGACAGCCACGGGTGGGCGCAGCGCCGCCGAGGGGTTCACCGGCCGCCCCTGGCCGAGTACGCCCAGCGTGGAGACCGTGGGACAGGTGACAAGCGTGCCGACAGGTCCTGCGGATCTGCGTCCACGGTGGGCGGACGGCAGGCCCCGACAGCCCTGCCGGCGAGGACATGCGGGAGCCTGCGCGTCGCAGGTAAACCGCTCACCGTCACCATGCGGACATGGCCGCGGACGTGCCCCCGAGGGTCCATGCGGCACTTGTCGGACATCGCATGCATCGAGACGATACGATTCGTTCTTGTGACCTGCATCGTCGGTCTTGAGCATGACGGCAGGGTGATTATTGGTGGTGACAGTGCCGGGGTGGCCGGCTACTCCATCACGGTCCGCGCTGACACCAAGGTGTTCCGTAACGGCGAGTTCATCATGGGCTTCACCTCGTCGTTCCGGATGGGACAGCTCCTCAGGTACAGCCTGGTCCCGCCCGCCCCCCAGACATGGGACGTCGACCGGTTCATGGCCACCGACTTCATCTCCGCGGTGCGTGACTGCCTGCGCGAGGGAGGCTACACACGCACCGAATCGGGATCAGAGGCCGGCGGGGTGTTCCTGGCAGGTATCCGCGGTCGGTTGTACCGCATCGACTCCGACTTCCAGATCGGGCGGAGCATCGACCTGTACGACGCGGTCGGCTGCGGCGAGGAGTTCGCGCTGGGATCCCTGCACGGCAGCGCGCATCTCGACCCGCAGGACCGGGTGCAGCTCGCGCTGGAAGCCGCCGCGCACCACTCCTCGGCGGTGTGCCCGCCGTTCCACGTCATATCCGCCCCGGATCCCGACTGACCGCGACGCCGGTCGGCGGTGACCCCGGTCGGCCGTGACCCCCGTCGGTTGTCCGGGCTGACCGGAGCGTTGACGGGCTGACCGCAGCCGCCTGCCGACCGATGGTCAGCGTCGGCGCGGCCATCCGCGCAGGATGGCGGCGGCTCTCGCCCGTCCGCCGGCGGTCGGTTCGAAGGCGTCAGAGGCGGTCTTCAGCGCGCCGTACTCCTCGTCGGTCAGCTCGATGTCGGCGGCGGCGACGTTGCTCTCCAGCTGGGCGACGCTGGAGGCCCCGGGGATCGCCACCACGTTCGGATGCCGGATCACCCATGCCAGCGCGATCTGTGCCGGGCTTGCGTCGTGTGCCGCGGCGACGTCGCGCAGGACGTTGAGCACCGGCCGCGCCGCGTCCAGGTTGCTCGGCAGGAACAGCGGATGCGACGTGCGTATCCACGAGGTCGGACGGCGTTCCCGGGTGTACCGGCCGGACAGCACGCCCATCGCCAGCGGGCTGTAAGCGATGATCAGCCGGTCGTTCTTCACCGCGTGGGGCAGCAGGTCCCTTTCGGCCCGCGGCTGTAGCAGGCTGAACTCCACCTGATTGGACAGCACCGCAGCACCGAGCGCCTCCTCGGCCGCCTGCCAGCGCTCCAGCGAGTAGTTGCTGACGCCGACCGCGTCGACGAGGCCGACCCGCTGCAGCGCGGCCATGCCCCGCATGGTGGTGGTGTCACGCAGCAGGGGATGGGGCTGGTGCACCTGATAGAGGTCGATCTGCCGGACGCCGAGCCGGTTGGCGCTGGCCACCGCGCGCTGCTCGACGACCGGTGCGACCGGCAGCGCCGGGAACAACTTCGTGGCGACGAAGGACGTCTCGAGCGCGCCGGCTTCCCTGAGCGCGGAGCCGAGAATCCGCTCGCTGCGCCCGAAGCCGTACACCTCAGCCGTGTCGAAGAGCGTCACACCGAGCTCGAGCGCGCGCCGGACGATCGTCGGCGCCTCACTGGCGGCGTAAACCGCGCCGTAGCCCCACTCCCGGGAGCCGAACTGCCAGGTCCCCAGCCCGATTACGGAGATCTTCTTCTTTGTTGTTACTCCATCGACATACCGCATGACTCCAGTGAACGCCGTCGAGAGCCGGCGCGCGACCTGGTTACGCCGAGGCGCGGCCGTCCGCCGCTTGGGTGTCCGTGCTGCCCGTGCTGCCCGTGCCGTCCCCGTGGCACCTGCCGGCCCAGTGCCCGTGGTGCCGCCGGCCGAGTACCCGCGGTGTCCGCTGGCTGACAGCACCGCGACCGTTATGGGCCGTCGAACCGGTCCCGGCTGGGCTGCTAGTTTTCTAGACGCCTCCGGCGAAGCGAGAACCCATGCAGTCCGGTTTCGTGCGGGTCCGCGTCCGTCCCGGGCGCCCGACGTCGGGGCAGATCGACGTGACGGGTGAAGGGCGAAGGGGAGTGCGGTGGTCCAACAGTTCAACCGGGGGCAGAAGAGCCAGCTGTCCGCGGTCACCCCGGGCACCGACCTCTACGTAGGGATTGCCCTGACCGCCCCCGGCCTCGCCTGGGACGTCTCCTGCTTCGGTCTGGACGCGGACGACAAGCTGTCCGACGATCGCTACTTCGTCTTCTTCAACCAGCCGAAGTCACCCGAGGGATCGGTCCAGCTCCTGGGCGAACAGGCCGGTGACACCCAGTCATTCCGAGTGACGTTGGATAAGGTACCGGCAAGCATCCACAAGCTGTCGTTCTGCGCGGCAATCGACGGTGCGGGAGCGGCGTCGCAGATCTCCGCCGGCTATTTCCGGATCGTCGTCGGCGGTACCGAGGTCCTGCGCTACGGGTTCACCGGCGCGGACTTCACCAACGAACGCGCCGTCATCATCGGCGATCTCTACCGCAAGGGTGTCTGGAGGGTTGCCGCCGTCGGGCAGGGCTTCGCTGGCGGGCTTGCGGGGCTGATCCGCTCCTTCGGCGGCGAGGTGGAGGACACATCACCCCCGCCGCAGCCCGCGCCGGCCGCGCCCAGCGGGTTCGGCCCGCCGGCAGGCGCTACCCGGACCCAGGCGTCGCCCCCACCCGCGGCGCCGCCGCCCGTTCCGCCGGCACCACCACCGGCACCGCTCCATACCCAGCCGGTTGCATCCCCGCCGGCACAGCCGGGCTACAGTCACCCGCAACCGGTGCAACCGGGTTACGAACAGCCTCAGCCGGGTTACGGGCAGCCGCAGCCAGGTTATGGGCAGCCGCAGCCCGGCTATGCGCAGCCCG
>NZ_CAAAFO010000114.1:82557-83274 GCF_900634715.1 Candidatus Protofrankia californiensis | reverse complement strand
GGTACCCGGCGGATTCGGGCCGACCGAGATCCTGCCGTCCCAGATCCAACCGGTGGTGCCGGGCGCAATGAACAGCCTGAGCCCCTACCGGGAGGTCCCCGCGGCCGGTCGCTGGACACAGCAGAACGGCAAGCTGGTCAGGGTCACTCTCGGTCAGGGGCCGGACGTCCTTGCCCTGCGCGGGTCGATGGTCGCCTACCAGGGCGACGTCGACTTCGACTACAAAAGTTCCGGCCTGCGCGGGTTGCTCGAGAACAAGCTCACCGGTCAGGGCCTCAAACTCATGACGTGTAAGGGCCGCGGCGAGGTCTTCCTCGCCCAGGACGCCGGCGACCTGCACATCGTCGAGCTCAACGGCCAGTCGCTGTGCATCAACGCGAAGAACATCCTGGCGTTTGACAGCTCCCTGCACACCGAGATCAAACGTATCGAGAGTCCCGGCATCCCGGGAGGTGGTTTCTTCCACTTCGAGGTGTCCGGTCAGGGGACGATCGTGGTGATGACCAAGGGAACCCCGATGACGTTGAACGTTGCCGGACCGACGTTCGCCGACATGAACGCGCTGGTCGCCTGGACGTCCGGAATGCGGGTGAGCGTGTCGACCCAGGTGCGCATATCCCGGCAGATCTACTCCGGCAGCAGCGGCGAATCCCTGGCACTGCAGTTCATGGGTTTCCAGGGCCATTTCGTGGTCGTCCAACCGTACGAGGTCTAGGC
>NZ_CAAAFO010000114.1:80024-82436 GCF_900634715.1 Candidatus Protofrankia californiensis | reverse complement strand
GGGCCGAAGAGTGCACGATGATGTTTCCGATCGCGCACTCGGAGGCCCCGGGATAGCAGGAAGGAGGCGGCCGTGTACGGAACGTTGATGGATCATTTCGGGCAGACGCAGATCATGGACCGGATGAGCAAGCACGGTTCCAAGATCGTCAAAGTGGTCATGCAGCCCGGGCAGGACCTGTTTGCCCGGACCGGGTCCATGATCGCCTATGAGGGTCTGATCGACTTCAATCCGCAGCCCCCGCAGCTCGGTCGGATCGCCTCCTCGTGGGCGACCGGTGAGGGCGTACCGCTGATGACCGCGGTCGGCCAGGGCCTGCTCTACCTGGCCGACTACGGCAAGGAGGTCATCGTCGCCCAGCTGGCCGGCGAAGGCCTGTCCGTCAACGGCAAGAACATCCTCGCGTTCGATGCCAACCTGCAGTGGGGGATCGAACGCGTCCGCGGGGTCAACATGCTTTCCGGCATGGGCATGTTCAACGTGGTCGTCCGCGGTCACGGCTGGGTCGCGATGACCGCGAAGGGCAACCCGGTCGTGCTGGACACGCGGGAGGCGCAGACGTTCGTCGACACCGACGCGCTCGTCGCCTACACCGACGGTCTGCACGTCCAGCCCCGGCGGACCGCCCGGCTCGGCGGACTGATCGGCCGCGGTTCCGGCGAGGCGTTCCAACTCGGCTTCTCCGGTCAGGGTTTCGTCGTGGTCCAGCCGAGTGAGGACGAGCGGCCGACCTTCTCGGCGCGTGGGTGACTGCGCTGCATGTGATGTGGCGTTCGGCTGACTGCGCGGCATGCGTGGGTGAGAGGATTCGACGATGAGCCACGGTGGATTCGGCGGCCCGCCCGCGGGCGGTTACCCACCCGGTGGTTACCCCGGTGGCGGAGGTCCCGGTGGATACCCACCCCCTCCCGGCCAGCCCGGCGGCTACCCGCCGGCCGGCGGGCAACCGCCGGGGTACCCACCGCCTGGATATCCGCCGGCCGGGGGAGCGCCGGGGGGTTATCCAGGCGGGACACCGGGTGCCCCGCCCGGCCCGTCTGCTCCGCCCGGCCCGCCCGCGGGTGCGGCGGGCGGGATCCGCAGCAGCCTGCTCGGCAATCCCGAGGTGCAGGCGCGGGAACGCTTCACCCTGCAGAACGGCAAGATGCTCAAGGCGACCCTCGGAGCCGAGGGTATGCGGGAGTTCTACGCCCGCAAGGGCGCCATGGTCGCCTACCAGGGCGGGGCCACCTTCGACGCCCACTGGGAGGGCTGGGGCCGCCAGTTCCGGTCGCTGTTCCAGGGCGGCGAGGGCCTGAACCTGATGAAGGTTTCCGGCGGTGGCACGGTCTTCCTCGCCTACCAGGCGCAGGACGTCCATATTCTCGACCTGGCCGGTGACGGACTGACGGTGGACGGTAAGAACGTGCTCGCCTTCGACGCCGGCCTGCACTGGGACGTCGTCCGCATCGACTCCCAGGTGTCGATCGCCGGTGCCGGCAGCTACCAGGTGGAGCTGTCCGGAAACGGCAAGGTCGCGGTCGTGACGTCGGGCGCTCCGCTGGTCATGCACGTGACCCCGCAGAACTACTACTTCGCGGACGCGGACGCGGTGGTGGGCTGGTCGTCGAGCCTGCAGGTGTCGATGCAGGCGGCGGTCACCTCGTCCTCGGTGTGGAGGCCGCGTGGCAACACCGGGGAGAGCTGGCAGATGCAGTTCTCCGGGGACGGTTATGTCATCGTCCAGCCCTGCGAGCTGCTACCGCCCTACAACGCCCTCGCCGGTGCCGGGCTCGCTGAACGTTTCGGGCTCGGCGAAGCCGGTTTCGCCGGCAACCAGCCGCAGGGTCACCACGGTGGTCCAGGGCACGGCGGTGACGGACACGGCGGCGGTACACCCGGTGGGCTTGGTGGAGCGCTCGGTGGGCTGTTCGGCAGCCAGGGGCACGGCCGCGGCGGCCGTCGCTAGCCGGCCAAAGGCGGTGCGATCATGTTTTTCGCGCCGCCGGAGGCCCAGGTCCGCGGACCACTGAGCCGGCTTCCTCCGTGCGGCGGGCTTCGAACCGTCAGTCGATGCGGGCCGTCCGCAGCGTCGATCAGGTAGTCGCACGCTCTTTTTCGATCACGAAAGTGAGTGTGGAAACGACTGCTGTCACGACCGTCTGCTCCTTCACTTTCATGATTCGACGATGTTCGATCATGGATGCCTGGTCGACTTCGATATGGGTCTGCGCTGCTTGACCGACGCTCCAGGGCCGGGGCTGAAATCCCCGGACCACTGCGTGAGGTACAACCCGAACGGGTCCGGACCCGTCGTACTGGGCGTGGGGCATCTACCTTCTGGACGTGTAGCTTCCGGACGCGGTGACCGCGGCTTCGTGCCCCGGTTCATTGGCAGCCGCGCGCGGCCAGGGCTGCGCGTAGCCGGGCGGG
>NZ_CAAAFO010000114.1:68486-79347 GCF_900634715.1 Candidatus Protofrankia californiensis | reverse complement strand
TGACCGCCGGTGTCGTGCGCCCCACCCCGACCGCCAGGCCACCCGACCTGGCATCCCCCGGAGTTGTGCCGCCCGGAACCGCCGACGGCGGGCCGGTTTCCGACGGCGGACTGCCGTCCGGTGGCGGGCCGGCGTCCGGTGGCGGTTCCGGGTCACGTCCCGTCCCGCCCCTGCCCAAGGTGATCCCACCCCGCATCACCCCGCCGACAGCAGTGGCCACGACCACCGTCACGACACGACCGTCGCCCGCGCGGACCGATCAGCCCATCCAGCCGCCGCCCGTCCAGCCCCAGCCAGTCCACACCGAGCCACCGCCACCCACTGTCGTGCCGCTGGTCACGCCAACCCCGTCAACCGGCGTGCCCGTGTCCACGCCGGCGGCCGACTCCTGATAGGGATGGAGTCCGGGCAGGCGTCACCGGTGCTGCCCTGGTAAGCAGGCGGGCTGTTCGTCCAGCATGTGCTTTCATGGCCGGCGACTCGCCCCGATCCTGATGACCGGCGGGCCAAAGGCGGCGTGATCATGATTTTTCCGCGCCGGATACTACAAGGGCGGGATGCAGGGTGATGAGTGTCGGAACCACGTCCTCGCTGTCGTTCCGCTGCGCCGAGTGGACGCGGGAGCAGGGCGTCAACCCGATCGGGTCCGCCCTGGTGTGCGACACCTTCGTACTCGTCGAAACGCCGCCGCCGTGGCCACGGGATGTCAGCGACATACCGGCCTTCGCGGAGGTCATGCGGAGCCGGCCGCACCGGGTCCGGCTGCTCGCCGTCCTGCCGGCCGGGGACTCTGCCGGCGACCTGCCGGCCGGGGACTCTGCCGGCGACCCGCCTGAAAACCCGACCGGCAGGACGCCTGGCGGCTCACCTGACAGCCCGACCGGCAAGGCCGCCGGGATCCCGGCCGCGGAGCCGGTGTGGACCACCGCCGCCGCTGGTCGGAATCGGCGATCCGGCGTCCGGGTCACGGTCTGGCGCCGCCGGAACTCCAACGATTTCCAGGGCACCGACCACGTTGTCTCCCAGGATCGTCTTGCTGAGGGGATCCTCCGGCTCCTCGACCTGGACCTCGACCCCGGCCTGGACCTCGACCCTGGCCGCGGTCCGGATTCCGGCGAGGGGGCGCAGGCCCGGCCCGCCCCTGCCGAGATCCTGCTCTGCGGCCATGGCCGGCGGGACCGCTGCTGCGGCCGGGTCGGCACCCGCCTGCACCTCGACGTGGCATCGGCCTGGCCCGGGGTGCGGGTCCGGCGGTGTAGCCACACCGGCGGGCACCGGTTCGCCCCGACCGGTTTCACCTTTCCGGACGGACGGGCATGGGGCTTCCTCGACGTCCCGACGCTCGACCGGATCGTGCGGCGCGGCGGCAGGCCCGGTGAGCTGCGCGGAAGGTACCGGGGGAACACCGCGCTCGACCAGTGGGGGCAGGTGGCCGAGCGGGAGCTGTTCGAGCGGTTCGGCTGGGGCTGGCTCGACCACGAGCTCACCTCGTCCCACACCGAGGTCGCCGACAGCGGGCGACTGGCGACCGTGGAGCTGGCCTGGCAGGGCCCGACCGGTGCCGCAACGGCCACCGCATCGGTCGAGGTGGTCCGGGACGTCCCCGTCCTGGTCTGCGGTGAGGCTCCGGACCTGGCCGAGAAGACAAGCCCCGAGCTGGCACTGCGCTCGATCACGATCCGGCGGTAGCACCGTCGAGCGACCCGGGGACCCGGGGACCCGGGTCCCCGGGTCCCCGGAGCGGCTTCCGGACTTCCCGGATCCGGCAGGAAGCCCGGGCGCGAAAAAACATGATCGCGCCGCCTTTGGCCCTCGAGAAGAGCCCGCGCATACGCCATGACATCGTGCTGACAGGCTCACCACCATGCCGACGCTGCTGATCGTCCACCACACGCCGTCCCCTGCGATGCAGGAGATGCTCGACGCCGTGCGCGCAGGCGCCACCGACGACGCGATCGAGGGCGTGGACGTCGTCACCCGTCCCGCACTCGTCGCCTCCGCCGTGGACGTACTGGCCGCCGACGCGTTCCTGCTCGGTACGCCGGCAAACATCGGTTACATGTCCGGAGCGCTCAAGCACTTCTTCGACACTGTTTACTATCCGTGTCTTGACGCTACGATGGGTCGTCCGTACGCCGTTTACGTCCACGGGAACAACGACACGACAGGAGCCGTGCGCGCTGTGGAGTCGATCGCGACCGGCCTGCGCTGGAAGCGACTGCGGGAGCCGGTGACGGTGATCGGCACGCCGGACGCGAAGGACCGCGAAGCCTGCTGGGAACTCGGCGCGACCGTCGCCGCCAGCCTGATGCCGCAGTAACGCTGTAGACGACCGCGTAATCATGGCCTTTCCGCGGTTGAGGCGACGCCAGTAAGGTTCTTGACCATGGAGGCAGGCGCGGAAGACACGATGATCGCCATTCCGTCGGGGTGGGTGACGCTGTCGGACCGGCGAACGCGGCGCGCGTGGTCGGTCGAACTCGCGCCCTACTGCCTCGGCGCGTTTCCGATCACTCAGGCGCAGTACGTACAGGTCATCGGGCAGCGGCCGAGCGCGGTCGACGGGGACTTTCTACCTGTGGAAGGTGTTTCCTGGTGGGACGCCGTCCGATTCTGTAACGCGCTGTCGCAAGGCGAAGGGTTGGCGCCGGCCTACAACATCCGCGCCGACAGCGAGGACGTCGAGTGGGATGTCGCCGCGGCCGGATATCGGCTGCCCACCGAGGCCGAATGGGAGCACGCCTGCCGTGCCGGCACAGCAGGCCCGCGGTATGGGCCACTCGACGACATCGCGTGGTACCGGCAAAACGCACACGACCGAATTCATGAGGTGGGCGGCAAGCTGCCCAATTCATGGGGCTTGCACGACATGCTTGGCAATGTGTGGGACTGGTGCTGGGACGTCTATGACGCCGAGGTTTACGGCACCTATCGTGTACTGCGTGGCGGAGGGTGGGCTGACGAGCACTGGAGCTGCCGAGCCTCGGTGCGGCGCCGCAGCCATCCGAATTTCCAGGTAGACGATGTTGGCTTTCGGGTCGCGCGCTCCGGTCCGGTCTGATTCGTGCATCCGGCGTCGGTAGCCATTACTTTGGTATAAGGGGAGTACCATCATCGTCATGGCGTTGACGGTGCGCACGGATGACGAGCTGGCGCGGGCGCTGACGGAGTTGGCGGCCAGTGAAGGGGTCTCCCGGCAGGAGATCATCAGGCGTGCGGTACTTGAGCGCTATGAGCGCGCCGAACATATCGCCGCGCGGTTCGGGCCAGCTTCGACCGGATGATGGTTCGATGGGGGGACGTGCTCACTCGGCTGGGCGACGCGTGAGGCGTCACCTACCTCGATCTGGAAGATCTGCTGATGTTGGTCCGTGACCTGGGAGCCGGTCCGGTCCGTGACGTCGGTCTGCTCGACTCGGCTGTGGCACGACCAAGGTCGAGCGCGTTCGGCCGGGATGCCTATCCGACCTTGTCGTTCAAAGCCGCTGCGCTGCTGCACTCGATTGCTCGAAACCATGCTCTCGTCGACGGCAACAGGCGTCTCGCGTGGCTGGCCGCCCTGGTGTTTCTCGATCTCAACGGCCATACGGTGGACCTCGACGACGACGCGTTCGACCTCGTGATGGACGTCGCACAGGGCATCTCGGATGTCGACAAGATCGCCGAAAGGCTGACGACCGTACCGGTCGACGGCCTACGCTAGTTCGGGCCCGACGGGAATGTCACCGAAGGTGAGACTCTTGTGACCAGGGTTCAGCGCATTTCTCCGTACGCGCCGTACGGGCACGGCGGCAGCGACGCGACGGGCGCGGCGCGGTCGGTCGGTCGGTCGAGACGATCGCCACCGGTCTGCGCTGGAAGCGGTTGCGCGACCCTGTCAGCGTGGTCGGCGCGCCGGACGCGGCCGCCCGGGAAGCGTGCTGGGAACTCGGCGCCACCACTGCCGCGAGCCTGATGCCGGACTCGTGACACGGGCCGCGTAGTCGGTCGATCGTCCGGTGGTTACGCTCGATGATCAGAGTGGTTCGTTCGGTCACCTGCGGAGGCTGTCCATCACGAGGTCGAGTAGATGACGGGACCGCACTTCCCAGTCGGCGTTGTCGATGCGCCAGAGGAAGCCAACGAGGAGCAGCACCTCTTCCGCATCGACGTCCTCGCGCAGGGTCTTCGCGTTCTTGCCGGCATTCAGCAGCAGAGTGATCGCCTCGATCACCTGGTCGTAGTACTCGCTGGACAGATCGGCGCGTGTCGCGGCTTCCACGGCTCCCGCGACGCCGTGCTTGATGCGCCCGTAGGAGGCGAGCCGGTCGAACCACAGTCGTAGTGCGTCGAGCGGCGGATGCGCGTCGAGCAGCGCGGCGGCCGCATCGATCACTGCCCGGACGTCCTGGTGGTACACCGCGAGCAGGAGTGCTTCACGGCTGGGGAAGTGCCGGTACATGGTGCCCTGGCCGACGCCGGCCTTCTTGGCGATCGAGTTGAGCGTCGCGTCGCTCGACGCGGCCAACGCCTCGCGCGCCACGTCGAGGATCCGTGCCCGGTTCTCCTGGGCGTCAGAGCGAAAGGACGCTCTCACCCGTTCAGCCATCGGGTCCATCGTCATGGGAAGGGTCCCTCCATTGCCAAACGGACAACTGTCCGGTAGCATCCGACCGATACGGACACGTGTCCGGTTCCACCGTACGTGGCTGGCTCGACGTGGGCAACGAACGTGAGCTCGCACGACGCGTGCAGCCCTCAGAGGAGACATCGATGTCAGGGATCCAGGACAAGGTCGTCGCGATCACCGGCGCGAGCAGCGGCATCGGCGAGGCCACCGCGCTGCGACTGGCCGCAAGCGGCGCCAAGGTGGTCCTCGCGGCACGGCGACGGGACCGGCTCGAGACGCTGTCGGCTCGCATCAGCGACGCGGGCGGCGAGGCTGTGCACCTCCCCACGGACGTCCGACGACGCACCGATCTGCAAGACCTCGTCGCCCTCTCGTGCAAGCGCTTCGGTCGACTCGACGTGCTCGTCAACAACGCCGGCATCGGACCGATCAGCCCCCTCGACGACCTCCGCGTGGAGGACTGGGAAGACATGATTGACATCAACATCAGGGGCACGCTCTACGGGATCGCCGCCGCATTGCCCGTCTTCCGCGAACAGGCCTGCGGGCACTTCGTGAACACCCTCTCCACCTCCGGCCTGCGGATCGTTCCCGACCAGGCGGTCTATGCCGGCACGAAGAACGCCGTACGCGCCATCTCCGAAGGACTCCGGCAGGAGGCCGGAGCGAACCTTCGCGTCACCACCATCTCGCCCGGATTCGTCTGGACCGACTTCGCCGAGGGCACGGACAACCCCGAGGTTCGCGCCCAGCTCATCGAGCGGCGAGCCGAGATCGCCATCCCACCCGACGCGATCGCCCGCGCCATCGCGTTCGCGATCGAACAGCCCGCCGAGGTCGACGTCAACGACATCGTCGTCCGCCCCACCGCACAATCCTGACGGCCAGGGTTCGGCACATTTCTGCGACCAGATCTATTACCCGGTGCTCGAGGCCACTGTCGGCCGTCCGTACGCCCTCTACGTCCATGGCAACAGCGACACCACCGGCGCGGTCCGAGGCGTCGAGACCATCACCACCGGCCTGAAGTGGAAGCGCCTGCGCGACCTACTGACCGTGATCGGCGAGGCCGACGCCGCCGCCCGCGATGCCTGCTGGGAGCTTGGCGCCAGCGCGGCGGCCAGCCTGATGCCGGCCTGACGGGCGGGGATCACCCGCCGTCTGTCCCACCGAGGCACGCGGGTCCGGGCAGCGTGCCGGCCCGGACCCACCCGGCGCTGGTCAGACCGTCAGCGGGTCAAGCACCGAGGTTCCATGCCGCCGCGAGCCACTCCAGATCCGCCTGATCCCTGGCCCGGGCCTCGGCCTCGTCGGTGAAGAGCGCGTCGGTCTTGCGCAGAACGAGCGTGTAGGGGCGGCCTTTCCTCGTCGTGACGTGGCTGACGGGCAGTTCGGCGCCGTCGATCCGGGAGTGGACGTGCTGCCTGCGCTGCTCGGCGAGCGGCCACTCGAACGTGCGCCGGTTCGGGGCTCCCAGGAACCCGCGGAGGGTGTCGCACAGGTCGCAGGCGCAGCCGCCGCCGGCCAGTTCGATCGACCAGTCGGCGGACGCGCGCCGCGGCCGGGCCAGCCGGGCGCGCAGCCGTGCGGCGCAGTCGGCGGCCAGGTCGCCGAAGCCAGCGTCGCGGCGTGCGCTGTCGTCGGGCAGTTCCGCCGCGGCGCGCAGCGCGGGCATCTCCAGCGCGGTTACCGCCTCCCCTTGCCGCCGAAGATATTCGGACACCCCGCCCCGGGTGCTCGCCGCCTTCATCGCAATGGCGGCTGCCAATACGGAGGCGAGCGGTCTGGCTAGCTCACCGAGTGCCTTGTCGCGGTAGCTCGGCCGCGACGACGCGAGTGCCGTGCCGATGTCTCTGCTGATCCACTCCCACACCAGGTCGAGGAGCCCCTGCGCGGCCATCGCGCCGCCGGCACCGTGCGCGGCATGCAGCCCCGCGCACAGACCGGGAAGCCAGTCCGCCACCCACCGCTGCCGTTCCTGTCCGCCGGTGTATGCCCAGGCTGGCTGCCCCGCACCGAACCACGTCCGCAGCAGTTCGGTGGTCCACTGCTCGCCGTAGCCGCCGACGAGTCTTCCGAACGCGTCGATGTGGCCAGTGGTCAGGTTCTCCACCCGGAACGGGCGCAGCAGCATCGTCGCCGTCGCCGCGTCCGCCACGGCGTCCGCCGTCCGCAGCGCCTTACCGAAGAGTCCGGAGAACCTCTCCTTCGCCTCCGGGGTCGGTGCGCGCAGAGAGCTGTCCCAGAACGGTTGGAGCGTCGCCGCGGCGGCCCGGGCGCCTGCCAGCTCGCCGCCTGACGCCATCGCGGCGAGCTCATCGAGAGCCCAGCCTGGCGAGGTTTCGGCGCGGTTCGCGAAGCCCTGCTCGCGAGGCCAAACGGCAACCGCCGCCCGGTGGTACCAGCGGTCCAGCGTGTTGCCCCAGTTGCCCATATACCCCTCGTACTCCGAGGAGTAGGGCTCGAGGTCGTCGGTCCCGGTGGACGCGCATACCTCGCCACTGCCTACGAACAGCGAGGTCTTTTCCAGCCGGGTGCCCTCCGGGTCGGTCCAGTACGTGAGGGTGACCTCGGAGTCGATCAGCTCCTCGATGTCGTACTCGCCTGAGCCGCCCGAGTCCTCGTCATCGTCGTCATCCCAGTACCGGCGTCGTCGGTATGCGCGGCCTTCGTCCGCCTCATGCGCGCTGTGCGTTGTCTTGACGTCGGCGAGCGCGAGGACAGCCTCGCACCCTGCCGCCCGCTCGGCGGCGGCTCGCAGAAGGGCCGCGCGGCCGGTGTCAGCGCCCTTCAGCCTGGTCCAGCCCAGCGCACGAGGGGTGTACTCGTGGTCGAGGAGGTAGACGAGCCGTTTCGGCGGGTTGGCCACGGGACTGCGGCGGTAGCTGGACACCGGCGTGCTGAAGTGCTCACGCAGGAGGTTCGCCAGCTCGATGACGGTCGCCTCGTCGCCTTCCGGCTGGCTGGTGTCCCGGTGCAGCAGCAGGTTGTAGGTGAGCGCGATCCGGTACCCCGTCCGCACTTCGAGGACCTCGTGCCGACAATCAGCGTAGAAGGCGACCAGCGACAGCTCCGTTTTCGACCCGCGGTGGTTCGTCCGCTCCTCGTTATGCCGCACCACCAGCTCACCGCCGGTGTAGGTGGACGGCAGCGTCACCACCAGGGTGCCGATCATCAGGTCGTCCTTCTCGCTGTCCTGATGGGCGAGGAAGAACTGGTGCGGCTCGTATACCAGGAGGGAATGAAGATCGGCGGTCAGCTCGGCGGCGTTCGGTAGCCCCAGCTCGTCCTTGGCCGTTTTCAGGATGACATCCAGCGCGCCGTCGTTCCACACGGCGCGCACGAGGTGCTTCGGGATCTCCCACGTGTTGCGGACGTCCGGGTCGGTCAGCGTCTCCTCGCCACGGCCGAATCGGGCAGGCTGGGCGAGGTCGATGAGCTTGCGGGCAACCGAGGGCTTCACCGGGAGCGCGACCGGCCCGAGGCCGTCGACCGCCAGGAGCAGGTCGTCCGTCCTCGCTTTCAGCTCCGCGCTGAACGCTGCTCTCACATCGCCGCGCAACGTCCTGGCCAACCGGTCACGCGCTGGCGTCGCCGTCACCCTCGGCCTCCTCCCGTATCGCTGGAGACGTGGTACTTGCAGTCCGAACTGTAGGGGTTCCGGCTCGCTCGACGGGATCGGGCACACGGCCGCGCGCGCAGAGTGGGTTTGATGCGTTGCGCAACGTAGGGCATTGCCGTGTCAGCGCGTCCGCGTGGCGCTTGCCAGCCGGGTCAGCGGCGTGGCGTGCTCGGCCACTTGCGGGCGCTGTCGTGCCCGTGTCCAAGAACGTCCAGGGAAGGGAACACGAGAGAGGGACACGGCCCGATCTGCGTGCGAATCGTCGGCGCGACGGTCATCACTGGGGGCAGCGGGTGGGGCAAGGAGGCCCACGCGCCGGCGCCGCGGGCGCTACCGGAGCACGTACCATGCCGAGATCTACGGTGCCCACCATGAGTGATGTCGTCGTGAGGGTCCCAGACCACCACGTCCGTCCCAGGAGTCGAAGCCAGCGCCTCGCGGAGCTCCTCGGCGGGAACGGTCACGACCAGCGACCGGCGCCGTCGGGACACGGGCGTTACCTTCTGGAGTCGAGTGCGCTCGCCGGGAACACGACTGAGCACCCTTGTTGATGTTCAGTTTGCGATAGTATTTATTATCCTTGCCTAGAGGCGACTGTGGGTCGTCCGTATGCCCTCTACGTCCACGGTGGCAGCGACACGACCGGCGCGGTGCGGTCGGTGGAGACGATCGCGACGGGCCTGCGCTGGAAGCGGTTGCGCGACCCGCTCACGCTGGTCGGCGCGCCGGACGCGGTTGCCCGCGAAGCCTGCTGGGAACTCGGCGCGACCACCGCCGCGAGCCTGATGCCGGAGTGATCCGCGACGGGCAGGGAGACCTGTTCAGTCACGCGACGATGCAACGAGCGACGATGCGCGTAGCATCGTCGCATGCTGTTCCGTGTGCCTGAGGTCGACGCCGCCGACCACCGGGTGCTGGCAGAGCTCGAACGGTTCCGTGTGGATCTACGTCATCAGGTCGCCGAACCGAGGCGGTGGCTCGGACAGTTGCGGCGGAGTCTCATCGCGGGGGCGATCAGGGGCTCCAACACGATCGAGGGCTACACCGTCGGTATCGCGGATGCCGAGGCGGCGGCCGCGGGCGAGGAGATGCCGACCTCGCACGACCGGGCGACCCGGGAGGCGATCGCCGGCTATGCGGACGCGCTGACCTACGTTCAGCAGGCGGCTCGGTTCGAGGTCTTCACTTACCACCCGATGCTGCTGTCGGTGCTGCACTTCACGATGTTGCGCAGTGAACTGGAGCGATCGCCAGGCCGGTACCGGCTGGGGCCGATCTGGGTTGCCGGTGCGTCGGACAACCCTCCTGTGTATACGGGGCCGGATGCGGACACCGTGCCCGCTCTCGTGGATGAGTTGTGCGACTGGCTCCAGGACGGTGACCCCGACGCGCCCGCCGTCGTCCGCGCGGCAATGGCTCATCTGAACCTGGTCAGTATTCATCCCTGGCGGGACGGAAACGGGCGGATGTCACGCTGCTTGCATACTCTTGTCCTGGCCCGAGAGCTGATCTTGGCCCCCGAGTTCTCCAGCATTGAGGAATGGCTCGGATCGTCGCCGCACAACACCGCGATGTACTACGCGGCGCTGGGTGACGCCCAGGGTGGCAGTTACCAGCCCGGCCGGGATGCTCACGGCTGGGTGCGGTTTTGCTTGCGGGCGCATCACCTGCAGGCGCAGTTGGTCGAGCGTCGGCTCGAGATCGCGGCGGAGGTCTGGCGGGTTCTCACCGATCAGGTCGCGGCGGCTGGCCTGGGGGAGCGGACGGTCGCCGCTCTGTACGCGGCGACCCGCCCGGACGGGGTCAGACGTGGCACCTATGCCCGAGAGGAGGGGCTGACCCGCGACCAGGCGGTCCGCGACTTGGCGGGGCTGAAGAAGGCCGGGTTGATCGAGGAGGTCGGGCATGGCCGGACACAGCGTTATGTCGCTGTGGGTGCTGCCGCACGGGCCGAGCGGTCGGTCCAGTCAGCGCACAGCAAGCAACCGTTGCGCGACCCGTACGGCGGTCGATAGAGGGCGGGCGAGACTCACCTGGACGGATGTACCGCCAGGCCAGCGGGGCGCCGCGTTCAGCGTCGAGTACATCCTTAGGGACATTTCTTCGACACTGTTTACTATCCGTGTCTAGATGCAGCTACGGGTCGTCCGTATGCCCTGTACGTCCATGGCAACAATGACACGACGGGCGCTGTGCGGGCGGTGGAGTCGATCGCGACCGGGCTGCGCTGGAAGCGCCTGCGCGACCCGGTCACCGTGATCGGCCCCCCGGACGCCGTCGCCCGCGAAGCCTGCTGGGAACTCGGCGCCGCCACCGCCGCGAACCTGGTGGCGTAGTGTCTTCCCTGAATGATCTGCTTCAACCATTGCCCGTGGACGGAGATCGTCCCATCGTCACCATCTACCAGGACACTATGATCGAGGCCGGCGCGGAGCATGTATGGGACGCGGTCCGCGACGTCGCCGCGGTACTACCCGCTGCTGGATGCGACGGTCGGCCGTCCCTGGTGGTGGTTGGTCGAGCCGCCCCAGGGCGCCGCGTCAGATATGTTCGACCATTTCCGTCTCGGTCGTGAAGCAGTACGTGTTCTCGAGATAGACGTGGTTCTGCGGCGTGGAGAACTCCGGAAG
>NZ_CAAAFO010000114.1:54301-68407 GCF_900634715.1 Candidatus Protofrankia californiensis | reverse complement strand
AATCGGGCCTGGTCTTTTGCTGCCAGCCGGCGCGTCGACGCGCATCCAATAGTATCCGCGGCTTCTTGCTGGTATTGGCGAAAGTGGCTGCCTGGTGCCAGGATATTCCCTCGTTCCCGGGGTACTTCGGAAAGAAATCCGTGCGCCAGCACTGGACGTCGGGGCCGATTATCGAGGTCACGCGGTCGACGATCCGCTCGTTCATGATGTGCTCGGAGAGCAGGTCTATATCCAGGTGGCGGTCATAGTTGGAGATGTTGGTGACGGCACCGAGCGCGTCGCTCCCGTAAATCGCCCGGCTACGGTCCGGGAGCTGTCGCCGGATGAGGTCCCACCGTCTCGTCATCGCCTCGGGCTCAAAGACCTTGGGCACGGCGGTTCAGCCAGCGCTGGCGAAGGGGATCGCACTCGGTGGCGCTGACGCTCAGCGAGCACGCGGTCCTCAGATCATGGGATGTAACCTGTGTGGTGATCGATCTGCGCGAGGAAGTTTCGGATCGCCTCCTCCATCTCCGCGTGACTCATGGCTGAGCCGTCGGAGCGAGCGGAGGTGAACCCGTAGTCCCGAGGACCGCTGAGCCAGTCGAAGTCGTAGACGCCGGGCTCGTCGGGACGCGGACGGACGGCGAAGTGCTGCCCGTCCACCGCGGCGTAATGGACGTGCTGTCCGGTGTTGTCGGCATCCCCCGGCTCCAATGTCACCGAACAAGCATGTCCGATTGACCCGCTACCGAGTGAGATCCGTGTCGTAGTCGTGCCGGGCCCGCTCGACCTTGTCGAGGTTGGCTTCGGCCCACTCCGTGAGGATCGCGAAAAGCGGTGCCAGGCTGCGCCCCAGCTCGCTGATCTCATACTCCACGCGGGGCGGGACCTCGGGATGGGCGGGGTTCGGCGGGTCGTGCTGCTGTCCTTCCCAGGGCGCCGGGACACGTCCCGAGGTCTATAGCCATCCGCGAACGTTCGAGGATTCCGTGCGGCAGCCGGGTTTGGAGTGGACGGTGCTGCGACCGGGGGGCTTCACCTCCAACGCGTTCGCCTGGACGGAGACGGTCCGGGCGCGGCGGACGGTCGCCGCGCCGTTCGGCGACGTCGGGCTCCCGACCATCGACCCGGTCGACATCGCCGAGGTCGCCGCCGCGGCCCTGCGCGACGCGCGTCACGCCGGCCACAGCTACGAGCTGACCGGCCCGGCGCTCACGACGCCGAGACAGCGGGCCCACACGATTGGTGACTTGCTCGGCGAACCGGTCCGGTTCGTCGAACAGAGCCGCGACGAAGCCCGAGCGGAGATGTCGCGGTTCATGCCGGCAGCTGTCGTGGAGGGGACACTCGCCATCCTCGGCGAGCCCACGCCCGCCGAGCAGCGGGTCAGCCGCGACGTCGAGCAGATCCTCGGCTGCGCGCCGCGGACCTTCGCCGACTGAGCGCGACGCAACATCGGTGCCTTCCGATGAGACCTGTCCCGTGAGACCTGTCCCGCGGTCGAACGAGGGTTCTCAAGCGCGAAGCTGCGCCGGGGTCGCCCATCATCTCCGTCGCCTTGCGGCACCGCGGGCGCTGGGAGCCCGATGACGGGCGATACGGGTGGAGCCGTCCCGCTGAGCTGACCGTCCAGTGCGAAGGACGGGTGTCAGATCTGACCGAGATCGATCTCTGCCGCGAAGGGAGCCGAGACCTTGACCACGCCGGTGAACACATCCCCGTCCCGGTAGGCTCTGGTCGCCGGGTCGAGGACATAGGTGTATACCAGCGGAACACCGGTAGCGGCCTGCTCGATCCGCCAGTAGAAAGCGATGCCCGCCTTGGCGTACTGCTCCACCTTCACGATCCGGTCGGTGGTCTCCGAACCCGGCGAGACGATCTCCACCACCAGCAGCACGTGCTCGGGACGGGTGGGCGTGACGTCAATCGTATCCGCGCGATACACCACGACATCCGGACGGCGATTGGTGAGCGGCACGTCCTGAAGCCGGACGTCGAAGTCCGTATCAGCGTTCCAGTCCGCCCCTGCGGCCGCATCCAGAGCGTTTGCGACGATCCGGGCCAGCCGGTTGTGCCGCTTGGACGCGCTGGGGCTCACGACAACCATCCCGTCCACGATCTCGATGCCCGCGCACTGCTCCTCGGACCAGGAGTCGTACTGCTCCGCCGTGATCTGCTCGTGCATCCATGCGGGGGCAACCATCTCCGCGGTCATGACGCACCTCCCTGAACCTGCGCGGCAGGCCTGGTCTTGCTGGGCTCAGCGTACCGTGAGCTCTCCGAGGCTTTCCGCGCGACGATGGGCGTCCTCGCAGAGATGCCGACGAACCCCGCCGCAGCCAGCATGTCAAGCGGATGCGACTGCTGCGGCACTCCAGAGAGCATGATCAGTAGAGTGCGGTCAGCTTACACGGGGAGAAGCCGGGGCCGGTGCGCGGTGATCTGGCTCGTGCCGGGCGCCCAGGGGGATCGCGCGGCATCCGCGTCAGGGCGGCGTCTCCGTGCCGCCTGACGTGGAGCACAGCGTTAGCGACATTTCTGCGACTGCGTCTACTATCCGATCTTGGAAGCGACGGTCGGTCGTCCCTACGCGCTGTATGTCCATGGCGGTAGCGACACGACGGGTGCAGCGCGGTCGGTGGAGTCGATCGCGACCGGCCTGCACTGGAAGCGCCTGCGCGACCCGGTCACCGTGGTCGGCGCCCCGGATGCCGCCGCCCGCGAAGCCTGCTGGGAACTCGGCGCGACCACTGCGGCGAGCCTGACGATGTAACGGGATCGGCCGCCCGGCGTCGTGGCTGACGAGGCTCCCAGCACGCTGTACATGTAGTAACATCTGGCCTATGACAGCAGCGGCCAGCCATGAGCCAACGCGCGTGGGCATGCGTGAGCTCTCTCAGCGGACCGCACGTGTTCTGGCGCTGGTTCGTGCGGGCCAGACGGTCGAGGTCACCGACCGAGGCAGGACGGTGGCGCGGATCGTGCCGGCGGCCGACGACCGGTATGAGCAGTTGGTGGCGGCGGGGGTGATCCGCCCGGCGAGGCGCCCGTTTGATCTGGCGCACCTACCGGAGCCGCAGGCCAATGCGACTGGGCGTAGTTCCGACGAGTGGCTCGCCGACCTGCGCGGTGAGGGCTGATGGCGACGCGGGTCTATCTCGATACCTCTGCTGTGGCGAAGTTGTTCGTCGCGGAAAAGGAGACGTCGGATCTGCGTCAGTGGCTAAGGGACCGTCCGGAGCCGCCGCTGCTGGTCTCCTCGGCGTTGCTGGGGGTCGAGCTGGTTCGGCTGCTTGGCCTGGTGAGTCCAAGCATGGTCGGGGCGGCTGAGTCGTTTCTCGCCGCCGACGTCGACATCGTGGAGATCACCCCGCCGGCGCTCGGTGACGCGGCCATCGTGCCACCGCCGCGGTTGCGCACCCTGGATGCGATTCACCTGGCTACGGCGTTGGACCTGGGGGACTCGTTGGACGTCATGCTCACCTACGACAAGGTCCTGGTGGAGGCGGCGCGGGCCGCCGGGCTGGCCGTGGCGTCTCCCGGCGCGACGTATTGACCAGGATGGACGTACGCCCGGGCCATGGCCGGGCGCGACCTTCGGCGTCGAGCGCATCCTTGGCGGCATTTCTGCGACACCGTGTATACCCGGTGCTGGAGGCGACGGTGGGCCGTCCGTACGCGCTGTACGTCCACGGCAACAACGACACGGCCGACGCGGTCCACGCGGTGGGGTCGTCGCGACCGGCCTGCGCTGGAAGCGCCTGCGCGACCCGGTGACCGTCGTCGGGGGGAGTGGATGCCACCGCCCGCGAAGCCTGCTGGGAGCTCGGCGCCATGTCGGCCGCGAGCCTGGTTACCTAGCCGGCGGCAGCGTAATATTCTTACTTTGAGAAGTAGGAGGCGTCGATGCGGATCACGTCCAAGGGCCAGGTGACGATCCCTGCAGAGATCCGGGAGAAGGCTGGCCTCCTCCCGGGCAGCGAGATAAACATCATTCTTGATGACGACGGCGTCCACATCGTGCGCGTGGAGCCAGGTCCGGGTGGTGGGCGGGGCCAGCGCATCGTGCGCCGGCTTCGCGGTACGGCTCCGCCGGGCATGTCCACCGATGAGATCATGGCGCTTACCCGCGGAGAGTGACTCCCGTTCTGGTCGACAGCAACGTGCTGCTCGACCTGCTTGGTGACGACCCCCGGTGGGGTGATTGGTCTTCCGGTGCGATCGCGGCGGCTGCGGATGAGGCGCAGCTCGTCATCAATCCTGTGATCTACGCGGAGGTCTCCGTCCGCTACCCGCGGATCGAGGAGCTCGATGACACGCTCCGGCCGGAGATGTTTCGACGAGACGGCCTTCCATATCCGGCTGCCTTCCTCGCGGGCAAGGCCTACACGCAGTACCGCCGTCGGGGTGGGACGAGGACTTCGCCCCTACCGGATTTTCTGATCGGCGCACATGCCGCGGTCGCCGGCTACCGGCTGCTAACTCGCGACGCCGCCCGGTATCAGACATATTTCCCGAAGGTCGAACTCATCGCACCCTGAACTTCACAGAGCCATTTATGCGACTCCCGTACGCGTTGTATGTGCACGGTAACAGTGAAATGATCGGCGCCATCCGGGCGATGGAGTCGGTCGATCGGCCTGCGGCCTACCGGAGCACCGACTTGCCCGGGGCCGATAGCCGGCGTGGGATCGGAACATGTCCGAGGAGAACGTGGCCCGGCGGCTGTGGCGGTTGTTCGAGCCGGTGCACGCCGCCCGCCGACCCCGATCCCGAAGCCGTCGGCGAGCCGCTGGTAGGTGCCACCGTTACGGAGATAGCCAGCACGCGGGTGGCCCGATCACGGGCGGACAGCTTCCGCCAGGTCCCGCGCGAGGCCTGCTGGGAGTTTGGCGCCACCACCGCCGCGAGCTTGATGCGTGACTGACAGTCTGTCGCCTCAATCCGGTTGTTGAATCCTCCTGACGGGGTTGGAGGTGCTGAGACCGTCGAGCATCACGGTGGTGAGGTGATCGTCAGCCCGCGCGCCTGGTCGGCATACCGCCACATTCAGCAATCTGACGACCTCATGCGCTGGGATGTCGCGGCGAAGCGTTTTCTCCTCCTGCGCCCGTTCCACTACCTGCTCGAACAGAACGTCGAGCTCGCGCACCAGTTCTGACAGTTGCGGGTCAGCCGGTGTCTCGTCGGTGAGCGACTTGACCAGCGCCAGGGGCAGCCCCGCACAGTTCTCCACGATCTGGAGCAGCACCTGCCACCGTGGGATCTCCTTGGCTGCTTCGGCGTGGCTGGACGTCAGGAGTCGACGGAGCGTGTCGGCCGCGATGCTTTCCAGTAGGGCCTGTCGATCGGGGAAATGGCGGTAGAGCGTGCCGACGCCGAGCCCGGCCGCTCTGGCGATCTCGTCCATCGAGACGCCGGCTCCGTGGCGGGCGAACAGATCGAGCGCGGTGGCCGCGATGAGCTCCCGGTTGCGTTGAGCGTCGGCTCGCATGATGTGGGCTCTCCTCAAAAGGAACCGGAGGTTCATCTTAGGATAGCGTCGATGGTGGAAGATGAAGGTCCGCTTCATGTTGGAGGATCCGTGAAGATCGGATTGTACGTCGGCGGCGTAGGTTCGAGCTTGGAGGTGATGATCGGACAGGTGCGACTTGCGGCGGAGGCCGGTCTCGATAGCGCCTTCTTCAGTCAGCTCACCTCGTGGGACGCGATCATGGTGGCCGCCCTCAGCGGAGCGCGGGTTGCGGGTATCGGCCTGGGTACCGCAGTGGTGCAGAGCTATCCCCGTCACCCGCTCGCCCTGGCCGGGCAGGCGCTGACTGCACAGGCGGCCACCGGCAACCGCTTCACCCTGGGCATCGGGCCAAGCCATCCGGGTATCGTCGAGGGCCAGTTCGGCTACTCCTACGAGCGACCTGCCCGGCACATACGGGAATACCTCTCCGCGCTCGGCCCGCTGTTGCGCGGCGAGCACGTCGAGTACCGGGGCCAGACCCTCACCACCGCGGGGCAGGTCGACGTGCCTGGAGCGACACCGCCGTCCGTGCTTGTCTCTGCGCTGGGACCGCTGATGCTGCGCACCGCGGGCGAACTTGCCGACGGGACGGTGACCGTGTGGACAGGTCCC
This sequence comes from Candidatus Protofrankia californiensis, assembly GCF_900634715.1. Classification (GTDB taxonomy): domain Bacteria; phylum Actinomycetota; class Actinomycetes; order Frankiales; family Frankiaceae; genus Protofrankia; species Protofrankia californiensis. Next base: position 62,298 of record NZ_CAAAFO010000114.1, on the reverse strand, counting down.
GAGGCCGTCGACGACCACATCAGACCGACGATCACCCGGGCCGCCGCTGCGGCGGGACGACCGGCTCCTCGCATAGTGGCCACCGTCATCGTGAGCGTCACGACTGATCCTGAGGGCGTCAGGCAGGCGGTTGCCGACCAGCTGGGGTTCGCCGCACAGCTGCCAAGCTACCGCGCGATCCTGGACCGCCAGGGTAAGCGCGGGGTGCACGAGACGGTCGTCGCGGGGGACGAAACGACAGTGGCGAAGGCGGTCCGGCGGTACGCCGACGCCGGCGTGACGGAGTTGTTGGTGGGCCCGTTCGGCGGAGAGCGCGAGCAACGGCGAACCATCGAGACCCTTGCGTCACTGCGTACGGAAACGGGCCAACCACAGCCGTAGCGACCTGGCGGACACCCTCCTCACATCGGCCGAGCGGGCTGCACGTGCTGAGCAGGCCCGTGCTGCGCTGCGGGAGTGGAACGGCTACAACCTCACTGAGGCACAGCGGCGGGCCCGGCGGCGCAGGCCGAACAGTCGATCCGGGACGCGCACACCAGGCAACCGCTATGCGACTCATACGGCGGCCGGTAGGACCATACGGTCCATACTGCCCGGGTGCGCGACAGCGCGAATCGGATGATCGCCCAGTGGGGGGATGTGCTCGCCCGTCTGGGCACCGTGTGAATCCTGTCGAGTACCTGGATCTGGAGGATCTGCTCACCCTGGTACGCGGCCTCGGTGCCGGTCCGGTGCGGGACGTAGGCCTGCTCGACGCGGCGGCGGCCCGGGCACGGTCGAGCGCGTTCGGTCAGGACGCCTATCCGACCCTCGCGTCGAAGGCCGCCGCACTCCTGCATTCGGTGGCCCGCAGCCACCCTCTGGTCGATGGCAACAAGCGTCTGGCCTGGTTGGCGGCGGTGGTGTTCCTCGACGTCAACCGGCATGCGACCGACCTTTCCGACAACGAGGCGTTCGACCTCGTCATGGATGTCGCGCGAGGCGTTGCGGAAGTCGAGGAGATCGCCGATTGGCTGCGCGTCGTGTTGTTGGACGGCGGGTAGTTCGAATTCTCGGTGCTTTTTCGAACAGCGTCGCCGATATGATTGTTCATTGTCCGGCGGCGTGATGCCCGCGTCCGGTCACGACCGTCCGTAGAGATCCTTGAGGCCGACCAGGACGATGCTGTTGTCGGCGCCGGCGAGTTCCTGGAGTTCAGCGCTGAACCCGGCGCCGCTGTAGCAGGCAAGTTTCACGGTCTCGGCTCCGGGGCGTCCCTGCGCGACGAGGAGGGCGCGGATCCGATGGAGCCGGTCGAGATGACCTACGCCCATCGTCTCGCCCCATTTCGCTTCTCCGATCGCGATCAGTGGCGCATGGTTGTCGTCGTCGAGCCCGAAAGCGACGACGTCCAATTCGTGACTGGCCCTGTTCGCCGGGTCGTTGACGGTTCCGGCGCCGACGCGGTTGGGGTAGTCGCCGAAGTGCTCGGCCGATGCCAGGTGCCGGGTCCAGTAGCGGCAGATGTGTTCGAAGTGCGGGCCCATGACGTTGCCGACGAACCTGCGCTGGCTGCGTTGCCATAGTCGGGTGGCGTCCCGGGTGTGCTCGAGATCGGACCAGATCGGGCGCATCACCGCGTGGTAGAAGGTCAGGAGCGGCTCGACGATCCGGAAGTGGGTCCGGTTGTTCCTGAAGGCGTCGGATTCGCGTGTGATCATGCCGCAGTCCTCGAGAACGGTCAGCGGATGTGCGAGGTCACCGGATTTGCGGCCCAGGTAGGAGGCGATGCCGCCGCGGTTGGTGTTGCCTGCCGCGATCGCCGCGAGCACCGAATGATACAGCCCGGTATCGCGCAGGTCCACTTCGTCGGCGAGCAGATACCGAGCCTCGCGGAACAACGGGCTGGCGGGGGAAAGCACGGTTCGGACAACCCAGGGGTCGAAGTCGTCGGAGCCCGCGGGTACGTCGTCGCGGGCGAATTCCCGGCGGTAGGCCGGGGTGCCGCCGACGATCGCATTGACCTTGAGGGCGGTGGCCGGATCGTCGATTCCCCAGAACTCGGCGGCGAGGCGGTGGTCCAGGGTCGGCACGACGAGCTCGAGCCCGGCGCGTCCGCGCAACGGTGCGTTGCCACCCAGCAGCCGGCCCATGAAGGACATGGCTGATCCGCACAGTAGGAGACGGGTGCGGCTGGCCTCCCGTTCCGCACGCAGCGGCGCGAGGGCGTTCTGGATGACGGACGGCAGGCGTGGATTGGCCTTGGCCAGGTACGGGAACTCGTCGATGACGACGGGCACGCAGCGGTCGCGGCCGAGCCTGAGCAGGGAGTCGACGGTGGTGTGCCAGCTGTCGAGGGTCAGTGCTGCCGGGAGGTTGAGGTAGTCGGCGAGGACGACGCCGACTCCCGGTCGAACATTTCACTCGGCCTGGGCAGCATGCGCATCGCAGCCTCCTCCCCGGCCAGGTGTTCGTAAAACCATGGTTATCATAACCATACTTATGACAGGTCCGGGCCTGCGGCTTCCCGCGCCGTCCGGGCACGGATCCCCGGTCCGGGGACGGCTCCCGGCCCTGACAGGTGACAATGGCGGTCGTGCCCGCTGACACGTCCGACACGGCTTCCGCGCACGGTTCCTCCGGTTCCCTCGATCCCGCCGCTTCTGCGCAGCCCCTGGCAGCCCCCACCGGTGCCCGGGGACTGGCGGTGGTCACCGGTGCCAGCGGCGGCATCGGTGCCGCCACCGCGCGGGCGCTTGCGGAGGCGGGTTTCGACGTCCTGCTCGGCGCGCGCCGAGCCGACCGGCTGGCGGCGGTCGCGGCCGAGATCGGGCCGGCTGCCCGTACCCGCGTCCTGGACGTCACCGACCCCGCGTCGGTCCAGGCGTTCGCGGCCGGCGTCGCCTCCTGCGAGGTCCTGGTGTGCAACGCGGGAGGCGCGCTCGGGCTGGCCCCGGTGGCAGAGGCGGACGAGGCCGAGGAGGCGAGATGGCGGTGGATGTGGGAGGCCAACGTCGCCGGTGTCGCCCGGACCGTGCGGGCCTTTCTCCCCGCCCTGGTTGCTTCTGGTAACGGCCGCATCGTCGTGGTCACGAGCGTCGCCGGCCATCAGGTCTACCCGGGCGGGGGCGGTTACACCGCGGCCAAGCACGCCGCGGCGGCGGTTGTCCAGACGTTGCGTCTGGAACTGCTCGGCCGGCCGGTCCGGGTTATCGAGATCGCCCCCGGCATGGTGGACACCGAGTTCTCCCTCGTGCGCTTCGACGGGGACGCCGAGCGGGCCGAGGCGGTCTACGCCGGTACCGTTCCCCTCACCGCCGACGACGTCGCCGAGGCCGTCACCTGGGCGGTCACCCGCCCGCCCCACGTGGCCATCGCCCGGATGGATCTCTTCCCCCGCGACCAGGCATCCGCCCGCGACATCCACCGCCGGGGGTGACGCTGCCAACCGAAGATCCCGCGGTTTGCCGATACAGGACGGCCGTCAGTGCGGCCAGTTCGCGTTCTTCGCCAGCGGGCTGTCGGTGGATCCGAGCTCCGCACCGAGCCATCGGTCATAGATCTGCTTCCAGCGTCCGCCCTGCATGACGTTTCGCAGTACCCCGTTGACGAAGGCGACGAACTGGTCGTCGGAAACCGTGTTGCCGGTCATCCGCATCGCGACGCCGTACGGCTCCTCAAGCGTGCGGAGTTCGTTGCCGAGGGCATGATCGAAGGCGGCTGGGAGCACCTCGGTGTAGGGGTCCTGAGCCGCCATACCGGCGAGGATCACGTCATCGGTCGCGATCGCGTCCACCTGCCCGGCCTGGAACGCGACGAGGCAGTTGGCGGCGCGTTCCAGGGCGACCAGGGCCGGAGCGGGTTGGGGCAGGTTCTTCAGTTTTGCCAGGGACGTGCTTCCGGTCGTGGAGCACACGCGGAAACCGACGAGGTCCTCGATGCGCGTGAAACCCGCGTTCCTCCTGACAAGCAGACGCAACCCCGACTCGTAGTAGACGCCGGAGAACCGTAGCTTCTGCTTGCGCTCACATGTGATCGTCATTGTCGCCACGATGATGTCCACGTCACCGCGGCTGATTGTGTTGATACGCTCGTCGGTCGTCACAGCCTGGAATCGGATCCGGCCGTCCGTGGTCCCGAAGAGCGTCTTTGTGATCTCCTTGGCGATGTCGACGTCGAAGCCCTCGAGCTCGAGCTTCCGCCAGTTCATGGAACCGAAGGGCGGAGAGTCCGTGGTGATCCCGACCCGCAGATATCCTCGGTCGAGGATCGCCGCCATCGCCGAACCGGGTGGCATCTGCCCGGGAGCGGGCATGGGGTTGGCCGGGTCGACGCTCGCCCGGACCGGCTGGCCGTCCGCGCAGGTGCCCGGTGCGACTGTGCGTATGGGGGTCGGGGTGGTCCTGGAGGGCGAGGGCGCCGTCATGGCACCGGGTACGGCGGACGGCTGCGACGTACCGTTGGAAAGCGGTTTCGCCTCCGGGGGAAGGGGGCTGCCCGTGGTGGCGCAGCCTGTCATCGCCACCGTGATGCCGAGAAGGACCGCCGCGACCCAGCGACACGCGGCCCCGCGGCGCCGGCGGATCCGCGCGTTCATGGCTGGTACTCCCTGTACAGCCGCCAAAGACCGGCCAGGCTGAATGTAGTACTTAAGAGCATGATGCAGAAGGCGAACCATTTGAATCTGTTCAACGGCGACAGGGACGCAGACATCCCGCTTTCGAAGTGACTCTGTCTCTTTTCCAGGAGTTTGGCCAACTTTCCGTCGAACCGGTCGAATGCATCGGCCTCCGGCCCGACCGTCAGGCGCGTCGCCTCGGTGAAGGAGTCCTGCCCGCCCGGCTCCGACGGTTTCCTGAGGAGTTCGACGACTTTCGATCGGGTATTCAACCACGTCCGCAGGTCGTCGGTCAGGGCCGGCGGGACGTCTCCCGGTGCGAGCCGGTCGAGTGACGTTGTCAGGGATCCCCGGCTTTTTCCCGGACGGGGGCTGCGGGGATTGCCCGCGGAATCGTACCCGAGGGCGTTCACCGCCTGGTCGAACCCCTCGTCATAGGCCCGCCCGTTTCCGAGGGAGACCAGCGCCAGGTTCTCGTCGGCGCGGGCCTGTAGCGCGAGCACCCTGGACTGGGCCAGCATGGTCATGACGTCATATCCGCTGTCCCGGGCCCGGACGAGACGGGATTGCTGGGCGGAGAAGGCCCAGGCGGTCCACACCGCGACGACGACCAGGAGCAGACTTCCGGTGATGAGCCAGAGGTTGAAGACCCGGTGGGTGAACCGGGCGAGGGCGACCTGTAAAACGACCAGGACGAGGCCGGACAGGCAGAGCACGACCGTGACGCCGAGTTCGCCGAGCCCGCGCGTGGCCTGCCGGAACGCCCTGTCGAGTTCGCCGGCACCGAGGGCGACAAGCCTGTCCGTAACAGGGATCATTTCGGTCCGCATCAATTCCGACGCCCTGCGCAGGTACGCTTCACCGACAGCGTTTCCGACCCGGTTGTTCGCCCGTGCGCGCTCCACCATGCCGGCGTACACGGGTGTCTGCCGCCCCAGATCGTCGAGGAGGTTTCCCGCGCACGCGGGGGCGGTCGGTCCCGCGGCCCGCGGCGGACACGCCGTGGGGTTCAACTGCCGCAGTCTCAGCACTCCCTCGACGGCCGCAGCAAGGTTGTCGTCGACGTCGTCCTGCGTTCTGGCCTCGTCAGCATAGGTCTGCCGGGCCGCCGCTTCCTGCCGACCGCCTTTGTCGAGCTCCACGTGCTCGAACACCAGTGACGCCGCGGCGGCGTCGGCCTTCGACAGGGCTGCCCGCACCTGCTGGGCCCCGACGACGAACGCACCCGCCTGATCCCTGGCATTCCGCATGGCGTCGATACGGGAGGCGATCAGAAACAGGAGAAGCAGGGTCGACGCAACGAGTATGAGGGTGACCGCCGCGGCGGCGCACACGAGCCGCCGCGGTGTATCCGCCCACGCGCGCGCCGCGGCCACAAAACCCGCCGAGGGTGCCGTCCCGCGATCCGGGGATGTCCCGGAGGGCGCGGGGGAAGCGAACGACGGGACAAAAGTCGGCCGCTTCTCGGTGCTGCTGCTCACTGCTTCGGCCACTGGCCGGCGGCCGTCATCCGAACGTCCTGTGCCGACCATGCGGAGATACCCGTCATGGCCGACATGATAGGAGAATTGTCGGGGCGAGCCGCACCCGGCTGTTTCCGTTTCCCGTTTCTTCCCGGGCACGGGCAGCTCGACGGCGGACGTGGTGACCGGCACGCGCGGCGCGCACTGGCCGACAGCCACGCATCAGTGGACAGCCGTGCACCAGCGGAGAGAAACGTCTGATCAGCGGCGGCTGCCGTGGGCGGCCGGGTCGCTCGGTGGGATCGTCGAGGGATCCACGTTCAGCTTTGTCCCGTCCCAGCGGAACGTCACGTCGGCATTTCCCCCGGATGGGCAGCACACCTTGTCCGAGGGTTCGTACAGGTCGTAGCGCAGCACGACGGACGTTTCCCGCGCGGCCGCGACGCTGATGCCGGCGCTCGGTTCGACGAAATCCTTGCCGATCATCTCGGTGCCGACGAAGAAGAACCCGAACTGCTGGGGGACGTTCGGGGAGTCCGCTTTCCGCCCGATGAGGACGTTGAGGGTCCGCCCCCGCGCGAAGCCGGAACTGTCGGTCACGGTGAAGCCGCGCTCGTTGAGCGTGTTCGACGCCTCGGCAAGGGTGAGGTGCCCAGGCGTCGTGCTCGGTGTCGGCGTGCCGGTGCGCGAGACCCGGGGCGTGGGGGTGGTGGTCCGGACGGTGCTCGGCCCTGTCGTGGGGTTGCGGTGGGTAGCTGGTGTCCTGCCCGGGCTGGCGGTCTGCTGGTACGACGGTGCCGCCGCGCTGTCCTGCGCGGTGAGTCGGGAGTCCCGCTCGCGCAGCGTCAGGGCGGTGGCCACGCCACCGAGGGCGGCTATTGCCAGCAGCGCCACCACCACCGTGGCGAGCCAGCCGCGCCGGCGGGGCCGTGCCGGGCCGGTCGGCGCAGGGCTGTGCGCCTGTGCGGGGCCGTGGTACTGGGCGGGGCGGCGGGTAGCCGGCGTCTGGTCCCACTGCGGTTGGTAGGACTCCGCCTGCCAGCGTTCGGGTGGCACCTGCTGGTAGGACGGCTGATGGGCGTGGACCGACGGCCCGGATACGGATTGTGGCGCGGATCGAGCTGCGGTGGGCGGGGGCGTCAGCGACCACCACTGGGCCAGGGCGGTTTCGGCCGCCCGGACGGATTCGCCCGCGTCGGCGACGTCGTGCCCGACAAGCCGCGCGACGAGGTGCGCGGCGGTCGGACGCCGCGCCGGGTCCTTGTCGAGCGCGGTTGCCAGCACCGGGGCGAGGTGTGCGGGGACGCCGGCCAGGTCGGGCTCGGCGGTCATGATCTGTACGGCGACCGCCTCGGGCCGTTCGCCGGCAAACGGCTGGCGGCCGGTGGCGGCGAACGCCATGCAGGCGCCCCAGGCGAAGATGTCGGCGCCAGGACCAGCACGCTCGCCCCGCAGCTGCTCGGGGGCCATCCAGACCAGGGTGCCGATCAGGGTGCCGGTGCGGGTGTGGTTGGTCGAGTCGGCCGCTCGCGCGATCCCGAAGTCGATGACCTTCGGGCCCTCCCAGGTGACCAGGATGTTGGACGGCTTGAGATCGCGGTGGACCACACCGGCGGCGTGTATCGCGACCAGGGCGTCGGCGAGCCCGACCGCCAGTCCGTCGAGCAGGTGCCCGGTGAAGGGTCCGCGCTGGGCCACCGCGTCGGTCAGGCTGCGACCCTCGACGTATTCGGTCGCCATCCACGGTCGCGGGCCGTCGAGGTCGGCGTCGAGGACGGCGGCCACGCTTCCGCCGCGCACCCGCCGGGCGGCGGCCACCTCGGTGCGGAAGCGGCTGCGGAACTCCGGGTCGTCGGCGAGACCGGGCGAGGGCACCTTGACCGCCGCCGGATGATCGTCCTTGCTGAACCCGAGGTAGACGGTGCCCATGCCGCCGG
>NZ_CAAAFO010000114.1:49620-53944 GCF_900634715.1 Candidatus Protofrankia californiensis | reverse complement strand
CTGGCGCACCTGATTCTCCCTGATGCTCATCGGCTGCTGGCGGCACGGTGCGGTCCGCGTCGGTCATTCGACACCCTCGACGTCGGACGAGAAAATTTATCTAGATCTCAGGTATTCGATCGAGTATATTGACGATCTACGGGTATCAACAGAAAGTTTTCTCCATCCTCTGCGAGTCCTGCACGGAAAGGGGAAACAGGATGCCGATCACGTCCGCCGCGGCTGCCGCACCGACGCCGACGGTTGCGCCCGTCCAGGACCGGGCCGCCGCCGCCACCACGACCCCTCATGCGCACACCTACGCGGCGACTCGCACGATCACCAGCACGACAATCGCGCCGCACGACGTTCTCGAGGTGCTCGGCCGCCACGTCATCACCGACGGGTTCGGTCTTGTCCTCGACGTCGAGCGCAGCCGTGGCAGTTGGCTCGTGGACGCCCGTGACGGCCGGCGCTACCTGGATCTCTACAGCTTCTTCGCGTCCGCGCCACTGGGGATCAACCCGCCGGAGCTGACCGGTGACGCCGGCTTCCTCGCCGAGCTCACCGCCGCGGCGGTGAACAAACCGGCCAACCCCGACATCGCCACCGCTGCCTACGCCGGATTCGTCGAGGTGTTCGCGCGTGTTCTCGGTGACCCGGAACTACCCCACCTCTTCTTCGTCGAAGGCGGGGCGCTCGCCGTCGAGAACGCGCTGAAGTGCGCCTTCGACTGGAAAAGCCGCCACAACGCCCAGGCCGGTAGGTCCGGGTCGCTCGGGACCCGAGTGCTGCACCTGCGGCATGCCTTTCACGGCCGCAGCGGGTACACCCTGTCGGTGACCAACACCGATCCGGTCAAGACCGACCGGTTCCCCACCTTCGACTGGCCCCGCATCGACACGCCGTCGGTCACCTTTCCGCTGGATGCGCGCGGCCTGGCCGACCTCGCCGAGGCCGAGGCGGCCGGCTGGCCCAGGCCGAGGCCGCGTTCGCCCGCCATCCCCACGACATCGCCTGCTTCCTGGCCGAGCCGATCCAGAGCGAAGGCGGCGACAATCACCTGCGGGCGCAGTTCCTTGCGGCGATGGAACACCTCTGCCACGCCCACGACGCATTGTTCGTCCTCGACGAGGTGCAGACCGGGGTGGGACTGACCGGTTCGGCCTGGGCCTACCAGCAGCTGGGCCTGCGTCCGGACGTTGTCGCCTTCGGCAAGAAGGTGCAGCTCGGTGGGGTGATGGCCGGCCGGCGGGTGGACGAGGTGGCCGACAACGTCTTCCGGGTCCCCGGGCGGATCAACTCGACCTGGGGTGGCGGCCTGGTCGACATGGTCCGTTCCCGGCGCATGCTCGAGGTCATGGAGGCGGACGGATTGTTCGCCCGCGCGGGCGACCTGGGCCGTGACCTGCTCGCCGGCTTGGTCGAACTCGCCGGCAGGTATCCGTCACTGGTCTCCAACCCCCGCGGACGCGGGTTGCTGTGCGCGATCGACCTCCCCTCGGCGCAGTGCCGGGATGACGTGGTGCGCCGGATGCGCACCGAGGAAAGTGTTCTGGTGCTGCCCGCGGGCGTCCGCGCACTGCGGTTCCGGTCCGCGCTGACCGTGTCCGCGGCCGAGCTGGAACTCGGTGTGGACGCCCTCGACCGGGTCCTGGCCGGCGTCCCGACCAGGTGATCCGATCCTGGCCAGGTGGTTCGAGCCCGACCGGATGATCGCCTGAATGATCGAGAAAATGATCGACTGGATGATGAGGTCGTCGACATGAAGATTCCTCAGGCACCGCCTCGCCCGGCCGTCCCGCCGCGCCGGGTGGAAGCACTGATCGGTGACAGCGCCGGGTCCGCCGACCGCAGGCGGGAAGCGGCCCGTGCCCTGACCCGCTCGACGAACCCCGCGCACCTCGACGAAGTGGTCGCCGAGGTCCTGCTCGCCGGCCCCGCCGACCTGCTGGACGCCTGCGCCGTCGCACGGGCGGCCCAGCCCGACTGGGCGGACGTGCCCGCGCCGGTCCGCGGAACCGTGATCGCGAACCTGGGACGTCTCGTCGAGGCCAACGCCGAGGCGCTGGCGCGGCTGGTGACGCGCGAGGTCGGCAAGCCACTGGCCGAGGCCCGCGGTGAGGTGCAGGAGGTCGTCGACACCTGCCGCTTCTTCCTCGGAGAGGGCCGGCGCCTCTACGGCGAGACCGTGCCGTCGGAGATGCCCGACAAGCAGTTGTTCACCTTCCGGGAACCGGTGGGCGTCATGGTGGCGATCACTGCCGGGAACTTTCCGGTGGCGGTGCCGTCCTGGTACATCGTCCCGGCGTTGCTGTGCGGCAACACCGTCGTGTGGAAGCCGGCGGTCTACTCGGCCGCGTGCGCGCAGGCGTTCACCGAGCTGATCCTGCGCGCCGGGGTACCCAACGGCGTGGTGGGGCTCGTCCCGGCCGAGGGCGTGGAGACGTTCACGGGCCTGGAACGGGCCCTGGACGCCCGGCTCGTCGACAAGGTCGGGTTCACGGGTTCGACCGAGGTCGGGAAGATGATCGGCGAGCTGTGCGGGCGGCATCTGCAGACCCCCTGCCTGGAGCTGGGCGGGAAGAACCCGATGGTCGTCGCGCCCGACGCGGACCTCGACGCGGCTGTCGCCGGCGCGGTGTTCTCCGGGTTCGCCAGCGCCGGGCAGCGGTGCACCTCACTGGGGACGGCGATCGTGCACACCTCGGTGCACGACGAGTTCCTCCGCCGGCTGGTGGCCGCGGTCGAGGATGCCCGGATCGGTGACCCCTTCGCCGCCGTCCTGTACGGGCCCCTGCTCGACCTGCGTTTCGCCGCCGGCTTCGAACACACCCTTGGACTGATCCGTGATCACCATCGGGTCGCGGGATCCTCGGCGCTCGGGCGGGTGGACGCGGCCCGTCCGCGTCGCGGCTTCGTGGGGGATCCCGGAAACGGACTGTACTACCACCCGGTGATCCTCGACGGCGTCCGGCCCGGCGACGAGGTGTTCAGGGAGGAGACGTTCGGCCCGATCATCGGAGTGACGACCTACCGGGAGCTGGACGAGGCGGTGGCACTTGCGAACGCTCCCGGGTACGGTCTGTCCGCGTCGATCTACACGAACGATCCGCGGACGGTCTTCCGGTTCCGCCGGGGGATCGGTGCCGGCATGGTCAGCGTGAACAACTCGACGTCCGGAGCCGAGGCGCATCTGCCCTTCGGGGGCAACGGCCGCTCCGGCAACGGCTCCCGCCAGTCCGGACGCTGGGTGCTCGACCAGGTCACCCGCTGGCAGGCGGTCAACTGGGACTATTCCGGCCACCTGCAGAAGGCCCAGATGGACACGGCGATCCCCACCGCCGACCTCACCTTCCGCCTCCCACCCGGTTAGCCCGCTTTCCACCCGCTTCCTGCTCGGCCGGCGGTGCAGGCGACGAGGTGCCGGCTCGTGCGGTCAGCGTGCCCAGCGGGGGAGCAGCGCGGCGAGGTTGAGGTCGACCGGGAACGGCTCGGTGACGGTGAGTCGTTCCCCGCTGCCGGCCACCACGTAGGCGTCACCGTGACCGTGCTGGTAGATCGTCACCCGCGGCGGTGCCGGCTCTATGCGCCAGTAGTGCGGGATCCCGAACTGAGCGTAGAGCGCCGGCTTGGTGGTGCGGTCCTCGACATGGTTGCCCGGGGACTCGATCTCGATCGCGACGATGACCTCGGCGGGGGCGAACCAGTGCCGCGCGGGCTCGTCGCTGCGGATCAGCATGAGATCGGGGATGCGGGTGAGCTGCCGGCCGAACCGGATATCCACGGCCATCGCCACCGCGAACGGTTCCGGCGTGACATCCTCGAGCGCGGCGAAGAGCCGGGCGCTCAGCGCCTGGTGCAGGTTGGAGGGGGACGGCGACACGCTGAGTGCTCCATCGGTCAGTTCATAGCGATAGTTGCTGACCGGCAGCTCATCGAGGTCGTCGGTGGTCCAGCCACCCGGAGGAATCGCGATCAGCGGTTCGCTCATCGGTGCGTCCTCCCATCCGTTCCGGTGATTCAACTCTACCTACAGCAGGCTCACGATGCGTGAAGCTGTTGTATCGCTCGCGTATCACCCTCGTGCATGATTATTGTCACTCCGCACCCCTGTATCTTCCCGGATACCGGTTCAATATCTTTTGTAACCGGGTGTCGGTGGGATGCCGACATGTCCGTTGTGTCATCACCGTCGGCCGGTTCTACGCGTTGGTCACGGTCTGGGAGGGGAGTATCACCAATGGCCGAGCATGATGAATTGGTTCAGTCGGAGTCGCTGTGGCCGAGTCAGCGGGTGCCGGAGGGGGACGTCGATGACGGCCTGGACGCCGCGTCCGAGCCG
>NZ_CAAAFO010000114.1:36668-49107 GCF_900634715.1 Candidatus Protofrankia californiensis | reverse complement strand
GCGCGGCGGGGCTGGTCGGACCCGCGGTGGGGTGAGCCACCGCGAGAGGCAGGCGCCCCCCACTGTCTGTCCGCGCCCCGGCGGCGCGGGCCACCCGACGACCGCGCCTGCGTCGGCACCCGAACACCGGACGACTGCCGAGCAGCGGCCGGCTGGGTCGGCGTACTCCGCTGCTGCGGGGGAATTCTGGGGGCGGGAGGTCCGGCGAGGCGCATTACCACCTCGTCGTTGGCGTCCGCCGGTTCGGGCTGCGCGTCGCTGCCGGCGGCTCGCAGCAGCGCGCGCACCAGCCCGCGCTCCTCGGGGAGTGAGACGAGTACGTCGGCGCCGTGTGCCCCCGCCCGCGCGGTACGCCCACCGCGGTGCTGATAGGTCTTGGGGTCGCTCGGCAGCCCCGCGTGCACGACGATGTCGACCCCGTCGACGTGGATGCCGCGGGCAGCCACGTCCGTCGCGACGAGAACACGGTGCGCACCTTCGGCAAACCCGGCGAGCGCTCGGCTGCGGGCGTTCTGCGCCATGCCGCCGTGCAGCGGCTGGGCCGGAACACCGGAACGGGTGAGCTGTTCGGCGAGCCGGTCGGCGCCGCGCTGGGTGCGGGCGAACACCAGGGTACGTCCGGAGCCGCCCGCCAGGGCGGTCACCAGCCGGGTGTGGGCGGCGGGGTCGGAGGCCTCGAGCGCGTGCCGTGACAGGGTGGAGACCTGCGCGGTCTCCGAGTCGACGGCGACGAGGACCGGGTCGGGCAGGTACTGGCGGACCAGCACCTCCACCTCACGGTCGAGGGTTGCCGAGAACAGCAGCCGCTGGCCGCTGGCGGGGGTGGCGTCCAACAGCGCTCGCACGGCCGGCAGGAAGCCGAGATCACACATGTAGTCGGCCTCGTCCAGCACGGTGATCGCGACGTCCTCCAGGGAGCAGGCGCCGCGTTCGATCAGGTCGGTGAGGCGTCCGGGTGTGGCGATCACAATGTGCACGCCACGCCGCAGCGAACTGATCTGACGGGAGATCGACGTCCCGCCGTACACCGCGCGCAGGCGCAGGCCCAGGGGCCTGGACAGCGGGTCGAGGGCGTCATGGACCTGCTGGGCGAGTTCCCTGGTGGGGACGAGGATCAGGCCGCGTGGACGTCCCGGTGTGACCGCGCGGTTCTTCGCGAGCTCGGCGAGCATCGGCAGGCCGAACCCGAGGGTCTTGCCCGAGCCGGTGCTTGCGCGGCCGAGCACGTTCTCACCGGCGAGGACGTCGGGAAGGGTCGCGGCCTGCACCGGGAACGGGGCGGTGATCCCCTGCCGGGCGAGGGCGGAGACGAGGGGGGCGGGCAGGCCCGCGTCCGCGAAGGAGCTGACCGCCGGCCGCGGTTCGCGGGTCGGCAGGGCCGGCTGTGCGGGCGTGGCGAACCGGTTCGGTCCGTTCTGCTTGCCACCCGAACGGGGTCCGCCGCGGCCGCGATAGGCGGCGCCTCGTGCGGGCCGGGAGCGGCGGCGGGCAGGGGAGGGCTGAGTGTCACCGTGCTGAGACAGGGTTCTTCCGTCCGTCGTGTCGAGGTCGCCGGGGGAACCGCGGCGATTGTGTGGCAGCAGTCGTGCGTCCGCTTCGGGCCGCGTCACCAGAGCATGAGCGGGTGAACCCTCACCGGGGCTCACACCGACCTGCTGTCACACGGACCTCTGATGTGTGGCTGGAAAACCACACATCATGGACGGCTCATGGCCGCCAGCGGTCTCAGGGTACACCGATCACGACCGCGGGTGCTAAGGGTGGCGCACCCATCGGGGGTGAGACGTCGCGCACCCCGGCGCTGCGCAGGTGCGACACCGTGCACCGCCGGTCACGGCAGCGGGCCGGCCACGCAGCGGACAGGTGACGACGGCAGATAGATCACGATCGCAGGCTGGTCACAGCAGCAGGTTGGTCAGCAGATGGATGACCAGGCCGGCGAGCGCCCCGACCACCGTGCCGTTGATGCGGATGTACTGCAGGTCACGACCGACGTGCAGTTCGACCTTGACGGCGGTCTCGGTCGGTTCCCAGTTCGCGATCGTGTCGGAGATCACCGCGGCGATGTCGGACCGGTACCGCCGGACGAGCCATGAGATGATCTCGGTGGCGGCGGTGTCGACGCTTGCCCGCAACTGGGGTTCGGTGACCAGCCGTCCACCGAGTGCCTGCAGCTCGTCGGTGATCCGCGTCCGCAGCGCACTGTCGGGGTCGCCGGCGACGTCGGTCAGGATGGACCTGGTGGCGTTCCACATCGCCACGACCGCCTGGTGGACTTCGGGATGGTCGCGGATGCGTTCCTTGAACTTCTCCACCCGTTCGGCGGTGTCCGCATCGGTACGCAGCTGCTCGCCGAACCGGGTGAGGAAGTCGTCCAGGGCCCTGCGCAGCAGGTGGTTGGGATCCGTGCGGACCTCGGCGGCGAACCGCAGCGCCTCCGCGTACGCACGGGCCGCGATCGCCTCGTCCACGAACTTCGGCGACCACGACGGCGCCTGCTCGGCGACGATCCGCATCACCGTGTCAGGATTGTTGCGCAGCCAGGTCTCCGCCTGGACGGCGATCACGTCGACGAGCCGGTGGTGCAGGCCGCCGTCGGCGATCCGGCCGAGCGCCGTGCCGGCGGCCGGAGCCCAGGGACGATCCATCACCCTGGTGAGAATGGTCTTTTCCACCACCTCCAGCGTCACCTCGTCCCGGATGCTCGAGATCGCCTCGACCAGCCGGCTGGACGCCTCCGCGGTGATTTTTTCGGCATGCCTGCGGTCACCGAGCCAGGTGCCGATCTGGACGGCGGCGCCCATGCTCGTGATCTTCTCCCGGATCACCGCGTCGGCCAGGAAGTTCTCGGTGACGAACCGCTCGAGGCTGCGGCCGAGGTCATCCTTGCGGTTGGGAATGATCGCCGTGTGCGGGATGGGCAGACCCAGCGGCCGGCGGAACAGTGCGGTCACCGCGAACCAGTCGGCGAGCGCTCCCACCGCGCCCGCCTCCGCCGCGGCCCGGACATAGCTTGCCCAGCCCGGCCCGCCACCGGACTCCCAGCGCCAGAACACGATGTAGACGACCACCACGAAGACCAGCAGGCCGGTCGCGATCGTCCGCATCCGGCGCAGCCCACGTCGCAGCTCGGCGTCACCGTCCTGGCCGCCTCGACCGTCCCGGCCGCGTCCGTCGCCGGTGCGGTGGGGACCGGCGTGGCGTCTGTCGGAGTGCTGCCTGCGCGCTGTGCCCACCGGCTGCGCCGGGTGTGGTGTCGTGGGCATCGTCCTCCGCCCAGAGGCGTCTCATGCCGATGGGAACCGGCGTCGGTCGAATGATCCTCGGTCACGGCCGGGCGACTCCGGGTCGTCGGGACGGCCGGTGCTTGCGATTGTGGCCGTCTGTCCACAGTGCCACCCGTGGCCCGGCTGTTGCCGCAGCGACCACCCCAGGACGGCAAGCACGCCCAGCAGGGCGCAGTAGGCACCGATCACCCGGTGCGGGTTCCCGTAGGTGGTCGCGAGCAGTTCTATCCCGAAGCCGACGCCGACGACAGTCGTGGTGACGGCGACAATGGCCACACCCGACGCGACAGGGGTCATGGCCGCCGGTGCCGGCCGGCTCGCCTCCGGCCCGCCGCCCACGGACCCACGGTGTGTCAGGGTCTTCACGACGCAGCCGACAACAGGCGCGGCGAGTACACCGATTATCACGCCACCGGCGACGAAGCCGGTCAGGCTGGTCCGATGAGGGGTGACGACGAACCAGCTCCCGGCGGTGAAGACGGCCAGGGGTATCCGCGATCTCGGCGCGATGACCAGTATCGGCGCGAGCAGAAGCAGCAGGTAGTGGCTCCATACGATGGGTGAGGCCACGAGCGCGGCGGCGAGCGCACCCGCGTACGGCACCCGCTCGTCCCCGCTGCGTCGCATGTGCAGCCAGCTCCCGGCCAGCACGGCCGCGGCCACTGCCCGCGCAGCCCAGGTGGCCACCCCCATATCGAGACCGGTGTTGACCAGAAGGCCGGTGAGGCTGAGTCCCAGCGGTGCCTCCTCGCGGGCGAGCAGCGTCAGCATCCCCAGGTAGGTGCGGGTGTCCACCGGGCTGGTCAGCTCGGTGACGGCCAGTAGCAGTCCGACGCCGGCAGCCGCGACCGCGCTCGCCTTCGTCCTGCGGGTCAGTACCAGCCACAGCCAGACCGGTGCCAGGAACAGTTTGGCGTAGATGACGCCGGCCGCGAGCACACCCGCGGTGATCGGATGGTCACGGTAGCGCCACAGTGCGGTGAGGCCGAGGAACAGGACAGCGTTGAGCGTTCCCATCTGCAGGCCGGTGATGGCGCAGGAGGCCATCATCACCAACGCGTACGTGTGGCGGTCGCGGGTGCCCACCAGCCGGGTACCGAGGAACAGCGCGCCCACCGACAGCGCGATGAAAACGGTCGCGCCGAAGCCTCCCAGCCACGACAGCGGAACGAAGCCGAAGGCGACGAGGTAGGGATACACGTAGGCGAAGCCCGAGTAGACCTCGGCGGACCCGGGGAGCGGGTAGGGGTTGCGCCCGTGTCCGACGGCGGCGCCTGCGCGCAGGAACACCTCGACGTCATAGTGGGGAAGCGGGGCGATGTAGACGGTCCACATCACCGCGACCAGCGCGGCGAGAGGCGCCCCCCAGGCCAGGGCCGACCATGGCCGGGTATGGCCGGCCCGGTCGCCGCCGACGTCACCTGTGTTACCGGCGTTACCGGTGTTGTCGCCACTACCAGCCACGGGAGTGTCGCCGTGGCTGCCGGTATCGCTTGAAAGCGCCGGCCGGGCCGGCTGTTGAGGCGTACCTGTAAAAGCTGTCAAGACTCGCACTCTGCCAACGCCGCACCCGTTCTGCCAACACCCGTACTCCGCGGACACCGCCGTCGGCCCCCCAGCCGGTTCCCCCCGCAACCCGCATCACCGGTCGATGCATCGTCACATCGATGCATCATTGGTCGACGTCGTGGCACTCGTCCATCATGACCTGCGTAGGTGCCCGGCATGCCCGCCCGCGGCCGGAGGGTGCCGCCGGTGAGGATTGCCTGTGGCCGTAAGGACTGTCGGTGCTCCGGCGTATCTTCAGCGGCTGATCCCCGCGCACCGGCGCGCAGGGTGGCGTGGAGGTGGCGGACGTGTCGACGAACCTGCGGGCGGGGTCCCTGGACGGACGCCGCGCGTCCGCGTGGTGGGCCGCACGGATCCCGGCGTGGGTGCTCCCCGCGTTGATCTGCGCCTGGTTCCTCACGGTGCTCGGAGCCCTCGCCGGCGACACGCCCGCGTGCTCGGCCACGCAGCCGGACATCTGCGGGCCCGATCCGGCCGCGGCCTTACTGGGTGTGCCGATGTTGGGCCTGCCGGTGCTGTTGTGGTTCGCCCCGCTCGCCGGCTGCGCCGCCGCGATCGTCTTCGCCGCCGCGGACGTGCTCTTCGACACCGACGGCTCGGCCCGGCTCGCCTTCGCCGGGTATGGGCTGGTCTGCCTCGCTGTGGCCGGCTGGCTGGCCCGGGTGCGGGCCGGCCAGCGGGCCGTCCTGAAACAGGTGGCCGGCGGGCCCGTTTCGCTCACCGGGGTCCCCGCCGGCGGCCCGCGCCGATCCCGGCTGGTGGCGGTGGCCGTGGTCGCCGCCACGGCAGCCGCGCTGTACGCCTGGTACGGCCACCGGGTCGCGGTGGAGGATCGCCATCTCGCCCGGGCCGGGACGCAGGCCGTCCAGGTCGTCGCGGTGGGGGACGACCACATCACGGTCGTCCTGCCGTCGGGGTCCAGGCGCACCCTGCCGGTGCGCGACTCCAGTGCGTACCCGACAGGTTCGTCGGTACCGATCATGGCCGATCCGCTCGATCCGGGTTGGGTCCGTCTCGTCGCCGAGCCGGACGATCCGACACCCTGGGCGGCCGGGGCTCTCGGCGCGGGTGCGATCGCGCTGGTCGTGGCGTCGCGGGAGATGCTGGGCTGGCGGGCCCGCCGGCGCCTTGTCCGCGGCGAGCACCGCGGCGCCCAGGTGCGTGTCATGACCGACGAGCGGGGCGCGGTGCTGGTTCATGCCGCCGACGACGTGCGTGGGGAACGGCCGCTGGCCGTCGTCGGCGTCCGGTGGGCCTCCGGCCGTGCCGAGCCCGCATCGGACGGATCTTTACCCGCGGCGGACGGATCGTTCAACGAGCCGGCGTTCGGGCGGGCGTGGCGCGGCGAGGTCCGCGGGGATCCCACAGCCGCTGTCGCAACGCTCGTCGGTGGTATGCACGATGACGCCTGGCCGGCCTTTGCCGTCGGTGACGACGTCGCGTTGCCCACCAGCCCGTTGCGGACGTTCCGCTCGCCGCCGAGTGCGTGGTGGCGAAGCCTGCGCCACATCCGGGACATCCGGGCGCTGCGGACCGGGCCGGACTGGCGCCCCGGCTGGGGAGGCGCAGGGGAGGACAGCGGCGAGAACAGCGGGGACGATCGCGGGGACCGGACGGACACCGGGTACGGCCTGCCGGGCCGTCCGGTGCCGGCCGGAGGCGAGGTGAGGGCACCTGAGGATCTGCCCGCCGTCATCCGCGGACCGGGCAGATACCGGGCGGCCGGCACGGTCGCCCTGGGCGCGGGGTTGCTCGGCGCCCCGCTCGCCGTACTGCTCGGGTTGGACGTCCTGCCCGCGGTGTGGCTCGGGGGCATCCTGCTGGTCAACGGCCTGGTCGCCACGGGACGATCCGTCGTGCTGGACCGCGGTTGCCTCACCGTCCAGGGCCCGGTGGTGGCCCACCGCGTGCCGTGGGGGCACCTGCACGGCGCCCGACTCGTCGGTGACCGGCTCGTGCTGGCCTGGGTGCCTGCCACGGTCGTGGCGGTCGGGCCGTTCGAGCCGACGGGCGAGTCGCCCGGACGGCGGGAGCAGGCCGAATGGACCGGCGCCGCCATCATGGCGTTGCGTGCACGTGAACGCGGACCTGAACGCGAACGCGCAGTTGCGGCAGGTGCGGATGTGGGTGCGGGTTCGAGCGCGGGTGCGCAGGGGCAGCCCGAGGGGACGGTCTCCCGGACGCCCGGCCCGGGTGTCGCGGTGGTCGCCGTCTACCTCCTGCTGGTTGCCGCAGCCTGGTGGTGGCATGCCCATGGCGGCTGAGGCCGGATGTCGTGAGGTGCACGTGAACCGCCGCCGGGATACGGGGAACCCGGCGGCGGTCACCCGTGCCCGTCCGGCTGTCCGGTCATCCGGGCAGCTGAGCCCGCGGTTTCAGCCGGGCCGGGATCGTCGCCCGAGACGGGTGGGACCGGCTGCTGGTCGTTCAGGCGCAGGCGCTGGACATCCCGCTGATCACCGCCGATCACCAACTCTCGGCCTATGGCGTCAGGACGGTACGTGCCTGACCTCCCGGACACCCCTGTTCTTTCCCGGACCGCCTGTCGGGAGATCGTCCCGGGCAGTGGATCGTCAGCTGGTCGGCACCCGGGTGTGGCTGCGGATATCGGCGGCGAGCAGGCACAGATCGTCCTCCCGGCCGTTGGAGCCGGCGACCTCCGCCAGCAACCGGTCGCACAGTGCATCCAGGCTGAGCGCGTGGGACTGCGCGGCAACGGCCGACAGGGCGGCGAGCCGGTCGGAGATGGAGGCGTCCCGGCGCTCCACCAGGCCGTCGCTGTAGAGCAGCAGGCGGGTCCGGGCCGGCAAGGTGACGGTGTCCTGCCGGTAGGCAAGGTTGTCCACGGCGCCGAGGATCGGGCCGTGGACTTCCTCCAGGAAGGCCGGACAGTCGCCGTCGAGGATCAGAGGCGGCGGATGACCCGCGCACGACCAGGTCAGCGTCTGGTCGGCCACGTCAAGGCAGGCGACCACCGCGGTGGCGTAGACCGCCGAGTCGCTGGCGGCGAGGTTGGACGACAACTGACTAGTGATCATGGCGGGGGGATGACTGAGCAGCGCGTAGGCGCGTGCCGCGTGCCGCAGCTCGGCCATGACCGTGGCCGCGCGCAGCCCGTGGCCACCGACGTCCCCCACGATCAGCATGAGTTCGCCGTTCGGGAGCACCAGCGCGTCATACCAGTCACCGCCGACGTCGACGTCCCGGCCGGCGGGCAGGTATCGGGCGACCAGTTCCACTCCGGCCAGCTCCGGCAGGCGCTGCGGAAGGATCGCCCGTTGGAGGGCTTCGGTAACTGACAGCTGCTTCTCGTACAGGCGCACTCGTTCCAGCGCGTGCGCGCAGTGCCCGGCAAGCGTTGTCAGAAAGGCCCGCTCGTCGGCGTCGAAGGTCCGTTCGGTTCCCCACAGCAGCGCGATCACCCCGATCGGCTGCCCGGAGACGATCAGTGGGATATGGGCTACACCCGCGATGGCGGCCGCTTCGAGCAGGGGCTGGGTGTGCGGATAGTCGGTCAGGTACTCCGTGCGGGAATCGAACCGGGCGCGGGCTGTGCGCAGGACGTCCGGGGTCGCCGCGGTTCCGTGCACGGAGATCATTTCCAGGAGCCGGTTGACCCGTCGGGACTGGATGGTCGGGCTGACCATGCGCACCCGTCCCTCCTCGCCGACCAACATGATCACGGCGCAGTCCGCGCCGAGGTCGTCCCATGCCGATCGCACGATCACGTCCGCGACGTCCGGGACGGTCAGGGCCTGGCCGAGCGCGGCGGTCACGTCGAACAACTGGCGGGCGCGGCTGAGCGCCGTCGACAACGACGTGATCAGCGCCGCGCGGTCTGCCTCCGCCCGCCGGCGTTCGTCGACGTTGCGGAAATACGCGGTTATCCCGTCCGGTGAGGGGAACAGCCGGACCTCGAAACGTCCCCCGAAGGAGGCGTAGTCGGCTTCGGACTCCACCGGCAGCTGGGTGTGCAGCGCCTGCAGGTACAGCTTTTCGAACACCGACCCGATCATCGCCGGTTTCAGGTCCCACAGCCGTTCGCCCACCAGCTCGCACGTGTCACAGCCGAGCAGCCGGCTCATGACCGTGTTGACGAACACGAACCGGCCGTCGTTGTCGAACACCACCACGCCGTCACTGACCTGTTGCAGGGCACGTCCGGCCTGCTCGCAGCCTGCTCGTAGCCCGGTGGTGTCGGTACAGATCCCCGTCACACGCACGACCCGACCGGTGTGGTCGATGATTATCCCGGCGCGGACCTGGAGCCAGGCGCGCGAACCGTCAGGGCGTACGACCCGGAACTCCTCGAGGAAGGATCTGCCGGTCGCCAGGACCGTGTCCATGCGGGCGCGCAGGATCGGTACGTCACTGGGGTGCACGCAGGAGAAGAAGGCCTCCATCGTCCCGGCGAAGGACTCCAGGTCGACGCCGTGCAGGTCGGCGGTGCGCTGGTCCCACCGTAGCCGGTCGCCGGCGACGTCCCACTCCCAGACGCCCACGCCCGCGGTGCCCAGCGCGAGCAGCAGGTGTTCCGGTACGCCGTCATCGGACGCGGACGGCATCGGCAGATCGTTCGCGTTTCGGTGAACCTGGGGCCTGTCAGCACCGCCCGATCCCACGTCACGCTCCCCACTGGCCGTCGGCGTTCCCCGCCGGCCGGCGCCGTCAACCCGGGCGCGCACCGTTGTGACCGGCCGCGACGGCTCAGGCAGCGCACCTGGCAGATCATGGCTGGTCTGCGGGGTCTCAGGTAGGCGTCGACACGGTTCGACAAGTCAACCACGAGGCATCAGGCCTCGTTCCCCGATAGGACAGAACAGTCCATTATCGTGCCGGGTTGTTGCCGTCGGCGATCACGGCCGTGTGGGTGTGCTCACTGCCCTGCGGAGGTTCCGCCCTCCGGAGGTTCTCCAGGTTGTGGATCATTGATGGGTCATTCTTCGCGGATACCGATGCGGTTGTGGATGGCGCGTAGCGGGCGGGGTGCCCACCAGTTCCACTGCCCGGCCAGGCGCATGAACGCCGGGACCAGGATGGGGCGCACGATCAGGGCGTCGAGCAGGATGGCCAGGCCGGTGCCCAGACCGAACAGTTTGATGAACGACACCCCGGAGACCAGGGTGGCGAAGAAGGACACCGCCAGGATGAGCGCGGCAGCACTGATGATCCGTCCGCTGCGGGACAGGCCGTCGACGACGGCGCGGTGCAAGGTGGCGCCGGTGTCGTGGCGTTCGCGGATGCGGGCGAGGACGAACACGGCGTAATCCATGGACAGGCCATAGGTGATGCAGAACAGCAGGACGGGGATGGCGACGGGCAGGGGGGCGGGGGTGATGCCGAGGGGTCCGGCGAGGTGGCCGTCTTGGAAGATCCAAACCATGGTGCCGAAGACGGCGCTGAGGCTGAGCAGATTGAACGCGAGGGCTTTGACCGGCAGGACGATGCTGCCGGTGAGCAGGAACAGGACGGCGAAGGTGATGACGGCGATGAGGGCGAGGGCGAGGGGGAGGCGGTGGCCGATGGAGGCGGTGATGTCGATGAGTTGGGCGGCTTGGCCGGTGACGAGGACCCGGCGGTGGTGGGGGACGGGGGTGGCGCGGATGGCGTGGGCGAGGCGGGCGCCGGCGGGGGAGTAGGGCTCGGTGCGGCTGAGGATGGATAGCCAGGTGGCGTCGCCGGCGGTGAAGCGGGTGGTGGTCGGGCTCGGGGGGGTGGTTTGGTGACCGGCGGTGAAGGAGCCGGCGGCGCTGTCGACGCGGTCGACGCCGGGGATGGTGGATAGGCGGCTGGCGTAGGTGGCGGTGTCGGTGGTGGCGGTGGGGCCGCTGCCCCAGGTGTCGGCGACGATGGCGAGGGCGCCGTTGTTGACGACGCCGAAGTCGGTGCGGAGGCGGTCGGCGGTGTGGCGGCTTTCGGTGGAGGTGGGCAGGACGCGGTCGTCGGGAATGCCGAAGGTGACGTGGAGGAAGGGGATGCCGAGTAGGAGGAGGATGGTAAGGGTGGGTAGGGCGGTGAGTAGGGGACGTCGCCAGGCCAGGGCGGCGACCCGGCCGACCATGCTGAGGCCGGCTGGCTGTACCGGGCGTCGCCGCAGGGGCAGCGGCCACCGTTCGATGTGGCCCCGGAGCAGGAGCAGCAGGGCCGGCAGGACGATCAGTGCGCCGGCCAGAGTGATCGCCACGACCATGACGCCGGCGAAGGCGAACGAACGCAGGAAGTATTGCGGGAAGACCAGCAGGCAGCACAGGGCCGCGGCGACGGTGGCGGCACTGAACATGATTGTCCGTCCGGCGCTGCACATGGTCGCGTCCAGGGCTGCGACGGTGCCGTAGTGGTGTTCGCGTTCCTCGCGGTAGCGGGAGACGAACAGCAGGCAGTAGTCGATGGCGAGCCCGAGGCCGAGGGCGGTTGTGAGGTTGACCGCGAACACCGAGACCTCTGTGAGGGCGGCCAGTATCGCAAGGCCGCTGAGCGTGCCGATGATCGCCAGTATGCCGACGAGCAGCGGGATACCTGCCGTGACCACGGTGCCGAAGACCGCCAGCAGCAGGAGCAGGGTGACCGGGACGGCTATGGATTCGGCTTTGGCCAGATCTTTGGTGACCTGCATGTTGATGTCGTTGTTGATCTGTGTGAGTCCGCCGAGGGAGACGGTGACGCCGGCGGTCGGGCTGTCTGCGTGGGTGAGGACGTCGTGCAGCCGACCGGTGTGCTCGGCGCTGGCGTCCTCGTCGCCGTCGACGTGGGCGACGATCAGGCCGACGTCGCCGGACCGGCCGCGCAGCTCGGCCACTGGCGTTTCCCAGTAGGAGGCCACGACCTGGACACCCGGCTCGCGCCGCAGCACGGCGGTGACATCCTGTCCCTTCGTCCGGACCGCCGGTGTCTCGACGCCGGCGCTGGATCCGACCAGGACGACCAGGTTCGGCTCGGCCGAACCGAACCGGGCGAGGAGGGCCTGCGTGCCGCGGACCGAGTCCGAACCCGGATCGCCGAATCCACCGGTCTTCATCCGGCCGACCGCCCCGATGCCGACGATAGCGGCGAGGATCGTCACTACCACCGTGACGAGCAGGATCGTGCGGGGACGAGCCACGATCACGCGTAGCAGTCGGCTGCGTACCAGCGGGCGGGAGGTGAAGCCGCCTGCCGCGTCTTGCGGCGTGGTGACCCGGGCTCGGTGCCGCCCGCCAGGCCGAAGGTTGCTGAGCCGGAATCCGGGCGATGAACCACTGCGCGGTGGCGACGTCGTCATCGGCGTGAACCATCCTTCCGGCTCAGGCGGGGTACGTCCCCGTCCCGACAGGTGGTGACCACGCCGCCCACAACGACGTGGACGGGGTCGGGAATCCGGCCGGTACATGTACCGTGCGGATTTTTATGATCATTCTGATAGTGGAGGTTCCCACGCCGCAAACGGCTCTCCGCGGCATTTCGGAACCGCGCTCCTGATTTCTGCGGCAGGCGCCAGAAAATACCTCTGCCGGCCGCTCCCGAAAAACGGGCGGCAAGCCCGACGATCGCGACTTCGTTCACCAAACTTTCCCCGATGATCAGTTTCTCCTGAGTACCCGCGCCGA
>NZ_CAAAFO010000114.1:35365-36337 GCF_900634715.1 Candidatus Protofrankia californiensis | reverse complement strand
TGGTAGGGCAAAACCTCGGCGCGGCGTCGGTGCAGATCTTACTGCCGATTCGTCGCCATGGCCCACGCCGGTACGCACTAACCGCTTTTCGGCACTGGTCGCCGCTGCCGGCCCAGGCGCGTGCAAACTATTCGTATCCGTCATCGTGGTTGTTTCTGGCAGTGTTCAGGAGAGTCCGCCGGACGACTGGTGACAGGTCCATGCCGCGGCCGTGTCGCGGCCGGTTCCGCTGCAGGCCCTTCCGTGAATGCGAGGCCCGGAGCATGTCCGGATCCGTACCCGACGAGGTGGGTTGACGTGTTTTACCGGACATCGATCACGGGTGTTTGTGGCCGCCCGGTAGGGTTGATGGTCGAACCGCCCAAAGGGCCGACGGCGACGCGATCATATTTTTGCGCGCTGCCGACGGCCCAGGTTTCCGATCATGTGAGGGCCAAAGGTGACGGGATCATGCTTCTTTCGCGCCCGAGGTCTGGAAGCCGATCTGGGAGGTCCGGGAGGCCCAGGTCCCCGGTCATATGGGGAGAAACCATGATGACTCGGTCCGCCCTCGCGGCCGGCGGAGCCGGGCGACAGCTCGCGACGGTCTTCCTGGTGATGTCCGTCGTCGGGGCCGTTCTCGGCGGGGCGGCCAGCTATCTGACCACGGGCGGTGCCCAGAGCAGCCAGTCGGGTACAGCTGTCGTCAGTGCCGTCCCCGAGGTATCACCAGGTGTCACAGCTGCAGCACCAATGGCTTCTCCTGGTGGAGGCGTCGCCCCGGTCGTCGGTGTGTCACCGGGTGCCGCGGTGGCCGCTACGGCCCTGCCGGCCGCTCGAACGCAGGATCCAGGCGCGCAGCCTGGCGGTCAGCCCGCGGACGCGGGCACCACGGCTGTTGATGACGGCCCGTCGACCAACAACACGGACGCAGCGGGCCTTGCGGGCCCGGCGTCACCGGCCCCCGTCTCCTCGGTGCAGCAGCCGGCGCCC
>NZ_CAAAFO010000114.1:25429-35147 GCF_900634715.1 Candidatus Protofrankia californiensis | reverse complement strand
GGCGCCGGCTCCTGGCCCGATGCCGTCGTCCGCGGAGCCGACTCCGGTTCCCCCGCAGAACAGCCGGTGACACATTTTCGACAATTACACATTTTCGACGATTATTGTCGCCGTGCTCACCGGCCGCGATGCGCATCTTCTCGGACGTGTCTCCCGGTGCCACCGTCGGGACGTGTCACCACGCGCATCGACAGGTCCGCATCAATCAGGACCACAGGCCGATCGCAACCGTAGGCCGATCAGGAGAACAAGCCGATCGGGACCGCGGGTCGCAGCCATCCGGATGATTTCTGCCGGCGCCGGGCCGATTCGGCGTCATCCACCGAAGTAAAATCATCCATCGAAGTAAAATTGTAAGCAGGATTGCTGTGGCGACGCTTCGGCCGGTGATAGTCTGGTTCGCCGGACGGACAGTCCGGATGTGCCGTGCCGGCGCCGGATCGCGGTATGCTCCGCCTCGCGGCCGGGTTGCCGTATCCTGTAAAGGGGCACAGATTTCCTTGGATTACATCGATATCGGTCCTATCGGTCCTGTGAACGGGTCGCGTAGGAATTTTCACAGTATGTCGAAAGCCGGTGACCTCGGCTCTGCGACGGCATACGAGGAAGCTCCCGGCGGGGAGCTTCGCGATCCGTCTGACCCCCGTAACCGTGCGGCTTCCGGCCGGTCCTGTGGAGTGCCCGGAGACGGCCTTGTTCCAGGAACAACGTGAGATAGTGCCCGAACGTCCCGGCTGGTTTGTCATTGATGTACCGCTGCCCCTTCTCGCCGGATTGGGCAGCGGTATCCTGCTGCTCGTCGTCCTTGCTCTCGCCGAATCGCTGGACCTGCTGGCGTTCGCCGCGGTTCTGGGCTATTTGGCGATCTACGGGTTTTCGTTCGTTCTGCTGCGTCCACCCCCGGAACGGGAACCGTGGTCGGACCCGGTCAAAGCCCGTCGAGGATCTGTCGATAACCGCGAGCAGTCGTAGTCGGTGTGCTTTCCTGCGTCCGGACATGCCTTCATCCCGGACATGCCTTTATTCCGGACGTGTCTTCGTCCCGGATGTGCCTTCGTTCGGACGCGACCCTGACGGTGCTGCGATAGAAACATCACCGATGGCAGGGCTTGCCTTCAGGCTTGCCGGACTCGCCGGATGTTCCGGCGCGGACTGCTCGACGGGTCAGACCGTCTCGTTGGCCAGTCGTGCAAGCGCTCCACCGGCGCGCATGAGATCCGCCAGATCCTGCTGGTCCAGCTGCCGCAGGCGCCGAAAATACCAGGCGTCGACGATGCGGCGTGAGTGGGCGACCGCGACGAGGCCTTCGGCGGAGATTCTTACGATAAACTGCCGGCCGTCGTACTCATCGTGTTCCCGGACCACCAGACCCCGTTCGACAAGGGTTGCCAACGCTCGTGTCATCGACGGTTTGCGTACGCCTTCCAGCCGGGCGAGCTGCGTCGGGGTCAGTGGTCCCAGTTGCTGCAATGTGGACAGAGCCGATATAAGGCTGACCGGCAGTGCTTGCGGATCGCGTTGCCGTTCGGCTCGCTGTGAGCGTGCAAGTCTGGTTATCGACGTTCGCAGGGCGGTCACGAACGCTGGGTCGATGCGGCCGTCTTCGTCGTTCTCGTGCGGACTTGAATCCCCGTCGGCGGCCGGGGGCCACCGGCGTCCTGAGGACGGCAGGCTGCTGGGTGATTGCACGGGCACGGTCATTGCCCCATGGTAACGACTTCGCTGCCCAACGGCGGGCCGAGCACGCTTCCCTCCGCTGGGCGCAGCAGTGATATTCCCGCGTCCGGGAGTTTCTGATGTCAGCAATATCCCGGGCCGCAACAATCGGTCGGGTGATATTCGGTGACAGCGCTATCCGAAGGAAACTCCACGCTATCGGTTGCCATAACCGGTGACAGGGTATGCGGCCGAGGCCGATCGTGGCGGGCGCGCGCCCGCACAGGCGGGTGCCCGGCAGCCCTGGACAGTGCCTCCCGAGCCACGACGGTTGACCACCGCATCAGCGGATCGGCGGGACGTCCCTTGTCATCCAGTCGAGGTCATTCCCGGTTACGTGCCGTCATGTCCACGATCTTCTGGTTGGTCCGTCCGGAGTCGACGGCCTCCCGAAGCGCCTGATTGCGTACCCTGCGCGGCGACGGTGCGGATGGTGGCGGTCCGGGGACGATTTCTCGGTCGCCGTCGGCCTACGGTGTACCGCTGTGGTCGTGGCTCACGGTGTACCGCCGTGGTCCGCGGTGGGTAGGGTGCGCCGCCGGTCGTGGCGGTCCCGGACCCGCTGGTAGATCTCCAGGGAAAGGTTGAGAACGAGGTGCCCCTCATGGGCCGAGCGGCGGAACGTGTCGGACTGGATGCCGAAGAGGCGTGCGGCTCGTTCCCGGCGCTGGTCGAGGGTCAGGCCGAGCGTGCCGGGCCACAGGCACAGCATGATCCCGATTGCTTCGCTGTGCGGCTGCTCCAGCGCGGCGACAGCGGCGGTGAGCATGCGGTGCGCGTGCAGCGCCCGGTCGTGGATCGCCTGCCGTGGCATGCCCGTCTCGGCAGGCCAGACCAGGTCGATGAACTCCGGTGTATATGTGATCAGCTCGGCGGGACGGCCTCCGCGGCGGAGCATCCGGATAAGCTGATTGTGAATCTGTTGTGCAGTTGTTGTTTCCATCAAGTGATTTGGTCGTTCCTTTCCGCGTGGCCGGCCTGGTACCTACCAGTTCTGTACCAGTTCGCCGCAAGGCGGGTGTCGGGTGACCATACCGGTCTCCTCGGCTACCAGTTTGATGCCATTCCCATGTCGGTTTTCCTCCCGACGGTCGGCTTGGGATCTGCCAGACACAGGCGCTGAATTTTGCCACGGCTGTGATGTTCACTGTTCGGTGATGGGCAGGCCTTGCCCCGGCGGTGTCACAGGTGACGCAGCCGAGCTGCTCGTCGGTCGTCACGGCGGTTGCCTCGAACATGCAGTGATCCCAGACAGCGATCCCAGACAGTGATCCCAGACAGCGATCCGGAGGGTTATCGATGACAAATTGTAATGATGCTACCAGGTCTGGGTGTTCACGGACCAGGCAGACGTATCCGCCCTGTGGACAGCGCAGATGCCACACTGTGATCGAGAGGGACTGAAGCGATGGCCATACCGTGGTCACAGCAGCTGTCACAGCAACCGGCGCGGCAGCCGTCGTCAGGGCTTGCGCCGGAATCGACGGCATCGCTGTACGCGGCGGTCCTCTTCGATGGGGACGACCGGTCCGCTGTTACCGAGGTGGTGATTCTGTTCGAAAGTGCCGCCGCTGCTGACGAGTACGCCGTGGAATGCGGCTGGGACGACTATGTCGTCGGCGCTGTCCGTTTCCATCTTCCGCCGCGGACCCGCAGGGTCCGGTGGGTGGCATGAGAAGGCGGGTGGACCGACTACGCAAGTGGTCCACCCGCGGGTGACGCAGAGGCTGTTACGCCGGGGTGCGGCAGGCGGAGATGAACTGGGTCAACGCCTCCACGCGGTCCGACGGGGCGTCGACGGCGTGCCTGATGACCCGGATCAGGTGCTCGTAGGCGTCGGTGTGGTCGTATCGTGCGGCGTCGGCGATCCGCAGCGCCCACCGCCAGTAGCCCTTGATGGTGTCTGCCAGCGGCATCCGGAAGTTCGCTATCACCTCCCGGATCGGCTCCACGACCGCGTCGCCGTACCGGATCAGGTACTGCTCCACCATGTCCGCCATGAACGAGAAGTGACGGGCCTCGTCCCGGCTGAGCCGGTTCAGGATCTCGGCGAGGACAGGCTCGTCGATCACGGCACGCAGTTGCTGGTAGTAGAGCTGCGTCGCTTTCTCCTGCACGAGTGTGTAGGTGAACAGCGAGACCGGATTGTCGAAGGGGAGGGTGAACTCCTGCCGCCCCTCCTCGGCGAGATCGAGGCGCAACCGTTCGGGTTCCGCGAGCCCCGAGGCCACCTGGTAGCGGAAGAGAGCGCGGGCGTGGCTGTCCTCCTCCTGCGCCCAGCGGACCGTGAAGTGGTAAAGCTCCCGGTTACGGACGAAGTCTGACGGGTCGACGCCGTCGTCGAGGGGGAAGAGCTGGTTGTAGAGGGCGAAGTAGCCGGGAAGGTGGTCCTCGATCAGAGTGATGAAGCGGACGGCGGACTGCTGCCCTTCGGTCAGCCTCCCGCAGTCCGCGCTGCCCCAGTCGAAGTCGCTCTCCACGTCGAAGTGGCGCGCCGAGGGCGAGGCGATCATGAATGACGTGACCGCGCGCTCGATGTCGGCAGCCGGCAGGAGCCGGTTTGCATCCTGCTCGGGCGGTGCTGCCACCAGGGTCCCGTCCACGACGGTCATCGATCCTCCTGCCACTTTTCAGACACGCCCCCGAGGGTCAGAGGCAGCGCGATCATGCTTCTTTCGCGCGCGGGGTTCCTGCCGGATCGGCGAAGCCGATCTGGCAGGTCCGGAAGGCCCGAATCTCGGGCCACCGAGCCGGTCATCGCGCCTTCCGGCAGGTCAGGGCGTAGTGCTTGGTGGTGTAGCCCCACCCGGCGTTGGCGATCTCCAGGTAGTGCTCGAGCTCGCGGGCGAGACCCGGTCGGATTCGTTCGATGTCGTCGGCGGCGGACCGGACGTTCGCCAGCCAGCCGTCGATCGTGCGACGGTAGTCCGCGGTCAGGTCGTCCAGGCCGATGAGGGAAAATCCGGCGTCCTCGACGCCACGGACCAGTTCGGACACCGGCCGCATGTCTCCCCAGCCGAAGATCTTTTCACCGACGAACCGGGTACCGGCGCGGCTGCGGAACGCTTCGTGCGCAGCCGCGTTGCGAAAGCAGCTTTCCGACACGTAGAGGGTGCCGTTACGACGCAGCAGTGCCCGAGCCCTGGCGAACACGGCGGTCAGATCGGGCATGTGCACGATCGACCCGAGCATCGTCACCGCGTCGAAACTGCCGGTGGGAAGGTCGACCTCCTCGAAGTGCCCCCGCCAGGTGCTGACCTGGTCGGCCACCCCGAGTTCGCTGGCTCTTCCGCTGATGTAGGCATGCTGTCGTGCCGCCGGGCTGATGCCGGTCGTCCGGCAGCTGTATTCCCGCGCCATGAACAGCAGCAGGGAGCCCCAGCCGCAGCCCACGTCGAGCAGCCGTTCGCCGCCTTGCAGGCCCAGGCGCCCGGCGACGAAGTGCAGCTTGTTGATCTGAGCCTCCGCCAGGGTGTCCGTCTCGGACCGGTACAGCCCGGAGCTGTACTTGCGCAACGGATCGAGGAAGAGGCCGAAGATCTCCGGGTCGAGGTCGTAGTGCTGGTTGGTGTCGGCGATGGCGGTGTCCGCCTTGGGGTCGGTGATCGTCGTCATGACGGGTCCGGCGTGAGGGACTTCGCGACCACGAGCGCGATGTCGTCAACGGACGAGATGCCGAAGACGTCCTCGTCCTCCAGTTCGACGTCGAAGTGCCGCTCGATCCTGGAGACTATCCGGAGCACCTTGACCGAGTCGGCTCCCTCGATTGAGCGAAGGTCGATGGACGGGGCCACGCTGTCGGCGGCAAGGCCGAGTTCTCCGGTCACGATTTCGGTGACAACAGCGACGATCTGCTCATGATTGGCAGACAATTTAACTCCCTATGAAGGGCCGCCGGCGGCGCGAGAAAAGAATGGTCGTGCTGCCTTTGGCCGGTTAACTCCCTATGAAGGACCGTCGGCGGCGCGCCAAAACCATGGCCGTGCTGCCTTTGGTCGGGTCGGCTCCGAATGAAGGGTCTGTCTGGTGGATACCGGGTGTCATGTCAACGCTTCGGCCAGTGCGCGCCGGATACGCGCGTTGCTGGCGAGGTCCAGACCGGTCAGGGCGCCGAAGGCTCGGCGGATCTTCACCTGGAGCCGGTCGAGTTCGCCGGTGCCGCCGACCTTGGCCAGGAAGAACTCGAAGCCGGTGTCGATCGTCTCGTGTTCGCGCAGTTCGGGCAGCTCGCTTTTGAAGACGCTCACCGGGTGCTTGATCTGAGCGCCGGACGTGTACACGTAGAGCGTTTCGAGGACCGACGGCAGCTCCTGCGGGTGCGTCGCCAGACGCCTGCGGGCGAAGTGGATGAACTCGCGGGCATGCGCTGCCTCGTCCCGGCTGGCGTCCCGCATGATTGTCCGCAGTATCGGTTCGGCTACCCAGTCCGAGACAGCCCGGTAGACGTGATTCACCGTCAGCTCTGAAATGATGTTTGTGGCGAGGGTGGCGGCTGGTGTCGTGCCGGGGGCGTACGGTTCCCGCATCGCCTCGACCGGAGCCGTGTCGACCTTGATGTCCAGGGCCTCCAACCAGGCCCGGAAAGCATAATGGTGCTGGAGTTCCTGGAAGCCCCAGATTGCCACGAACGCGGAGAAATCGTAGTCGTCGACGAACTCGTTGAAAAAGCCGTGTTGGGCGGCGATCGAGTTCGACTCGCCCATCACCGCGCTTTTCGCCAGTGTGACGTAGTCGGGGTCGACCAGGTCGCGATCGATCTCGTCGAATGGCAGGTCGGCGAGTTGCCACTGATGGCGCTCGTACTGGCGGAAGACATCGTAGCTGTGCATCGGCTTCCTTTGCGGGCTTTGTGGCCTGGATTCCGTGGTGTGGACCCGCGGTGTCAGGTCGAGGGCTGCCATGTTCGTTCGCCGACGACCAGGCGCTGGAACTTGCCGCTGGACGTGCGGGGGAGCGAGCTCGGGGGCAACAGGCGTACCGCCAGGTCGGACAGGCCGAGCGTGCCGGTGACCTGGGCACGCAGGTCGGCGGCGAGCCGGTCACGCGCGGCCGGGTCGTCGAGGCTCGTCTCCGCGAGCAGGGTGATCAGCTCAGCGCCGTCGCCGTCGCCGTTGCCGCCCCGGCCGACGACGGCGACGCATCGGCGTTTGAACACCCCGGGGATGTCGCGGGCGATGCCTTCGACGTCCTCGGGGTAGAAGTTCGCCCCACGGACGATGATCATTTCCTTTATCCGTCCGGTGACGAACACTTCGTCACCCAGACGGAACCCCAGGTCTCCGGTACGCAACCAGCCGTCCGGCGTGAAGGTGTCGTCATCGCTTCCCTCCGCCAGTAGATAACCAGGCGTCACCGAGTCCCCGCGAATCTCGATTTCGCCGACCTGCTGGTCGTCGGCGGACACCTTGCCGGCGTCGGGGCTGGCGATGCGTAGTTCGACCCCGCGCACCGGCCGGCCCACCCCGACGACGGCCCGCGCCTGCGGATGCCCGCGTGGCACCTGCTGGACCAGGCCGGCGTTGGCCAGCCGTTCGCGGTCGACCCAGACCGACACCGGTGGCCGGCCCAGTGGGGGGAAGGCGACCGCCAGCGTCGCCTCGGCCATGCCGTACACCGGGAACATTGCCTCGGGCGCGAAACCGGCCGGTGAGAAGCGTTCCAGAAACCGTTCGACCGACGCCAGCGCGATAGGCTCGGCGCCGTTGAAGGCGATCCGCCAGTGGCGCATGTCCAGACTCGCCGCCTCCTGCGGGGACACAGCGGCGACCAGCTGGTCGTAACCGAAGTTGGGAGCAGGGGAGATCGTCGCCCCGGACGCCAGGAACTGGCGAAGCCATCGCGCCGGGTCCTTGACGAACGACGTGGGTGACCACACCGTCATGGGAACGTTACGCATGATCGCTGACAGGGTCGCGAACAACCCCATGTCGTGGAAGAGCGGCAGCCAGCTGCCTCCGCCATCGCCGTCCCGGCCGAGGTCTATCCCTTCACTGATCGCCTCGATGCCCGCGAGCGCGTTGGCGTGGGTGAGCTGGACTCCCTTGGGCGCGGCGGTGCTGCCCGAGGTGAACTGCACGATGGCTAGGTCCGTCGGTTCGACCACGGGAAGCTGCCCGGGCGGGGTCACACCTGCCAGCAGGTCGCCGGCGCAGACGAATGCAACGTTACTCATGGCACTGTCGAAACGGCTGGCCAGCCCGCGGAACCGGGAGGAGACGACCACCTGGCGGATGCCCGCGACCGACGCGATCCGCGCCAGCCGGTGTGCGTGACCTGCCAGATCCCAGGCCGCCGTGGGCAGCGGCAGCGGGCAGGCTGCTGCACCGGTCCTGGTGACGGCGAACAGCGTCTGGAGGAATTCGGGGGCGTTCTGGCTGAAGATTCCGACCCGGCTGCCCGGCCCGACACCCATTCCGGCCAACGAACGCGCCATCGCCTGTGCGGAGTCGGCGAGTTCACCGAGGGAAATCGACGTCGATTCGGACGGGAAGTCGACCGCGGTGTCCCGGCCGTGTGCGGCGATCCGGTCAAGTGCATCGTGCAACGTGCCGGTGATCATACGGCCTCCCCTGTCTACGAAGAGCCAGACGTCGCCTTCTTCTTCGCGTCGCCTTCTTCGGTGACCGCCGGCTGGGACGTCCGCACCGGGCTGCCGTCGGGCGGATCCCGCGTCGAACACCGTCGTCGACAAAATTGTTCGGCTTCGCGTCGAAGGCCGTCAACGGTTATTTTCCGATCGTATTGATCCATTCGGGAAGGCAATCGGACGATGCTGGATCCAGCGAATCATCGACGGACATTCCCATATTCTTTGTCGCCGATTCGCGGTCCGTTTACCGCAGGGCCGTGGGGGGCTGGATGAAATCCGGGGAAAGCAGCGGGCGGGCGCCTTGCCGTGGTGTGCTGCCGGGCCCTGCCGGCGCGCTGCCGGGCCACTGCCGGGTGCCGCGAAGCGAACTCCGCGGAACTGTGGGGGCAGCGCCTGCCGCGGCAGGGTACGGGCCGGACTGCCGGCGATCGTCGCCGGCTCTCCCGGTTGGGTACCGGTGGCGCCTGCGGATCTGCTGGACTCACCCGGTGCGCATCCGGCCGGGGCGAAACAATCCGGCCGGGTGAACAGCGGCGATAGGCGTTCGTAATCGTACGTCCGGAAGTTGCTCGTTGCCAGGGCCGCGAACTGTCAGCAGCATCGCTGGAACCGGGGGAACCGTGCGCCCCCGGTTTCCAACTCCAAGCTCCCCGGCGGCGTAACGAAGATCCACGAGTGCACCGTCCTCGAACCTCGGAATACCACACCAAATATTTCGGCATCTTAGAAGATCGGACATTCTGCAAATGCATCTTACCGTCCTCGGCTGTCGTTCCGGAATGCCATCCGGCGGCCAGGGCAGTTCGGGCTATCTTGTGAACGCCGGGAATACCAGGATCATGCTGGACTGCGGTCCCGGTGTGGCTCTCGCCCTCAGCGCGATGGGGCATCCGAAAATGCTGGACGCAGTGGTGATCAGCCATTTCCACCTGGACCACTGCTATGATCTCCTGCCTATCGGAAAAGCTCTCCTGAGCGGCCGGACCAGATATGCTGCGTCCTTCCCCAGCCTGCCGGAGGTCGTTGACACCGCGGAGCTGCCGCCGGTCCCGCTCTACGTACCGGCTGGTGGACGGTCGACCCTGCAAAAGCTCGCGCAGCTCTTTCCGGTGGCGACCATCCCGTTGCTGGACAAGGCGTTCGACCTCGCCTTCGACGTGCGGGAGTATGCCCCGGGCGAGGAGTTCACGGTGGGCGACTGCACGATCGGCATGCACGGTCTGCGCCACGCCATTCCCAACTGCGGTGTCCGGCTGGAGGGTCCGACGGGAAGCCTCGCCTACACCGGCGACACCGGTTGGACCGACGCGCTGATCCCTCTGGCCCGCGATGTGGACCTGCTGCTGGCCGAGGCCACCTTGGAGGTCGCCGACAACGGACCGCACGGTCATCTGTGCGCCACCGATGCCGGTG
>NZ_CAAAFO010000114.1:22983-24856 GCF_900634715.1 Candidatus Protofrankia californiensis | reverse complement strand
GACGCCGGGCAGCTCGTCCTGACCCACTTCATCTCCGCCGACCCGCAGTGGTTGGCGGCCCGACAGGCTGATGCCAGCCGTGTCTTCAGCGGCCCGGTGCACGTCGCCGCACCGGCCGCCCAATTCGACGCACGAATTTCTGGAAAGGTTCTCGGATGATTCCCGGAATCACTCGGGGTCTGCGCCGGCGCACCGCCCCGGTGGCGGCGCTGGCCGTCGCCGGGTTGCTCGCCATAAGCGCCTGTGGTTCCGACAGCACCAGCGGCTCGACCGCTTCAGGAGCCTCTAGTAACGATCCCATCACGATCAGTTTTCTTTCGTACAACTACGGTACGCCGGGTCTGGGTGGCGAGGGCATCCAGAACCTCCTCGACGCCTTCAAGGCGGCGAACCCGACCATCACGGTGAAGGCGGAGGGCGTCGCGGTCAAGGACGTGCTCACCAAGCTCCGGGCTGACACCGCCGCCGGCAGCCCGCCGGACGTCGCGCAGATCGGCTGGAGCAAGATGGCCTCGGCCTACGCCGCCCTGCCGATCGTGCCCGTGCAGGACCTCGCCCCCGCCGCCGAGTGGAAATCGCACACGGCCGGGATCTCGCAGAACCTTCTCGCGGCGGTGTCCGACGGCGGCAAGGTCAAGGCGATGCCGTTCACCATGTCGATCCCGACGCTGTTCTACAACGCCGACCTCTTCCGCAAGGCCGGGTTGGACCCCGACCAGCCGCCCACGACGATCGCGCAGATCAAGGATGCGGGCCTGGCGATCAAGAAGGTCGGCGCGAACGGTGCCTACATCGCTGTGGTGGACAGCGGTAAGTCCGACTACCTGACCCAGTCGCTGGTCACCACCAACGGCGGCAGCCTGGTCGGCCCGAGCGGAAGCATCGCCCTGGACCAGAAGCCGGCCGTCGACGCGCTGGCCGCCGTCGCCGACCTCACCTCCTCTGGTGCTGCGCCGTCGGTTGCCTCCGACGCCGCGCTCGCCGCCTTCAACAAGGGCGAGCTCGGCATGATCGTCGGCAGTACGGCGGTGCTCGCCAGCGCTCAGAAGGCGGCCGCCGGCAAGTTCGAGCTGCGCACTGCCGGGTTCCCCGGCATCGGCACCAATCCGGCCCGTCCGACCTACTCCGGCGCCGGGCTCGCG
This sequence comes from Candidatus Protofrankia californiensis, assembly GCF_900634715.1. GTDB lineage: Bacteria > Actinomycetota > Actinomycetes > Frankiales > Frankiaceae > Protofrankia > Protofrankia californiensis. Next base: position 23,714 of record NZ_CAAAFO010000114.1, on the reverse strand, counting down.
GTGCTCGCCAAGGACAAAGCACACCAGGACGCGGCCTGGAAGTTCATCAAGTTCCTCAGCAGCGAGGAGGGCTTCACCACCATCGCGACGAAGATGGGTTACCTTCCGCTGCGCGACACGGTCGCCAGGAAGATTGCCGACACGCCCATCGGGAAGCTGCTCGCCCCGCCGCTCGCCCAGCTGGCGACGGTCAGTCCGTACACCTTCTTCCCCGGGGAACGGGCCAGTGAGGCGGTGGTCGCGCTCCAGGACAACGCGGTCGCGCCCATCGTGCTTCAGGGCGCCGACCCACAGAAGACCCTGTCCGAGGTGGCCGGCAAGATCCGATCGTTGAAGTAGTTGATGCAGCAGTCATGACCGTCGAACCAATGGTCCGGGAGGCTCGGGGGAACCCGGGTCACCCGGTGACTGCCGGGTGGGGGCGCACCGGCCGGCGTGCTCCCACCTCCGGCCTTTTCACCCGGTTGATGCCGTGGCTCTACATGGGCCCGGTCCTTGTCTCGCTCGCGGTCTGGGTGTATGGGCCGATGGCATTCACCGCCGTGCTCAGCGTGCTGGACTGGAACCTCACCACTCCGGAGAAGTCCTTCGTCGGGTTCGACAACTACCTCCGGCTGATCGAACAGCCCGAGTTCGGGCATGCGCTGTACCGCACCGTCCTCTACGTGGCGGCCATACTTCCGTTCGCCAGTGCCGTCCCGATGGCACTGGCAATCATGTTGTGGAAGCGG
>NZ_CAAAFO010000114.1:16684-22883 GCF_900634715.1 Candidatus Protofrankia californiensis | reverse complement strand
TCGCGACGGCGATCTCCTGGCAGTTCGTCCTCAACCCGCTCGGTGGGGTCGCGAACGAGGTCATGGCGGCGCTGGGGCTACCTGAACGCGACTGGTTGGGGGACCCGGACACGGCGTTGTTCGTCATCGTCGCGATCACGGCGGCGAAGGTCGTCGCGCTCAACATGCTGTTGTTCGGGGCGGCCCTGGCCACGCTGGACCGGCGCTGCATCGAGGCGGCGCGCGTCGACGGAGCCCGGGAATGGGAGATCACTCGGTTCCTCCTCGTCCCGCAGCTGCTGCGAACCGCCGCTCTGCTGAGCCTGCTGTGCGTGGTCTTCGTCAACCACTGGGTGTTCACCAACGTGGCAGTGCTCACCCAGGGCGGGCCGAACGACTCGACGGACTACGTCTACTACCGCCTCTACACCTATGCCTTCACCTTCTTCGACGTGGGCACCGGAGCGGCGGCGGCGATCACCATCGTTGCCGCGGTGGGTCTTGTGTTCGGGGTGTACTGGCTGATCGAGAAGAGGTCGCGTGACCGTCCATGACCGTCCGGCGCGGCGCCTGGGACGTCACGTGGTGCTGCTGGGGACCGTCCTGATCATGATCTTTCCGCTGCTGTGGGCGTTGACGACGTCCTTCAAGCCTGCGAACAACATCTACAGCACCAACCCGCTGCCACTGCCGGCGACGCTTGGGAACTACCGGTTCACCTTTGCGGAGTTCCCCATCGCCAGGCTGCTGCTCAACACGTTCGTCATGGCATCCGGCGCGACACTCCTCCAGCTCGTCGTCTCCGTCCCGGCGGCCTACGCGCTGGTGCGTCTGCGCACGCGGGGTCAGGGACTTGTCCTCGTCGCCCTCACGGTCGCGCTGGTCGTCCCGGCACAGGCGCTGATCATCCCGCACTTCCTGCTCGCCACCCGGCTGGAGTGGCGCAACACCTACCTCGGCCTGGTCGTTCCGCAACTGGCCACCAGCGCCCTGGCCGTCCTGCTCCTGCGGGAGCACGTCCGCAAGCTGCCACCGACGTTGGCCAGTGCCGCCATCCTGGACGGCGCCACTGCGTGGGAGGTGCTGCGGTTCATCGTGCTGCCGTTGCTGCGACCATCGCTCGCGGCGGTCGGCATCATCGTCTTCATCAACACCTGGAACGAGTACCTGTGGCCCAGTCTGATCGCACCGGGCCGGGAGAACACCACGATCCAGGTGGGTCTGGCGCTCTTCGGCAACCAGGAAGGGCAGGACTTCGGGCCTTTGCTCGCCGCTGCGATGATCTCGACGTTGCCGATCGTGGCCGTCTACATGTTCGCCTCCCGTCGCATCGCCGACGCCTTCCTCCAGTCCGGATTGCGGTGACTTCCATGACCGACCAGGTCCTCGACGCAGGACCCCGGATTCCTGCCGGCTCTCGACCCGGGTCCCAGGACGGCTCCCCGGACGAGCCCCCGTTCGCCGGTTCGCCATCCCTCTCCGCCGACGACTCCCGCGGGATCCGGCTCGACGGTGTCGTGAAGAGCTACGGGTCGCACACGGCGCTGGACACTCCGGTGCTGCACGTCCCCGAAGGCTCCCTCACCGTGTTCGTCGGGCCGTCAGGATGCGGCAAGTCGACGGCACTTCGGGTGATCGCCGGGCTGGAGTCACCGGACCGGGGGCGGGTCCTGATCGACGGTGCCGACGTGACGAGCCATCCGCCCGGTGCGCGCGACCTGTCCATGGTGTTTCAGGACTTCGCGCTGTACCCGCACATGACCGTCGAGCAGAACATCGGCTTCAGCCTCCGGCTGGAGGCCCGGCACAACCGGCGCAAGGGCCCCACCCGTGCGCAGATAGCCGAACGGGTCCGCGACGCCTGCAGCCTGCTGCGGATCGACGGTCTGGAGAAGCGGCGTCCTGCCCAGCTGTCCGGCGGTGAACGCCAGCGCGTGGGACTCGCACGCGCCATCGTGCGGCGGCCGTCGGTGCTGCTGCTCGACGAGCCGCTGTCGGCCCTGGACGCCCAGCTGCGACAGCACGCCCGCGCCGAACTCGTGCGGCTGCGGCGCGAGGTGGGCGCCACCATGCTGCTCGTCACCCACGATCAGCTTGAGGCGCTGTCGATGGGCACGCACCTGGTCGTGCTCAACTCCGGGAAGGTCGCGCAGGCCGGTACGCCCGTCGACGTCTACCAGCGGCCCGCCAGCACATTCGTCGCGGCCTTCGTCGGCAGCCCGTCGATGAACCTGCATCCGGTGCGAGGCGACGGCGTGGCGTTCGTCACGCCCGGCCTGCGCGCCACCGTCGGCAACGCGGCGTCGGACTCCGGCAGACAGGCGCTGCTCGGGTGGCGTCCGGGTGAGGGCAGGCTGATCGGAGCGGATTCGGACGTGCCGAACGGTCCCGGCATGCTGATCGAGGGCGTCGTGGACGTGGTGGAGTTCACCGGCGACGGCGTGATCGTGAACTGCCGCAGTGAGCTGGGCCGGTGGGCGGTTGTCCTGCCTGCACACGACTGCGTGCCGGCGGCCGACGAGCGGCTGAGGGTTCACGTTCCCGCCTCGCGGCTGCATCTGTTCGACGCGGCCGGCGGGCGACGGCTGCCCGATGCTCCTGGAGACAACATCCTTGGCTGACGACGTCCGATCCGCCGACCGGCTCCTGCCGGCGGCCCAGATTCCGATGGCGGCCGAGGTGTCGGTGGTGTGGTGTGACTTCGGTGGTGTGCTGACCTCCCCGATCTCGGAAGCATTCGACCGGCTCGTGTCCGCGGCGGGGGTGCCGGCTGCGGCCCTGCGGTCCGCCATCAGCGCTGTCGCCGACGAGTGCGGCATGCAGCTGCTCGAACCGATGGAACGCGGGCTGATGCCGCAGCGTGAATGGGGTCTGCGGGTCACTGCAGCACTCGCCCCGGACTGGACGCCACGGGTCGACCTGACCCGGTTCGCCGACCACTGGTATGAGGGACGGACGATGAACAACGCCCTGCTCGACTGCCTGGCCGACTGCCGGCGCAGGGGGTTGCGGGTGGGGCTGCTCACGAACAGCGTGGCCGAGTGGGAACCACATCGCGCGGCGTTGATGCCCGACACGAGCATGTTCGAGGTGACCATCAACTCCCACGAGATCGGGCTCCGCAAGCCCGATCCGGAGATCTACCGGATGGCCGAGGACGCCTTCGGCGTGCAGCCCCGGCAGTGCCTGCTCATCGACGACACGCCGGTCAACTGTGCCGCCGCGCAGGCTCGCGGCTGGCAGACGATCCTGCACAGCTCGCTGGAGCACACTCTGAACCGCTTGGCACAGCTGTGACGGCGGGCGCTCCAACTGTGCTCTAACTGTGCCGCAGCACCCGCGCGATCATGGATGGTCGCAGCAGAGCTTCTGGCGGCTCCATCAGGTTTGCCAACCGCATGAACGTCCGCGCCACCGTCGGGTCCGCATGGGCGGCTATCCGAACCCGGTGCAGGTAGGCGTTGACCAGCCGGATGCGCAGGGTCCGTCGGCCCTGCACACCGGGGTGGTTGAGGTCGGCGTTGCTGGACATCTGCCAGGCGGTGTCGATCAGACGGGCGGCTTGCCGGTAGAAGCGCCGCGGCAGCGCCGGCTCGTCCGAGCACAGGCAGTCCCGCAGGGCCTGGACCTGTTGGGCGGCCACGGTCATACCTTGGGCATAGAGCGGATTGAAGCTGCACACGGCGTCACCGATCGCGAGGAAGCCTTCGGGCGGCATCCTGAGGTCTTCGTAGTGCCGGCGCAGAGAGCCGCGGAAGCGGTGCGGGACAGGGTCGCCCAGCGGCTCGGCCTGGGTGACGAGTTCATGGATGTCGGGTACCGGCAGCGTGGCGGCGAAGGCCCGGAATCCTTCATGATCTGTCGGTGGATGATCTCCGAGCATGCCTCCGAGCGTGATGTGCCACCGATCGCCCTCTAGGGCGATGGCGCCCCCACCCCGTTGTCCGGGCATGGTCGAGACGACAACCCCTATGTCGCCGCCGAGGTGTTCCGGCCGGCGGCGGAAGGTGCATGAGGAATAGCCGAGGTCGATGTCGATGCGTTCCTGCGACGGCTGGTGCTGGCCTATCTCGGTGAGCCACTGCGGTGCGCGGGAGCCGCGACCGGTCGCGTCGACCACGAGATCGGCGCTGATCACCTCGGTCCTGTCGGGGCGTGCGTCCGCCGGGTTCGTCCCGTCCGTCGGGGCGCCGCCGTCGAAGGCATCGTTCCTGGAGCCGTCGCCGGTGGGGACGACCCGCACACCGGCGACTCGGTTCGCCTCCCCGGGCGCTGTGATCAGCCCCACCGCTGTCAGTCGCTGCCGTACGCATACTCCTGGCAGAGCGGTCGCCCTGGCTCGCATGACGCTTTCCAGCAGCGGCCGGCTGGCCAGCAGCGAGGTCAGGCCGGTGGGGGTGGGGTGGACCTGCAGCCCGCTCAGATACCAACGTGACTTCACCAGTACCTCGGTCATGGGCGCACCACGCTCGCCGAGCTCGGCGGTCAGCCCGGGAAAGAGCTCCTCCATGATCTGACGCCCGCACTCCATCAGGCCGTGCAGGTGCCGGCCCTGAGGCGCGCCGCGGCGCTGTTCGACCTCGGGCAGCACATCGCGCTCGACAATGGTGACCCGCTGGTAGCTGTCAGCCAGTACCCGGGCAGCCAGTGTTCCGGCGATGCTCGCGCCGAGTACGACAGCGTGGCCGCGTGCGGTTGCCCGGGGTCCGCCTGGATTCGTGACCGTGTTCTTGTCCGCCATCGCGTCTCCTGTGGCTGCCGGCGCCGCGACCGGTGCGCATGAATCAATACTGATTGTCAAGTTGTTGTCGTAGGTCCTTGTCGACCGCCGTCGCCGGCGGACATATTCGAGCAACGGAACGGAAAGCCGTCAACCGGGATTTCATGAATCCTGTCGAACCATGCGCCGCGAGAATGGCCGGTGGCCGGTGGCCGGTCGCCTGCGCGTTGCCAGGCGTTGGTCCGAACAGTTTATAATTCATTCGCCGTCCGGCCGGTGAACGGTGCTCGAATATAGGCCGGTCTCGGCGTCCGTGCGGCGCTCGGTCTGTATCTGGCCACCCGACGACCGTGACTGTGTGCGGTGCCGCGGAGCACCGGCTGGAGTCATGTCGGCTCTACAGCGGTCTGGTCCGGCGGGGTGATCAAGGCCGGATGGTGGTGTTCTATCCAGTTTGGGTCGTGTCCGCGGGTTGCAGCAGCAGGCACGTGCTCGTCCCGTGGGCTATCAGGTTTCCGACGGGATCGGTGACGCGTGCTTCCGCGAGTGCGGTCCGCCTTCCGACGTGGATGGCCAGACCCTCGCAGGTGAGCCGGTCCGCGTCGAGTTTCACCGATCGAATGAAGTTGACCTTCAGCTCGAGCGTGGTGTAAAGAATCCCGTCGGGGAGCCTGGTGAAGACAGCGCTCCCCATGGCGGTGTCCATGAGGGTCGCAAGGACTCCGCCGTGCACGGTGTACATCGCATTGGCCGTGGCCGGTGAGGGCACAAGCGTGTAGACCGTCCGGCCCTCGTCCACCGACTCGACAGTGATGCCCAGCGAGTGGCCGACCCCGATCCCGGCCTGCAAACCGTACTCCAGCAGCTGCCGCAGTTCCCGAATGCGGCTCGGCGCGGAGGACTCCTCTTGCGTGCCGTTCACGTGCACGGGATTGTCCTCCTTTTGGTTTCCTCGCCCGGTGCCTGTTTCCTCACCCGGCATTCACCGGATGATATGGGACGCTCATTGAAACAGGACCACGAAACAGTGGACGACGGGTGAACGACCTGTTGCCGCAGGGGGCGGTCCTGGTCCCGGGCCCGGCTCGGCCGTGACGGCGTCAGCCCGGTGATTGTCCTCGTCCGGCCGAGTCGTACGGAAGTTCCTATCGTCTGATAGAAGTGGCCGCGGTCGTGCTGCGCGACCGTCGAGCTGCAGGGACAATGACCCCCGCAGACGTACACGACGCACGCAGCCGGAGGCCGCGTATGTGTTCCGCCATTCTGGACCTCACCGCAGCAGACAACACGGGCATCGACCCGGACGAATATATTCCAGCCCTGATGACCTGGCACTTCAGCGCCGAGACCGGGAGTCCGTACTGGCTGCGTCGCGCATCGAGCCTGGGCTTCGACCCCGTCACGGATGTTCGCACGTTCGCGGACCTCAGCTTATTCCCGAACGTCATCAACGAGTTCCGGGAAATCCCGGTCGAGGACCTGATTCCGCGCGGGCTCGAC
>NZ_CAAAFO010000114.1:14004-16077 GCF_900634715.1 Candidatus Protofrankia californiensis | reverse complement strand
ATCGCGCCCAGCGGGCCGCACATGTTCGGGGAGTTCGCCACCCGGCGGGCACGCCGCCACAACGGAGTGAAGTTCACCATCGACCTCGATCCCCGCTGGATCAAACAGCTGATTGCGCGCGGTGACACCGAGGAAGCAGATCGCTACGCCGAGCATCTCATCGACCAGGCGGCGTACATCCTGAGCACCCAGTCCGTCGGAATCCTCGTCACGACGCCGCCGCTGCTCGAACGCATCGCGCGCCGCGACGAACTCGTCGAACTGGTTCGCAAGGACATCAAGTTCATCTGCTGGAGCGGTGCGCACATGGATGCCGATTCGCGGGACATCTTCAGGCAGGAGATCTTCCCGGGGATCCCGCTCAAGGGGCTGTACGGGAGCACCACGATCCTCGGGATGTCGCGCGAGCGTCCCGAGGAGCGGCCCGACGGGTTGGCGGTGTTCGATCCGCCCAGCCCGTACATCACGTTCCAGGTCGTGCACCCCGAGACCGGTGTCGACGTGGAATTCGGCGAGCGCGGGCAGGTCGTGATGAACCACCTCACCAAGTACGCGCTGATGCCGAACAATCTCGAGCGGGACACCGCGCTGAAGGTCGAGCCGCTGCCCGGCACGCTCGGCTGCGCGGTCGCCGACGTCGGGCCCGTCACCACGTTCGACGACCATGCGGTCATCGAAGGGGTCTACTGATGGGCGAGCCCGTCCACATCGATGCGCTCGGTCCGACTGGGCCGTACCGGTCTCGTGAGCGCAGGCCGCTTACCTCGCTGTCCGGCGCGCAGATCGGCGAGATAAGCCAGGTGCCGGCGCTGTACGTGCGACGGACGCTCGCCGCGATGCGCGGCGCCGCGGTCGTGCCGGGTGCCGAACGGTTCGCCGCGCTCGGGAAGGCGGCCGATCTGTACCTGGACGCCACCATCGGCGGTCTCGGCCCCGACGAGTACGCACAGTTGGTGTCGACCGTGTCGGGTGTTCCGCTCGGCGTCGTCCGGCAGTCGATCGAGTGGGTCGCGGATGTGCTGCGATCCCAGCACCGCACGCTGGAGCTGGCGATGCCCAGGGGCGCGGTCGGCGACTGGCGCGATCCGCACACGCTTGCGGGATCGGCGGTGTGGACACGACGCGGTGACCTCTTCGCGGTGCACGCGGCAGGCAACACGCCGGCGGTTCACGGGCTGTGGCCCGAGGCGCTGGCGATGGGCTACAAGGTGGCGGTACGTCCCTCGACCCGTGAGCCGTTCACTGCGTTCCGGCTGGTCAGCGCGCTGCGCGAGGCGGGTTTCCCGCCGCAGGTCGTGACGCTGCTGCCGACCGACTACGCCGCCGCCGATGTGATCATCGCCGAGGCCGACTACGCCATCGTGTACGGCGGCCAGGACGTCGTCGACAAGTACCGCACCAACCCGCGCGTGCTCACCCAGGGCCCGGGACGATCGAAGATCCTCGTCACCGCGGACGTCGACTGGCGCGAGAAGATCGACATCATCGCGGGATCGGTCAGTCACCTCGGCGGTACCGCCTGCACCTGCGCCACTGCTGTGCTGGTCGAGGGTGATCCGGAACCCCTTGCGCAGGCGCTTGCGGACGAACTGCGTCGGATCCCGAGTCTGCCGGCCGACGATCCCGACGCGATCCTGACCGTGCAGCCGACGGAGTCCGCCGTGGAGGTCGACCGCTACCTGCACACGGTGTCCGCGGATGCGCGGCCGTTCCTCGGCGGCGACACCATTGTCGACGAGCTGCCCTCCGGCGGTTCGGTGCTTCGCCCGGCGGTGCATCTGGTCGGTTCGAGTACGGCACCGCAGCTGAACGTCGAACTCCCGTTCCCGTGCGTCTGGGTCGGCCCGTGGCGTCCGGAGGACGGAATCGCGCCGCTGCGGGACTCGCTGGTGCTCACCGCGATGACCACACGTACCGACCTCATCGACGCGCTGCTGAACGAGCCGTCGATCACCAACCTGTATCTGGGGGACAACCTGACGACCTGGCTACGTCCGGGAATCCCGCACGACGGCTACCTGGGTGAGTTCCTCATGCGGACGAAGGGAATGATTCGCGCGGGCGTATGACCGG
>NZ_CAAAFO010000114.1:11835-13629 GCF_900634715.1 Candidatus Protofrankia californiensis | reverse complement strand
GGCCGCGGTGTTTCCGTCGCGGCAGTCACCCGGTCTGTTTTCCGACATCGGAACGACAGCGGACCGGGCGATGGAAATCCTTGACGGCAGGTCGGTCGAGGTCACGCGACACTGGACTGCTGCGGCTCCACCGCCGGCACGGCCCGGCTGGCGCGATCGCTTCGCTCGCGCAGCACGATGGCTGTTACGACGACCCCGACCAGTGCTCCGGCCGCGGCGACGATGAAGGTGACATGCATCGAGGTGACGACCTCGCCCCGCTGCGGCGAGAGGACACCCGCCAGGGCCACTCCGAAGACGGCCCCGAACTGCCGGAACGTGTTCATCGTTCCGGACGCCGTACCGGCGAGATCGGCTGGTACCGCACCCATCATCGCCTGGATCGCTACCACACCACTGGACAGGGGTATGCCGACACCGAGCAGCACCAGGGCCCATCCGTAGCTGAAATAGCCGCCTGCGTCTTCGACCAGGATGAGCCCGCCGAGTCCGGTCGCCACGAGGAGCAGGCCCAGGACCATGGTCGTGCGGGTCCCGAGCCGGGCTACCACGGTGGCCGCGCCCACCGAGGCCATGCCGAGGAATCCGGTGAGCGCCAGGAAGCGCACCCCGGTTGCCACCGGTGACAGGTGCCGGGTCTCCTGGAGGTACACGGTCAGCAGGAACAGCACCGCGTACAGGCCGAACAGGCCGAGGAAGTTCACGATGCAGGCCACGACGACCACAGGAATGCGCAACAGGCGCGGCGGGAGCATCGGCTGCGGGCAACGGATCTCCCACAGCACGAAGAGCGCCAGGAGCACGACGCTGCCGGACAGGAGTCCGATGATGATCGGCGAAGACCAGCCGAACCGACCGCTTTCGATCATCGCGAACGTCAGTGAGCCGCTACCGAGTATGAACAGCAACTGCCCTGTGACGTCCAGCCGCCTGGCCGGTGCCCGGTTCGTCCGGACGCCGGCTGGCAGCGTTCCAGGAGCGCCATCGGGTTGTCCCTCGACGCTGTGACTGTTGTGGGACGGCCGGCCGACGGGGGCCGGGGGCAGCGTCCAGGACAGACCGGCCAGTGCCACCGCGCCGATCGGCAGGTTGATCCAGAACAGGATCTGCCACCCGGCTGCCTGGACCCCCAGCCCGCCGATGATCGGCCCGAGTGCCACCGCCGTGCCGGCGACGCCACCCCACACGCCGATGGCGCGGGTCCGCCGCCTCGGGTCGGCGAACAGCCCCGAGGTGACCGCGAGCGACAGCGGTACGACCGCTGCCGCGAACGCGCCCTGGCCCCCGCGCGCGGCGATCAGTACCCCCGGCGTCGGGGCAAGCGCGCAGGCGACAGAACAGGCCGTGAAACCACCGGTGCCGGTCAGCAGGACCACCCTGCGACCGAAACGATCGCCAAGTGATCCCGCGGTCAGCAGCAGGCCGGCAAAGCCCAGGGTGTAGGCGTCCAGGATCCACTGGGTCGCGGTGACGTCGGCGTGGAGATCGGCACGGATCGCCGGCACGGCGACCGGAGTGATGCTGGTGTCCAGGTAGACCACGAAGGTCGCCACACAGACGAGCACCAGCCGGACCGAAGGACGGTCACGGTGCGACGCCAAAGCGGACATTCCATCTGACCTCATGAAAAAAATCCCTCTGCCCGTGATCGTCACATGATGTGTGGCATGCAGGATCCGCGCCCGGGTCTTGAATGTCGTCGTATGGTCCGGTATTTTTCGTAGGCGATCGCGCGTGGCGCGGATCCGTTCCGTCAGTCTAATGTCGGTGAGCGCGCGGGTGGGTCAAGATTGC
>NZ_CAAAFO010000114.1:970-11524 GCF_900634715.1 Candidatus Protofrankia californiensis | reverse complement strand
TTGGAAATCGTCGCCGCGAGTAGGTGGTTGATATGTTGCAGTACAAGTCCGGGGACGGCGTCGTTCTTCCCGCCGATCGGGGGCTGTCCTTCATTCTGGACGAGGGCGTCCGCCTGGCCGCGGACCGTCCCGTGTTGAGCTGGAAGAACGCCGCCGGCTGGCAGGACGTCAGCTACCGGCAGTTCGCCGACCACGTCCGGGCCGTCGCCAAGGTGCTGCTGTCGCACGGAGCCGCGCACGGTGACCGGGTGGCCGTGCTGGGACGGACCAGCTACGAGTGGGCTGTTGTGGACTTCGCGGTGCTCAGTATCGGCGCGGTCACGGTTCCGATCTATCCGACCGCTTCCGAGCAGCAGATACGCCACCTGCTGGTCGACTCCGCGGCAAGCTGGTGCTTCGCCGAGACCGACGATCAGCGTATCCAGCTCGACCGGATCGGCGGATCGGCCCTGCGCGCCGGTGCCTGGCTGCTGGAGACGGTCGGGGCCTGGCGTGATGCAGATCAGGACGGGCTCCTGGACGCCGAGTTCGACGACCGTCGCGCCAAGGTACGTGCCGACGACCTTGCGACGATCGTCTACACCAGTGGTACCACCGGCACACCCAAGGGGTGCATGCTCACCCACCGCAACCTGTACGCCTCCTCCGCCAACACCGTCGAGCACACCGGGCAGCTGTTCCGCAGCGCTGCCGGGGAGCAGGCGACGACGCTGCTGGGCCTGCCGCTGTCGCACGTCTTCGGCCGGACCATCCTGTTCGCCTGCCTGTACGGGGGCACTCGGACCGGGCTCGTGGCGGGCGTGCCGGAGCTGATCGCGGAGCTCCCGGTGTTCCGGCCCACGTTCCTCGCGCTCGTGCCGTACGCATTGGAGAAGATCCGCAAGCGCGTGCGCGAGCCCGCGGCCGGTGGGGCCGGCGTGGTCGACAGCGAGGCGGAGCGGATCGCGATCGAATTCGGTCTCGCCGGTGCGCGCGGGCTGCGGATCGACGCCGACCTGCACGACGCGCACGCTGCGTTCGACGAGAAGGTCTACAGCCGGGTACGGGCCTCCTTCGGCGGTCGCTTCCAGCATGTGATCTCAGGCGGTGCGTCGCTCGACGACTCGACCGCGGCGTTCTACGCCGGGGTGGGGGTGCAGATCCTCAACTGCTACGGGCTGACCGAGGCCGCGACGGCGGTGACGGTGAACGTCCCGGCAACCAACCGGATAGGCAGCGTCGGGCGCCCGATCCCGGGTACCACGGTGGCGATCGCGGACGACGAGGAGCTGCTCGTCCGCGGCTTCAACGTCTCGCCGGGGTACTGGCCGGGGAGTCCGCAACCCACCGACCGGGACGCGACGCAGGCCGATGAGGGCCCGTGGCTGTACACCGGCGACCTCGGGCGGCTCGACGACGACGGCTTCCTCTACATCACGGGTCGCCGCAAGGAGATCCTGGTCACCAGCGGCGGCAAGAACGTCGCGCCCACCCCGCTGGAGGACCGCGTCCGGCTGCACCCGCTGGTGAGCAACTGCATGGTGATCGGCGACGCGCGGCCGTTCGTCAGCGCGCTGGTGACGATCGACCCCGCTGCGCTCACCGGATGGAAGGCGAGCCAGGGATTCGAGGGCGACGACGACTCCTGGCGTCACAGTCCCGATCTGCTCGCGGAGATCCAGACCGCGATAGACGACGCGAACAGCCTGGTCTCCCGGGCCGAGTCGATCCGGGCGTTCCGGGTTCTCGCGACCGACTTCACGGTGGACGCCGGGCAGCTGACCCCCTCGATGAAGCTGCGCCGGAATGTGATCGAGGCCGAATTCGCCGCGGACATCGCCGCGGTGTACGGCTGAGCGTTTCTTCCCGTCCCCACCGTCCGGTGAACCGGCCGAAAATTTTCCGCAAATCGTCCCACTCCATCTTCTCCGTTCCCGGATTATGGATCGATTGTGTCGCCCAATCGACCGATGGCTCTCGGTCACAGATGTTGACTGCCATTCCGGCAGCTGTGGAAAATTGATTCGTACCCGTACCGGGCAGGTTCCATCGCGGGCTTCGCCGGGTTCACGACAGGAGCACATTCATATGTACGACGTTATCGTTGTCGGTGCGCGCTGCGCCGGCTCATCCCTGGCGCTGCTGCTCGCCAGACGCGGTCACCGGGTCCTCGTCGTCGATCGATCCACCTTCCCGAGCGACACCATTTCGACGCACTACATTCAGCAGACCGGCCTTGCCCGGCTGAAGGACTGGGGCCTGCTCGACCGCGTCGCGGCCTCGGGCGTCCCGGCGATGAAGCACCTGACCCTGTCCTACACCGGCATTCATGTCGAGGGCTTCGCCGACCCGATCGAGGGCGTCACCGAGGTGTACTCCCCGCGTCGGACGGTGCTGGACAAGATTCTCGTCGACGCGGCGCGCGAGGCCGGGGCGGAGGTCGTCGAGGGATTCACCGTCCAGAACGTGATCTTCGAGGACGGCCGTGCGGTCGGCATCCGGGGCCAGCTCGACGACGAATCGGAGAAGGAATTCCGCGGGTCGTTCGTCGTCGGCGCGGACGGCCGGAACTCGACGGTCGGGGACAAGGTCGGGGCCGATTTCTACCGGGTGGTCCCGGCAACCTGCTTCGTCTACTACTCGTATTTCGGCGGGCTGGACTGGACCTTCCAGCACCGGACCAGCTTCAATCAGCAGCAGATAGGCGCGTGGCCGACCAACGACGACCTGCACCTGGTGTCCCTCCTGCGCCGGCGGGAGTACTTCAGCGACTTCCGCACCGACGTGGAGAAAAACTTCCACGCCGTGTACGACGAGGTCGCCCCCGAATTCGGTGAAGACCTCCGGACGAACGGGAAGCGGGCGGAGAACTTCCGGGTTATGCGTTACCCGGACAACTACTACCGCCGTTCCAACGGGCCTGGCTGGGCGCTGGTGGGAGACGCCGGATACCACAAGGACCCGTTCACCGGATGGGGAATCACCGACGCGTTCCTGTACGCCGAGCTCCTGGCGGACCACCTGCACCAGGGGCTGGCCGGCGAGCGCCCGATCGACGACGCGGTGGCGGAGTACGCCAGGATCCGCGACGAGCGGAGCAAGGGCACCTTCGAGTTCACGTGCGTCCTCGCCGAACTCACCCTGCCTCCGTTCTTCGAGGCGGTGCTGCGCGCCACTAGCCAGAGCCCGGAATACACGAAGAAGTTCTTCGGGCTGATGGCCGGGGGCGTCCACGGTGAGGAGTTCTTCGCCCCGCACAACCTGGAGAAGCTCTACGAGGAGGTTGGGACGCCGCAGCAGGAGCGGCTGCTCAAGGCCGCCTGACCGGCTCCTCAGCAACCCAGGGACCTGGGCTTCCGGCTGCGCAAGAAAGCATGGTCGCGCTGCCGGAGGCCCTCCAGACCAGCGGTGCCGACACAGATCAGGAGCATGCCCCCGTGAACGCCGTGCCCACCGCAGACACCAGCCCGCAGCAGATCGCCGAACGCACGAGGGCGTTCGTCCAGGAGTACGTCTTCCCGGTCGAGCGGGAGATCGTGGTTGACGGGCGTCCGATGGACGACGCACTCCGGACGGAGCTGCAGAAGGCCGCCCGGGAGGCGGGGGTCTTCGGCCCGCTGTCGCCGGTGGCCTACGGCGGCCTCGGCCTGGACACCCGGGCCCTGGCGTACGTGTTGGAAGCCGCCGGCGCGAGTCTGATCGGCCCGATCGCGCTGAACGCCTCCGCCCCGGACGACGGCAACATCCACCTGCTCGCCCACCTCGCCAACGCCGAGCAGGCGCAGCGCTACCTGGCGCCGCTGGCGCGCGGTGAGGTCCGCTCGTCCATCGCGATGGCCGAACCGCCTCCCGGTGCGGGCTCGGATCCCGCGATGCTCCGCACGACCGCCGAGAAGGTCGACGGCGGCTGGAGGATCAACGGCGCGAAGCACTTCACCACCGGAGCCGACGGGGCGGCGTTCACCATCTGCATCGCCGCGACCAGCGGCGGCACGACCATGTTCCTGGTGGACCAGGACAACCCGGGGCTCACCGTCGGCCGCCGCATGCCGACGCTGGACCACAGCGCCCCGGGCGGCCACTGCGAAGTGACGTTCAACGACTGTTTCGTCCCCGACGACGCCGTGCTCGGGGCGGTCGGAAGCGGCCTTGAGTACGCCCAGGTGCGGATGGCTCCCTCACGCGTCACGTTCTGCATGACCTGGCTGGGGTTGGCCGTTCGGGCGCACGCGATGTCCGCCGAGCGGATCGTCGGTCGCAAGGCGTTCGGGATACCGGTTGCCGACCATGGAATGGCCCAGGCCCACGTCGCAGACAACGAGATCGATATCGCGGCCGCCCGAGCGCTCATCCACTCGACCGCCGCTGTGATCGATGAGCATGGCGCGGTCAGTGGCGCCGCGCGCCACGCGGCATCGATCACCAAGACCTTCGTGTCGGAGGCTGTCTGGCGCGTGCTCGACCGCGCGGTCCAGCTCTACGGCGGACTCGGTGTATGTGAGGACGAGCTGGTCGCCCGATTCCTCGTCGAGGCGCGGGGTTTCCGGATCTACGAGGGTCCCTCCGAGGTGCTCCGCTGGTCCATCGCCCGTCGGGTGCTGCGCGCCTACCGGTGAGCCGGCGCCGTCGCAACGGTGCGGACGTCATCGTCCCGCATGGTGACTTCACCTTCTTTTCCGCTTCCTCCGGTAGTCGGTTCGACACCTGTTCACAGGCCGGTAGGCAAATAGTGTTGGGATGATAGGCGTGACGAATGACACGCGGGTTTCGCCCGCCCAGACCGGGTATGCGATATTCAGCGAAGCCACCAGCGGGGTTGTCGACTACGAGCGGATCCGTGAGATCGCGAACTCGCTCGTGCCCTTCGGTCGGTTCGCCGGAGTCAGCATCACCGAGGTGAGCCCCGACCGCGCGATCGTCGAGATCCCCGTGAGCAAGAACCTCACCAACCACCTGGGTACGGTTCATGCCGGTGCGCTTTTCCTGGCCGCGGACATCGCCGGCGCCGCCGCGTCGGCCGGCGCCCTGGCGCCCCGTCTTGCCCAGGTCGAGCGCATGGTGGTCCGGGATGCCCGGTCGACCTTCCGCAAGCCGGCCGTCGGCCGGATCCGTGCGATTGCCACCGTGGACGACAGAGAAGTACGGCGGGTCCTGGCCAGCGATGCCGCGGAACAGTTCGACCTGGACGGCAAGGCGCTGCTCTATGACGACGCCGACGTGCTCGTGGCCAAGTTCCACTTCGACTACTTCTGCAACATCACGGCGAGCTGAACAGCCGCCCGGAGGCCTGCGGCCGGGGAAAAGCGGTGTTTTCAGATCGTTTTACGATGCGGTGGTAGTACGGAAGGTACCAGGAGTCCACACGCCGTGACGGGAGTCCTCATGTCCGTGAGCTCGACGGGCCATAACACGTCCGACGGCGCGACCAGGCGCCCCTCGGAGTTCGCCACGCTCGAAGCGATTCGGGTGACCCTCGACGACAACGTCACCTTTGTGATCCGGGTGCTTGCCCAGGAGGACCCGACTGCCCCGGTGGTGCTGATTCTGCCGGCGATGGCACTCAAGGCGAAGTTCTACCTGCCACTGGCGAAAACGCTGCACGCGGCCGGCCTGTCCGTCGCGACCTGCGACCTGCGGGCCCAGGGGGAGAGCCTGCCCAGCCTCCACCCGCGATCGAAATTCGGTTATCGAGAGCTGCTCGAGGTTGATTTTCCGGCTGTCGTCAAAGCTGTCCGCGCACGGTTCTCCCAGGCTCCGCTGTACCTGTTCGGACACAGCCTCGGCGGCCAGCTTTCCGTGCTCTATGCGTCGTCGGCCCGCGACGACGTCACCGGAATCTGCATCATCGGCGCGGGATCGGTGTACTGGAAGGCGTTCGGTCCGAAGCGCTGGGAAGCCCTCTGGAAGATCCAGACTATCGGTCTGGTTGCTCGGATCCGCGGCTACTGGCCCGGTGGCATGGTCATCGGCGGTGCGATGGCGGGCGGGGTCATGACCGACTGGGCACGGCACTCCCGCACCGGCCGCTACCAGCCTCGCGGCACGAAGCGGAACTACGACCGGATGCTGCGTGAGCTGGAGGTCCCGGTGCTGGCGATCTCCCTAGAGCACGACGTGCTCGTGCCGAGTTCCAACGTTGACTTCCTCTGTGCGCGGCTTTCCGCCGCAAAGGTCACCCGGTGGCACGTTGACGGCCGGTCCGGGGTGAAGCATCGCGACCACTTCGAGTGGATCAGAGACAGTAGGGTCATCGGGTCCGCGGCGGCCAGCTGGATCATTCACGGGCACCTCCCGCCGGCGTCGTCATAGTGGCTCGGGGAGCTGGGCCTTCCGGACCTGCCGGATCGGCTTCCGGACTTCCCGGACCGGTTTCGCCGATCCGGTGCATGTTCTGCTGCGGGCGCACGTTCCGGCGGGACGCTTTCCGGCCGGACCGAACAATTCGGATAGTATTCTTCGGGTGCGCAGAGGAGTGCGGTCGAGTTTGCAGGACGGTGAACTCCGCCGGAATGTTCCGAAAAATATCGGAACAAAGAATTGATTTTTTCGCACTTGTGTCGTCGATCGTCCCGCGCAATCGAGCAATAGGTATCCAGGATTGGCGTTGACCATTCTTCCGGATGCTCCGCACAATTCAGAGGAAGCTCGCTGGCGAATACCCGCACCGACACCTGCCGGATGAAGTGACAGGGGTATTAATAATGTGTGACGATCTCACGGCCGGGCGGGTCAGCGCCCATTCCGGGAATCTTTCCACGGCCAGCATGGGATGGGTCGGTTAGCATGATGGCGAAAGCACGGATGACGGTCTTCGGCGACAGTTTCGTCGAGGGCCGGGGCGACCCCGCCCCGGACGGGACGTACTACGGCTGGGTACCCCGGTTCGCCGAGATGTTCGGGATCCCGCGTAACGGCTACCTCAACCTGGGAACCTTCGACGCGACCACCCAGGACGTGGTCGACCGGCAGCTTCGCGTCGCGCTGGTGAACAAGGCTCCGCTGATCGGGTTCGTGGCCGGGGTCAACGACCTGATCCGGGACTACGACGCGGCCCGCTTCCGGCGGAATATCGAGACGATTTTCACGACGTTGAACGGCCCGGACACGGTGATGTTTACCGCGACCTATGCGGATATCCCCCGGAACCTTCCGTTGCCGGCCTCCTTCCAGCAGCTCCTGCGGGTCCGTTTCGCCGAGGCGAACGAGTACCTGCGGGAGGTCTCCGCACGTACCGGCGCGCTCTGCCTGGACGTCGTGAACAGCCAGGAGTGGACGGACCCGGCCATGTGGTCGGCCGACGGTCTGCATCCGAGCCCCGCCGGTCATCGCCGCTTCGCCGAAGCCATGGCGGATCTCGTCGGCCTGGCCACCGGCATGGTGGCGGTGAACACGGCATCTTCTTTCGCCGGCGTCGGTGCCGGACCGCTGTCGTACTAGCCAACACGATCACGGTTTTTCTCGCGCCGGGATTCCTCACCGGATCCGGGGGCCGGAAGCCGATCCGGGAGGTCCGGGTCCCCGGGTCACGGAAAGGCACAGCTGGTCGAAGATTTCGTGATCATGGTTCTTTCGCGTGCTCGTGAACGTCAGGGGACGCCGGCGCGGTACGCCGGATCCGAAGAACCCGCCGGCGGACGGCCCGAGAGCACGGAAAAGGTCGGGATCACCCGCTGCGACAAAGCTTAGGAGAGGAAGACGGTGAGCGGCGACAAGTTGGCGCAACGGCGCCTGGCCAACAACCCGATCGCGATAGTCGGTATGTCCGGTCT
This sequence comes from Candidatus Protofrankia californiensis, assembly GCF_900634715.1. GTDB lineage: Bacteria > Actinomycetota > Actinomycetes > Frankiales > Frankiaceae > Protofrankia > Protofrankia californiensis. The sequence continues at coordinate 3,776 of NZ_CAAAFO010000114.1, read as the reverse complement.
TTTCCCGAACGCCCATAACTACCGGGAGTACTGGCAGAACATCGTCGATGCGACGGACTGCACGCAGGACGTCCCGGCGAGCCGGTGGAACCTCGATGACTACTTCGATCCGGACCCGACCGTCCCGGACATGACCTACTCGCGCCGGGGCGGCTTCGTCCCCGACGTCGACTTCGATCCGCTGGAGTTCGGTCTTCCGCCGAACCAGCTGGAGGTCACCAGCGTCATGCAGACGCTGAGCCTGATCGTGGCTCGCGATCTGCTGCGTGACGCGGGTGCGACGGACTCCGACTGGTACGACGCCTCGAGGACGGGGGTGGTCCTGGGGGTTACCGGGCCGGTCCCGTTGATGCACCCCCTGGCGGCCCGCCTGTCGACCCCCGTCCTGAAGGAGGTGGTCCGCAGCTGCGGGCTCACCGAATCCGACGCCCAGGCCATCGCCGCCAAATACGTCCAGGCGTTCGCGCCGTGGGAGGAGAATTCCTTCCCGGGGCTGCTGGCCAACGTGGTCGCCGGTCGGGTTGCCAACCGCATGGGGCTGGGCGGGATGAACTGCACGGTCGACGCGGCCTGCGCGGCATCGCTGTCGGCCGTCCGGATGGCCGTGGCCGAGCTGGTTGACGGCCGGGCCGAGATGATGATCGCCGGTGGCGCCGACACCGAAAACTCGATCTTCGGGTACATGTGCTTCAGCAAGACCCATGCCCTGTCCAAAAGCGGGCGTATCCGGCCGTTCGACGACTCCGCCGACGGCACCCTCATCGGTGAGGGCATCGGCATGATCGCGTTGAAGCGTCTTGCCGACGCCGAGCGGGACGGCAACCGCATCTACGCGGTCATCCGCGGTATCGGCTCGTCCAGCGACGGCCGTTCCAAGAGCATCTACGCGCCCCGCGCCGAAGGCCAGCGGTTGGCGCTGGCCCGGGCCTACGCCGACGCCGACTGCTCGCCCGCGTCCGTCGAGCTGTTCGAGGCGCACGCGACCGGCACCGCGGTGGGGGACAAGACCGAGCTGTCCGCGCTGCACGCGGTCCTGTCCGAGGCGACCGGCGAGCGGCACTTCGCCGCGATCGGCAGCGTGAAGTCACAGATCGGCCACACCAAGGGTGCCGCGGGCACGGCGAGCCTGATGAAGCTCGCACTCGCCCTCCACCACAAGATGCTGCCGCCGACCATCAACGTGGAACATCCCAACAGCGCGATCGACTTCACCGGCGGGCCGCTGTACGTCAACACCCGGACCCGCCCGTGGATCCGTGACCCGCAGCGGCCGGTCCGCCGGGCCGCCACTTCCGCGATGGGCTTCGGCGGGACGAACTTCCACGTCGTTCTCCAGGAGCACACCGGCGACCGCGGCGCCGTCGCGACGCTGCACCGCACGGCCCGGGCCTACATCTGGCACGCGGCCGACACTGCCACCCTGCTGGAGCTGCTGCGTTCCGGTGCCGCGCCGGAGGACACCGCACCGATCCCGGCGGGCAACGCCCGGGTCGGGTTCGTGGCCGCGGACGACGAGAGCGCCCAGCGCCTGCTCACCCTGGCCGTCGAGCAGCTCGCCGCATCCCCGGACGCGGCGCAGTGGTCGCATCCGTCGGGGGTGTTCTTCCGCGACCGGGCACTGGCCGACCTGAAGGTGGGCGCGCTGTTCGCCGGGCAGGGCAGCCAGTACCTGGACATGGGCCTGGAGGCGGTGCTCAACATCCCGACCGTGGCGGGGGCCGTCGACGACACGAACGAGTCGTTCGCCGGCGCCGACCGCCGGCTGGGTGCGATCATCTACCCGCCCCCCGTCTTCGACGCGGAGCTGCGCCAGGCGCAGGAAACCGCTCTTCGCCGGACCGAGTACGCGCAACCGGCGATCGGGGCGCTCTCGGTCGGCCAGTTCCGTTATCTTGCCGAGCTGGGCCTGCGCTGCTCGGGATTTCTCGGGCACAGCTTCGGGGAACTCACCGCATTGTGGGCCGCCGGCGCCCTGGACGACGCGGACTTCTTCCGGCTTGCCCGCGCCCGCGGCGAGGCGATGGCCCCGCCCGCCGAGGATCCCGAGCACGACCCGGGCACCATGGCCGCGGTTCAGGCCACGCGTGAGCAGGTCACCGACATTCTCCGCGCCTTCCCGGGCGTGGTGATCTGCAATCACAACGCGCCGGACCAGGTGGTCGTCGGCGGGGACACCCAGGCGGTCGGCGAGGTCGTCCAGGAATGCAAACAGCGGCAGCTCAACGCCCGCCTGCTGCCCGTCTCCGCGGCCTTCCACACATCCCATGTGGCGCATGCCGTCGAAAAGTTCGGGTCCGCCGTCTCGTCGGCGCGGATCGGTGCGCCAGAACACCCGGTATATGCCAACACCGCGGGTGTCCGGTACGGGTCGGAGGTCGAGACGAACAGGCGTGCGCTGACCGGGCAGCTTCTTGAGCCGGTCGAGTTCGTCCAGGCCCTGGAGGCCATCCGCGCGGACGGCTGCAACGTGTTCGTCGAGTTCGGTCCCAAGCAGGTGCTGACCGCGCTGGCCAGGCGGACCCTCGGGGAATCCGGCATCGTCGCCATTCCCACCGACACCGGTCCGCTCGGTGACAGCGACGTCGCGTTGAAGCAGGCCGCCGTCCAGCTGGCGGTTCTCGGCGCGCCGATCACCGGTATCAACCGGTATGACGCTCCCGCGCTGGTGGTGCCCGAATCCCGCGGCATGGTCGTGACGCTGAACGGAGCGGACTACGTGCCGGAATCCCGCCGTGCCGCCTATCGGGCCGCGCTCGACAACGGTTTCCGGGCGTCGGTCGCCACCGTCGCCAACGGGGCCGGGAGC
>NZ_CAAAFO010000114.1:0-724 GCF_900634715.1 Candidatus Protofrankia californiensis | reverse complement strand
GGCGCGGGCGTCGACGTGGGCTTCACGAATGGTCATCTTGTCAGTGACCAGGTGCCGGCGAACGGAGCAGTGTCGAGTGACCCGCCGGCCCTGTCCGCCGGCCTTTCCGCACCGCCGGTGGCCCCCGCCGACGTCGTTGAACCGCCCGTGGCTGCCCAGAGCGCCCTGGTCGGCGTCGTGGAACCGCCGGCTGCTCCACCGGCGGCAGCCCACGCCCACGGTATCGATGCCGGGGACGACGTGGTGGCGCAACACGTGGCGCTGCACTCCCGGTACCTGGAAAGCCAGCTACAGGTCGCCGAAGGCCTGGTGGAGATCCTGCACCAGCACCGCCCCGGTGCGGACGGTGCCTGGCTCGCGCAGGCGGTCGAGAGCGTGAAGGACCAGAGCCTGGCGATCGGGCAGGTGCACATCCGCGCCAACGAGATCCTGTCGTCGCTGGCCGAGATCGAGCGCGGTGGGCATCAGTACACGCCGGCCGGCAGCTACCTCGCGCCGGTACCGGCGGCCCTCGACCCGTCCGCCCCATGGCGGCCGAGCCTGCTGGAGCAGCCGCCGCGGACGGAAATCGCCGCGGCGCCGTCCCCGACTCCAGCGTCCGTGCCTGGGTCGGTTTCAGCAGCTGTCCCGGCGTCGCCTCCTGTGTCGGTTCCGGTTCCGGCTCCGGCGCTGTTGTCCGAACCTGCCCCGGTCGCGGTGACGCCCGCGTCGCCTCCGGCGAACG
>NZ_CAAAFO010000113.1:12192-14755 GCF_900634715.1 Candidatus Protofrankia californiensis | reverse complement strand
ACCTGCCACGGCGGAGGCACCTGCCACTCCGGTGACGGCAACCGGGACCCCGCCCGCCGAGCAGGCGGCGCGGCACCCCGTCGAGCTCGTCGGACTGCCCGCGATCGACAGGATCGAACAGCCCTACGCGGCCAATCCGGTCGCCGTCGTCGTCGACCCCGGGAACCAGGAGGGCGAAGCGTTCACGGCAGGTCTTGAGGGGGCCGGCTGGACGGTGGTGCGGGTGAGCCTGCCGGCTTCCGGTGGGGACTGGTCGTCCGAGCTGGCCGCATGGGACGGCGAGGCCGTCGAGCGCCGGCTCTCCGAGGCGCTGAGCACGGCCGGCAGGATCGACCTCTGCCTCACCATTCTCGGCGGAAGCGAGACGTGGGATCACAGTGTCCGTCAGCTCGCCGACGCCGTCCTGGTGGCCAAGCATGCCAGCGTGCCGCTGGCCGCGGCCGCCCGTTCCGGTGACCGCGCCGCCTTCGTGACCGTCACCCGACTCGACGGTGGTCTCGGCCACCGCGGAGGGCGCCAGGCCGCTGAAGCGCTCCTCGGCGGAGTCGGCGGAGTGGTCAAGACGCTTGCCCACGAGGAACCGTCGATCTTCTGCCGCGCGCTCGACATCGATCCGGCGCTCGGCGACGACGACGCGCTCGCCGTCCTGCTGGACGAGGTGAGGGACGCGGCAGTCGACACCCTCGAGGTGGGGGTCGACGCCGCCCGCGGCAGGTGGACCGTGGCCCCCGGGCCGTACGGGTCACCGCTGGCGTCCACCGCCACCGCCGTGGCCGGCGTTACGACCGGACCGGTCCCGCCGGCGTCCACGGTCGGCGCGGGTGACGTGTTCGTGGTGACAGGCGGGGCACGTGGGGTCACGGCGTCCTGTGTGCGAGCGCTCGGCGAGCACAGCCAGGTGGAGTTCCTGCTGCTGGGGCGTACGGCGCTCACGGCGGAGCCCGACTGGGCCGCGGGCGTGGCCGAGGGCGACCTCAAGCGCGCGGCGATCGCCGCCCTGGGGGCCGGCGGTGGTAAGCCGCCGACACCGCGGCAGGTCGACGCGGTCCTGCGCGACATCCAGGCCCAGCGCGAGATCCGTTCGACGCTCGACGCCCTGGCCGGGACCGAATCCTCCGCGGCAGCCAGCTACATCCAGGTGGACGTGGGTGACGCCGCCGCCGTGCGGGATGCGCTGTCAGCGCACCGCGACCGGATCACAGGTGTGGTCCACGGCGCGGGAACCCTCGCGGACGGGCTTGTGCGTACCAAGACGCCCGACGACGTCCGCCGGGTCTTCACGCCGAAACTCGTCGGCCTGCGCAACGTCCTGGACGCGCTCGACGGCGCGCCCGTCCGCCACATCGTCCTGTTCACCTCGGTGGCGGGGCTGTTCGGCAACGCCGGCCAGGCCGACTACGCCGCCGCGAACGAGGCGCTGTGCCGGGTCGCGGCCAGCCTGAAGCACGAACACCCCGACCGTCACATCACGGCCATCGACTGGGGCGCCTGGGACGGCGGGATGGTCGCCGCCGACCTGCGTGAGGTGTTCCGTGCACGCGGCGTCGAACTGCTGGCGCCGGCAACGGGCGCGCGGAGGTTCGTGGAGCAGTTCAGCCCCGACCACGCCGACGACGTGTGCGTGCTGGTCGGCCAGAGCAAGGCGCTCACCGACGGTACCGGCCCGCGGCCGGCCCGGGCCTTCGTGGCTCGCCGCAACCTGACCGGCATCGAGGACACCGAGGTACTGCAGGCGCACCGCATCGACGCCTTCCCGGTCCTGCCTGCCACGTTCGGGCTCGGCTGGCTGGTGAACGTGCTGGAACGCGCCCACCCAGGGCTGCAGGTGATCGAGTCCCGCGGGTTCGAAGTGCACAAGGGCATCGTGTTCGACGGCGCACAGGGCCGTGAGTACCAGGTCGAGGTGCCCCTGGCCGAATCCCGGGACGGCCGGCTCACGGTGCGGGCAGGCGTCCGCGCCGCCGGCGGCAGCGGCCTGCCCATCTCGCACTACGTCGGCACGTTCGTGCTGGCCGAGGCCCCGCCCGCCGCGCCGACCGGGCCGGGTCGGCCGGGCGAGGCGGTAGGCAGCGGCCCCGAGGACGGCCTGGAGATCTACACCGGGGGCACCCTGTTCCACGGCCCGGCCCTGCAGGGCATCCGTCGCATCCTGCAGCGCCGGGACGACCGGGTCGTCCTGGAATGCCGGTTGGCCGACCAGGTCGTGGCGGGCGGCGCGTTCGCCGGTGCGCTGCACAGCCCGGTGCTCGCCGACATACTCCTGCACGGGCCGTCGGTGCTGGGCAGATGGCTGACGGGCCTGGCCTGCCTGCCACTGGCCGTCGGGCGCTGGGAGTACTTCGCCCCACTGCCGGACGGGGACCCGTTCGTCGTCGTCCTGGACGAGGTCAGGCGCGCCGCGTCCTCCATCACGGTCACGGTGACCGCCAGCGACCCGGGCGGGCGCGTCCTGCAGCGCCTCACCGACGTGTCGATGATCGGGACCCCCGACATGGCCGCGAAGTTCGCCGCGGCCGTCCAGTGGTGGCTGCCGCGGGAGGGGGCGTGACCGTGCGACCGCCCG
>NZ_CAAAFO010000113.1:11540-12167 GCF_900634715.1 Candidatus Protofrankia californiensis | reverse complement strand
CGACCCCCACCCCCGTCCGCCGCGAACGGACCGGTTCCACCAGACCGACGGAGATCAAGCGATGACAGCGGAGCAGGTGACGGCGGACCAGGTGGAGGACATCGACTCCCTGGAGTTCGTCGGCGAACCCTTCGACCCCACCCGGTGGCTGGTCGACGCCGCCCAGGCCGGTGCGACGCCGCATCTCCGGTTGCCGGAAGCGGGACACGACGAGGCCCGCTCGGCCGGCGTGCCCCACCCTTCGCCGGTCCCCACCGGTAACTCGTCGGTGCCCGCTGGTGACCTGGCAGCCGCCGAGCTGGCGGCTTCGCTTGCCAGGCAGGTGCGCGCGGTCGTCGTGGCCGCGCACGCCAGCGCCCTGCGGGCCCAGGCCAGCGTGCAGGGCCGTGTGATCGCGGCGCTCGCGGCGTCCGGACGGCCGGTGACCAACGGCGTCCGATCAGCGGGCGGGCTGTCCGCGCCCGGCGGGTCGGCACCCAGCGTCCCGGTAAACCCGCCCCGGGTGGCCCTGCCCGTTCCCCGGGACGGCGGCGTCCACCCGGAAGAGGTGATCAGCCCGGCCCCGACCGTCACCGAGGTGTTCGAGGTGGTGGACGGGCGGTCGAGCGGGTCGTCGGAGCATCCCGC
>NZ_CAAAFO010000113.1:10879-11515 GCF_900634715.1 Candidatus Protofrankia californiensis | reverse complement strand
TGACCCCCACCCCCGTCCGCCGCGAACGGACCGGTTCCACCAGACCGACGGAGATCAAGCGATGACAGCGGAGCAGGTGACGGCGGACCAGGTGGAGGACATCGACTCCCTGGAGTTCGTCGGCGAACCCTTCGACCCCACCCGGTGGCTGGTCGACGCCGCCCAGGCCGGTGCGACGCCGCATCTCCGGTTGCCGGAAGCGGGACGCGACGAGGCCCGCTCGGCCGGCGTGCCCCACCCTTCGCCGGTGCCGGCTGTGGGGACTGCGGGTGAGGCCGGCTTCGCCGGCCTGCCTCACCCTTCGTCGGTCCACACCGGTAACTCGTCGGTGCCCGCTGGTGACCTGGCAGCCGCCGAGCTGGCGGCTTCGCTTGCCAGGCAGGTGCGCGCGGTCGTCGTGGCCGCGCACGCCAGCGCCCTGCGGGCCCAGGCCAGCGTGCAGGGCCGTGTGATCGCGGCGCTCGCGGCGTCCGGCGGGTCGGCACCCAGCGTCCCGGTAAACCCGCCCCGGGTGGCCCTGCCCGTTCCCCGGGACGGCGGTGTCCACCCGGAAGAGGTGATCAGCCCGGCCCCGACCGTCACCGAGGTGTTCGAGGTGGTGGACGGGCGGTCGAGCGGGTCGTCGGAGCATCCCGT
>NZ_CAAAFO010000113.1:7981-10530 GCF_900634715.1 Candidatus Protofrankia californiensis | reverse complement strand
GGCACCCGTACCAACCCGAGTGCGCGCGGAGGCGGCGTTCAAACCGCTTGCGCGCAGCGACAAGAGCCGGCTGGACGCCGCCGATCTCGCCCGCCTCGCCGAGGGGTCGATCGCGAGCGTGTTCGGTACCGCCTACGACCAGGACGGCGCCAACCCGTCGATCCGGCTCGCGCTGCCGCAGGCCCGGATCCCCGGACTGTTGCTGGGCTGGGTGGACGGCCTTGACGTGCGGGGCGGCGGCTGGGGCAGCGGAGCCCTCCGCGCCGGGCTGCGGCTCGGCGCTGCGGCCGGGACCTCCTCGCCGCAGGCCGAGCCGGCCCAGGGCGCACCGACGCAAGGCGCACCGGCGCAGGAGCGGGCCGTGCTCCTCGCCGAGGCGACAGCGCAGGCCGCCCAGCTGTTCGCCCTGTACCTGGGCCTGCACCTGTGCTTCGCCGACGCCACGTTCGTGCGCGGCGTGCCCGACGGGCGGGGCGAACCGGACCGTTGCCAGGTCGAACTCCTCGGGTCGGCGTCGGATGCCGACCACGAGATAACCCTCGAGGTCACCGGCGTCGACCTCGTCCCGCGGCCGTGGCTGTCCGTCGACGCCGAGTTCCGTGCCGGGGGCGAGGTCGTCGCCAGGGTGCACGGCGTGACGCTCGGCATCCGCGAGAAGCCGGGAGTCCCGATCGGCCCGCAGGCCGGCGGCACCGTGCCGAGCTTCCTCGGGCGGAGGAACAGGTTCGGCGACCGGGTGATGCTCAACGAGTTCCACATGGCCCACTGCTCCAAGGGCGACCCGGGCATCGCCCTGGGGCCGGAGTTCTCCCGTTATCTCGGCATCCGGGCGACTCGCCTGCCCGACGGCGGCCTGCGTCTGGTCGACCGGATAGTCGCGGTCCAGGGGGAGCGGGGGAACCAGCGCGGGAACGCCACCCACCAGACCGAGTACGACTCTCCCGCCGACTCCTGGTACTACCAGGACACGGCCAACGCGTCGATGCCGAACTGCGTGTACATGGAAACCTCGCTGCAGTCGGCTCTCGTCCTCGGCTACTACCTGGGCGCGACCCTGTCCGAGCTGGGCGGCGAGCACAGCCTGCGCAACCTCGGCGGCAGCGCCACGGTGCTGCGCGAGGTGGACCTGCGGGACAAGACCCTCCAGCAGCACTCGACCCTGCTGTCCACCACGCCCATGCCCGGGTCGGTGCTGCAGGACTTCTCCTACCGGTTCTCCGTGGACGGCGAGCCCGTCTACGAGGGCGAGTCGATGTTCGGGTACTTCAACGAGGCGGCGCTGGCCAGGCAGACCGGGCTCGACGCCGGTCGTCTCGTGCCGACCTGGCTCGACGAGCAGGAGCCCCGCCCCGCGGTCCGAACCATCGACGTCGCCGCCCGCCGGGCCGACCCGTCGGCGCCGCTGTGCTCGCAGGGTCACCTTGCGCTGCTCGACGACGTCCAGGTGGTCGACGGCGGCGGCCGGTACGGGCAGGGCTACCTGCGGGCGTCCCGTCCGATCGACCCGCAGGACTGGTTCTTCGCCCGCCACTTCGTCCTGGACCCGGTCATTCCCGGCTCGCTCGGGGTGGAGGCGGTGATCCAGGCGATGCAGGAGTGGCTCGTCGACGGCGGTCACGCCGCGGGCTTCACCCGACCGGGCTTCGTGCTGCCGGTCGGGATCCCGATGACGTGGAAGTACCGGGGCCAGTTCCTGTCGACGGACGGCGAGTCGCTCCTCGAAGTGCACGTCAAGTCCCTCGAGCGGAGGCCCGGCCGGGTGCGGGTGGTGGCGGACGCAAGCGTGTGGAAGCCGACCATGCGCATCTACGAACTGACCGATATCGCCGTCGAACTGCGGGAAGAGGGGGCCCTGCCATGGTGACCACCCAGGCCGGTCCGGCCGAGATCCACCGGCGGGCGGGCGGCGTCCGCACCGCCGGCCTCGGACGCGGCGCGGACGAGATCTACGACGTGCTCGCAACCCTCGAACGGCCGTGTTTCGTCGTCCGGGACGCCCAGGGGATCGCGGCCACCAATGACGAGCGGCTGCTCGGCCCCGGCACGCAGGTGCTCGCGGCGGTGCCGGCGGCACCACCCGAGCGGCTGGGGTCGCCGGACTTCCTGCGCGACCACGGCGTGCGCCACCCGTACATGGCCGGGGCGATGGCCAACGGGATCGCGTCGGCGGAGATGGTCGTGGCGCTGGCCGGGGAGGGTTTCCTCGCCTCCTTCGGCGCGGCCGGGGTGCTGCCCGCCCGCGTCGACGACGCGCTGACGACGATCAGCCGGCGGATACCCGCTGGCGCGGGGTTCGCGTGCAACCTCATCCACAGCCCGAACGAGCTGGCCATGGAACGGGACGTGGTCGACCTGTGCCTGCGCCACCAGGTGCGCTGCGTCGAGGCGTCGGCCTTCCTCGACCTCACCCCGCAGGTGGTGCGCTACCGGCTGGCCGGGCTGTCCCGGGACGCCTCCGGCCGGGTGCGGGCGGGCAACCGGCTGGTTGCCAAGATCTCCCGGGCCGAGGTCGCCGAGCGCTTCCTGCGCCCGGCGCCCGAGCCGATCGT
>NZ_CAAAFO010000113.1:3630-7522 GCF_900634715.1 Candidatus Protofrankia californiensis | reverse complement strand
CCCTGGAGCGCCGGATCTTCCTGCGCCCGTTGGACGACGTCTGGGCGGACACGGTGCGCTTCTTCACCGAACGTGACCCCGACCAGATCGCCCGCGCGGCCGACAACCCGAAGCGGCGGATGGCGCTCGTCTTCCGCTGGTACCTCGGCCTGTCGTCGGGCTGGAGCATCTCGGGTGAGACGGGCAGGGTCGCGGACTACCAGATCTGGTGCGGTCCGGCGATGGGTGCGTTCAACAGCTGGGTCGCCGGCACCTACCTGGCCCCGGTGGAGAACAGGCGGGTGGCCGACATCGCGGCGCAGATCATGCGCGGCGCCGCCTTCACCAGCCGGGTCAACCACCTGCGGTTCGCGGGGGTGCGTCTGCCCGCACGCTGCGCCACATACATCCCGTCCCCACCGCGGACCGATGCGGCAGGGGGGCTCGACCGGTGGGAGCAATCATGACAGTGACCTTGCCCAGGCAGGCAGGCGATGCGGCGACCCGTGCCGCATCCTGGCTGGTCTGCGGCGGATGCCGATCGATCATCTACGCGAAGAGGTTCACCCGCTCCCTGCGGGTCTGCCCGGAGTGCGGATGGCACGCCCCGCTGACCGCTGTCGAACGGCTCACGACACTGCTGGATCCCGGTTCCGTGGCGCTGGTGGACACGGTCGTCTCCGACAGTGACCAGCTGCAGTTCGTTGACAGCCGTCCCTACGTCGACCGGCTCCGCGACGCGCGCGCCGCCACCGGGCTGACCGAGGCGGTCGTGAGCGCTCGCGGCCGCATCGACGGCAACCCGGTGATCGTCGCGGCCATGGACTTCCGGTTCATGGGGGGCAGCCTCGGTGCCGCGGTCGGTGAGGCCATCACCCAGACGGCTGAGATCGCGCTACGGGAACGGACGCCCCTTCTTCTGGTGACCGCCTCCGGCGGAGCGCGCATGCAGGAGGGTGTCCTGTCCCTCATGCAGATGGCCAAGACCAGCCAGGCCCTCGGGCAGCTCGACGAGGCGGGGATCCTCACCCTGTCACTGATCACCGACCCCACCTTCGGCGGTGTCGCCGCCTCTTTCGCGACGCTGCCGGACATCATCATTGCCGAGCCGGGTGCACGGCTGGGCTTCGCCGGTCCGCGGGTGATCCAGCAGACCATCCGGCAGACCCTTCCGCCGGGATTCCAGACCGCGGAGTTCCTGCTGCGGCACGGAGTCGTCGACATGATCCGGCCGCGTGCCGAGCTGCGCGCCACCCTGGCCCGGCTGCTGACTGTGGGCAGCCGCCGGGCGGCGCGCACGGCCATGCCCGTGCCGCGGTCGTCGGTTCCGCAGCCGTCGGGCAATGCCGCGTTGATCGTCGAGCCGGACCGGTTGCCCGCGCGGGAGCAGTGGGAGTCGGTGCGGCTCGCCCGTCGGCTCGGTCGGCCGACGACCCTGGACTACATCGCCCTGATGATCGAGGACTGGGCGGAGCTGCACGGTGACCGCATGTTGGCGGACTGCCCGGCGATGGTCTGCGGGCTGGGCCGCCTCGAGGGAACGCCGGTCGTCGTGATCGGCACGCAGAAGGGCCACAGCGCAACCGAGCTGTCCGAGCGCAACTATGGGATGCCGTCGCCGGCCGGTTACCGCAAGGCCGCCCGGATCATGCGGCTGGCCGCCAAGCTCGGACTCCCGGTGGTCACCCTCATCGACACCGCGGGTGCCTTCCCCGGCATCGAGGCCGAGCAGAACGGACAGTCGGTCGCGATCGCCGAGAACCTGCGGCTGATGGCGGGTCTGCCCGTCCCGGTGGTGGCGGTGGTGACCGGCGAGGGCGGCAGCGGCGGTGCGCTCGCTCTCGCGATCGCCGACCGCGTCCTGATGTGTGCCAACGCGGTCTACTCGGTGATCAGTCCGGAAGGGTGCGCCGCGATCCTGTGGAAGGACGCGAGCGCGGGGCCCAAGGCCGCGGCGGCGCTGCGTGTCGACGCCCGCGAGCTGCTGCGCAACGGGATCGTCGACGGTGTGGTACCCGAGCCCGAAGCGGGCGCGGACAGCGACCATCTGCTCGCGGCGCATGCCCTGCGTGACGCGCTGACCAGCACGCTGGCGGAGCTTCTGCCGCGGGATCAGATGACCCTCGTCACCGGGCGCAGGACGCGGTTCCGCCGGTTCGGCGCCGGCACGCTCACCCTGCTCGACGACGAGCTCGACATCGACCGGGACGACCTCGACGAAAAGGAAAGTGCCTGATGAGCCCGGTCCCATTGAACGGTGTCCCGCCGGTGCGGACGGCGGTTCCCAGCGCCGGTGAGCTCGACGAGATCATGACGGTACTCCGCCAGCAACTGCTCACCCTGAGCACGCAGACATCCCGGGTGCCCAGCCGGGTGCGGGCAGCGGCCGGCGAGGTCTTCATCGAGATTGCCTGGCCGGAGACGACGCCGTTGGCATCCGCCGAGCTGTTCGCGTCGGCCTCGGTACCGGTTTCGGTGCCGGCGCGGCAGGAACCGGCCCGCACCGAACCGGCCCAGCCGCCGGCCGCGCCGGTGGCGACGCAGGCCGGAGTGGACGCCGACGTCCACCTCCTGTGCGCCGCCACCGTGGGCGTGTTCTACCGGGCTTCCGAGCCCGGGGCCAAGCCGTTCGTCGTCGAGGGCGACCTGATCACCCGTGGCCAGCAGGTGGCGATCATCGAGGCGATGAAGCTGATGATCCCCGTGGAGGCGGACGCCTCCGGCCGGGTGGTCGAGGTCCTCGTGGCCGACGGCACGCCCGTCGAGCACGGTCAACCCCTGCTGGCGGTGGCCACGGCGAACGCCGACCGTCCGGACTCAGGCCGATGATCAAAAAAGTGCTGATCGCCAACCGTGGCGAGATCGCGCTCCGGGTCGCCCGCACCTGCCGCGAACTCGGTCTGGCCACGGTGGCGGTCCACTCCGCCGCCGACCGTGACTCGGCGGTTGTCCAGTTCGCCGACGAGACGGTGCAGATCGGGCCGGGGCCGGCAAAGGCCAGCTACCTCAACATCCCCGCCGTCATCGAGGCGGCGCGGGGCCGAGGTGCCGACGCCATCCACCCCGGCTACGGATTCCTGTCGGAGAACCCGGACTTCGCCGAGGTGTGCGAGGAGGAGGGCATCACCTTCATCGGGCCGCCGGCATCGGTGATGAGCCGTCTCGGTGACAAGGCCAGCGCCCGTTCGATCATGTTGGACGCGGGGCTGCCCCTCCTGCCGGGCAGCCGGGACGCGCTCGAACACGCCGACGAGGCGGCGGAGTTCGCCGCCGAGATCGGGTACCCGGTCATCATCAAGGCGGTGGCCGGTGGTGGTGGGCGCGGGATGAGCGTGGTGCACGATCCCGACGCGTTCCTGCGGGCCTACACCCAGACCCGAGCCAGCGCCCAGGCGGTGTTCCGGGACGGGCGGCTCTACGTGGAGCGCTACCTGGCGTCCGCGCGGCACGTCGAGGTCCAGGTCCTCGCTGACTCCTACGGCAACGTCGTCCACCTGGGAGCACGCGACTGCTCGCTGCAGCGCCGGCACCAGAAGCTCGTGGAGGAGAGCCCTGCTCCGCGGCTGCCCGCGCAGATCGTGGAGCGTATGTGCGAGGCGGCTGTCCGTGGGGCGCGGGCGGCCGGGTATGTGGGTGCGGGCACGTTCGAGTTCCTGGTCGACGAGAACGATCAGTTCTACTTCATGGAGGTCAACTGCCGGCTCCAGGTGGAGCATCCGGTCACGGAGATGGTCACCGGGACGGATCTGGTCCGCGAGCAGCTGCGGGTCGCCGCCGGTGAACCGCTCGGTTTCGACCAGGCCGACGTCGTCCCGCGCGGGGTGGCGATCGAGTGCCGGATCAACGCCGAGGACCCGGCGGCAGGGTTCGTGCCCACACCGGGTGTGGTCAGTGAGTTCTCGGTGCCCGGCGG
>NZ_CAAAFO010000113.1:1769-3043 GCF_900634715.1 Candidatus Protofrankia californiensis | reverse complement strand
CCGCCGGGCCGAGCACGACACATCCCTCATCAACACTCTGACGGGCGTCCCCAGCCCCTGACGCCTGTCTGATGCGCGGCGTGGCGCCGCCGGCCGGGCCGGGGTGGCATCGGGGCTGACCCGGCCCGGCCTGGTGCGGTCTGGTGCGGACCGATGCCGGAGACGGCGGGTACCCGAAGACCGCTCGAAGCCCTCACGCTTATCAGTCTCTGTCCGACTTTGTCCGGATGGCGCGCCGTACGAGCCCTTCCGGCCCTGGTGACGGGTGGATGTTCCCCGTCCTCATTCTCGTCTACGTTTACGGCACTGCGACTGGACGTGACCCGCGATCGCGGTCTCCGCGCCTGGTGGGGACCAGGTGGCTCGGAGGCGGGACGGGCAACCGGGACTCGATCCGCTGGAGCGCTGGTCATGTGACCATGCGTGACCCATCGCGCTGTGGCATGCGTCTGGTGAGCGCCGGCCATCCAGAGGATCAGCGCGACTTTGTCGGTATGTACGCTCATCCGGTCGAAAAGCGTACATACGAACAAAGTCGCGTAGATCATGGTCTGTGTCGGTGGTAGCGGATGAGATCCGCGTTACTTGACCGACACTCTAGGTAGCATTCTGTCACGCTAAGTGCTACTATGATCTTAGTATAAGATCTTGTCGCGCATGCGACGTACTGCCCGATAGCTACGAAACGGACTGTGTAGTGGCTCGGCGCCATACTGTGGCTGCAGTCATCCAAGATGCGCCTGTCACTTTCGAGGAGACCTTCGGGCGCCAGCGAGGAACGCCTATATGGTGAGGTGGGCGTACTCTGTCACCAACGGCGGAACTACGGAGATGTAACTCCGTTCCCGACTGTCCCTGGGGGCACTCACGTGCACGAAGCGCACCGTGTCGATGCGAAACCCGACCCGCTCCTGGCAAGCCAGAGACTGGGCAGATGCCGGTGAGTAGGCAGACCTCACAACTAGTGACAGCAGCGAACCTCGGCACCCTGCTGTCGCCCAGTGCCGAGGCGGTGACAGTTGGCGGCATCACCTGGACACCGACTCAGGCAACCAGTAGAGCGGGGGTGGTCGGAGTGCGGACTACGCTGCCTACGCTGCAGATGCTGGCGCCATGCCCGCCTCCGGTTGGTAGTCAACGCTCTAGCTCCGAGCGAACCCAAGCTCCAGTATCTCGCGGGTCCCGGCAGGGAGGGATTCTCGGCGCGACGCCTGTGCCTTAATGCCCCACATCGTCCGTTTGACGGCACCCACAAGCATCGAGCCGAACCGGGG
>NZ_CAAAFO010000113.1:0-1518 GCF_900634715.1 Candidatus Protofrankia californiensis | reverse complement strand
TCAGTAATCCGGTCGCCTGACGGCGACACCCTGTGTGCGTGAAAATCGGTGTGTGGTCGTCCGGCGGACGTCGTGTCGCCTTGGCGCGTTCCGAGCCCGTGGGTCAGTAGGACGCTGGGGGTCCATCGACAGGCACCCGGATGTGTTGCTCCGAGCACGTGAATCAGACTCTTTCGCCTGCCGGACCCCCGCCGGGCGGTCGCATGCTCGCGGCCGACGCCTGGAGGGGGTACTGACGGCATGGAAGTGATCCACGAACACTGCGCGGGGATCGACATCAGCAAGGCCGACGTGAAGGTCTGTATCCGTGTACCCAGCGACACCGGTACGCGCCGCCGTAGCGAGGTGCGGACCTTCTCCGCGGTGACCTCCGGGCTGCTGGCCATGCGGGACTGGCTGCTCGCCCAGGGCATCACCGTGGTCGGCATGGAAGCCACCGGCGTGTACTGGAGACCGGTGTTCTACCTGCTGGAACACGACCTGGAGTGCTGGCTGCTCAACGCCCGCCACATGAAGTCGGTGCCCGGCCGCAAGACCGACGTGAAGGACTCCGAGTGGATCGCCCGGCTCGTCGAGCACGGCCTGGTCCGCCCCAGCTTCGTGCCCCCCGAACCGATCCGGCAGCTGCGGGACGTCACCCGCTACCGCACCGAGATCGTCCGCGAACGCACCCGCGAGGCCCAGCGGCTGGAGAAGCTGCTGGAGGACACCGGCATCAAACTGTCCGCGACCGTCTCCACCATCCTCGGCGTCTCCGGCCGCGCGATGCTGGAAGCCCTGATCGCCGGGGAACGCGACCCGCACGTACTGGCTGGCCTGGCCAAAGGCAGCATGCGCCGCAAGACCGACGCCCTCATCGAGGCGCTGACCGGCAGTTTCACCGCCCACCACGCATTCCTCGCCCGAGCGATGCTGGACCGGATCGACGCCTGCACCGCCACCGAGACGCGCCTGAGCGAGCACATCGAGGTGATGCTCCAGCCCTTTCGCCGCCACGTCGAGCTCCTCGTGACGATCCCCGGCGTCGACGCCCGTGCCGCCCAGGTGATCCTCGCCGAGATCGGCGCCGACGTCACTCGTTTCCCCAGCGCGGCCGACCTGGCCTCCTGGGCCGGCGTCTGCCCCGGCAACCACCAGTCCGGCGGCCGGACCGGCAGCGGTACGACCCGGCACGGCGACCCCTGGCTCAAGGCAGCCCTGGGCCAGGCCGCCGTGTCGGCCTCGCGGACCAAGGACACCTACCTCGCCGCTCGCTACCGACGACTGGCCGCCCGCCGCGGCAAGAAACGCGCCCTGGTCGCCCTGGAGCACTCCATCCTCATCGCGGTCTGGCACATGTTCACTCACGACACCGGATACACCGACCTCGGCGGCCAGTACTTCGTCGAACGCACCGGCCGGGCCAGGCAGACCAGACGGCTGGTCAGCCAGCTCAACCAACTCGGCTACCAAGTGACCCTCCAAGCAGAAGAAGCTGCCTGACCAGCGGCTACGAATCAGCGACGGGGGATTTTCGAA
>NZ_CAAAFO010000112.1:71315-73384 GCF_900634715.1 Candidatus Protofrankia californiensis | reverse complement strand
CGATTATGAATCTCCTCGTGTGCCCGGATGGCCCCGGGAAAGGCTGGACGAGTCATCGCCCACCAGACCGCCCTTTGGTGGAACCTCGGCTGGGCAGCCCTCGCCGAGCTCATCGACGACGTTTCCCGTCAACACCAGGACCTCGGTGAGGAGGCTCTCCCCTTCGATCACGGTACGTAGCCGTTCGGGCAGACTCACTCGCCGTCCGATGGACAGCGCCGAGACGGGGTCCGTGGGAGCCAGCGCGGCGCCGAGCGCGCAGGCGGCCGCGAACGGTAGGCCGGGCACGACCACCACCAGCAGGTAGCCTGTGAGGAGATCGGTCGCCACGATCAGCAGGACGGACAGTGAGATCACGGTCCGGAGGTTCGCGCGGATCCCCGTCAGGCTCGAGTTCAGCGCCGCGGAGTACAGCAACGGCGGCAAGACCAGGACGAGGACAACCTCGGAGTCCAGCGCGATGTTCGGACCGGGCAGCAGGGCGTACAGGATGCTGGCGGCGACGAGCAGGACCGGTGCAGGCAGGCCGACCCTCCGCGCGACCAGGGCCGCAAAGATGATCATAAATGCGCCCAGCAACCCGTAGCCGACGTCGACCAGCACTGTCCGTTTCGCCCTCCGGCATCCGCCGCGTGCGTCGCCTGCCTGGACGTCCGGATGAATTTGTCATGGTCCGTGTGGGATCGACGAGTTCAGGATCGGCGTGGGCCAGCTCGCCGGTCGTCCGGCATGGCACGCGTCCCCGGTTACGGCGCGGACGCGGCGGATCGCAGGTGTGTCACTCAGGAGGAGCTCCCTGCGGAGCGGGTGGGAGCCGACCGGCGACACACCAACGCCGACTACGCTTCGCGATCGGTCGCACCGTTCATGAGCCAGGACTCCACGTCGCAAGCACGCCACAGGCTGAAGTGGGGGGCCTCCTGGACGGGATCGGGAAAGTCCGGTCGGCGGGAGAGCAGCCGTGCCCGCTGCGCGGAGATGCCCAGCCTCCGGGCGATGTCCCCGGTCGTCCACAGCTGTTCGCCGGCCATTTCACCACCGTACGGCAGTGCACCCGGGTCACTCCTGCGGGCGACGGCGTGAACACAGACCAGTCGATCCCGGTACGGAGGCGAGGGGCATGGGCTGTTGCGGCAACCGGTACAGCAACGCAGGTCGAGGCCACCCGGGAAGGGCTGCTCCGTCGCCGTTCAGGTGGCCCCAGGGCTGCTCCGCCGCCGTTCAGGCGGGCGGTCACCGGGCCGCAAGCGTGGCGCCTTTCTCCAGCATCGACGCATGGGCGTAGATCGGTCATCCAGCGGAAATCGCGGCGGCGTCTTCTCGCTCTGCAGCGTCATGCTATGGATCTCTCTGTTCCGAGGAGACGAAGTAATTCGCCGGTCAGAATTTCCAGCAGTGTTGTCCCGTCCTGGTCGACATGTCCAGCCGGCGCGTTCCGCGCAGCGGATACTCGGCTGTTCCGCAGAGTGGAACGACCGTTGTACGGTGCCCGATTGACGCTCATAACATCCTGAGCTGGCCGGGCCACATGGCGAGAGGATCAGATCATGCCGCACCTTTCGACAGCTCTGATTCCGCTGTGCGCACCGGACGGATGTTGTCGCTGCTGGGGCCCCGCCTGCTGAGGTAGCCGCGGACCCGGTCAGGGGACCACCTATGGACGCGCGGCCGAGTGGGTCCGCCGGATCGGCGGGCCGTGGCGTCCCTTCAGCCCCTTCGGCGACGACGTCGGAATGACAACGGGTGTTCCTATTTGGCTTGTTGATCATTCTGTTTGGCTCCGCCGTCAGAGCGGGGTGCTGTGGGGTCGGTGGTTACGATCGGGCCGTGTCCGGCCGTGGCCTCTCCCGTCGTTTCTACGAACAGGTCGTCGGCCCGCTGGTTGCGGACTTACCACACGCCGCCGCGCTGCTCGGCGAGGGTTCCGAGGTGCTGGGATTCGACGACGAGGTTTCCACCGACCATGACTTCGGCCCGCGGCTGCAGCTGTTCCTGCCCGACGGCGTCGAGGACACACCGGTGCACGCTGCTCTGACAGGTCTGCCTGACCGGTTCGAGGGCTTTCCGAT
>NZ_CAAAFO010000112.1:67630-71151 GCF_900634715.1 Candidatus Protofrankia californiensis | reverse complement strand
GTCGACCAGGCGGTCGACAGCGCCGACGTCCTGATGCACCCGTCACGGCTGCCGTGCCGCGGCGGCGCTCCTGGGTCTGCATCCCTGACACCGACACCAGCGGCCTGTAAGCGGAAAAAATGGGTCGAGAGGCCGCCACTGATCTGTCAGTATCGCGGCATGCTCGCTGCTGCGTCCCAGACCGAGTACGGCGACCGCGGACTGGCGTTGGCCGGTGAAATTCTGCGCACGGTCGTCCTGGTCAAAGGGCATCAGTCAAAGGGCATCAGAGGGTGGAGTACAGCCGCTCGGCCTCGTCCCGCTTGATGTACAGGTCCCAATAGGTCTCAGCGATGGTGTCGGGCTGTGTCTCCGGACCGCCCTGGCCGATCCAGGTCGCCAGTGGCACATGGGTGGCATAGACACCCTTGTCAGCGAGGGTGGCATTCAGAGCCAGCACCCAGTTACGCAGTGCCCCGCTGGCGATGCCGACGTTGCCCATCTGCGGAAAGACCAGCGCGGACGAGGCACCGGTGGTGAACAGCAGCGTGCCGGAGCCACGCTCGATCATCGCAGGCAACACCGCCTGGACGGCGGTGACGGCGCCGTAGACGTAGTAGTCGATCTGCTGCTGGATGTTCTCCACGTTCACCTCCAGCGCGCTCACCGGGGTCAGGGCCGGGTCGTCGGCCTGCTTCGGGGCGGGAGAGAACTCCAGCACGTCGACGGGGCCGAAGCGCTCAGTCGCCCTGTGCAGTGCGCCCGTCAGCGCGGGGCGGTCGAGGATGTCGGCGGCGAAGCCGGCCGCCGTGATGCCGTCCTTCTCCAGCTGCCCGACCAGGTCGTCGAGCCTGCCCTGGCTGCGGGAGACGAGGGCGACTGTGAAGCCCTCCTTCCCGAAGCGGCGGGCGATCGACAGACCCAGACCGGGTCCCGCTCCGACGATGGCGATGGTGGACATGCTCGGTTCCTCCCTGGGCGCGACGGACGTCGTTCCGACGTCGACCCTACTCAATAGTTCTCATGTGGGAATATCTCCCTAAAGAAGATCTTGTGTGTGAATAGTCTGCTTGAACTGTCCGGATGGCCGACCAGGATCCCGCCGACTCCGAGCCGACCGACACGGGTGAGCGCGGCGACGATCTGGAAGAGATCGGTCCGTAGGCCGCGCCTGCCGTAGGGCGGGGATGCTCAAGAACTGGACGGAACGTTCACAGGTCTGCCTGAAGGGAGAACCGGTGGGTTCCACCGAGGCCATGAGGCGACCGAGATAACCTCGACCGCGACTTCGTTCCGGACGGGTTCGCCGACGTCACCAACGTCCAGGCCGGTGACCCCTCGCCGGACGGTAGCGGTCCGCTGGCGATTGACCGGTCGGTCGAGGTCGGACACATCTTCCAGCTCGGCACCAGGTACTCACAGGCGCTGGACGCCCGCTACCTCGACGCGAACGGGAAGGACGCGCCGATGGTGATGGGCTGCTACGGCATCGGGATCAGCCGCATCCTGTCCGTTGTCATCGAACAGCACCATGACGACAGCGGGATCCGCTGGCCCGCCGGCCTCGCCCCCTACGACGTCGAGGTCGTCCCCCTCGGGAAGAACATCGACGCCGAGGCTGTCGACGCCGTTGCCTCCGCGCTGGAGGCCGAAGGACTCGACGTCCTCGTCGACGACCGTCCTGGATCAGCCGGCGTCAAGTTCGCCGACGCCGACCTGATCGGATGCCCCGTCCAGGTCGTCGCGGGTCGCCGTCTCACCGAGGGTGCGGTCGAGGTCCGTACCCGGGACCGCTCCACCGTCCTCGAGGTGGACATCACCGACCTGACCAAGACCGTGCAACAACTCCTGACCAGGCCCGGTCAATGATCCAAACAGATGCCACGGAATACCGCGCTTGAGGTTGGTCAGACGGTGAAGAGGCGGATTTTGATTCCTATGGAGTCAGCGAGGTGGTTCAGGTCGTCCGGGTTGCTGGTGACTACGGAGGCTTGGTACTGGACCGCGGTGGCGATGACGATCGCGTCCACGACGTCGGCGGTGTGTGAGCTGCCGCAGGCGATGCCGGCGGCGCGGCCGGTGCGCTCGTCGTCGGGGCGGATGTCGCAGCCCTTGAGCAGGCGGGAGATCTGGTGCTGGGGGCCGCCGCGCCAGGCTTGGGCGAGGACCACCACGGGCACGATCGGGCGGATGCGGGCGGCGGTCAGCTGGTCGTGCAGGGCGAGGATGTCGGGGCTGCGTCGTTCGGCGGCCAGCAGCGCACCGGTGTCGTAGACGATCGCGGGCATTATCCGGCTGCCCGCCACGGTTCGTCGTCGAGCAGTCCGGCCTCCGTCAGGAACGCGTGGGCGCGCCGCCGGGACTCTTCGGGTAGCTCGCCGTGCTCGTTTTCGTACTCGGCTACCAGTTCCCGGGCGGCGGCCCGGCCTGCGGTGTGCAGGGCGGCGAGGTGGGCCTTCTCGACAGCGGCCTCGGCCAGCCATGCGGATACCGGCTTGCCCTCTTCCGCGGCTGCCGCTTTGATCGTCTCTTCGACCTCGGGTGGCACTGAGATCGACAGCTTGCGTGCGCTCATGGTCTTACCGTAGCGCTCGGTAGGAAGGCGTTCCTACCGTATCCGGTGGTCTCAGCGGGTCCTGCCGGCGTGGGCCGTGCCGTCGACACTGTGGAGATCGACGGGTCGGGTGCGTGTACCGATACGCTCATCGTCGTGCTGAGAAAGCTCGACCTGCGTGGAAGCCTGCCGTCGCCGCCGCAGTTGCGCAGGCTGCTGCCCCGCGCCGCGCTGGACGTCGACGCCGCGCTGGAGGCGGTCCGTCCTGTCTGCGACGACGTACGCGACCGGGGGGATGCCGCGGTCCTCGACGCGGGGGAGCGTTTCGACGGGGTGCGGCCGGGCGCGGTGCGGGTTGCCCCCGACGCGCTGACCGACGCGCTGGACAGCCTCGACGCGCAGGTGCGGGACGCGCTGGAGGAGGCGATCCGGCGGACCCGGCTCGTGCATCGGGCGCAGCGCCGCGAACCGGTGACCGTCGACGTGGCGCCGGGGACCCGGGTGACGGAGCGCTGGATTCCTGTGGAGCGGGTCGGCCTCTACGTGCCGGGCGGACGGGTCGCCTACCCGAGCAGCGTGGTGATGAACGTTGTGCCGGCGCAGGAGGCCGGGGTCGGCTCCCTCGCGCTGGCGTCGCCGCCGCAGGCGGAGTTCGGTGGCCTGCCGCATCCGGTGATCCTCGCCGCCTGCGCGCTGCTGGGCGTGGACGAGGTCTACGCCGCGGGCGGAGCTCAGGCGATCGCGATGTTCGCCCATGGGACGTCCAGCTGCCCGGCGGTGGACGTCGTGACCGGGCCGGGCAACATCTACGTGACCGCGGCGAAGCGGCTGCTGCGCGGCCTGGTCGGGGTGGACGCCGAGGCCGGCCCGACCGAGGTCGCGATCCTCGCCGACGACACCGCGGATCCCGCCCATGTCGCGGCCGACCTGATCGCCCAGGCCGAGCATGATCCGATGGCTGCCTGCCTGCTGGTCACACCGTCGACCG
>NZ_CAAAFO010000112.1:64491-67129 GCF_900634715.1 Candidatus Protofrankia californiensis | reverse complement strand
AGCTGCTCGACGCGGTCGAGGTCGAGCTCGGCAAGCAGGTTCCGGTGACCCGCCACCGGGAGCGGGTGCAGACGGCACTGGCCGGTCAGGGTGTGGTGGCCGTGGTCGCCGACGTCGACGCGGGCCTGGTGGTGGTCAACGCCTGGGCCGCCGAACACCTGGAGATCCAGACCGTGGACGCCGCCGCCGTCGCCGCCCGGGTCCGTAATGCCGGGGCCGTGTTCGTCGGGGCGTGGGCGCCGGTGTCGCTGGGCGACTATCTCGCCGGCTCGAACCACGTCCTGCCGACGGGCGGTACCGCCCGTCACAGCGGTGGTCTTTCGGTGTCGGTGTTCCAACGGCAGGTTCACGTGGTGGAGTGTGACCGCGACGCTCTCGCCGAGGTGGCGTCCCGGGTTGCCGCGCTCGGCGGCGCCGAGGATCTCACCGCTCACGTCGACGCGGTGGAGGTGCGTTTGCGATGACCACGACAGGATCAGGCTTTGCGGCCGGCACTCGACCCACGCCCGAGGGCCGTGGACGCTCGGTGCGCTCGCCTACCCTCGACGAGCTGCCGCTGCGTGACGACCTGCGCGGCATGGTGCCCTACGGCGCACCGCAGCTCGACGTCCCGGTGCTGCTCAACACCAACGAGAACCCGTACCCGCCGTCGGCCGGGCTGGTGGACGCCCTGGGCAAGGCCGCGACTCTCGCCGCCACCGAGGCCAACCGTTACCCCGACCGCCAGGCCGAGGCGCTGCGCGCGGACCTCGCCTACTACCTGACCCCGGATGCCGGCTTCGGTCTGCGCACCGACCAGGTGTGGGCGGCGAACGGGTCGAACGAGGTGCTCCAGCAGCTGTGCCAGGCGTTCGGTGGGCCGGGCCGGGTCGCGCTCGGATACGAACCCTCATACTCGATGCACCGGCTCATCGCGGTGGCGACCGCGACCGGATGGGTCGGTGAGCGTCGCGAGCCCGACTTCACCCTCGACCCGTCCGCGGTCGCCGAGGCGATCCACCGGCACCGTCCGTCCCTGGTCTTCCTCACGTCGCCGAACAACCCCACCGGCACCGCGCTGCCGGTGGAGGTGGTGGTGGCCGCGTGCGCGGCGGTCGGCGAGACCGGCACTGGCATGGTGGTCGTGGACGAGGCGTACGGGGAGTTCCGGCGGGCCGGGGTCCCCAGCGCCCTGACCTTGCTGCCGTCCCAGCCGCGGCTTGTGGTTGCCCGGACGATGAGCAAGGCGTTCGCGCTCGCCGGTGCCCGCATCGGTTACCTCGCCGCGCACCCGGCTGTGATCGACGCGTTGCAGCTGGTGCGCCTGCCGTACCATCTGTCGACCTTCACGCAGGCGGTTGCGCGTACGGCACTCGCGCATGCCGACGAGCTGCTCGCCACGGTCGAGGCGGTGAAGGCGCAGCGTGACCGGCTGGTGGTCGAGCTGACCGATGCCGGATGCGCGGTGGCACCCAGCGACGCGAACTTCGTCCTGTTCGGCCGGTTCACCGACCAGCGGGTGGCGTGGCAGGGGCTGCTCGACGCGGGCGTGCTTGTCCGGGACGTCGGCCTTCCCGGCTGGCTGCGGGTCACCGCCGGTCTGCCAGGCGAGGTCGACACCTTCCTGGCGGCGACCCGCGCGCTGCTGGCCGAGGGGACCGCGACGCTGGCGTCCCCCGCTGAGGCGTCCGGTGCCCCGGTGCCCGGGGGCCAGGCGTCCGGGGGCCAGGTGCCCGGGGGCCAGGTGCCCGGGGGCCAGGCGCCCGCCGCTCAACTGCCCGACACCGGGAAGGGATGACGAGGATGGGCCGCACAGCCCGCATAGAGCGTAAGACCTTGGAATCGGATGTCGTCGTCGAACTGGATCTTGACGGGGCGGGTGTGTCGTCGTCGTTCACCGGCGTTCCGTTCTTCGACCACATGGTCAGCCAGCTCGGCAAGCACGGGGGTTTCGATCTCACCATCCGCACCCGCGGTGACCTGCACATCGACGCCCACCACACGGTCGAGGACACCTCGATCGCCTTTGGTGAGGCGCTGCGCGAGGCACTCGGTGACAAGACCGGGATCCGGCGGTTCGGGGACGCCCTGGTGCCGCTCGACGAGGCGTTGGTGCAGGCGGCGGTGGACCTCTCCGGCCGGCCGTACTGCGTGGTCGTCGAGCCGGAGCTGATCGAGCTCATCGGTACCTACGACACGACGCTGACCCGGCACGTCTTCGAGTCGATCGCCGCGTCGGCGCGGATCGCCCTGCATGTGCGGGTGCTGTCGGGTCGTAACGCCCACCATGTGGTCGAGGCCGAGTTCAAGGCGGTCGCGCGGGCGCTGCGGGACGCGGTCGCGCTCGACGGGCGGGTGGCCGGGGTGCCGTCCACCAAGGGCGTGCTGTGACCGGGGATCCACTGTGACCGCAGAGTATGGCGTGGTCGCCGGGCGTGCCGTGGCCACTGGATGTGCCGTGGCCACTGGATGTGCCGCGGTCACTGGGCGTGCCGTGGCTACCGGGCATGGCCTGATCATCAGGCCTGACGTGGTCACTGGGCGTGCCGTGGTCACCGGGCGTGGTGTGATCAGGGGCGTGGTGTGACCGTTCCACGGGTGGTCGTCCTCGACTACGGGTCGGGGAACCTGCGCAGCGCCCAGCGGGCGCTGGCCCGGG
>NZ_CAAAFO010000112.1:63605-64355 GCF_900634715.1 Candidatus Protofrankia californiensis | reverse complement strand
CCGCCCGGGCCGCGGACGGTCTGGTGGTACCCGGGGTGGGCGCCTACGCGGCGTGCATGGCGGGGATCGGCGCGGTCGGCGCGGCGCCGGTCGTCCATGAGCGGGTCACCCAGGGGCGTCCGGTCCTCGGGATCTGCGTGGGGATGCAGGTGCTCTACACCCTCGGGGACGAGCACGGTGTGCGGACCAGCGGGCTCGGCGTGCTCGCCGGGCGGGTACGGCGCCTGGCTGCGCCGGTCCTGCCGCACATGGGCTGGAACACCGTGACACCGCCGGTCGGGACGGTGCTCTTCGACGGTCTGCCCGCGGACACCCGTTTCTACTTCGTCCACTCGTATGCGGCCGAGGCTGAGCCCGAGTCCGGGGACACCGTGGCCGAGCACGGCGAGCCCTTCGCCGCGGCCGTGGAGCGAGGTCCGGTGTGCGCCACCCAGTTCCACCCGGAGAAGTCCGGGGACGCGGGTGCGCACCTGCTCGCCAACTGGCTGCGTACCCTCCGCTGACCCGAAGTCTCCCGGGCACCTCCAGCTTTTCTTTGGAGCATCCCCCGGGCTTCCTTCGGGACGGTGGCGGAGGGGCGGGCCGCGGCTCGGAGCTTACCGATCATCTAACGATGATCGGTAAGGAAAGGGATCGGGGCGAGTCGGGGGCTTCGCCGCGATGGTGAAGGTAACCCGTCACGGAAAACGATGTGGATCCGCTGCTGGCACAACAGCACCGCATCCACATCCTTCGGGCCTGGCCGGGGCA
>NZ_CAAAFO010000112.1:57618-63024 GCF_900634715.1 Candidatus Protofrankia californiensis | reverse complement strand
CTAGTGGCTTGCTTCGGGGGCGGTGGGGCTTCCTTCGGGGACCGGAGCCAGATCCTGGGGCGGCGCTGCCGCGCGTCGCGCGCGGGGCTGTCCGGTTGATGTGATCAACCGCGCATGCGCGGTGCCGGGAAAGGCGCCGGTCTGCCCGCTGCGCGCCCGCCGGCACTGGTTCGATAGTCGGGATGGTGGGGGGTGGTGCCCCGTCCCGGAAGGAGCGAGTGTTGGTCCCGTCCCGCCGGTCCTATGGTGGCGCAGGCTGTTTCGACCCCCGCGATCCCGATCTCGTCCATGACCCGTATCCGGTCTTCGCCGAGCTGCGGGCGGTTGGCCGTCCCCTGTGGAGCGAACAGCTCGGGATGTGGCTGGCCGCCAGGTACCGCGATGCCGACGCGGTGGTGCGCCATCGCGCACTGGGCAGGATCCACCCGCCGAGACAGCCCGAAGACCTGTGGGCGCTGTTCAACCAGCTTGAGTGCGACTCGGTCCTTGGCTGCGAGCCGCCCAAGCACACCCGGTTGCGTGGGCTGCTCGGCAAGGCGTTCCTCCGTAGCAACATCGAGCGGCTGCGTCCACACATCGAGGAGCTGTGCGCGGGCCTCCTGGACGGGGTGGAGGAAAGGAGCCGGGACGGCGAGCGGTTCGACCTGATCGCCGACTACGCCGAACCACTGCCGGTGATGATCATAGCTGAGCTGCTCGGCATCCCGGACGGCGACCGGCACCTGCTGCGCCCGTGGTCGGCGGCCATGATGAAGATGAACGAGTACGGACGCACTCCCGCCGCGGAGGCTGCCGCCCGCGCTGCCGCGGCGGAGTTCGACGCCTTCGTCCGGGAACTCGCAGCACGGCGCCGTCGCGTCCCCCAGGACGATCTGATCACCCATCTGGTTCAGGCGGAGCAGGAGGGGGAGCAGCTCAGCGAGGACGAGCTGGTCGCCACGGTCGTGGTGCTGCTCAACGCCGGGCACGAGGCCAGCGTCAACTGTCTCGGCAACGGGATGGTCGCACTGTTGAACCATCCCGACCAGCAGCGGCGTCTGGCCGACCGTCCGGTGGAACTCGCCGCGACCGCGACCGAGGAGTTCCTGCGCTTCGACTCGCCGCTGCACCTTTTCGAACGGACCGCGATGGTGGATGTCGAGATCGGCGGAGTCGTCGTCCGGACGGGGGAGCGGATCGCCGCCCTGCTCGGTTCGGCCAACCGGGACCCCGAGGTGTTCGAGCGGGCCGACCAGTTCGACATCGGCCGGGAGCCGAACCCGCACATCGCCTTCGGCGGCGGTGTCCATTTCTGTGTGGGCGCGCCGCTGGCCCGGGTGGAGGTGGCGATCGCCATGCGCTGCCTGATCGAACGCTTCCCGCGCCTGAGGCTGGCGGGCATTCCCGTGCGGCGTCCGGCATTCGTCCAACGCGGCTGGACCCACATCCCGGTCACGGCCTGACATCAGCCGGACAGTTGTTCCCTGTGGACCGGTGTTGGTGGACGTGGACCCGTATTGGTGGACGTGGACCGGTGTCGACGGGCGTGGCATGAGTGGAGTTGCATGCCGCGCCCGAAATCTCACATCCTGTTATCTCAGAGTGGGTGGTTGCCCGCGAGCCGGCCGAGGAAGGCGGTGTTGTCGTAGAAGTTCTCGACCTCGACCAGTTTGAGGTCGTCGGTGCATCGGACCACGGTGACACCGAAGATCTCGATGTGTTCGCCGGTCGGGGGCAACCCCTTGTAAGGTCCGCTGAAGGTACCCCAGTGGCGCCATTTAAATGTGATCACGGGTGGCGGTGAGTAGACTTCCAGCACCTCCCAGAAAAAGCCGCCGGGAAATGCTTCGTGAAACACGCGGTGGGAGGACTCGAAAGTTTCGTCGTTCGCCGAGTAGTAGGGGTTCTCGCCGATCAGAACGTTGTAGCTGCCCCTTTCGGCGAGATCGACGGCAGTGGCCGCGGGGCCGCCGTTCACCCGGACGCGCAACTGGTCGGTGACCATGCTGACCCACTCGGCCGGGTCCTTCTTGTGCGAGAGTTCCATCTCGAACACCTGGACCACGCGCTCGACGATGTCGGCCAGAGAGCCCTCGGCGTGCTGGTGGGTGCGTTCCCGGGGCATCGTCTCCTTCGAACGGCTGTAGTCCGGCGGTGCGCCGTCACGCCACCGCACGCCGGTGGAATCGGCAATGACGGCGTCCCGGCCCCGCACATGCAGTGGCTGTTCCTCGGACGTCTGGTCGCTCACCGCTTCTTCCTCCTGTCACCTGCTCGTCACCGCGACGCGTCGAGCGTCCGGGCGGGCCGAAGGCGGCGCTATCATTTTTCTTCTGCGTTGCCCGCGGCCCAAGTCCCCGGGCTGCTGGGAAAGTCTTCCGCGATGGACGGACCTGGCGCTGCCGGCCCTCGTGTGCTGCTGCCGCGGCCGGCTTCCGGCCATCGTGAAACCGACCTATCGTGAAACCAGCCGTCGTGAAACGGTGAACCCGCTGAAAAATGCCGGCCCATATTTCAAAGCCGGGCCCTCGACCAATCTAGGCCCCGGGCCGGCCGGTGAGAACAGGGCGAACGTCCCGGATTATCAGGTGCGAAAAGATACCGGATGGATGTGCGCGCCCGGGAACTTCGGCATCCGGCGGAGGGACCTGCGTACCGTCGCTCGCCACGTGGGTTCAGCAATGTGGGTTCAGCAACGTGGGTTCACCGGTGACCCCGGCAGGCGGGAGGAGCGATCAGAAGGCGAGTTCCGCGGTCGCTCCCACCGCGGCATAGGTGGGAAGAGCCCGCCGGTCCGCCGTCAGCAGGCGTGCACCAGCCGCGGCGGCACTTGCCCCGACAAGGGCGTCGTACACCCGCCCGCCGGCAATGCCGGTAGCGGCGAACGTGGTCAGAAGCCGGCGGTAGCCGCCGGGGTCCAGCGTGAGCGGCTCGTCGGGGAAGTCCTGTGCAAGAGCTAGGACAACCTCGGCGATCGGGCTTGCGACGCCATGGCGCATCCGGGTGAGGACGGACACGGTCTCGATCAGAACGTGCCCGGGTAGCCGGCGGACGTCCCGCACAAGTCCCAGGGATCTTTTGTGCTCGGGGTGCCAGTCCGCGAGCGCGGGTACGACCACGCTCGTGTCGGCCGTCACGATCAGCGAGGCCATGTGCGCGACTCGTCGATCATGCGGAGCAGCTCCTCGTGGTCCAGCGGTGGTGCCGGCGAACTGGTCGTGAGAACGACGCGGCCGTCGCGCTCGACGGCCACAGCCCTGGGCCCGACCGGTCGCAGGGTGAGCTCACCGTCACGCTCCTCGAGCTCGATCTGGGTGCCCGGCTTCAGGCCCATGCGGTCCCGCAGCGCCTTCGGAACTACCAGCCGTCCTGCCATGTCAATGGTAGTGATCATGGTTGAAGCCTACCATCCAGCTGGTATCCGCTCGGGCTTCGGGAGTGCATGCCCGAGGTGCGCCATTCGCTGTTCTGTGCGGGTGCGAGCGCCGGGAGGGAGATCTCCGTCGTTCCTAATCGCTGTAATCCGGGGCATAACGGGTGCGGCGGGATGTCGCCGGTTGCCGGGAGCGCCCGAATGACTGATCAGGCTTGACTCTGGGGTCGGCTGCTGATTCCCTCAAACTGTTTCGAGTCGATGGAAGCCGGTGTGAATCCGGCGCGGTCGCGCCACTGTTACCAACGTCGTCCCAAGAGGGCGACGTCCGGAAGTCAGACCCATCGCCGGACATGTCCTGCCCGAGTGGAACGCGTGATTCCTGTGGAGGTCCCGTCATGGCACACCCAAGCGTCCTGGACGCCCCGGCCGTTCCCGCGCCGCTGCCGACGATCCCGCTGAGCGAGCTGGCTCCGTTCGCGATTTTCGGGTCGATTCTGGCGCTGGTCCTGCTCTACTTCGTCGGCGCGGAGCAGGGCGCGATGTCGATCGTGGGCGGCAGCAACGTCCACGAGTTCGTACACGACGCCCGTCACCTGCTCGGCTTCCCCTGCCACTGAGCGGGCGCGACATGGTTCGCACACTGCTGATCCGCGGGATGCTGGTCGGCGTGGTCGCCGCGGTCCTCGCCTTCGTCGTCGCGAAGATTCTCGGGGAGAGCCAGGTCGGCCACGCGATCGCGTTCGAGTCGGCCCATGAGGTGGCCCAGACCGCTCACGAGCCGGAGCCGGTGTCCCGGACGGTGCAGAGCACGATCGGCCTGTTCACCGGCCTGCTGGTGTTCGGGGTCGCCATCGGTGGGCTGTTCTCCCTCGCCTACGCCTGTGCGCAGGGCCGGCTGGGTGCCCTGCGCGCCCGCGCGACCGCGGGATTGGTGGCCCTTGCCGGCTTCGTGGGGGTGTACCTGCTGCCCGACCTGAAGTACCCGGCCAACCCGCCGGCGGTCGGAAACCCTGACACGATCGGCGAGCGCACCAGCCTGTACTTCAGCATGATGTTGATCTCGCTGGCCGTGGTCATCGGCGGTTGCGTGGCCGCCAGGCGACTCGCCCCCAGGTTCGGTGGCTGGGATGCGGCGCTGCTGTCGGCGGCCGGCGGCCTGGTGGTCGTCGGCCTTGCGTACTACGTCCTACCGGGCGTGGACGAGACACCGGAAGGCTTCCCGGCGGACGTGCTGTGGCGGTTCCGGATCGCTTCGCTGACGATCCATGCGACGGTGTGGGCCACCGTCGGGCTGCTGTTCGGAGCCCTGACAGAACGCGCCAACCGTACCGTCCCGGCCGTGACGCCAGCCCCCGCGCCGACCTTGGCGGGGGAGCGTCCCGTGGCCTCCTCGGGCGGATCGCCGGTCGCCAGCGGGGCGTGAGCGCGGGCGAACCGCTGCGCCTCACCCTGGTCAGCCACGCCCGGACTGCTGCCATACGAGCGGCGCGCTTCGGCGTCGACGACGACACCATCGACGACGCCGAAGCGCGTCGGGCCGCGGATGCAGCCGCAGCGCACACGTCACATACACCGCATACACCCTTCGGACGGGCGCTGCGTTCCGGGCGGGCCCTGTGCGACCTCTCGTTGCGTACCCGCCAGACAGCCCAAGCGTTGGGACTGTCGGCCGCGCCAGATCCCGCCCTGCGTGATCTCGACGTCGGGGCCTGGACAGGACGCTCGCTCGAGGAGATCAGCGCCTCGGACCTGCGTGCCTGGACCGATGACCCGACCGTGGCACCGCACGGCGGCGAGTCCGTCGCGGACCTGGTGAACCGCGTCGGGGGCTGGCTTGCCGCCCGGGCGTCCGAGCCGGGAAGCATGATCGTTGTGACGCATCCGGCGGTCGTCCGCGCCGCGCTGGTCACAGCGATGCGATCGCCTTCGGAGGTGTTCTGGCGCATCGACGTCCCACCGCTGTCCACCACCCTCCTGCACGGGCGCCTGACGTCCGGGCGCGCAGGAGGCGTGGTGTGGACCCTGCGGCACGCCTGCCTGCCGCTGTGAAG
>NZ_CAAAFO010000112.1:54379-57280 GCF_900634715.1 Candidatus Protofrankia californiensis | reverse complement strand
TCCGCGGGACCGTCGACGGCGGGGTCAATCCACTACCGCGACGGCTGGGCTAGGTTCTGTCGGCTGCCTGGATGAACTCCCGGATGACCCGAGCGATTCTGGCCGGCTGGTCCAGGGGGATGAGCGTGTAGCTGTCTTCCACCTCGACCAGCCGTCCTTGCGGGAGGAGTTCGGCGAGGCGCCGGCCGTGCTCGGGTGGCATCACGCGGTCCCCGGTTGCCCAGACCACGAGGGCGGGACGATCGAAGCTCGGCAGGTGTTCGGCCGCCTCAAGCATGAGGTGGGTGTCTGCCATTGCTGCCCGCAGCATTCGCACGGCGTCGCGGCGGATCTCAGGCTGCTTCATGACCGGATTCATCCACTGGGCGGTGACAGGGTCCCCTCGTATGGTCAGCCACCCGAATGCGATCGGGAGCCGCCGCAGCGGCCGGAGCCGCATCTGCTGCATGAACAGCCCGAACATCCGGGGCGAGAGCTTGCCGGTGAGCGCGAGTGTCCTGCCTGTCAGCCCTGGCGGGAAGTTGTCGAACGCTTCGCACGAGGCGAGCACAACCCGTCCCACACGGGCGGCGCCGTCGCGGATGAGCAGCTGGACGAGCGCCCCACCGGTGTCGTTGCCGACGAGGGTGACGTCATGCAGATCGAGGCGGTCAAGGAACTCCGCGACCAGTCGAGCTATCCCGGGCAGCGACAGGTCGGCGCCGGCGTGCATCGCGTGACGGTGCGCCCCAAGCGGCAGCGTGGGTGCCACGCATCGGTGATCGACGGACAGATCGGCGATCGGTCCGTCCCATAGCGAGGCGTCCATCATGAGCCCGTGCAACAGCACGATTGCGGGGCCGTCGCCGCCGGTGTCCTCGTAGTCGATTGTCCCGGCGGACAGCTCGATCTCGCTCATGCCCGTCCACCTCCGTGCGGCGCGGCATCCGCGTTGCCGGGGGCGAGGCGATTTGCTGGCGAATGACCAGGTAGGTGGCGGCGCGGGAAGGAGCGCCAGGCGGCACACTCCGTGTCGCCGCTGACGAAGCGAACCTTCTCCCGCTCCACAGACACCCGCACACCGACCTCCGCATGGACCGGAATCATTTCCAAGACGAAGTGAACCACGCGGTTCACTTCGTGTCCATGCGACGTCGACGGTGCTCTGGCGCTACGCGCTCAGCGGTGGCAGGCGGCTATTCCCCGGCGGCTTCTTCTCTGTCCAGCGCACGGACCAAGGCCTCGAACCCGGCGCTGACTCCCGCTGTGTCCCCGCTGGTCAGCCAGTCCACCAAGAAACCGCGTAGGATTGCCATGATCATTTCGGCGACCTCGAGCTTCCGCTGCTCGGACCAGTCCTCCGGACAGATGGACAGGAGCGCGGGCAGATACTGCTTGGACGCCTCCCGCCCAAGTTCCGCATAGCGCCGGGGGTCGTACATCGCCAATCCGATGGCCTGGTCGAGCACCCGCAGCCCTGACTCCTCTCCCATGAGGATGAGCCACACGGCGCGTACCCGCACCGCCAACGTCTGACGGTCCGGTCCGCCGGTGATGGCGGCCAAGGCGTTGTCGATGCGTCTCTCCCGCAGCCGAAGGATCGCCTGCGTGAGCAGGTCTTCGGCTCCATCGAAGTAGTAGAGAAGCACTTTGTGCGTGCTGCCAGCCGCCCGCGCGGCGCGCCGAAGCGAGAAGTCCACCAGGCCGTTGGCCGCGAGGTCGTCGGCGACACGATCGAGCAGGGCCTGGCGCCTCGCCTCGCCCCGGCTCGACCCCGCCGATCGCCGGTAGCCTGCTCGTGTCCGTGAGCCATGAGGTGCACTGCCGTTCATACCGACAGGATCCATGGTCAGACGTCCTCACAAGTGAATGCACGAACCGGCGGATAGCCCGGTGTCTTCATTGGTGGTTGATCAATGAAAGGCTCCGACGCCGAAGACACTGGCAGCAATTCGGCCGGCCGGGACACTACGGCGCCCAGCCGCGCGGCTGCCTCCAGTTCGGTCGAGAATCGACGCAGCCTCCGCAATGCCGCGTCGACGGGCTGTTGAGCCGGAACGCGGTGTTACGATAGAGATCAACATTCGAGACTTCGTTCAGGCCCGAGGATGCTCTTCCCGGTTGGTGGCCCTCCCCGATGCCACGGGACACGTCCACATCACAATTCCTCGGACGACCTCACAGCCTGAGATCAACAGGCTGGCCCGCTCGCCGCGGTACCAGTCCTGAACTGGTTCAGGCTTGACCAGTCGGTGCCGACCCTATCCCGTCATCGGCTCCGCCTCGGTCAATCGGGTTCTGCTCAAGGCCATGGCCGTGGTCCCGGCCGATCGGCACACCACGTGTGGGGAGGCGGTCGAGGAGCTGACGGCGGCGGTCCGGTCGCGTCGGGTGCGCCGCCTGCTCACTGTCGTGGCGTTTCCCATGTTTGCCTTGGTGATGGCTGTCTTCCGATCATCTGTCGAACATCAGGCATGCCAAACCAATCATGAAAACCGCGAAAGCCGAGTCATCATGACGAGGCCCTGGATGAAAAGTCCACCACGTCCAGCACCGCCCCGGCCTGTTGCGGGGTTGTCCGGCCGGGAGCAACCTCGGACTCGAACCCCCATAGCGGCCTGGGGACCTGGGCTTCCGGGAGCGCGCCAGAGGTATGATCGCGCTGCCTTTGGCTCTCTGGCCGGGTTATCCCACGAGTTCAATGTCGGTGAACGGTACGAGCTGGGCAGTCAGCCAAGATGAGCAGTCAGTTAATAAGCTCTATGCGGCATGTCGGGCCGGGCGTCTTCGCAAGGCGGGCGTCGGCCGTGTAAAGCGGGCAGTCGAGGCTCTCGGCGAGCGCTACGTAGCAGGCGTCGTAGGGCGTGACGTTGTTCCGGAGCTCGAATGCTCGCCGGAGCAGCGGGCGAGCCGGGTAGCGGA
>NZ_CAAAFO010000112.1:38952-54331 GCF_900634715.1 Candidatus Protofrankia californiensis | reverse complement strand
CCAGCGGTAGGGTCATCAGGTCGTCGAGGGCGGCGGAGAAACGGTCTGTGTCGATGTCGCCTGCTCGCCATCGGCGTCGGAGTACCGACGCTGTCTCGACGTCGGCCAGGTCCGGGACGGCGACGTCGCCAGCGCCGAGTAGGACGCCGCGGGCGCGATCGCCGTCCTCGGCGTCGTCGCCGACGGCGTTGGCGAGGACCGAGGCGTCCAGAACGATCAACTTAGTCGCGGTCCGCGTCGAGATCGGCGACTGCCTGTTGGAAGCCGACTCGACCGCCCGACCTAGTCGTGATCCGATTGATCACTTCGTCCAGGGTGGGGGTCGTCGCGAGCCGGGCGAGCTGGACCGTCAGGTACTGCTGCAACGACTGGCCCGCGTCGCGGGCTCGTTCCTGCAGCTTGCGGTGGATGTCGTCGGGAAGGTCGCGGACCACGACGGTCGTCATGCATGCATGATGCATGCCCTCAGATCGACTGTGCAACCCGCCGACCACGACGATCTCAGCTCAGCTCGGTGGTACGGCCAGTGTGACGGGCAACCCGCCACAACCAAGCCATCTGTCACCGGCGGAACAGGTGCGGCATGCTTGCCTGCCGCTTTGAAGGCGTACGGGCCCGGTGCGAAGTCGGCTACCTGCCGGACGATCAGTTGCCGGTGGAGCGGTAATGGCGCAGGCCGGTACGCCAGGCCGCGGTGGCGAGCGCGAGCAGGGCGGCGGCCACCAGCGGTGAGGCGAAACGGAACAGGGACGGCAGGCCGAGGGGGTCGGGCTTGGCGAGCACGTACAGGGCGGGCTGCCAGTTGAGGAACGCCAGCGGGACGAGAAAGGTCAGCATCCGCATCCCGTCCCGACCGTAGATCGACATTGGGTACTGGGTCAGGAAGCTCCCGCCGTAGGTGACCGCGTTCATCGCCTCCGCGGCCTGCTCGACGACGAACTGGAACGCCGCCCCGGCAATCCAGACTGCGCTGAAGATGCCGATCCCGCAGATGATCATAGTAATGACGAGCAGCATGCGGCCGATCGTCCAGTGCACGTCCAGCCCGGCGAGGGACAGTCCGAGGACGCCGACGCCCTGGACGAGGCCACCGAGGCGGCGTGGGGAGAAACCGTCCGTGGCGACCTGCACGAGCAGCCCGACCGGCCGGACCAGCATCACGTCGAGACTGCCGTCCCGGATCCGTTCGCCGATCCGTTCCACCGACCCGAACAGCAGGTTGGACACGGCAAAGGAGGTGCAGGACGTACCGAACAGGAAACCCACTTCGGCGAGGTCGAAGTCGGCCAGCCGCGGCACGCGGGCGAACAGCACACCGATCACCACGATGTCCAGGCCGGTTGCCAGGAACTGCCCGACGGCCAGCAGCAGCACCGAGACGCGGTACTGCCAGGCGACCCGCGTCCAGGCCGCTGCGAACAGCAGGTAATGCCGCACTGCTTCATACCAGCCGTATCGTTCGTACGGGTCGAATCGTTCGTGCCCGCCGGGTCGGGCCGTCCCGCTGTCAGCCACCCTGGATGACCAGCTTCCGGGTGGCACGGGCGGTGAGCGCACGACCGGACGCAAGGAGCACGGCGGCCCATCCTGCCTGCAACGCGATCGCTGCAAATAGCGACGCACCGGTCCGGTTGCCGAGGAACACGTCCGCCGGTATCTGCATCATCGCGGCGAAGGGCAGCGCCTCGGCAAGGCCACGCAGCGCTCCCGGCATGATTGTCAGAGGTACGGAAATACCGGACAGGAACACCGCGCACAGGGTGTAGGCGCTTTCCAGCCCCCGCTGGTCGAGAAGCCAGAAGCTCGTGAGAGCGATCAGGTAACGCAGTCCGAAACTGACCAGGAAGCCCAGGGCCACGGACACGGCGAACAAGCCCCAGGTGCCGATGACGCCCCCTATGCCCGCGGATGCCATGCCTGTGGACGTCGTGCCCACTGACGTCGGCAGCCGCAGATCGAACAGGAGGGCCGCGACCGCCATGGGCGGCACCCCCCGGATGATCAGTTGGACGGCGGCACGTCCGCCGTCGTCCGCCAGCCACCAGGTCTGGAAGCTCACCGGCCGGGCCATGTCCATCGTCACGGCACCGGAACGGACACGCTCGGGCAGGTCTATGCCACCGCCGAACAGCGCCATCGACGTGATCAGGGCCTGCCCGAGGAAGACGAACGTCACGACGCCGCTGGCGTCGTACCCGCCGAGGCCGGGTTGCTGGTGCCACACCTGGAGCAGGACGTAGGCGCGGATGATCCCGAACACGGTGTTGGTGAACGCGCCGGCGGCTGTGGCGGCACGGTAACCGGCGTACCGGCGGGCGCTGCACCGGGCGACCGTGAGGTAGGTGGCGACGCTCCCTCTCACCGTGGTGTCGCTGTCATGGCCCTGGCCCCGGTCAGCGTCGTACCGGTCAGCGTCGTGCCACTGTCATCATGTTCCGTCGTCATAGTGACGCTGCCGTATCCGAGGTCCCGCTCTGCCGGGGGACGGGGCGGTTCCCGTCGGTGCCCGAGAAATCTTCCGCACCCGAGAAATCTTCCGTGCCCGGGACATCCTCCGTTCCTGAGGGATTCTTCGTGCCCGAGAAATCCTCTGCACCCGAGGAATTCCTCGTATCTGAGGGATCCTCTGTACCCGAGGTGTACAGCCGGGCTATGACGTCCTCGATCGCCGGCTCGCGGATGGACAGATCGATCAGCGGATACCGGTCGGCCACGGTGGCGACCAGCGGCGCCGCGCTCGCGCCCGCCGGAAACGCCAGCCACTGGCGTGGTCCGTCCACCCTGACCACCCGGGTACCGGCCACGTCGATCGGCGGGTGCGGTTCGGTCAGGTCGACGACCAGGATGCGTTCTCCGCCGATCTGGGCGCGCAGGTCACGCAACTCTCCGTCGAAGCCCAGCCGGCCGTGGTCGATGACGAGTACCCGCGGGCACAGCTGCTCGATGTCGGTCATGTCGTGGGTGGTGAGCACAATGGTGGTCCCGCGTGCACGGTTGAGTTCGGCGAGGAATCCGCGTACGGCGGCCTTGGAGACGACGTCGAGACCGATCGTCGGCTCGTCCAGATACACGATCTCGGGGTCGTGCAGCAGCGCGGCCGTGAGATCGCCGCGCATACGCTGGCCGAGTGAAAGCTGCCGGACGGGAGTTTCGAGGAAGGGGGCCATCTGCAACAGGTCGACGAAATGGTCGAGGTTCTCGCGGAATCTGTCCGGCGGTATTCGATAAATATGACGGAGAAGGTCGAAGCTGTCCCGTAACGGCAGATCCCACCACAATGTCGTTCGCTGTCCGAAGACCACCCCCAAGCGACGTGCCAGTTCCATGCGCTGGCGGGATGGATCAAGGCCGCAGACGCGGATGCGTCCGGCGCTGGGCACCAGAATCCCGATCAGCATCTTGATGGTCGTGGATTTCCCGGCGCCGTTCGGCCCCAGATAGCCGACCATCTCCCCGGCGTTGATACGGAAGGTCAGGTCTGCCACGGCGGGAACGTCCACCCGTTCACGGCGCAACCGGCCGGCCCTGCGGCGCAGAACGAAGGTTTTCCCGACGCCGTCCATCTCGATGGCGGGCTCCGCGTTCTCAACGACGAGCCTCGCATTCGCAGGCTGGACGGCCGCGCCGGCCTGGCCGTCCGGCGTGGATGCCGGCGGTGGGAACGCAGTGGTCACAGCTGATGATCATAGCGCCACCGCTGCCTTACGCCCGACCCCGGGCGCGGTTCCTTGGACCTCGGCCCGCTGCCGATCGACGACGGCACAGTCCAGGTGTGGGTTCGGCTTCGGACGGAGCTTACGTGGCTCCGCCCGCTGGATGAAGGTCGATGATGGGTGGATCGCTGCCACCGCGCTCGCGTATGACCTTGCCTTGGTGAGCTGAGACTCGGACATGAGCCGGGACTCGGACAGCAGGGCCAAAGGCGGCGCGATCATGTTTCTCTCACGCTCGGGGTCCGGAAGCCGATCTGGTGAGATCCGGGAGGCCCGGATCCCAGATCGCCGGTGGACGGGCTCCGCGGGCTGAAGCTTCCCGACGAGGCCGCTGTCGCTATATCTTGCGGGTGAGGATGCGCGCACCGTCCGGGCTGCGGGAGGCTGCTCCCAGCGGCTGCGGCTGGGACCGCCGCTGTGTTTTCAGCGTTTTCGGCGAACCGTTCCGGACATCAGGCGGGAACGGTTCGCAGCGAATTCGGTGTTATCACCCCGATTTTGCCGGTCCGGCACCGCTCGGCAAAGGCTGAGCTCGGTCAAGGAGGAAGATCATGGCAGAACGGACAGTGTTCTCGCGGGGAGTGGCAGCGCCCCGTACGGGCACGTACCGTATCGATTCGGCCCGGTCCACCGTGCGTTTCACCACACGCGGGATGTTCGGCCTGCTCAAGGTGGTCGGTACCCTGGCCGTTCGTGAGGGCTCGGTCGTCGTCGCCGATCCGGTCGAGAAGTCCACCGTGCGTGCCGTGATCGACGCGACCAGCCTGGACACCTCGAACCGCACGCGGGACAAGCACCTGCGGGCAGCGGACTTCATGGACGTCGAGACATATCCGGACATCACGTTCATCTCTGAACGGCTCGCGGAAATCTCGGATACTTGGACCCTTTTCGGCATCCTGACGGTGCACCGTGTTTCCCGTCCGGTGGAGCTGACCATCACGGCAGCCGAACCGACCAACGGTGAGGTGCGCTTCCAGGCCGTCACGCGGACCGACCGGCACGAGTTCGGCGTCAGCAAGGGCAAGGCCGCGGTCGCCCGTCACCAGGCGATCGACCTGGATCTCGTGGCTGTGCTGTCGTAGCCGGCCGGGTGACCCGTAGGGTGTGCGGTGTGGCACTGATCCTCCTGCCTGCCGTGGACGTCGCCGACGGCCGTGCCGTCCGGCTCGTCCAGGGCAAGGCCGGTTCCGAGACCTCCTACGGCGACCCCCGCGAGGCCGCGTTGGCCTGGCAGCGGGACGGCGCCGAGTGGATCCACCTCGTCGACCTCGACGCGGCCTTCGGCCGGGGCTCGAACCGTGACCTGATCGCCGAGGTGGTGCGGTCGGTCGACGTGGCCGTGGAGCTCTCCGGCGGGATCCGCGACGACGACTCCCTGGACGCGGCGCTGGCGACCGGCGCGGCCCGGGTGAATATCGGCACGGCCGCGCTGGAGAACCCCGACTGGGTGCGCGCGGCGATCGACCGGGTCGCCGACCGGATCGCCGTCGGCCTCGACGTCCGCGGCACCACCCTGTCCGCCCGCGGCTGGACCCGTGACGGCGGTGAGTTGTTCGACGTCCTCGCCCGTCTGGACGCCGACGGCTGCGCCCGCTATGTGGTCACCGACGTCCACCGGGACGGCACTCTCACCGGGCCGAACCTCGACCTGCTGCGTACCGTCACCGCTGCCACGTCCCGGCCGGTGGTCGCCAGCGGTGGGGTGTCGTCGCTGGACGATCTGGCGGCCATCGCGGGCGTGGCGGGCGCCGAGGGTGTCATCGTCGGCAAGGCGCTCTACGCGGGGGCGTTCACCCTGCCCGAGGCGCTGGCCGTCGCCTCCGGTCAGCCCGCGCACATCCGGTGACCGTTGCCGTCCGGGTGATCCCGTGTCTGGACGTCGACGCCGGCCGGGTGGTCAAGGGCGTGAACTTCACCGACCTGCGGGATGCCGGCGATCCGGTGGAGATGGCGAAGCTGTACGACGCCGAGGGCGCCGACGAACTGACTTTCCTCGATATCACCGCGTCCAGCGCAAACCGTGAGACCACGTATGACGTGGTGCGGCGTACCGCCGAACAGGTTTTCATTCCACTGACGGTTGGTGGCGGTGTACGCACGATCGGCGATGTCGACCGGTTGTTGCGGGCCGGCGCCGACAAGGTCGGCATCAACACCGCCGCGGTCGCCCGTCCGGAACTGGTCCGTGAATGCGCGCTGCGGTTCGGCAGCCAGTGCATCGTGCTGTCGGTGGACGCCCGCCGGACCCGCACCCCGGAATCCGGCGGGCCCCGGTTCGAGGTGACGACCCATGGGGGCCGCACCGGGACGGGCATCGACGCGGTCGCCTGGGCGGCGCGGGCGGTGGAGCTCGGCGCCGGAGAGATCCTGCTCAACTCGATGGACGCCGACGGGACCCGGAACGGCTACGACCTGGAGATGATCGCCGCGGTCCGCGCGGTCGTGGACGTCCCCGTCATCGCCAGCGGCGGGGCGGGATCCTTGGCGGACTTCTCCCCGGCGGTTGCCGCGGGGGCCGACGCGGTACTCGCCGCGAGCGTTTTCCACTTCGGTGACCTGCGTATCGGTGCGGTCAAGGACGCGCTGCGCGCCGCCGCTGTACCGGTTCGCTGAACGCATGTCAGCACCAGTTCGCTGAACGCACGTCAGCTCGTGGCTGTTTGCCGGACATCTCGCCGGTGGACGATGCG
The DNA here is from genome assembly GCF_900634715.1 of Candidatus Protofrankia californiensis. Lineage (GTDB taxonomy): Bacteria > Actinomycetota > Actinomycetes > Frankiales > Frankiaceae > Protofrankia > Protofrankia californiensis. The sequence continues at coordinate 47,925 of NZ_CAAAFO010000112.1, read as the reverse complement.
GTAGCCGCCGTACGCGGTAGCCACTGTACGCGGTGAACACTCATGGACCGGACATTGCCCGCCGGGCGATGATTGCGTCGGGTTACGATTCCGGCGGGCATGTGACGCCGGTCAAAAGGCGTTGCGGTGAGCGGTGTTTTCAGCTCGAATTCGTCCCGGCGGTATCGGGGTCGGCGGCCGTGGTAAGCAGCGGAGGGGAGAAGCGTGCCTGAACACGCCCCGAGCCCTGCGAAGGCGCCGGCAGCTGCAGATGCGGCGGCCGCTGCGGGGGCGGAGGCGCCGGCGACGCCGCTTTCCGCGGGCTCGCCCGCTGTCATACGCAGGGGTCTGGCCATCCTCGGTATGGCGATCCGGGACGAGCCCCGTACGTTTGCCGTGGCAGTCGCCGGCAGCAGCCTGTTCGGTCTCATGATGGTAGCGAGCTCGTTGGTGCTCGGCGAGATCGTCGATCGGGTTGTGCTGCCGTCCTTCGAAACCGGTCGGGTTGCCGTCGGCGGCCTCGCGCTGGCTGCCGCGGTACTGCTCACGGTCGGGGCTGTCCGGGCCCTCGGGATGTTCGTACGCCGGCTCGGTGGCGGTGTGATGACCTTCCGGTTGCAGGCCGCCTACCGCCGCCGGGTCACCCGGCAGTACCTGCGCCTGCCGCTGTCCTGGCATCAGAGCCACCCGACCGGCCTGTTGCTGTCCAATGCCAACGCCGACGTCGAGGCGAGTTGGGCTCCGGTCCTCCCGCTGCCGTTCGCGGTGGGGGTGGTGGCCACGCTGATCGCAGCCCTGGTCGTCCTGGTCGCGACCGATCCGCTGCTGGCCGGCGTCGGATGTGTCGTCTTCCCGGCCTTCGGCGCGTTCAACATCTTTTACGGACGGAGGATCTCCCCGCTGCTCTCCCGTGCCCAGCAGCTGCGGGCGGAGGTCAGCGGGCTCGCGCACGAGTCCTTCGACGGTGCGCTGGTGGTCAAGACGATGGGCCGGGAGGCCGACGAGACGGCCCGGTTCGCCCGCAAGGCGGATGAGCTGCGCGCGGCGATGGTGCGCGCCGGGCAGGTACGGGGACTGTTCGACCCGGTGATGGACGCGTTGCCGAACATCGGTGTGCTGCTGGTCCTCCTGGTCGGGACGGCCCGGATCTCGGCGGGCAGCCTGGACGTCGGGGAGCTCGTGCGGGTCGCCTACCTGTTCACGCTCCTGGCGTTCCCGCTGCGGGCGATCGGCTGGGTGTTCGGAGAGCTGCCCCGGTCGGTTGTCGGCCACCGCCGGGTGAGCACGGTGCTGCGCGCGTGCGGCGAACAACGTTTCGGCTCGGGGGTCATGGCGGGGCACGGTCCCGTGGCGCTGGCGGTGGACGCCGTCTCCTATACCTATCCGCGGCGGTCCGTCGACGGCCGGACACCTGCGATCATGGCGGCGGATGCGGCCGGGCCCCTGTATCCGGCTCTGGAGCGTCCAGTCCTGGAGCGTCCGGCTTTGGAGCGAGTGAGCTTCGAGGTGCCGGCGGGCCGGGTGGTGGCGCTGGCGGGACGGACCGGCTCGGGCAAGTCGACGCTGGCCGGCCTGCTGGTCAGGCTTTACGACCCCGACGCCGGAGCGGTCCGCATCGACGGGGTCGACCTGTCCGAGCTGGCGCGCGGCGAGGTCGCCGCGGCGGCGTCCCTCGTCCCCCAGCAGGCGTTCCTGTTCGACGACACCGTCCGTGCCAACGTCGCCCTCGGTCTTGCGGTGGACGACGCCGCGATCTGGGATGCGCTCGCGCGCGCCCAGGCGGACCGTTTCGTCGCGGTACTGCCCGCCGGGCTGGACACGCAGGTCGGCGAGCGGGGCACGACGCTCTCAGGCGGCCAGCGGCAGCGGATCGCCCTGGCCCGTGCGCTGGTTCGCCGGCCACGCCTGCTGGTGCTCGACGACGCGACGTCCAGTGTCGACCCGCGGATCGAGTCGGTCATCCTCACGGGACTGCGGGCGCGGGCAGGTGCGTCCACGGTGGTCGTCGTCGCGCACCGGCGGGCAACGATAGAGCTGGCCGACGACGTCGTCTACCTGGAACGGGGGCGGGTCGCCGGGCACGGGACCCACCGTGAGCTGATGGTCACCTCGCCCGGGTATGCGGCGTTGCTCTCCGCGTACGACCCGACGGGCGCCGCGTGCGGCCCGACAGGCCCCACATACAGCCCGACAGGCGTGGACGGCAGCCCCGCCGAGGACGCCGGGCTGGTGCGATGAGCACCGCCGCCGTGCCCACGCCCCGCGGCGGTGGCGGTGGCGGTGGCGGTGGCCTGGCGCCGGTCCCGGTACGGCCCCGGGAGCCGTTGTGGGCCACATTGCGCCGGATCCGCCGGCTCGCGCCGGAGTTCACCGCGGGCCTGCCTGTGACGCTGGCCCTTGCCGCCGTCGCGACCGCGGGACGGGTCGTGATCCCGATCGCCGTCCAGCAGACCGTCGACCGTGGCCTGCTGGACGGCCGGCCGGACCTGTCCGTGGTGCGCCACGCGGTGGTGGGCGCGGCCGTGGCGATCATGGTGGCGGCGTTGGCGGCCTACCGGATGAACGTCCGGTTGTACCGGATGTCGGAGGCAGTCCTGGCGACCATGCGGATACGGGCGTTCAGGCACATCCACGACCTGTCCATGCTGACCCAGTCGGAGCAGCGGCGCGGGGCGGTCACCTCCCGGGTCACCAGCGACGTCGACCAGATGTCGCAGTTCCTGCAGTTCGGCGGCATGGTCCTGCTGCTGTCCACCGGGCAGATGCTGATCGCGACCGTGCTCATGGCGGTTTACTCCTGGCCTCTGACCGTCGTCGTCTACGCCTGTTTCATCCCGATGGCCGTTGTCGTGCGGCGGTTCCAGCCGCGGCTGACCCGGCAGTACCTGACCGTCCGGGAACGAGTCGGGGACATGCTCGGTGCGATCTCGGAGTCGGTGGTCGGCGCGGCGGTGGTGCGCGCCTACGGCGTCCAGGCACGTACGGCGACGCGCGTGGACACATCCGTGGACCGTTACCGTTCGGCGCAGACGGCCGCGCAGCGCCTGGTCGCCACGGTCTTCTCCGCCGGGGAGCTGGTGGCGGCGGGTGCCACCGGCGCCGTGGTGGTCGCCGGGGTGCTGCTCGGGGTGGGCGGCCACGTCAGCGCCGGGAAGTTGGTGGCCTTCCTGTTCCTGGTGACGTTGTTCGTGGTGCCGCTGCAGACCCTGACCGAGATGCTCAACGAGGGAGCCAACGCGTTCGCCGGCCTGCGCCGCGTCCTGGACGTGCTGGACACCCCACAGGACGTGCCCGACCCGGGTCCGGGCGGGCGGGATCTGCCCCGTGGGCCGCTCACGGTGTGCTTCGACGGGGTCTCGTTCGCCTATCCGGGAGGCCCGCTCGTCCTGCATGCCGTCGACCTGCGGATCGCGCCTGGCAGCCGGGTCGCGGTGGTCGGCGAGACCGGATCGGGCAAGACCACGCTCGCCAAACTGCTCGTCCGGCTGATGGATCCCACCGCCGGTCAGGTGCTGTTCGCGGGCGTGCCCCTGGACCGGGTGCGGTTCGCCTCGCTGCGCCGGCGGGTCGTGATGGTCCCGCAGGACGGGTTCCTGTTCGACGTGAGCATCGCCGACAACGTCCGCTACGGACGTCTGGATGCTACTGACAGTGATGTCATGGACGCGTTCGCGGCGTTGGGGCTCGCCGACTGGATCACCGGGCTCGCCGACGGTGTGCTGACCCGGGTCGGTGAGCGCGGAAGCTCGCTGGCCGCGGGCGAGCGTCAACTGGTGGCTCTCGCCCGCGCCCAGATCGCCGCCCCGGATCTGCTCGTCCTCGACGAGGCGACGTCGGCGGTGGACCCCGCGACCGAGGTGCGGCTGGCCCGTGCGCTGGGCGAGCTGACCCGCGGGCGGACGTCGGTCACGATCGCCCACCGGCTGTCCACGGCCGAGTCCGCGGACATGGTGGTGGTCGTCGACGCCGGCCGGATCGTGCAGCAGGGCACCCACGCGGAGCTGGTCGGGGTCCCCGGTGTGTACCAGCGTCTGCACACCTCGTGGACGGCCGGGGTTACCGGGTCGTGACAGCCGGGGTCGGCGGGTCGTGACGGACGGCGCGGGCACGGCTCGGTCAGCGGGCATGCCGGTGCCGTCTGGTCACCGGATATGTCGGCACCGTCCGGTCACCGGGCATGCCGGGCCGCCGGGCGCGGCACAATGGGCTCGTGCCCGCCCATCCCCCCCGGCTGGACCCCGCGATCGCCGGCCGGCTCAAACGTGACGCCGCCGGCCTGTTCCCGGCGGTCGCCCAGCAGTACGACACCGGTGAGGTGCTGATGGTCGGCTGGATGGACGACGAGGCCCTGCGCCGTACGCTCACCACCGGACGCGCCACCTACTGGAGTCGCAGCCGTCGCGAGTACTGGGTCAAAGGGGACACCAGCGGCAACCTGCAGCTGGTCCACTCGGTGTCCCTGGACTGCGACGGGGACACCGTCCTGGTGCAGGTCGACCAGCTGGGGCCGGCTTGTCACACCGGCAGCCGGACCTGTTTTGACGGCCGGACGCTGCCGGTCACCGTCGTCGATCCGTTGCGAGCCCGCGATGCCCGGCATGCGGACGTCGCCGAACCCGCGAGGGGAGCGCAGCTGTGACGACAGGGGAGGTCAACCCCGGCCGCGCGCAGTTCCACGAGCTGGCCGCCGAATACCCGGTGGTTGCGGTGACCCGCCGCCTGCTCGCCGACGGCGAGACCCCGGTCGGGATCTACCGCAAGCTCGCCGGTGGCCCCGGAACGTTCCTGCTGGAGTCCGCCGAACACGGCGGGGCGTGGTCGCGGTACTCGTTCGTGGGCGTCCGGGCCGCGGCCACTCTCACCGAACGTGACGGATCGGCGGTCTGGGTGGCCGGCGACCCACCGCCGGGGCTGCCCACCGGCGGTGACCCGCTGGAGATCCTGCGTGCGGCGCAGGTGGCGTTGCGCGCTCCCCGGCTTCCCGACGCCCCACCGCTGACCGGCGGGCTGGTGGGCTACCTGTCGTACGACATCGTCCGGCGGGTGGAACGGCTGCCCTCGGGCGCCGTGGACGATCTGGGCATGGCCGAGCTGCGGATGATGCTGACGGCCGACCTTGCCGTGTTCGACCACCGGGACGGCTCCTGCCTGCTGATCGCCAACGTGTTCACTGGCGGTGGCGGTGATCTGGATGCGGCCTACGACGACGCCCTGCACCGGCTCGAGGTCATGACGGCCGGTCTGTGCAAGTCGACCGAGCCGACCGTGGCCAGCACCGGGGTGCCGGCGGGCCTGTCGATCGCGGATTTCGTGTCGATGACCGAACCGGAGCGTTTCGAGGCGTCCGTCGAAGCCGCCATCGAGGAGATCCGGGCCGGCGAGTGCTTCCAGATCGTGGTCTCCCAGCGGTTCGAGCGGCCGACGACGGCCGCCGCCCTGGACATCTACCGGGTGCTCCGGGCGTCCAACCCGAGTCCCTACATGTACCTGCTCCGCTTCGACGACCATGACGTGGTCGGCTCCTCGCCGGAGGCACACGTGACGGTGACGGGACGGCGTGCGCTGCTGCACCCGATCGCCGGTAGCCGCCCTCGTGGCGCCACCCCGGAGGCGGACGCCGAGCTTGCCGCGCAGATGCTCGCCGACCCCAAGGAACGGGCCGAGCACGTGATGCTCGTCGACCTGGTGCGCAACGACCTGGGACGGGTCTGCACGCCGGGTTCGGTCCGTGTGGTCGAGTTCGCCGCCGTCGAACGGTTCTCGCAGATCATGCACATCGTGTCCACGGTGATCGGTGAGGTCGCCGAGGACCGCTCGGCCGTGGACGTCCTCACGGCGACGTTTCCCGCCGGGACCCTCACCGGTGCGCCGAAGGTGCGCGCAATGGAGATCATCGACGGGCTCGAACCCACCCGCCGGGGCCTGTACGGGGGGGTGGTCGGCTACCTGGACTTCGGCGGTGACCTGGACACCGCGATCGCCATCCGCACGGCCGTGCTCCGCGACGGCGTCGCCTACGTGCAGGCCGGCGCGGGTATCGTCGCCGACTCCGTCCCGGCGGCCGAGAACAACGAAAGTCGCACCAAGGCGGCGGCGGTGCTGCGGGCGATCGAGATCGCAGAGTCGCTGCGTCCGCCGACATGAGCGGGAGCCCACCGCACCGGGCGCCGTCCGCGGCTCCTGGGAGGTCGCTGGATAACGGCGTTCGATCAGCGAACGGGGAGGACGCGAACCGGCCCGTTGTTGCCGGGCAGCCTGCCCGCGGCAGCGGGCGGCAGGAGATGGCCGCGGCGGTGGCCGCCTGCCTGCTCGGCGCCGCCCTGGTGCTGCTCACCGCCGGGGCGACCTGGGTACGGGTACGCGTCGCCGCCACGACCGCGGACGGGCAGGAGGCGGCCGCCGCGCCGCTGGCGGCGAGCCTGACCGGCTCCGACCTGGCCCCGGCCCTCGCCGGGCTGGGTCTGGTGGGGCTCGCCGGTGTCGTGGCGATCGCCGCCACCAGGCGGTTGGGACGGGTGGTCGTCGGTGCGCTGGTCGTGCTCGCCGGTGTGGCGATCGCGGTCGTCGCCGGCCGGCTCGCCGCCGATCCCCTGCCGGCGGTGCGGGCCGCCTCGCAGGTGCGCGACCTTGTCCCGGGTGCCACCGCCGATCTGCGGGACCTGCGGCGCACGTTCGCGCCGTGGCTGGCCACCTGCGCAGGCGTGCTCCTCGCGCTCGGTGGGTTACTCGTCGCATTGCGCGGGCACACCTGGTCGGCGCTGTCCGCCCGCTACCGGACTCCGGCGGCCCGGCCGGTTGACGCCTGGGAGGCCATCGACCGCGGCGACGACCCGACCTGACGAGACCCGCCCTGACCCGGCCACGGCTGCCTGGCGTCGGGTCGGCACGGGGAGGGCGGTGGTTGCCCGGCGCCGGGTCGGCGCGGGGGCCGATGGCTGCGCCGGCGGGCCCGCAGCTGCTCGCCAGCGGGCCGGCGGCCGAGTATCGGCTACCTTACGGTTGGCATCGGTCCCTCTGGTTGAACAATGAACGAACAACCACGATACGTGGGGATGGAGCTGGTGTATCCGGTGTGCAAAGGTTTTTCGGCTCCCTCGTTTCACTGCTTTTCAGCTTGTGTCAACCGACGGGCAACCGTCGGGTGTGAGAGTGAGAGCCCTTTGGCGGGGGCCGGATGCCGCTCAATCACGCCTGGCCTAACATCGGCGCCATGGCTGAGACAGCCGCGGGCGCCGGCCGATGAGCGTTCTCGACGACATCCTTGACGGGGTGCGCGCGGACCTCGCCGAACGGGAGGCCGCGATTCCCCTGGCGGCGCTGAAGCGACGCGTCGAGCGCGTCCCCGATCCCAGGGACGCGCTGGCGGTGCTGCGTACCCGGGCCGTCGCTGTGATTGCCGAGGTCAAGCGCCGTTCCCCGTCGAAGGGCGAGCTCGCCACGATCGCCGATCCGGCGGCGCTGGCGGCTCAGTTCGAGGCGGCGGGCGCGGCGGCGATCAGCGTCCTGACCGAACGGCACCGGTTCGGGGGGTCGCTGGCCGATCTGGACGCCGTGCGTGTCGCGGTGGACGTGCCCGTGCTGCGCAAGGATTTCGTGGTCTCCCCGTACCAGATCTTCGAGGCGCGGGCGCACGGCGCCGACATCGTCCTACTGATCGTGGCGGCGCTGGAGCAGCCCCGCCTGGTCGGTCTGCTCGAGCGGGTCGAGTCGCTGGGCATGACAGCCCTGGTCGAGGTGCACGACGAGCAGGAGGCCGTGCGGGCGGTCGACGCCGGAGCCCGGCTGATCGGTGTCAACGCACGCGACCTGCGGACGCTGCAGGTCGATCGCGACACCTTCGCCCGGCTGGCGCCGCTGTTGCCGCCGGGGGTGACCAAGGTCGCCGAATCCGGTGTGCGCGGGCCGCACGATCTGCTCGCCTACGCCGCGGCTGGAGCCGAAGCGGTCCTGGTGGGGGAGGCCGCGGTGACGGGGACGGATCCCCGCCAGACTGTCGCGGACCTGGTCACCGCTGGCGCGCATCCGGCCACCAAGGTTGGTCGCTGACCGGCGCCACCGAACGGAGAGCATCACCGGACGATAGGTTGACACGATGACCCCCGCCGCGACCCCCACCGCCGGGTCCACCAGCGCGGGTGCCGTGCCGGTGAACCCGCTGCCCGACAGCGCCGGGCACTTCGGGCGCTTCGGTGGCCGTTTCGTTCCCGAGGCGTTGTTCGCCGCGCTGGATCAGCTGATCGACGCCTCCGCGCAGGCGCGGGCCGATCCCGGCTTTGCCGCCGAGCTGGGCGGGCTGCTCGCGACGTATGCCGGTCGGCCCACCGCGCTCACGGACGCGACCCGGCTGACCGCGCATGTGGGCGGTGCCCGCATCCTGCTCAAACGGGAGGATCTGGCCCACACCGGCTCCCATAAGATCAACAACGTGCTCGGCCAGTGCCTGCTCACCCGTCGGATGGGCAAGACCCGGGTGATCGCCGAGACCGGCGCCGGCCAGCACGGCGTGGCCACGGCCACGGCCTGTGCGTTGCTCGGCCTGGACTGCGTGGTCTACATGGGGGAGGAGGACACCGCCCGCCAGGCCCTCAACGTCGCCCGGATGAGGCTGCTCGGCGCCGAGGTCGTCGCCGTCGCCTCGGGCAGCCGCACGCTCAAGGACGCGATCAACGAGGCCATGCGGGACTGGGTGGCCACGGTGGACACGACCCACTACTGCATCGGCTCCGTGATGGGGCCGCATCCGTTCCCGATGCTGGTCCGCGACTTCCAGCGGGTCATCGGGGTGGAGGCGCGGGCGCAGGTCCTCGACCGGGTCGGCCGGCTGCCTGAGGCGGTGGTGGCCTGCGTCGGTGGCGGCTCGAACGCGATGGGGATCTTCCATCCGTTCGTCGACGACACCTCGGTCCGGCTGATCGGCACCGAGGCCGGCGGAGACGGGCTCGCCACCGGCCGGCACGCGGCCGCGATCGCCGGCGGCGCACCCGGCGTCCTGCA
>NZ_CAAAFO010000112.1:36213-38425 GCF_900634715.1 Candidatus Protofrankia californiensis | reverse complement strand
TGCAGGACGCAGACGGGCAGACGCAGGTGTCGCACTCGATCTCGGCTGGGCTGGACTACCCGGGTATCGGCCCCGAACACGCCTGGCTGCACGAGACGGGCCGGGCGACCTACCGGGTGGTCGACGACCGCGCCGCCATGGACGCGCTGCGCCTGGTGGCGCGACTGGAGGGCATCCTGGTAGCGATCGAGAGCGCGCATGCGTTCGCCGCCGCGTTCGATGTCGCCCGGGAACTCGGCCCGGACGCCGTCGTCGTCGTGAACTGCTCGGGGCGGGGCGACAAGGACGTCGACACCGCGGCGAAGTGGTTCGATCTCCTCTGATGGCCGTCGCCAGCGGGAATCAGGCTGAACCAGCTCTTTACGGCGGAAATCGGGCGCCGATGACGGAACGGACCAGGGTGCGAAGTCTTTCGGGTGAACGAAGTCCTTCGGGTGAGCACAGCCGGTTGAGCCGGACCTTTGCCAGGGCCCGCTTCGACGGGCGGGCGGTGCTGGTCGGCTACCTGCCGGCAGGCTTCCCCTCGGTTGCCGGTGCGATCACGGCGATGCGGGCCCTCGTCGAGGCCGGGGTGGACGTCGTCGAGGTCGGCTTTCCCTACTCCGACCCGACCATGGACGGTCCGGTGATCCAGGCCGCGGCCGACGCCGCACTGCGCCGCGGAGTCACTACCCGTGACGTCCTGCGTACCGTGGAGGCAGTGGCCGTGACCGGCGTACCGGCGCTGGTGATGACCTACTGGAACCCGGTCGAACGGTACGGGGTCACCGCGTTCGCTCGAGATCTCGCGGCTGCGGGCGGAGCCGGGGTGATCACGCCGGACCTGCCTCCCGAGGAGGCCGGTCCATGGCTTGCGGCCACCGCCGAAGCCGAGCTCGACCCGGTCTTCCTGGTCGCGCCGAGCTCGACCGACGCCCGTCTGGCGCGCGTCGCCGAGGTCAGCAGGGGTTTCGTCTACGCCGCGTCGCTCATGGGCGTGACCGGCACCCGGGCGCGCGTGGGTGAGCAGGCCGCCGAGCTGGCCCGGCGGGTCCGGGCCGTCACCGACACGCCGGTCGCCGTCGGGTTGGGTGTGAGCACGCCCGGTCAGGCGGCCGAGGTCGCCGGATTCGCCGACGGAGTGATCGTCGGCTCGGCCCTGGTCAAGGCGCTGCTGGACGCCGAACGCGCGGGGGAGGATCCGCAGGCCGCCGTCGCGGCGCTGCGACGGATCGTGACCGGGTTCGCCGCCGGGGTACGCCAGCCCGAACCGTCCATGCCACGGGTGTAGTTCCCACCGTCCAACCCCGTCCTTGCGACTATCGGTGGCGTCCGGTGGTATCCGGTGGCGTGGAGCACGGCGAGGGGTCGGGTTACGGGCGGTATAGCTTGGCCTGTGTGGTCCTAGCCGCGATTCCCAGCCCCTCGACGGGCGTCCTGCACGCAGGTCCCGTCCCGCTGAGGGCCTACACCCTTATGATCCTGATCGGCATCGCGGTCGCGATCGTGATCACCGGGCAGCGGCTGCGCGCGCGCGGCCAGCCGGCCTATATCGCCACCGACGTGGCCGGATGGGCTGTTCCGTTCGGCATCGTCGGGGCGCGGATCTACCACGTCGTCACGAGCCCGGACGCCTACTTCGGCGCCGACGGAGACCCGGTCGACGTGTTGCGGGTCTGGCACGGTGGGCTGGGGATCTGGGGCGGGGTCGCCGGTGGGGCGCTGGGCGCCTGGCTTGCCTGCCGGCGGCGAGGGGTCGGCTTCGGCCTGTTCGCCGACGCCGTTGCCCCGGGCCTGGTCCTGGCCCAGGCGATCGGGCGGTTCGGGAACTGGTTCAACCAGGAGCTCTACGGGCGTCCGACCGACCTGCCCTGGGCGTTGCGGATAGATCCCGGGCACCAGCGTGTTCCCGGTGAGTCGCTTTACCATCCCACCTTCCTGTACGAGTCGCTGTGGAACGTCGCGGTGGCGGGCGTCCTGCTGTGGCTGGACCGCCACCGCAGGCTCGGTCGGGGCAAGCTGTTCGCGCTCTACGTGGTGCTCTACACCGCCGGGCGGGCGTGGATCGAGGCACTGCGCATCGACGAGGCACACACGTTCTTCGGAGTGCGGCTCAACGACTGGACGTCCCTGGTCGTGTTCACCGCCGGGGTGGCCGCCCTCGTGTTCCTGCGCCGCCCCGTCGATCCCGCGGTGGCTGCCCAGCTGCCCGCCGAGCCCACCCGCACCGATT
>NZ_CAAAFO010000112.1:33956-36088 GCF_900634715.1 Candidatus Protofrankia californiensis | reverse complement strand
CTGAAGCAGGCACCCCACCGTCGGGGGCCAGTCCGGGTGGTGAAGCGGACATCCAGCCGTCCGGGGCCGGTCCGGTGCAGGCGAGCAGTACGGCGGAGGCACGCGGCCCGGTCGAGGGGAACGCGGCGGTCGAGGTCAGCGGCTTGGACGGGGGAGCCGGCCCGGCGCAGGCGGGCGGTGCACCGCGGCGTGCGGAGTTCACCGTCCGCGACTGACCGCGGGGTCGCTCGTCCCCTCGGCGGAAAAGCCGTGGTCGGCATCGGCGGAAAGTCGTGGTCGGCACACCGTCGTGCTGGAACGCGATCGCGTGCCCGGTTGGCCACATCCGGGTCCGTCCCGTTCGTGATCACGGCGGATCCTGTGCGCACGTGGCACACTCGTTATTGCGTCCGGCCGGGGCATTCCCTGTCGCGGCGGCGCGTCCGGACAGCGTCGTCCGCCTCTTGGAGATCCCCTGAAGACGGACAGGACCCGCCGGATGTCGATCGCACAAGGTTTGTACGACCCCACGTTCGAGCACGATGCCTGCGGGGTCGGGTTCGTCGTCGATGTTCGTGGGCGGCGTAGTCACGAACTGGTCGAACAGGGCCTCACCGTGCTGCGTAACCTTGATCATCGTGGTGCTTCCGGGTGCGACCCGGACACCGGGGACGGTGCGGGCATCCTGCTGCAGGTCCCCGACGCCTTCCTGCGTGACGTCGTCGATTTCCCGCTGCCGCCACCCGGCCGGTACGCGGTGGGTACCGCGTTTCTGCCGCAGGTCGCAGGCGACCGGGACGACGCGGTCCGCGCGATCAGCCGGATCGTCCGCGCGGAGGGCCTGCGGGTCCTGGGCTGGCGTGAGGTGCCGGTGGTCAGCCACATGGTCGGCCGGGCCGCCGCGGATGTCGAGCCGAGGATGCGGCAGATCTTCCTCGGCCTGCCCGGGGCCGTCGGTGCCGGCGACAGCGCCGGTGACAGCGTCGGCGACCAGCCCTTCGACCTGCTGGACCTGGAGCGCCGGGCGTTCTGCGTGCGCAAGCGGGCCCGCCGGGAGGCCGGGGTGTACTTCCCCTCCCTGTCGGTGCGCACCATCGTCTACAAGGGCATGCTCACCACCCACCAGCTCTCGGCGTACTTCCCCGACCTGGACGACCCCCGGTTCGCCAGCGCCATCGCCCTCGTGCACAGCCGGTTCTCCACCAACACCTTCCCGAGCTGGCCGCTGGCGCACCCCTACCGGTTCGTCGCCCACAACGGTGAGATCAACACCGTGCGCGGCAACCGTAACTGGATGCAGGCCCGGGAGGCGTTGCTCGCCAGCGACCTGATCCCGGGTGACCTCAGCCGGATCTTCCCCATCTGCGCGGACGGCGCCAGCGACTCGGCCAGCTTCGACGAGGTCCTGGAACTGCTCCACCTGGCCGGGCGCAGCCTCCCGCACGCGGTCCTCATGATGATCCCGGAGGCGTGGGAGAACCACGACGAGATGGACCCGGCCCGGCGGGCCTTCTACCAGTTCCACTCGACGCTGATGGAGCCGTGGGACGGCCCGGCGTCGATCGCCTTCACCGACGGTACGGTCATCGGCGCGGTGCTCGACCGTAATGGACTGCGTCCGTCCCGTTACTGGGTGACCGACGACGGCCTGGTCGTCATGGCCTCGGAGGTCGGTGTCCTCGACATTCCCGCGCACAAGGTGGTGCAGAAAGGCCGGCTGCAGCCGGGGAAGATGTTCCTGATCGACACCGCTCAGGGCCGGATCGTCGACGACGAGGAGATCAAGTCCGAGCTGGCCGCCGCCGCCCCGTACGAGGAGTGGCTGCATGCCGGCGTGATCGCCCTGGGCGACCTGCCCGAACGCGAGCACGTCATCTACGGGCACGAGTCGGTGCGCCGCCGCCAGCAGGTCTTCGGGTACACCGAGGAGGAGCTGCGGGTCATCATCGCGCCGATGGCCCGCGCCGGCGCGGAGCCGATCGGGTCGATGGGCACCGACACCCCGGTCGCGGTGCTCTCGGAGCGTCCGCGCCTGCTGTTCGACTACTTCTCCCAGCTCTTCGCGCAGGTCACCAACCCTCCGCTGGACGCGATCCGTGAGGAGATGGTCACCAGTCTCGGCCGCACGCTCGGGCCGGAAGGCAACCTGCTCG
>NZ_CAAAFO010000112.1:32223-33687 GCF_900634715.1 Candidatus Protofrankia californiensis | reverse complement strand
TGCGGCGCTCGCCGGACGGCTGCGGGAGATCTGCCGCGGGGTCAGTGAGGCGATCGCCGACGGTGCCCGCATCGTCGTGCTGTCCGACCGCGACTCCGACCGGCACAAGGCCCCGATCCCCTCCCTGCTGCTCACCGCCGCCGTCCACCATCATCTGATCCGGGAGAAGACCCGTACCAAGGTCGGTCTGATCGTCGAGTGCGGTGACGCCCGCGAAGTCCACCACGTCGCGCTGCTGCTCGGCTACGGCGCGGCCGCGGTGAACCCGTACCTGGCGTTCGAATCGATCGACAACATCCTCGACAGCGGCGAGCTGGACGGGATCACCCGTGACCAGGCCCAGAAGAACCTCATCAAGGCGCTGGGCAAGGGCGTACTCAAGGTCATGTCCAAGATGGGCGTCTCCACCGTGACCAGCTACACCGGCGCGCAGCTGTTCGAGGCGATCGGCCTGTCCCAGAAGCTCGTCGACACCTATTTCACCGGGACGCCGTCCCGGCTCGACGGGGTGGACATCGACGTCATCGCGGACGAGGTCGCAGCCCGCCATCACCGGGCGTACTCGGCGCTGTCCAGCGAGCTCGCCCATCGCAACCTGGACACCGGCGGGGAGTACCAGTGGCGCCGCGAGGGCGAGGTGCACCTGTTCAACCCGGAGACGGTGTTCCTGCTCCAGCACGCCACCCGCAGCCGCCAGTACGAGGTCTTCAAGAAGTACACCGCCACCGTCGACGAGCTGTCCAGGCACAATGCCACCCTGCGCGGCATGTTCGAGCTTCGCGAAGGGCTGCGCCCGCCGGTGCCGATCGAGCAGGTCGAACCGGTGTCGGAGATCCTCAAACGGTTCGCGACCGGGGCGATGTCCTACGGTTCGATCAGCGCCGAGGCGCACGAGACCCTCGCGATCGCGATGAACCGGATCGGGGGGAAGTCGAACACCGGCGAGGGCGGCGAGGACGCCGAACGTTACGTCCCCGACGCCAACGGCGACCTACGCCGGTCGTCGATCAAGCAGGTCGCCAGCGGACGTTTCGGGGTGACCAGCGAGTACCTCGCCAACGCCGACGACATCCAGATCAAGATGGCGCAGGGTGCCAAACCGGGTGAGGGCGGCCAGCTGCCCGCGCACAAGGTCTACCCGTGGATCGCGCGGACCCGGCACTCGACGGCGGGCGTGGGCCTGATCTCCCCGCCGCCGCACCACGACATCTACTCCATCGAGGACCTCGCCCAGCTCATCCACGACCTGAAGAACGCCAACACCCGGGCGCGGGTGCACGTCAAGCTCGTCGCCGAGGTCGGTGTGGGTACGGTCGCGGCCGGGGTGTCCAAGGCCCACGCCGACGTCGTGCTGATCTCCGGGCATGACGGCGGCACCGGCGCGTCCCCGCTGACGTCGCTGAAGCACGCGGGCGCCCCCTGGGAGCTGGGACTGGCCGAGACTCAGCAGACCCTCCTGCTCAA
>NZ_CAAAFO010000112.1:24845-31850 GCF_900634715.1 Candidatus Protofrankia californiensis | reverse complement strand
CCGTCGACCACTGGAAGGCAGCGGGTCTGGACCTCACCCCGTTGCTGCACGCGCCGGAGCGGCCCTTCGGCGGCTCGCTGCACTGCACGACCGCCCAGGACCACGGGCTGGACAAGGCACTGGACAACTCCCTGATCCAGCTCTGCGAGGACGCACTCGAAGACGGCCGGCCGGTGTGGCTGGAGATGCCGATCCGCAACGTCAACCGGACGGTCGGCACCATGCTCGGCTACGAGGTGACCAGGCGTTACGGCGCGCTGGGCCTGCCCGACGACACGATCTCGCTGCGGTTCACCGGGTCGGCCGGGCAGAGCTTCGGCGCGTTCGTGCCGCGCGGGGTGACGCTCACCCTCGAAGGCGACACCAACGACTACGCGGGCAAGGGTCTCTCCGGCGGCCGGATCATCGTCTTCCCGCCGAAGGAGGCGCCGTTGCGCGCCGAGGAGAACATCGTCGCGGGCAACGTGCTGCTCTACGGTGCCACCGCCGGCGAGGCGTTCTTCCGCGGCATCGTGGGGGAGCGGTTCTGCGTCCGCAATTCGGGCGCGACCGCTGTCGTCGAAGGTGTCGGCGACCACGGGTGCGAGTACATGACCGGCGGCACCGTCGTCGTGCTCGGAGCTACCGGACGCAACTTCGCCGCCGGTATGAGCGGCGGCGTCGCCTACCTGTACAAGCCGGTCCGTCAGCGGATCAACACCGAGATGGTCGACGTGGAACCACTCGACGGGGACGACCGCGAGCTGCTGCTCGCACTGATCGCCCGGCACCGGCGGGAGACCGGCTCCACGGTCGCGGCCGGTCTGATCGGACGCTGGGAGGACGAGCAGACCCGGTTCGTCAAGGTGATGCCACGGGATTACAAGCGCGTGCTGGCGGCTATGAAGAAGGCGGAGGAGGACGGACTGCCCGCCGAGGATCTGATCATGGCATCCGCCCGCGGCTGAGCGGCGTCACAGCAGGCAACACCCGAGCGAACAGAGTCCTTCGCGGCAACGTCCCCGACAGCGTCCCCGTGAACCACGTCGAACACCGTCCCCGGCAAGCACCGTCCCCGCGACAACGTCTCGCGGGCGGTGCTCCAGCGGGTGGTGGTCGGCCAGACGAACACCACCGAACACCATCACCCGACAGGAGCGGCATGGCTGACCCGACAGGCTTCCTCAAGCATCACCGGGAGCAGCCCAGGCGCCGGCCCGTCAACGTGCGCATCACCGACTGGAAAGAGGTCTACGAGCCGTTCCCGGTCGGTTCCCTGCGTGACCAGGCCGCCCGGTGCATGGACTGCGGCATCCCGTTCTGCCACAACGGCTGTCCCCTGGGAAACATCATCCCGGAGTGGAACGACCTGGTGCGCCGCGCCGACTGGGACGAGGCGATCGAACGGCTGCACGCCACCAACAACTTCCCGGAGTTCACCGGACGGCTGTGTCCGGCGCCGTGTGAGGCTGCCTGCGTGCTGGGTATCTCCGACGACCCGGTGGCCATCAAGCAGGTCGAAGTGTCGATCATCGATCGGGCGTGGGCCGACGGTACGGTCCGCCCGGTACTGCCGTCGGTGCGCACCGACCAGCGGGTTGCCGTGGTCGGGTCGGGTCCGGCGGGACTCGCCGCGGCACAGCAGCTCACCCGTGCCGGTCACAACGTCGTCGTGTACGAGCGGGCCGACCGCATCGGCGGCCTGCTGCGCTACGGCATCCCCGAGTTCAAGATGGAAAAGCACGTCCTGGACCGCCGGCTCGCCCAGATGCGAGCCGAGGGGACGGTCTTCATATCGTCCTGCAACGTCGGTGTCGACATAACCGGGGACGAGCTGCGCGCCTCCTACGACGCGGTCGTGCTCGCCGGTGGTTCGACGATCGGCCGGGACCTGAACATCCCCGGCCGGGACCTGGACGGCATCCATCTCGCCATGGAGTACCTGGTTCCCGCGAACCATGTCCAGCAGGGTGATCTGGCTGCATCCCCGATAAACGCGGCCGGCCGGCGCGTGGTCGTCATCGGTGGTGGCGACACCGGCGCGGACTGCCTGGGTACCGCACACCGCCAGGGCGCTCGATCCGTGCACCAGCTTGAGATCATGCCACAGCCGCCGCAGTCACGGCCGGCGGCCAACCCGTGGCCGACCTGGCCGGTCATCTACCGGGTGTCGAGCGCGCACGAGGAGGGCGGCGAGCGCGTTTTCGCCGTCTCCACCGAGCGTTTCTTCGGTGACTCCGCGGGCCGGGTCCGTGCGCTGCGCATGCACGAAGTCCGCATGGTTGACGGCCGCTTCGAGAAGGTGCCCGACACCGACATCGAGCTGCCCTGTGAGCTGGTGCTGCTGGCGATGGGTTTCGTGGGGCCGGAGCGGGGGGGCTTACTGGAGCAGCTCGGGGTGGCCTTTGACGCCCGCGGCAATGTGGCTCGCGACGCCGGTTGGGCCAGCTCGGTCCCGACCGTGTTCGTCGCCGGGGACATGGGCCGAGGCCAGTCACTGATCGTGTGGGCGATCGCGGAGGGCCGGGCTGCCGCGGCGGCGGTCGACCGTTATCTGCGCGGCGCGACCGACCTGCCCGAGTCGGTAGCCCCCACCCGACGGTAACCCCACCCGACGGTAACCCCACCCGACGGTAACCCCCGAATTATAACTTTCGGTATAATTCGGGGACCCCTGTCTCCGGGGTGGGCCGTGATCCGTGCTTCTCGGTTGATGATCGTTAATGGATCCCGGGGGGCGCTGTAGGCTTTTCGGCGACGTTCATACGCGCGGTGGTCCGCGCGATGGCACCGCGGACGTCCCGCCAGTGGGCCGAAGGCGACGCGATCATGTTTTCGCACCGCCGGAGGCCCGAGTCCTTCAGGTCGCTTGGATCACCGAGAGGGCACCGCGGGCGTCCCGCTGAGAGGGCACAGGAGCCAGATGCTGGACAGGCGGTTCATCCGGGAGAATCCCGATGTCGTGCGCGAGGCTGCTCGCGTCAAGGGGGTCGACCTCGACGTCGACGGCATTCTGGCTCTCGACCGTAGCGTGCGATCGTTGCAGCACGCCTTGGACACTGCCCAGCGTGAGCGCCGTGAGCTCGCCAGTGCTTTCAAAACCGCCGATCCGGCCGGCCGCGAGCGGCTACGGGAGCGTTCCGGCGCCCTCGACACCCAGTTGCGCGAAACCCGCGACGAGCTGGAGACCGCGGGTGAACGGCTGCGGGACCTGCTGCTGCGCACCCCCAACATCCCGTGGAGCGGCGCTCCGGTCGGAGCCGACGAGTCGGCGAACACCGTCATCCGGGTCTGGGGGGAGCGTCCGACCTTCGACTTCACCCCGATCGACCACGTCGAACTGGCCGAGAAGCGTGGCTGGGCGGAGTTCGAACGGGCCCGCAACGTCTCGGGGGAGCGCGCCTACGCGCTGGCCGGGCAGCTCGTGCTGCTGGAGCGGGCGGTCCATTCCTACGCGCTGGACCTGCTTGCGCACAGGGACTTCCGGCTGGTTTCGGTGCCGTCGCTGGTGAAACGGGAAGCGCTCGTCGGCACCGGTTTCCTCCCCGGGCACGGCGAGGAGATCTACGAGCTGCCCGCCGACGAGCTCTTTCTCGCCGGCACCGCCGAGGTCGCGCTGGTCGGCCTGCACGCCGGCGAGATGCTGTCTCTGCGTGACCTTCCGTTGCGCTACGCCGGGATCTCGCCGTGTTTCCGTCGTGAGGTCGGCAGCGCCGGGCGTGACGTGCGCGGGCTGCTGCGGGTCCACCAGTTCGAGAAGGTCGAGCAGTTCGTGATCTGCGAGGCCGACGAGGAGCAGTCGGCCCGCTGGCACGCCGAGCTGCTGGATACGGCCGAGACCGTCCTGCAGTCCCTGGGCCTTGCCTACGAGGTGGTGGAGTGCGCCACCGGTGACATGGGTCTGGGCAAGTTCCGGATGAACGACATCAACACCTGGTTCCCGTCGCTGGAGCGTTTCCGGGAGACCCACAGCTGTTCGACGCTGCACGACTGGCAGGCGCGGCGGGCGAACATCCGCTACAAGGATGCCGAGGGACGCGTCCGTTTCGCCCACACCCTGAACAACACGGCGGTGGCGACGCCGCGGCTGCTGGCGGCCATCCTGGAGAACTTCCAGACGGCGGATCACCACGTCCGCATCCCCAAGGTCCTGCGGCCCTACCTCGGCGACCGTGAGCTGATCTAGTAGCCGGCCAAAGGGCGCGCGATGATGGTTTTTTCGCGCGCCCGGCGGCCCCAGGAGAGGTCGGCATGGCCAAAGGGCGTGCGATGATGGCCGTTTTCGCGCGCCCCGCGGCCCGCCCGGAGAGGCCATGGCAGCCGGGCGCGTTCGCTTGGGAATGTCGCCGGGCACACCACTGGACGTGAACGGTGTGCGTGGGTGTGGACAGTTGCCTCCGACCGGCGCGGGCGTGGCCGGTGCTGCTCCTCCGGACGCTCCTTCTACGGTGCAGGACGCGCCGGGATGAACGGCAGTCCGGGTGGGTACCCTCCCGCGCGCAGCGCGCTGGGCCTGCGTTTTGCCCTCGCCCTGTTCGGTCTGCTGTTCTCCGTGGCCGTATGCGTATATTTCACGGTCCAGGATCAGCCGCTGCCCGCCGTTGTGCTCGGGGTGGTCGCCCTGACCGCCGTGATCGATCTGGTTGTGATCGTCCGGCGGGTCCGCCGCGAGCGACGATGGTAGCGACCCATCGCCCACAACACCCTCCGAGCTGTAGGTGGAAACCGCCGCCAGGACGACCGAAACCACCTACTCTTCCGGTGCGCGTAGGTGGAAAGGGTTGTCAGGACGACCGAAACCACCTACGTCTTCTTCTGAAGGAGGCGGGTTGTCTCTGCGTCGCCGTACGCTTCTGGTGACAGCGGCGAGCAGTATCCTCGCCGGCTGCGCCATTCCGCCACACATACCGATCGCCCGGTCTGGATCCGGGTCTGCTGGCATGCCAGGTTTACGGTCATCGCCGACCGGTCACCGTCTGCCGGCCGGTGCCGTGTCGTCAGCCACCAGCGAGCGACTGGCGAGCAATGTGTCGGTCGACCGGGCATCGGTGACTAACGAGGTGATCGCTCGCTACCGTGATGTCCGGGCCTCCGCCTGGGGCATCGATGTTCCCGGTGTCACGACGGTCCTGCCCACCACCGACAAGGTGATCGCGCTGACTTTCGACGCATGTGGTGGTCCGCACGGCAGCGGCTACGACCACGCGCTGGTGGCGTTTCTCCGTGAGCACGGGATATTGGCCACGCTGTTCCTCAACTCCCGCTGGATCGATGCCAACATCCGGGTCTTCCACGAGCTCACCGCCGACCCGTTGTTCGAAATAGCGAATCACGGAACATCCCACCGCCCGCTGTCGGTGTCCGGCCGGTCAGCCTATGGGATAGACGGTACGGGAAATGCCGCCGAGGCGTTCGACGAGGTTACCGGAAACCGGGACAAGCTCGCCGCGTTCCTCGGCCACCCGCCGCGGTTCTTCCGGGCAGGTACCGCTCACTGCGACGACGTCGCCGCCCGGATTGTCGTCGACCTCGGTGAGCGTGTCGTCAACTTCGACGTCAACGGTGACGCCGGAGCAACCTTCACTTCTGACCAGGTCGAGCGGGCCGTGCTCGGCGCGAGGCCCGGATCAATCGTCATCGCTCATATGAACCATCCCTCCGGCGGGACGGCCGAGGGGATGGCGGCTGCGCTACCTCGACTGATTGACATTGGCTTCCGCTTCGTCCGGCTTTCCGACTATATATGGTAAAAACTAATTGATAATGGCATATGGTATTGAAGCCATGGCTTTCTGATCGGAATTGCCGTGATGTCGACGGCCGATTCATCGTGAGTGGAGGAGATGAGTCGTCCCACGGACTGGGATGTGCTGGATCTGGATGGGATGGTAATCCGACTGATCGCACCGTCCGCATTGACAACTTTCCATGTGGTCATGTGGAACGTGCTGCCGGCGGCAAATCGGCGTCAGTCCGGTTTTCAGACCGGTTCGACTGTCTCACCGCGCGGGCGCGCGAGCTTTCAGCCACCGCGGCGCCGGGTCCCGCGCTGACCGCCTGGCTGCGGGAGCTCGTCGAGTTCACGGGCACCTACCGGGGGCTTACCGCCGTGCTTATGCTCAATGGCCCCGACGTGGTTCGCTGACACCCCGGCCGGGCCCGCCGGCCGGTGGACGCTCCCCGCCCCCACGGTGGCTGCGCTGAAATCGGGTTCGTTGGGTCGGTAATTGTCCTACAGACTAAGAACATTGGCGTGATCGGGATGGACTACTGGCTGGCCGTCCGGTGAATACGTCATCGACCCCGAGCGTGCAGTCAACACGGCGGCGCCCGCAACAGGCGCAGCGCCGTGCGATGCTGATAACGGGTGATCCGGTCGCGGGCGGAGGTGCTGTGTGACGACGGATGAGGGCCCCACCGTCGTGTGACGTTGAGTGAGTTGCGTCAGCGCCGCGCAGATGTGTATGCGATCGTGCAGCGCTACGGTGCCAGCAACATCCGCGTGTTCGGCTCTGTCGCGCGTGCCGACGCGGACGATGTCAGCGACCTCGACCTGCTGGTCGATCTCGCTTCGGGTCGGGGCTGTTCGATCTCGGTGGCTTCATCATCGGCATCAGCCACCACCCCGGCTACGCGTCCGCGTTCCCCAACTACAGTGGGTCGCCGAGCGGGCGCACCTTCCCCTCAGCCGCCGGATTCCACACGACCGAGTTCTTCTTCACCGACGACACAGGCACCTACTTTCTGCCCACCCGCGACGCGTCACCTGACGTCGCGATCGTCGACGGCCGAGTCGATCTCGACCACTGGCTCGGGGCCACCGTCGCTCGTTACCGACAGCTGTCACCCGAGTGGATCTATCTGCCCCGCGAGGAGCCCTACCTCGAAGGCCACAACACGTGGATCGCCAACCACCCCGGCTCACTGCTCGTGATCCCGGTCGCCGACCTCGCCCAACACCTGATCGCCAACCTCGCGTTTTTCCTGTCGCCCGCCGGAGCCGGGTTTGACCGGATTACCCGACCC
>NZ_CAAAFO010000112.1:17864-24207 GCF_900634715.1 Candidatus Protofrankia californiensis | reverse complement strand
TCGATGTCCTATCTCAAGAATGTCCTATCCCAAGCCGAAGCAGCGTATCGAGGCAGTCGGCCGGTTCTGCGATCTCGGCGCGACGGCCGGTGACCGCCTTCGGCTCTGGCGGTGGGGCGACCTTCCCCCGGAGGAGATCCCCGGTGCTCCGGACAGTGCCGTGGTGGACAGCGCCCGGAAGCTGGACGGCTACGGACGGGTGGCCGGTGGCCTGATCCCTCAGGACCATCACCTGGGCGGGCCCTCCGGCAAGCGTGTCGTGTGGGGGAAGGCGTCTGGCCGGCGGAAATGATCCCGGTGCGTGACACGATCAAGCTGAAGCACGACTTCATCCGCTCCATCGTCATGGAGCCACCGGTGCAGTTTGTCGTGCACAGCCCGGCCGGGCCTGTCGCCGGGCAGGTCAGTTTGCGCAGCGTGTCCGGGTGTACGGCGCACGCCACGGTCGCGGAGCGGCCACGCAACACCGCTGACACTGATCGAAAACTCGGCTGCCGGATCCTCGATGGTCGCCCCGGCGCGGTAACGGCCGATCAACGCCCTGACGTCAGCCGACGGCCTTGCGGCACCTGTTCTCATTGTTCCAGATGTTCCAGACCTGCCGTCCGGCGTAGCGGGGGCTGGACAGGATCGTGCGGACGGCTCCCGTGGCCGAGGATGGACCGAACGTCGGGTCCGGTGCCGTTTCAGGCGCGTTCGTGGATGCGGTTCTTGAGCTGCTCGTACTGGTCAGGGTCGTCCAAGGCGGCCATGACGATCTGGTAGCAGGTGCGTTCGCACAGGTCGATGAGGTCGGCCCGGTCGATGGCCGGCTGGTCGAGCCAGGTGAGGACGACTTCCTCCATGTACGCCAACCAGCCGGCCACGGCCATGGTGAGGGCGGGGGCGGCGGGTGCGCCCGCGGACGCGAGGCCTTCGGTGATCCAGCCTGCCAGGGTGGCGCGGGTCGAGCGGTGCAGGGCGCGCATGTCGCTGCCGCTGTCGAGCCGGGTGACGGCCTGGTAGATGTCGGGATGGCGGGAGACGTACTCGACGAAGGTCTCGACGCCGGTTCGCAGCTGCTCGCCGGGGTGCAGGGACGGGTCGGGACGCAGGCGGCCGAGGAGGTCCTCGGCGACGGCCTGGAGGACGGCGTGCCGGAACCTGCGTTGCGAGCCGAAGTAGTGGAAGAGCAGCCCGGGGGAGACGCCCGCTTCGGCGGCCACGGTCTCGACGGAGATGTCGTCGATCGTCCCCCTTTCCAGGATGCGGCGGGCGGCGGCCAGGATCTGGCTCCGGCGGTCGGAGGGAAGGAGCCGGGTGCCGCGCGGGCCGGGGGGGCGAACCATGCGTCCATCCTATTGACTCCAGCTCAATAGAGCCTACTGTTGAGTAATCCTCAATAAGGGTGCGGCGCCGTCCAGAGCCGGAGCCGACACGTCGCGCCTTCTTCAGCCCCCTCTACGTGACGGAGGAGCGCTTCGATGTCCCCTGCCGAGTCCCCTGTACATGAGCACGACAACCTGGTCCTGCAGCCGCGCGACGTCCGTTTCGACTGGTCACGGCTTCCGATGCACTGGATTCCGGGCGAGCCCACAGCCACCCACACCATCAACGTGCTGCATCTGCTGCTGCCCGCGGGCGAGCGCTGGTTCGTGCGCGTCTTCAAGCAGGCCCTGCCACTGATCACCGACGACCGGCTGCGGGAGGACGTGCTCGGGTTCATCGGGCAGGAGGCCATCCACGCGCAGGCCCACCAGGGAGTGCTTGACCACCTGCTCGCCAAGGGCTTGGATCCGGGCCCGTACGTACGCCAGGTCGAGTGGCTGTTCCACCGGGTGCTGGGGGAGCGCCCGGGACTGACGCCGGAGCGGGCCCGGGAGCATGTCGTCGAGCGGGTTGCGATCATCGCCGCGGTCGAGCACTTCACCGCTTTCCTCGGCAACTGGGTACTCAACGCGGACGCCCTGGACCTCGCCGGCGCCGACCCGGTGATGCTGGACCTGCTGCGCTGGCACGGCGCGGAGGAGGTCGAGCACCGCAGCGTCGCGTACGACCTGCTCAGACACCTGGACCCGGGCTACGCGCGGCGGATCCGCACCATGGCGATCACCGGTCCTGCCCTGTACTGGCTGTGGATCCGCGGAGCGCGCTTCCTGGTGGCCGCCGATCCGCAGCCGGCCGGGCCACGGCAGAAGGCGAGCTGGCGCGGCTTCCTCGCGGCTTCGCGGCGCGGGCTGCTGCCAAGCCCCGGTGCGGCTGTGTGCTCCGGGGCGCGCTACGTCAGGCGCGGCTACCACCCCACCCAGGAGGGCTCGACCCGGCAGGCGGTCGCCTACCTCGCCACGTCCCCGGCTGCCCGCGCCGCCGCCCACTGACGTTCGAGCAGGACCCGGACCCGTGAGCCGCTCCCTTCCCCCCGACCTGTACGGCAGACCCCGTGCCGACCGCATGATGCGGGTACTGGCCGCCTTCGGCGACGCGTTCTTCCCGTTGTCCACCCGGCCGCGCCGCCGCTGTCGGCCCGCTGCGGCGAACGCGCCCCCGCGCAACCTCGTGGTGGCCACCCGCCGCGCCGAGGCCGAAGACGTCGTCTGCCTGCGCCTGGCCGCCCCCGACGGTGCGGCGCTGCCCGCTTGGCGGCCCGGCGCCCACCTCGACCTGCACCTGCCGTCCGGCCGCCGACGCCAGTACTCCCTGTGCGGTGACCCCGCCGACCGTGCCGCCTATCGGATCGCGGTACGCCGCATCGAGACGGGCGGCGGCGGATCGGTGGAAGTACACGACGCCCTGCCGGAGGGCACCCGGCTCACCGTGAGCGGGCCGCGCAACGCCTTCCCGTTCGCCGCCGAGCCCTGCGTGCTGTTCATCGCGGGCGGCATCGGCATCACTCCCATCCTGCCGATGGCCCGCGAGGCCGCGCGGCGCGGCCTGGACTGGCGGCTTGTGTACACCGGTCGTAGCCGCGCCCGCCTGCCGTTCACCGACGAACTGCGGCAGCTCGGTGGCCGGATCGAGATCGTCTCCGGCGAGGAGCACGGGATCCCCGCTGCCGCCGACCTGCTGCGCCGCGCCCCGGCCGGGGCCGCCGTCTACGCCTGCGGCCCAGTCCCCATGCTCGACGGCATCAAGGCGGCCTTCGACGCGAGCCCCGCAACGGCCCTGCACTGTGAGCGATTCGCCCCCGCCCCGATCCGGGGTGGCCACCCCTTCGAGCTGCACCTGGCCCGCAGCGGGCGCGCGCTGCCCGTCCCCGCCGACCGGTCCGCCCTGGACGTGCTCAGGGAGGCCGTCCCCGCGGCCGCGTACTCCTGCCGGCGGGGACTCTGCGGGATCTGCCGCCAGCGGGTCCTCACCGGACTGGTCGAGCACCGCGACCACCGCCTCACCGACGCCGAGCGCGCCGGCGGCGCGATGCTCGTCTGCGTATCCCGCGCACCCGCGGGCGAACGCCTCGTCCTGGACCTGTGACCCCATACACGCACGACCGGAAGGCGACGCCCATGACCATGCAGGCCCAGGCCGCACCGGCCTTCCCGTACGACAGCAGCGACCTCGACCGCTTCCGTGAGCTGCAACAGCTCGCCTACGGCTGCGCCGAGCGCGTCGCAGCCTGGCTGGAACCTGGAGTGACCGAATGTCAGGTCGCTGCCCGGCTCCGCCGGGAGCTGGTCGCCGAAGGCGTCCAGGACTTCTTCCACATCCCCTTCGCCTGGTTCGGCGACCGTACTGCTTTTCGGCACTTCCAGACGCCGCTGCAGTTCTTCGCGGGCCGGCGGAAGCTGGAAGAAGGCATGCCGTACATCCTCGACTGCGCTCCCGTCGTCGACGGCTACACCGCCGACATCGGCTACGCGGGCAAGGTCGGCGACAATCCCATCTGGGACAAGATTGCCTTTGACCTGCGCGAATACCGCGAGCTGATCCTCCGTGAGGTGCGGCAGCGCAAACCGCTCAACGACATCTACGCTTCCGTGGACGCGCTCATCGCCCACCACGGCTACGACAACCGGCACAAGGTCTATCCGGGACGGGTCATCGGCCATCAGGTCACCCGCATGACCGCCCGCGGGCCCGCCGGAGTCAATGTCCTCGGCTTCGGGGTACGAACGCTGGAGACCCTCGGCCGCGAGCTCGTCAGCGAGCGCCTGCACGGCCGTTCGCCGCTGTGGGCCGACGGCCGCTCCTCGCGGCACGCGCCCACGCCGGGGCTGTGGGCGGTCGAGCCGCACGTCGGATTCCGCGAGGTGGGGCTGAAGTTCGAGGAGTTACTGGTGGTCACCGAGGACGACGCCCACTGGCTCGACGACGACCTGCCACACGTGCGCCGCTGGCAGCAGGCACACACCCGATCGGACGCCCGATGAAACACCGTACGGTCATCTCGGCCGGCGTGCCGCTGGCCGTGTACGAGCAGGGCGACCCCGCCCGGCCGACGGTACTGCTCGTGCACGGCTACCCCGACACCCACCACATCTGGGACGATGTCGCCGCCACCCTCGCCGCCGACGGTCACCACGTCGTGCGCTACGACGTGCGCGGCGCCGGGGCCTCCGGGGCCGCGGCGGGTGTGCGCGGCTACCGGCTGCCGCAGCTCGCGGACGACCTGTTCGCCGTGGCCGACGCGGTCAGCCCGGACCGGCCGGTACACCTCGCCGCCCACGACTGGGGGTCCATCCAGTCCTGGGAGGCCGTCACCGACCCACGCTCGGCGGGCCGCATCGCCTCATACACCTCCCTGTCCGGTCCCTGCCTGGACCACGTCGGCCACTGGGTTCGACGACGTCTCACCCGCCCCACCCCGCGCCACATCGGCCAACTCCTCGCCCAGGCCGCGCACTCGTGGTACATCGGCGTCTTCCACGCGCCGCTGCTCGCCCCCGCCGCCTGGCGGCTGGGCCTGGCCGCGGGGTGGGGCCGCGTGCTGTCGTCTACCGAAGGGGTCGCCCCGCGAGCCGGCCACCCGCAGCCCACCCTTGCCGCCGACGCCGTACGCGGCATCGCGCTGTACCGGGCCAACATGCTGCCCCTCCTCCTACGCCCACGGCAGCGCCCGACCGCCATACCGGTGCAGCTGATCACCATCACCCGGGACCACTACGTCAGTCCCGCTCTGGGTGACGACCTCGACCGCTGGGCGCCGTACCTGTGGCGGCGCACCCTGCCGGCCGGGCACTGGTCCGCACTACTGGAGAAAGGCCCCACCGTGGCACGAATGATCAAGGAAATCGTCTCGCGCACCGACGGTGCGCCCGCGTCCCCCGTACTGGACCGGGCCTACGGTGCGCGAGGGGGGCGGGGGCCTTTCGCCGGGAAGCTGGCCGTTGTCACCGGTGGCGGCAGCGGCATCGGCCGCGCCACCGCACTGGCCTTCGCCGAGCACGGCGCCGACGTCGTGGTCTGTGACCTCGACCTGGCCACCGCCGAACGCACCGCCGAACTCGCCCGCCTGCTCGGTGCCACCGCCCACGCCTACCGCGTCGACGTCTCCGACGGCCCCGCCGTCGACACCTTCGCCACCGAAGTCGCCGCAGCCCACGGCGTCCCCGACATCGTGGTCAACAACGCGGGCGTCGGCCACTGCGGCACCTTCCTGCAGACCACCGAGAAGGAGTGGCAGCGCATCCTGGAGGTCAACCTCGGGGGCGTCATCCACGGCTGCCGTGCCTTCGGCACCCTCATGGTCGACCGTGGTGAGGGCGGCCACATCGTCAACCTCGCCTCCGCCGCCGCATATCTGCCCAGCAAGATCCTCGCCGCCTACGCCACCAGCAAGGCGGCTGTCTACATGCTCTCCGACTGCCTGCGCGCCGAACTCGCCCCCGCCGGCATCGGCGTCACCACCATCTGCCCCGGCATCGTCAACACCAACATCACCCGCACCACCACCTTCTCCGGCCGGTCCGCCGACCGGCTCGACGCCACCCGCGACCGCATCTCCGCCCTCTACACCAGGCGTAACTTCCCCCCGGACAAGGTCGCCCAGCAGATCCTGCGCGCCGTCCGCCAGAACAAGGCCGTCGTCCCGGTCACCGTCGAGGCCAGGGCCGCCCGCCTCCTCGCCCGCCTCTCCCCGGCCCTGCTGCGCGCCGCCGCCCGCTTCGACCTCGGCTGACGGTGCCCTCGCCCGCCTGCCCACCCCACCGCGGGCCCCGGCCCTCGTGCACCGCGTACGGGATGGGACGAGATGAGCATGGTGCGCAGTGTGTGGCGCTCGCGTGTCACCCAAACATGGAGAAGACATCCATGACTTTCGTCCAGACCCTCCTGCGGTCCCCGGTAGTGGCGGCCCTCACCTGGCCGCACAGCGTGGACCGGTACCTCGAGCTGGTCAACCCGATGTGGGCGGCGAAGGAGGTCCGCG